>JAWKRM010000013.1:0-106367 GCA_041389625.1 Polyangiales bacterium
TCGCTTCGCCGATCTCGCCCTGCGCCTTCTGGAGACGGGCCTCATCGTCGTCGCTCAGGTTGATGTTGAACTGGCCGACTTCGACGATTTCGAGGCCGATGTCCGCGAGCTCCGGCGCATTCGATTTGAAGGCCCGCGCAAGCTCCTGCTGAAGCGGCATGAGCTCAAGGAAGCTCTTCTGCTGCTCGACGCACACGCGGCCGACCACGGTGCGCACGGCGTTGAGGAGGAGCCCCTTGACCCACGTCTGCTGCTCTTCGGGTGTCGTCGCGCGCACACCGAGGTACTTCACGATCAGCGCTTCCGGGTTCTTCACCTGGTACGAGAAGGTGCCGAAGATGCGCGGCGTGACCATTTCACCGAGGAGCGCGTCCTCGACGTAGCCGAGCTCGCCGCCGAAGGGCACGTTGTACATGGGGCGCATGGTCACGAAGAACAGGTCCGTGACGAACACGTTGCCGCCCGTGAACTTGTCGACGATCTTGCCGAGGAACGGGATGTTCTCCGTCTTGAGCGTATGGCGCTCGCCGGGACCCGCCGTGCGCAGCGTGCCCACGAGGGCACCGTCACGGAAGAACACGGCCGCCTCGTCCGCATCGACGGTGAGCTGCGAGAGGAACGGGATGGTTTGATCGGGGTACTTCCAAACGAGCAGGTTCTTTTGATCGTCCGGGCGGGCGATCATCAGTTCCTTCACACCGTCCTTGGCGAAATCGAGAATTCCCATGCGTTCCTCCGAGCCGACGATTCTAGGGTGTGCACGGACTCGATGGCTAGGGGCTCATGCACGGGGGCACATGCGCGGATATCCTTAGGCGATGGGCGCGGCGGCACGACCGAGCGATTGGTTTGCGTGGGTGCTGCTGGTCTCGTTCGCCGCGACGAACGGGGTTACGGGGCAGGCCACGGCGGAGCCGCCGGTGGATGGGGACCCGCTGGCCACGGACGGTACCGACGACTTGGCGAATGTGCGCGTGCCCGCCCCGCGGCCGCCGAAGCCGCGTGAGACCGCACTCCTCACGGCGCGGCCGGGCGTCCGCGTGGTGGATCACGGCGTCACCGTGGATGCCGACGCGTTCGCCATCACATTCACGGAAACGCTGCTCGTTGAGAACACGGGCGCCTTCGCAAGCGACTTCGTGTACCGGATCCCGATGTCGGGCGACCTCGCGGCGGGGGTCGCGACGGACGACGGAAGGGTGCAGCGGCGCACGACAACGCGAGCGGGCGAAGCGACCGCCGATGCGCCCGAGCGACTCGAGATCACGAGCGCCGCCCTTTCCCCGGGCGAGCGGCGCACGATCACGATCGCCTACGCGGCACAAACGTCGGTGCGCGACGGCGTCCTCCGGGTTCGCATTCCACCCCGCCCCGCGGACGATCGGGACCCGAACCTCAAGTGGGCTTCGCGCTTGGGCACGGCCTGGACGGATGCGGCCATCGATGGGGTGCCGCTCGGGCGGGCCCCGTCCGCGGAGGGCGTCGCCCTTTGGCCGCGCTTCGGCCTCGAACTCTCCGTGAAGCTCCGCCGTAGACTCGCCTCGTCGGCGGGCGGATGCACCGCGGGCGGTGTGCCCCATCGCGTGGTGGCGCTTGCCACGCCCGTCGAGCGACCCGTGGTCGCGCGCGTCATGCTGCTCATCGACGCGTCGCCGAGCATGGAGGGCACGGCACAAAACCGTGTCCCGTCGACCCTCACCGCGCTCCTTGGACGCGCGCCCGTGGGCACGTGGTTTCGCCCGGTCGTGTTCCGGTCGACGGCGGTGCCCGTGCTGGACCGCCCGTTCGTGCGCGCCGAGGCGGTGACGCTCGGCGCGGTCGAGGACGCGGCGGGACGGGCCACGGGTTCAGCGACGGCCCCCGACGCGGCCTGGCGGACGGCCTCGGGGGTGGACAGCGCGATGCCGGGGGCGCCGGGTGGAACGCGCTGGGTGATCGTGGGCGACGGCGAGCTCACCGATACCGCGGAAACCCGCGCGGCACTTCGCCGCCTCGAACGACGACGGGAACCCCTGTTCGTCCTGAACCTTTCGGATGCGAAAACCCATCCGCTCCTCGAGCGGGCGGCAAACCGAAGCGGCGGCGCCGTCGTACGCATTGGTGAACGGGGCGACCGGGCCATGAAGCGCACGGAGGATCTCCCGGCCCTCGAGGAAGCGCTCGCCGTGGTGTTCGCCGCGCCGCGACACAAGCGAAACGGTCGGACCGTGTTTGCGGGTGAGTCGTTCCGCACCGTTCGTTCGGTGCCGAAGCGTGGCGCGAACTGCCGAGCGGCGCCCGAGTTGCCCGAACCCGCACTCGCGACGCACGCACTCGCGGAGCTGCCGTCCGGGTCGCCCGGGCCCCCACCGCGTGCGCCGGCGACGGGCATCCCCGCGGAGTCGCTCCTGTCGCTGCTGCGCGATCGTATTGTGCCCGCCGCTCGACGGTGCTTCCGCGCGGACCGGCGAGGCCGCGGGGACTACGCCGTGCAGGCGAAGTACATCTTCACCCTGCGTCACCGCGAAGTGGAAGGCGCGCGCGTGGAGGGTGCCATTGAACCCGCGCTGCGCACGTGCCTTCTCGACGCGGTCAGCTCGCTCGACATCCCTCGGTTCGAGGGCACGGTGCACGTCACCTACCCGCTCCACACCGAAAAGGCGGAACCGCTTCCGACCCTTGCGCTCTCGGACGACACGGCCGCCGCCGTGGACGCGGTCGCGGGCGACGAACCGACCCTGCCACCCGCGGCGCCATAGCCGTGTCCGAGCCGAGCGTCCGAACGGCGATTCAGTCGAGGAAGAAGTCCGGGAGCAGCTTCGCGTTCTCGGATGCGTTGTACTTCGCGAAATCGGTCACCCCGGTCTCGCGCAGGATGTCGTCGTCCACGGCGAAGTGGCCGGTGTACTCGCGGCTCGGACGCGTCAGGATGGCGTGCGCCGCGTCGCCCATGATCTCCGGCGTCCGGCCCTGGCTCGCCACGGCCTCACCGCCGAGGAGATTTCGCACCGCCGCCGTGTCGATGACCGTGCGCGGCCAAAGCGCGTTGGCGGCGATGCCCGCATCGCGAAGCTCCTCCGACCACGCCATCGCGCAGATGCTCATGCCGTACTTGCTCATGGTGTAGGCGACGTGGTTCTTGAACCACTTCACGTCCATGTTGAGCGGCGGCGAGATGGAGAGGATGTGTGGATTCGCAGCCTTCGCGAGGTGCGGGATACACACCTGTCCGCAGAGGAACGACCCGCGCGCGTTGACGCCATGCATGAGGTCCCAGCGCTTCATGGGCGTGTCGAGGGTGCCCGTGAGCGAGATGGCACTCGCGTTGTTCACGAGGATATCGATGCCCCCGAAGGTCGAAACGGCTTTGTCGACCGCGGCGCGCACCTGATCTTCGAAACGAATGTCGACGACGCACGGGAGCGCCTTGCCGCCGGCCTTCTCGATGTCTTCGGCCGCCGTGTAGATGGTGCCGGGGAGCGCGGGGTGCGGCTCCGTGGTTTTCGCGGCGATGACGATGTTCGCACCGTCACGGGCCGCGCGGAGGGCAATGGCAAGGCCGATGCCTCGGCTCGCACCCGTGATGAAGAGAGTTTTTCCTTTCAAGGTCGACATGGCGTCCGGTCCTACCAGAATTGAAATCCGCTGGCGATGGCGGCGCGATGCGCCCCTTCTAGGCCAGTGCTAGCGTTCGGAACCGTGAACGTCTTCCCGCTCATCGCGGAGCTCCTCGAAAAGATGAGCTTGCTCGCCGCGGCGGCACTGGTGGCGGTGCTCTTCCCTCCGCTCCGCGCGCGCCTGCTCGGCCTGGGCCAGCGTCGCGACAAGGCGGTGGCGGCGATCTTTGGCCTGGGCCTGTCCGCCTGGGGTTCGATGCTCGGCCTCGAGGTGCTTGGCGAGAACATCAATGTGCGCGCCATCGGGATTTTCATTGCGGCGATCCTCGGAGGGTTCAAGTCGGGGCTCCTCGCGGGCGTGGGCGGGGGCATCTTTTGTGCGCTCCTCATCGATGAGCACGCGGCGCCGTGGGTGATCCTCGCTTCGCTCCTCGACGGCGGCGTGTCGGGGTACATCGCGAAGCGCTATCCGCGGGCGTTCGTCGGCTTCCGGACGTTCCCCACCACACTCTCGATTCAGTTCATCCACATCGGCATCGTGGGCATTGGGCTCGTCGCCACCGGGGATGCGGCGCAGTACGTGCCCGCGTGGCCCGCGCACATCGTCAAGATGGTGGTGAACTCGGCGGGCGCCACGCTCTTCGTGGTCATCGCACGCCTCATGGTGGCCCGCGAAGAGGCGGCGGTCGCCCTTGTCGAGGCGAAGCGCGCGGCGGACGTCGCCGCCCTCGAGTCGCTTCGCCGGCGCCTCGAGCCGCACTTCCTGTTCAATGCGCTCAACACGGTGCGTGCCACGATCCGCACGTCACCTGAGCGCGCACGCGAGCTCGTGTCGGACCTGGCGGACCTCTACCGCTACCTCCTTTCGCATCCGGACGACGCTTCGCTCCGCGAAGAGGTGAACCACGCATGCGCCTACCTCGCCGTGGAACGCGCGCGCGTTGGCGAAGAGCGACTGCGCGTCATCACCGAAATTCCAGCTGAGCTCGAGGCGGCACGTATCCCCGCCCTGCTGCTCCAGCCCCTCGTCGAGAACGCGGTCAAACATGGCATCGCGCGCCACACGGGACGCGGGACGGTGACCATTCGAGCACGGGCCGACGTGGGCGAACTCGCCATTGACGTCCACAACACCTCGGAGGGCGACGAGCTGCCGCCCCTCGACGAGGGCGCCGGGGACGAGGGCAGCGGGATTGCCCTTGAGACACTCCGTGAGCGGCTCGGGCTCCGGTTCGGCGAGCACGCCAAGCTCACACTCTCGGTGGAGAGTCACGGCGCGACCGCCTCCGTGTGCGTTCCGCTGGAGATTCTCACGTCGAAACCAAAACGGAGTGCCGCATGAATTCACCCAACCTTCGCGCCATGGTGGTCGATGACGAGCCGCTCGCCCGGGACGAACTCGTGTTCCTCTTGGGTCAGTGCGGCGGCGTGGAAGTGGTCGCACAGGCGTCGAGTGCCAAGGACGCGCTTGAAGCCCTCGGAGAGGCGACACCCGACGTGGCCTTCGTCGACCTGCGCATGCCCGGCCCGGACGGAATCGCGCTCGCTGAAGCGGTCCGCGCGCGGAGCCCGCGCACCCAAGTGATCGTCGTATCGGCCCACGACGACGGTGCGCTGCGTGCATTCGATGCGGAAGTCCGAGACTACCTGCTCAAACCGGTGCGCCTCGAGCGACTGGCCCAGGCCCTCGACCGCGTACGCCAACACGCGCGGAGCGACGCACCCAAACTCGATCGACTCGCCGTGCGCCGAAAGGGCGCCCTTGTCGTCGTGGACGTCGGGCAAGTGCTTTATTTCGAGGTGAAAGACGAGCTCGTTTGGGCCATCACGCGGGACGACCGATACGCCCTCGACATGAGCCTCACGGAGATTGAGTCGCGGGTGGGGCCCGAGTTTTTCCGTTCGCATCGAAGCGTGCTTGTGCGCGTGAGCGCCATCGCCGCCATCGAACCGACCGGGGCCGGCGCGTCGGACATCGTCATCGATCACCCGGAGGCGCCCCGCGTGTCACTCGCACGGGAACGCACAAAGGCGCTCAAAGAAATCATCCCGGTCCTCGGCTGATTCGCGGTATGGATCGCGTCATGGCGACCCCTTCGCTCGTTTCGCGCGCGGCCCGTTCCATTCCCATCCACGCCGTCCCGAAGGACGCGTACGACGCGTGGCTCAAGAAACAACGTCGAGAAGTCCGAACGTGGCTCGACTCCGTGGATTTTTCGCCGAAGGCCCATCGCTTCGAGCTTGTCCCCGGGCGCGACGGGAAACTGGAGGCGGTGGTGGTCGGCGTGGATTCGTTCGACACGCCGTGGGCACTTGCTGGGCTCTCCGCGAAACTTCCGAAGGGCGCGTATCGACTCGAAACGCCCCTCTCCTCCTCCGACGCCACGAACGCCTGCGTTGGCTGGCTCCTCGGCACCTACCGATTTACGCGGTACAAGAAAAAGCCGCCCACCTTCGGCGCGTCGCTCGTGGTTCCGAAGGGCGCCGATGTGAAGCGCGCCGAGCTCATCGCCTCGGCGCTACGACTGTCGCGCGACCTCATCAACACGCCGGCCGAGGACATGGGCCCGAGCGAGCTCGCCGCGGAGGCCCGTAAACTCGGCCGCGCGCACCGCGCCCGGGTGACCGTCATTCGCGGAAACGAGCTACTTCGGAAGAACTACCCGACGATTCACACGGTGGGACGCGCCTCGGACGACCCGCCGCACCTCATCGATCTCGTCTGGGGATCGGCGTCGCATCCGAAGGTCACCCTCGTCGGCAAGGGCGTCTGCTTCGACTCGGGCGGCCTCGATTTGAAGCCCGCCTCCGGCATGCTGACCATGAAGAAGGACATGGGCGGCGCCGCGGCCGTTCTCGGCGTGGCGAAGCTCATCATGGGCGCGCGGCTCCCGGTGCGACTCCGCGTGCTTGTGCCCGCCGTGGAGAACAGCGTCAGCGGCAACGCCTATCGCCCCCTCGACGTCATCAAGACCCGCAAGGGCATCACCGTCGAAATCGGCAACACGGACGCGGAAGGTCGCCTCGTCCTTTCCGATGCGCTCACCGAGGCTTGCCGGGAGAAGCCCGACGTGCTCATCGACTTCGCGACGCTCACGGGCGCCGCGCGCGTCGCCCTTGGGACGGACCTCCCGGCGCTCTTCACCAACGACGACGCCCTCGCGGCGCAGGTGCTCGACGCCGGGGTTCGGGTGCATGACCGCCTCTGGCGCATGCCGCTCCACGACGACTATCGAAGCATGCTCGACAGCGCCGTCGCGGACATCAACAACTCCGGCCAGGGCGGCTACGGCGGTGCCATCACCGCCGCGCTCTTCCTGAAAGAGTTCATCGAGGACGGCATCGCCTGGGCCCACATCGACACGATGGCGTGGAACCTCTCCAGTCGACCGGGTCGCCCCGTGGGCGGCGAGGGCATGGCCGTGCGCGCTGTCTTTTCGGCCCTCGAGGCCCGGTACACAAAGCGCGGACGGACGCGCGCGGCGAAGAAGCGCCGGCGCCAGTAGTTTGAACGCCTCGGTGGCCCTAGGCTCGGGGCCATGGCCGAGGACGGCAAACTCCCGGGACGATTTCGTCGCACGCTCCAGACGGCGTGGCTCGGCGGTTCCGTCGGTGGCCGCATGGCGACGGGAAAGCTCGCCGACGCATTTCGATCCGAGTCCTCGCGAGCGGCGGCACGCTCCGCACGCGCCGTGGATGCCGCGAAGAATACCGTACGCACCATGAGCGAACTTCGCGGCCCCATCATGAAGGTCGGGCAGCTCCTTTCGACGCACACGCACGTGCTGCCCGAGGAGATGCGCGCGATCCTGAGACCGCTCGAGGAGGGCGTTCCGCCCATGCCGTTCGAGGCGGCCCGCAAGGTCGTCGAGGCCGAACTTGGGGAACCCCTCGAGACAGCCTTCCGTGAGTTCGGGGAGACGGCCGTGGCGGCCGCCTCCCTCGGGCAAGTGCATCGCGCGAAGCTACCTGACGGTACGGAAGTGGCGGTCAAGGTTCAGTACCCGGGCGCGGCCGACTCCGTGCACGCGGACGCCAAGAACCTGCGCACGGGTGCCACCCTCGCAAAGACCCTCGTCGCGGACGTCCTCCGGCAGTCGCGCCTCGACATGACGCCCATCGCCGACGAACTCGCGGAGCACCTGCTCCAGGAAACCGACTACTGCCGCGAGGCGTACAACGCGAAGCTGCTCCGGCGACTCTTCGACGCGAGTTCGCGAAAGGATGTGTTCGTGCCCCGCGTGCACGACTCGCATTCGTCGCTTCGGGTGATCACCTACGATTGGGTCGAGGGCGACGGCATCGACGCCGGGCTCACGCACGCCGAAGTCTCCGTGCGCGAGCGGACCGTGGAGCAGCTTTGTCACTCATTTTGGCACCAGCTCTACCGCGGCGGCGTGCTCCACGCGGACCCACACCCGGGCAACTACCGAGTGCTTCCAGACGGCCGCCTCGGCCTTCTCGACTTCGGTTGCGTCAAGGTGTTCAGCGACACGTTCCACCGGGAGTTCCACCGCATGGCCCAGGCACGCTACCGGGGTGATCGCGACACGCTCCGGGCGAGCATGCTGGCGCTCGAACTCGTGGACGACGCGTCGCGTGAAGATCAGTTCGAGGAGATGGAGCGCCTTGCGCGCTACATGTCCGTGGGCATCACGGAAGACGCCCCCTTCGATTTCGGAACGTACGACTACGTCACCGACGGCCGCGATCTCGTGCGCTTCTTCCTCGCACGCCGCACTGTCCCTCCGGCACAACGCGACTTCCTCTT
The DNA here is from genome assembly GCA_041389625.1 of Polyangiales bacterium. Taxonomy (GTDB): domain Bacteria; phylum Myxococcota_A; class Polyangia; order Polyangiales; family JAWKRM01; genus JAWKRM01. The sequence goes on from JAWKRM010000013.1 coordinate 8,368, forward strand.
CCTGACGCGCGTCGTGCTCGGGTACTACGAGTACTTCTCGCGGGCCCGCGCGCGCATGCACTTCCGCGACATGGTCGCGCCCTACCTCGAGGCGCCGCACGCGGGTCGGCTGTTCCCCGTTCCGCCGTACGACGCGAGCTGAACGCGGCGACAGGGACGGTCCACAAAGAAAAACGCCCCGGGGCCGAAGCCACCGGGGCGTTTCTCCTTTTGCTTCGGTCACGAGGACCGAAGTGTTCCTACATCAGGCCGTAGTGGAACGTCGCGCCAAGCGTGATCGCCCAGCCGTCCGTGACCACCGTGTCGCCCGCGTAATCGCCGAACTGAAGGAAGTTCTGGAACGCGAACTGACCGCTGAGGTCGAGGAGCATCTTGTTGCCAAGGTCGAGGCTGTAGCCACCGAAGACGCCGAGCGGAAGGCTGATGAGCTTGAGCGCGTTCGGGTTGAGCGCCGTGTTGACGCCCGTGAAGGCGCCGAGGAACACGTTCGGCATCACGTTGACCGCGAACTCGAGCGGGAGGTTGAGGCCGATGCCCGCGTCACCCGTCGCGAAGATGATGCCGGCTTCGACGCCGGTGTTGAGCATCATGCTCTCGCTGAGGTGGAAACGGACCGGGAGACCCACGCCGATACCGAAGTCGGTGTTCGTCGGGATCTGGATGGCCGCCTGAAGGCCGACCTCGGTGTTGCCACCGCTGAGGCGGTAACGACCGTAGACCGACATGTCGCCGAAGCCGCTCGACGGGTTGAGCGCGAGCGGGAGGAGGATGCCACCCACTTCGAAGTCGTCCGTGATGCCGTAGGCGCCACCGATCGAGAGGGCAACCATGTCGCCATCGCCGATCGAGAAGCCGGGCGAAGCCGGGTTCGCGGTCGGAAGGTCGATGGCTGCGCCGAGGAGACCACCAAGGCCGCCACCGAGCACGTTGTTGATGACGGCGGCCGCGGCGGCAAGCGCGCCGCTGCCAGCCATGAACACGCCGCGGTTGAGCATCGCGCGGTCAGCCGGCGCGAAGTCGACGCGGAGCGTGCCCTCCGGAAGCGTGATGCCACGCGCAGCGTAGGCAACGGCCTGGCCGCCACCGACATCGCCGCCCATGTCCGCGTCCATGTCCCCGGACGCGTCCCCCGACGTGTCTGCGGACATGTCAGCCGAAAACTCGGCGGAACCTTCAGCGGAACCCTCGGTGCCCGCCTCATCCTGGGCGAATGCCGTGCCGGCCATGCCGACCGTTAGCAGCGCCGCAATCCACGAATAACGATTACGAATCATAGGAAGTATCCCCTTCTCCGTTGGTTGGCTCGGCGCCGCCCCGACTTGAACGCGGGCACGACGCACTTCGGAGGGGAGAATGCCGTCTGTTCGGAAATTTCCGCAAGAAAGTGGGATCAGTGATCGCGAAACCATTGGGTTTTCGTTGTGCGCGGCCTCACGAAAAACGCGGTTTTTGGCGGTTGGACGGATCCACGGCCGAATTCCGGACGCATCGCACGCAATCACATGGGAATCACCCGGCGTTCGGCGACGGATGTGGGGGAGTCTCCCACGTCGATTCCGGGACCCCCCGCAGGCGCACCACGGAGCCGTGGGGTCCGGGTCGCACGGTCAGGTGCGTCGGGATCCGATCCTTGAGCGCGTCAACGTGGGAGATAAGGCCCACCAAGCGACCGTGCCCACGAAGCTCAAGGAGCGTGCGCATGGCGACGTCGAGTGATGTGTCGTCGAGGTTGCCGAATCCTTCATCGATGAAGAGAGCCTCCATGCGGATCCCGCCCGCATGCGCCTGAACGACATCGGAGAGACCGACGGCGAGTGCGAGTGACGTCAGGAACATCTCGCCGCCCGAGAGCGTCGCGACGGACGCAATGCATCGCCGGCGTGCCGATCTTCGATGACGAGGTTCAAGCCCGCCACGCGGCGTCGATCGTCTTCGCTCTCCGCGACACGCAGGCGGTAGCGGTGCTGCGACATGCGCGCCAGGCGGCGACTTGCGGCTTGGGCCACCTCGTCGAGGTAAGCCTGAAGAACGAACCGTGAAAGACTCAGCTTGCGGGGGTTTGCAGGCGCGCGACCGGTGACGACGTCGGCGAGGGACTTGACGATGCGACGGCGTTCGTTGGCGGCGCCAAGCGCAGTGGCCCTTGTCGAAAGATCCGCCCGACGACGCTCAAGGCCGCGCGCGCGCTCCGCAAGCGTCGCAGCCTCGCCGGAGGCGGCCGAGGCGGCCCCGCGGCGGCGTTCAAGCTCCTCACGTTCGGCGCGCACGTCGGGGCGCTCGCGACCCTCAAGCTCTCCGCGCACGGCGATGAGCTCCGATTCCACGGACTTTCGCTCGGCCGCGTGCTCGGCGAGGGTTTCGGTGAGCGTCCGCCGCGCTTCGGCCCCGAGGAGCACCGCGCGGACGCCCTCCCGATCGACGAAGGCGTGCTTCTCGAGGGAAGCCACCGTGCGCACGCGCTCCGCATCGCGCGATGCGATGGCCTTCTCGAGGGCCTTGCCGAGCGCCTCGCGCGCCGACTCCGCCGCACCACGCGATGCGGCGGCTTGGCGTGCGCGTTTCTCGGCCGTCTCGAACTCCGCGCGGGCGGCCTTGAGCTCCATGTCGATGACTTGGATGCGCGGCGAAGGGTCCTCGCCCGCGGCACCGACGCTTCGGAGTTCCTCGAGCGTCTGCTCGAGCTTTGCGGCGCTGACCTCGAGCGCGCCAAGCTCCGTCCTGATCTGTCGTTCCCGCCGAACGTGTTCCTCGAGCCGCTTGCGCGCACGCTCAAGCCGATCGGCGTCCACGGCCACCGCGGGGGCGGGGTGATCGGTTGCGCCGCACACGGGACATGGTTTGTCGGGCTCGAGGTCCGTTGCGAGGACGGCGGCACGGGCCGCGTGGTCCTCCTGCTCGATCCAAAGGCGCCCTTTTTCGAGGGCGGCCTCCGCTTCGTTGAGCGCCGCACGTTTTTCCTTGAGCAGGGGCGCGAGCTTTCCGTGCTCTCGGGCGGCGTCGACGGCGCGTTTCCGCTGATCGCGCGCGGCCACGAGGCGGGCCCGCTCTTCCAAGGTTTGTTCGGCCCGTTCACGGCGCTCACGCGCGGCATCGAGCTTGCGCTGCGCTTCCGTGTCTTCGGCCACCAAGCCACCGAGCCGTTCGGTGTTGGCTTTGGATTGCGCCTCAAGGTCGGTCGCCTCGCGTTCGGCGCGCTCCACCGCGTCGATCACCGTCCGGAGCGGCTCGGCGCGGTTTGCCGCGTGAAGGCGGTCGCGCTCGGGGGCGAGTTCCGTCTCGCGCCGCGCAAGTCGCTCGCCCGTGGCCAACAGGGCATCGAGGCGCTCGAAACGCGTTAGCAAGAGGAGCTTCGCCTCGACGACCCCCTCAAGCGCCGCGGCCATCGACGCGAGTTCCTTCGCGCGGGCACCGGCCGCCGCGGAAGCGGAAGCGACTTCCGCGGCCTTGGACTCGAGGGCCTCGATGGATTCGACCTCGGCCTGCGCGAGTTGGTCCGCGATGGCGCGCTCGAGCACCGCGACCTCGTTCTCCACCTCGGCACGATCCCGGTCGACGAGGGCCTCCACCCGCTCGAAGTGCTCCGTGCCGAAGAGCCGCATGAGGAGCTCTTCCTTCTTGTCGGACGGACTCAGGAGGAACTGACGAAACTCGCCCTGCGGGAGGACGAGCACCTGGTTGAACTGCGCGAACGAGAGCCCCACAAGCTCGAGAACACGCGCGTCCACGTCGGCCTTCTTCGACGCGAGGAGCGTTTCGCCCTCCGGTCGATCGAGGGCATAGAGGTGTTGGTAGGCGTCTTCCTTGGCGGTGCCCGAACCGCGCTTCTTTGGGCGGTCGTAGGCGGGACCGCGCACCACGGCGTAGCGCTTGCCATGCGCGCCGAACTCGAAACGCACTTCCGTGCGGAGCCCCGCCGCATCCGGATGCGTCGAACGAGCGTGGGCCGCGGCATGGTGACGCGCGCCGGGCACCTCGCCGTAAAGTGCGTAGGAGATGGCATCAAACAGCGTCGTCTTGCCCGCACCGTTCGGGCCCTCCACGAGGACGAGCCCCGCCCGCTCGAGGCTCGAGAAGTCCACCGCTTGGCGCGTGACGTAGGGCCCGAAGGCTTCGAGTTCGAGGCGAAGGGGCTTCACGCGTCCTCCCCCTGCGTGCCGGCCTCGCGGTGAAGGCGCTCAAAGAGCTCGCGGTGTGGCTCCTCCAGGTCGAACGCGACGCCGACCTGCTCCCAGAACGCCTCGAGGAGCGCACGGGGCGTGTCGGGGCGGTGCTCAATGGTCGGCTCCGATTCCGCGAACTGCGCCACGCGATCGGGGAGCGCCTGGAGAAGATACGGAAAGCGAACCCGGAGCCGCTCGGCCGCGTGAAGGACAAAGCCGTCGTCGGTGTAGCGCACGGCAACGAAATCGCGCTCATGGGCGGCGAACGCGGCGTCCGTGAGCAACGAAGCCACGGGCGCGCGAAGTTCCACCACGTCGCGCGACGCAAGCGTAGGGACTTCGCGAATCACGGGGGCGGCGCCCGCGAGATCCACGACCGTGAGCGACTTCGACTGGGACGCCTCGGAAAGGGAGTACTTGAGGAGGGAACCCGCGTAGCGAATCGCCGCGGCACCGCCCACGGCCTGCGGGCGGTGCAGGTGACCGAGCGCCACGTAGTCGAAGCCCTGAAGGCTTGACGGCTGAACGTGCCCAGCGGTGCCCACGGCCAAGGGGCGCTCGGACTCGGGCGACTCGAAGCCGCCCGTACAGAAGAGGTGCGCCATGAGCACATGTCGCTCCGTCGAGTTTCGCGATGGCGGGCGAACGCCTTCTAGGGCCGCTCGCACCGCCGCGTCGTGATCGCGCACGGCATCATCGCCGAGTGCGAGGCGCACGGCCTCGGGTTCGAGAAACGGCAACGTGTGAACGAACGCCGTCACACCGCCGCGCTCAAGTCGCACCGGTGTTGTGCGATCAGCAAATCGCGTGCGCACATGGAGACCCGACTCCGCGAGGAAGTCGGCGGCAAACCCCAAGCGCTCCGCGCCGTCGTGGTTGCCGCTGATGACGACGACGGGCACCTTCGCGCGCTTCGCCATGCGAGCGAGGAAATCGTCGAAGAGCCGGATGGCGTCGGTCGGCGGCACCGAACGGTCGTAGATGTCGCCCGCCACGAGGAGCGCGTCGACCCGCTCGTCGCGGCAGACGGCTTCCACCTGTTCGAGGGCCGCGGCCTGGTCCTCGAGCAGCGAAAACCCCGCGAGGGACTTCCCGAGGTGCCAGTCGGCGCTGTGGACGAAACGCATGGTGACCCCCGAACGTAGCAGGTTCGTCGGGGCCGTTGCCCCCGCCCTCCCGGCGGTGCATAGGAGCGCGGTGACCGCGCCCGTTCGTGAACGCCGCATGTCGAGCGTGACCGCCTCATTCCTCGTGGTGGCCACCATGATCGGAACGGGGATCTTCACGACGACGGGCTACCTCGTGCGCGACATCGGTTCGTATGCCGGTGTCCTCCTCGCATGGCTCATCGGTGGGCTCACGGCCATGTGTGGCGCGCTCGCGTACGCCGAACTGATTGCGGCCATCCCGAGCAACGGCGGCGAGTACCGCCTGCTCACCCGCGTGTTCAACCGGCCCGTCGGGTTCATGGCGGCGTGGGCGTCGCTCGTGGTGGGCTTCGCGGCGCCCATGGCGGCGTCTTCGGTGGCCTTCGAGTCCTACGCATACGCTGCCCTCGGATTCGAGCCGCTTCCGAAGAACGTTCTGGCCATCGCGCTCATCACCGCATTGGCCGTGCTCCACGCGGTGTCGGTGGCGGGAGCGGAGCGCTTTCAGAACTGGTTCACGGTGGGGAAGATCTTGCTCGTGGGCAGCCTTGTGGTCGCGGGCGGCGTCGCGGGTGACTTTGGTCGCATCGCCCACGAGACCTCAAAGCCCCTCGGCGAAGCGCTCGCGTCGCCGGGCTTCGCGGTGGGGCTCATCTTCGTCTCCTATGCCTACCGCGGCTGGAACACCGCCGCCTACATCGCGGGGGAAGTGAAGACGCCGGAACGGAACCTGCCGCGAGCCCTCCTCTTCGGCACCGGCCTCGTGGTGCTGCTCTATGTGGGCATCACCGCCGTGTTCCTCTCCGCCACCGACGGCGCGACACTCGTCGCGGCGGAGGAGCGCGTGGGCCATGCGGCATGCGCGGCGCTCTTCGGTGAATGGGCGGCGCGTGGCCTCTCGGCCCTCATCGCCGTCGGCCTCGTTTCCGCCGTGGGTGCGCTCATCGCCACGGGGCCCCTCATCTACGCGTCGGCGGGGGAGGACTACCCGCGCCTTCGGGTGTTCACCGTGCGACGCGCGGGGGGCGGACCCATCTACTCGATCGCGCTCCAGTACGGTCTCGCGGTCATCATGATCCTGTCCGCCCAGTACGACGCGATCTTGATCTACAGCGGATTCACGCTGTCGATCCTCGCGGCGCTCACGGTGCTGGGTGTGTTCGTGTTGCGCCGAAACGAACCGAACCTTGCTCGACCGTACCGAACGTGGGGGCATCCGTGGACGACGCTGCTCTTCCTGCTCCTGTCGATGTGGATGGTGGTCTACGCCATCGTCGATGAGCCTTGGTCTGCGCTGGTGGGCGTTTCGACGTTGGCCGTGGGCCTTGTGCTCTACCGATGGGCGCGGCCCGCAGAGGGCATTTCGGCTGGGCCATGAAGGGCCATGCGCCGGGCGACGAACGCGCTAGGCTTCGGCGCACCATGCTTCGGAGCGCCGCCCTCGTCGTATTTCTCGTGGTCACCGGCACGACGACCTCGGCACGCGCCGACGACACCATTCGCTCCGAGCTTCGGCTCCTCACCGAGTTCGGCGGCGGCGCCGTGGGCTTCGCGGCTCCGGCGCTGTTCTGCGGTGCCGTCATCGACCCCGCATCCGACGACTTCGCGACAACGGGCGTGGCGCTCTACGCATGCGCCATCCTCTCGGCCGTGGGCGCGGGCGTCGGCACCTACCTCGGAGGCGAACTGGCGGGCGGCGATTCCCGATTCGGCTGGTCGCTCATGGGAAGCTCCGTCGGCATGGTCGGAGGCACCCTCCTCGCCATCCCCTTCGGTCTCTTCGACATCCTGAGTGGCGAGAAGCAGGACACCGCCCTCGCCATCCTCACCCTGGCCATCGTCGGCGTGGCGAGCGTGGCGGGCGGGATGGTGGCGTACGAGCTCTCGAACGGCGCCCCGTAAACCGCGCCGCCTTTGCGCCGATCGCGATCGACCCGAGGGGGTGTCGCTACTGCACGACGATGAGGATCGTGCCGGGGTCGACTTGGGTGCCGGGGGGCGCGAGGAGGGCTTCGACGGTGCCGTCGGAGTGCGCCTTGATGGGGTGTTCCATCTTCATGGCCTCGAGGACGAGGAGGGTTTCGCCTTGGCGAACGGCTTGGCCGACCTTGACGCGGACATCGGTGACCTTGCCGGGCATGGGCGCGGCGTAGCCGCCTTCCTGCGCGGCGACGCGGCGCTCGGGAAAGCGGGGCGACTCGTCGAAGGTAGCGAGCACACCGTCGACGAGGACCGTGGTGGCGTCGTCGGCGCGGGTAACGCGGGCCGCGCGGCGCACGCCGTTGGCCTCGAAGGAAACGTCACGCTCGGAGACCTCAAGGTTCGACACGACGAGGGTTTGCGCATCCCCGTCGGCGCCCCCGCGGACGACGACGTGCAGGCTGCCGTCACGGAGCACACGGTGGTGCGTCGTCACTTCGCGATCGCCGACGCGGTACGCGGTGCACTCATCGGCGAAGGGGTTATTGCGGAAGCGCGGCGTGACCGTTGGCACGGGCGCGCGTGCCGCTCGCTCGGCGTGGGATCGCAGCGTCGCCGCAAGCGCCGCGAGGGCGAGGGCCCCGTCGGTCGGCGGCGCCACGAGCTCCACGCCGAATCGACGCTCGAGGAAGTGCGTATCGAGATCGCCTGCGACAAAGGCCTGGTCGTCGAGGGTGCGAAGGAGCAGATCGCGATTCGTGCGAACGCCCGAGATGGAAAGCTCCCGCAACGCGGCCACGAGACGCCGCCGCGCCGACTCGCGATCGGGACCGAATCCGACGATCTTCGCGAGCATTGGGTCGTAGTGGATGCCCACGTCGGAGCCCGCTTCGACGCCGCTGTCGACGCGCACGCCGTCCCGTGCGGGGAGATGGAAGTCGTGAATCACGCCCGTCTGCGGCAGGTGCCCGGCGCCCGGGTCCTCGGCGTAGAGGCGCACCTCGATGGAGGCGCCGTCGAGTTTCAGTTGTTCCTGCGTGAACGACAGCGGGTGCCCCTCGGCGACGCGGATCTGCTCGCGCACGAGATCCAAGCCCGTCACGCATTCGGTCACCGGGTGCTCCACCTGGAGCCGCGTGTTCACTTCGAGGAAATGGAAATCCCCCGCGGGGCCGAGCACGAACTCGACGGTGCCCGCGTTCACGTACCCGATGGCCTTGGCGAGCCTCACCGCGGCGTCGCCCATGGCCGCGCGGAGCTCGGGTGAGAGTGCCGTCGACGGAGCCTCCTCCACGATCTTCTGGTAGCGCCGCTGGATCGAGCACTCCCGCTCGAAGAGGTGGACGACGTTGCCGTGGGCATCGCCAAAAATCTGGATCTCCACGTGCCGCGGCCGCTCGATGTATTTCTCGAGGAGCAGCGCGTCGTCGCCGAAGGCCGCCTTCGATTCGCGTTTCGCCGCGGCGATGGCCTCGGGGAGCTCCGCCGCCGCGCGCACGATGCGCATGCCCTTCCCGCCGCCACCGGCGCTCGCCTTGAGGAGCACCGGGTAACCAACCGCGTCCGCGGCCTTGGCGAGGGCCGCGTCGTCCACCGCCCCCTCTGACCCGGGTACGACGGGGACCCCCGCCTTCACGGCGAGCGCCTTCGCCTCGCGCTTCTGGCCCATGGCACGGATCGCGGCGGGCGGCGGACCAATGAACGTCACTCCCCGCGCCGCGCAGGCCTCCGCGAACTCCGCGTTCTCCGCGAGGAAGCCGTAGCCCGGGTGGATGGCGTCGGCGCCCGTTCGCGCCGCCGCGTCGAGGATCGCGTCGGCGTTCCAATACGTCTCGGCGCTCGCGCTGCCCGGAAGCCGCACCGCGACGTCGGCCTCCTGCACAAACGGCGCGCCGGCGTCCGCGTCCGAAAACACGGCCACGGTGCGGATGCCGAGCGAGCGGCATGTGCGGAACACGCGCCGCGCGATCTCGCCGCGATTGGCCGCCAGCACCGTGTGAATGGATTTGATCATGCGTTCACCAAGCCCCGCCGTCAGTGCCGGAACACGCCCCACGACGTCGTGCCCGTCACCGGCGCGTTGTACACGGCCGAGAGCGAGAGCCCCAGTACGTCCCGCGTGTCGCGCGGGTCGATGATGCCGTCGTCCCAGAGGCGCGCGGTGGCGAAAAACGCGTTCGACTCGAGGTCGATCTGCCCCTCCACCATCTGCTTCATGACGCCAAGGCGCTCCTCGTCAACGGCTTCGCCGCGCTTGTCGGCCGATTCGCGCTGGATGATGTCGAGCACACCGGCGAGCTGCTTGCCGCCCATGACCGCGATCCGGTGACTTGGCCATGAAAAGAGAAATCGCGGCCCGTAGGCGCGGCCGCACATGGCGTAGTTGCCGGCGCCGTAGCTCGCCCCCGTCATGATCGTGATGGCCGGCACGGTGCTGTTCGACACGGCGTTGATGAGCTTGGCGCCGTTCTTGATGATGCCCTCCTGCTCGTACTTCGTGCCGACCATGAAGCCCGTGATGTTCTGAAGAAACACCAGGGGCGTGTCGGTTTGATTGCAGAGCTGGATGAACTGCGCACCCTTGTTCGCCGCTTCGCTAAAAAGAATGCCGTGGTTCGCGAGGATGCCGACGGGGTAGCCGTGAATGTGGGCCCAACCACACACCAGCGTCGTCCCGTAGAGCGGCTTGAACTCACTGAAGCGCGAGCCGTCCACCACGCGCGCGAGGACTTCCCGCGGATCGAACGGCACGCGCACGTCGTTTGACGCCACGCCGAGGAGCTCGTCCGCGTCGTACCGGGGCGGCTCCACGGCCCCGCGCACCGGAACGTGCTTTTCGCGGTGAAGGTGCGCGATGACCTCGCGGGCAAGTCGAATGCCGTCGCGCTCGTCCTCCGCCAGGTAGTCCGAGACGCCCGAAACACGCGAGTGCATTTCGGCGCCGCCGAGGGCCTCGTTGTCGGCCACTTCCCCCGTGGCCATTTTCACGAGGGGCGGCCCCGCAAGGTACACCTCCGCCTGGTCCTTCACGAAGATGGCGTAGTCGCTCATCCCCGGGATGTACGCGCCGCCCGCCGTGGACGAGCCAAACACGACGCACACCGTCGGCCGCCGCGCCTTCGATGAACGCGAAAGATCGCGGAACGTCTGCCCGCCGGGGACGAAGATCTTGCTCTGGTTCGGAAGGTCCGCTCCGGCCGATTCGATGAGCGAAATGGACGGCAGGTGGTTCTCCATCGCCACCTCCGCGAGGCGCTGGGACTTCCGGACACCGAGTTCCGTCACCGCGCCGCCCTTGAGGGTCGACTCGCTCGCCGTGATCATGCACTCGACGCCGCTCACCACGCCGACGCCGCCCAGGATGGCCGTGCCCGTGTGCTCGCTCCCGACTTCGTGCCCAGCGAGCGCACAGAGTTCGAGGAACGGCGCGTCCCGATCCAGCAGCAGCTCGATCCGTTCCCGGGGAAGCAGCCGCCCCCGCGCCCGGTGCCGCTCGACGTACTTTGCGCCGCCCCCCTCGATCGATCAGCGCGGCGCTACGCCCAAGCTTTCCAGATCGCCAAGGTTCGCCGCCCGATTGGCGACGGCCCCAGCATCACGCGCATCAAACTCCGTCCGCAGAACGGGAAAATCCGCCGCTTCCATGCCGCCCGAGGATCGACCCACCCGCAACGTGTCAACGCCGCGATCCCCACACCAGCGCGCGATGCCGCCCAATTCACCGCCATCCGCGGCGATGCCCACCCAGTCACGTCAGTGGCCCCAAGCGTTCGCCCCGCGAACGCTCGCGCGCCAGCGCGCCCCCACCAGCGCGCGATACCACCCAATTCCGCCCGCCATCACCCGGCGATGCCCACCCAGTCACGTCAGTGGCCCCCAAGCGTTCGCCCCGCGAACGCTCGCGCGCCAGCGCGCCCCCACCAGCGCGCGATACCGCCCAATTCCGCGATCGCCGCCATCCGGCGGCGATGCCATTAAAACAGTGCGGCCCGAGCTCGGGAGAGAGTGAGCTCGGGCCGCCATGTTTTTGGGACTAGGGACTAGGGACTCTGTCGAACTTCAGAACGAACGAGGGATCAGGGGAGAGGGAGAATCGAGTGGCTGGTGTCGCGGGCCCGGGGGGACACCCGAAGCCCGCGACCCGCACCCTCAGTTTCCAGCCGGTTCGGCCGTCGCAACGCCGGCCGTCATGTGCGCCGTGCGACGGTACTCAAGGTTCTCTTCCACGCGCTTGAGGTGACGCTCCTGGCGACGAAGCTCGTCACGGGCGTCCTGCGCCGCGTCACCCTTCGCCGTGCCGAGTGCCTTCTGCGCCGCGTCGATCTGCGCCTGCGCTTCGTCGATGCGCGCCTGCGCCGGGTCCGCCACGTACGCCGGGATCACTTGATCCGCCTCACGAGCACCGTTGGTGAGCGTGTTGGTCTCGTCGATCACGCGCTGGGAGTTCGCGGTGATCTCGCCAACCGGCACGTTGTTGACCGCGCCGTTGGCGTTGTCGGCGCTCTGGCCGGGGAACCAGTTCGGGAGGAAACCGTTCGGGCCGTAGTAACCGTGGCCGGGCAGAATCCAATCGTAGGCATCGTGGGCGAAGAAGCCGTCCGGCCCGAAGTAGCCGCTGCCGGGAAGCGCGGTGTCGAGCGCCCAGTCGGCACCTTCCACCGTCTTGAGCGCGGTCCAGCCGAGCATGCCGAGCGGAATCTTCGCGAGGCTCACGGCCGTGTTGCGCTGCCACGCATACCACCCGTCCGGGCCGAGGAAGCCGTGACCGGGAAGCACCGCGTCCGCGATGTTGAACGGGTTCAGGCCGTGGCCAGGAAGCACCGCGTCCGCCCGGGCACCGATGCGCGTGAACATGCCGTCGTCACCGAAGAAGCCATGCCCGGGGAGCACCGCGTCCGCGATGTTGAACGGGTTCAGGCCGTGGCCAGGAAGCACCGCGTCCGCGATGTTGAACGGGTTCAGGCCGTGGCCGGGGAGAACACCACGTCCGCAATGCCGCCGACACGCGTGAAGATGCCGTCGTCGCCAAAGAAGCCGTCGCCCGGGAGCACCCAGTCGAACAGGTTGCGCGAGAGGAAGCCGTCCTCGCCGAGGAAGCCGTCGCCGGGAAGAATGCCGTCCAGAACGTTGAAGGGATTCAAGCCGTGGCCCGGGAGAATCCGGTCGGCAAGTTCCGTCTGGAAATTCCACACGGCGGACACGGTCGACGTGAACGCGTTCACGCCGTCCGACAGGCGGTCGCCGATCCAACCGAGGCCGTCACTGGCGAGGTCACCAAGACCGCCACGCACGTCGTTGAACGTGAGCTGCTCGTCGTTGCCGGGAGCGCCCGTCGTGATGTCCTTGAGCGCGGCTTCACACGCCGCAGCCTGCGTTCCGCAGTCGAGGTCGATGCCGAGTTGCTCCTTGATGAGCGACTCGCACACGTCCGGCGATTCGGAGCAGGAGACTGAAACGTCGACATCCGCACGCGCCGCGGCACCGCCAACGGCCACGGGGGTCGCCCCGGGGGCACTCGCCGCGACGCCCATGGTGGACGCCTGCGCCACGGGGGTTCCGGGGCCGGCAATGTCGTTGTCCATCGAGGAACCGACCGCCGTGAATCCCGCCGTACCCACCAAGCCGATGAGGGCCAGTGCGGCCATGTACTCACCGGCGGCGCTACCGCGCGTATCGAGCCAAATCTTCGCTTTCTTTCCATGCTGTGTCCCATCGTGTCGTCCCTCCGTTACTTCCGCGCCGTCCCGGGCGCTTAGACACCACAGAGCACACCATGCCACCGGCCACATGCCCTGAAATCCGTCGTCCCGGTGCAAAGAAGGGGACAGTGGACCCCAAGAGCGGGTGTTCGTCCTGGGTCGGAGGCGCCCCGTGGGGCCCGAGGTCCCCAGAACCCAGGCCACGGGCGAAGCCCCCCATCGGCCGTGGGAAATGGCGGGCTCAGGCGGCCCGCGCGGGGTCGCCAGGCGTCCCCGCGAAGACCGGCGGCCGTCGCTCCGCCCAGGGACGGGCGACTTCGAGCTGGGAGGCCAGGCGGTAGAGGAGCCCCTCGTTCCCAAACGCCGCGGTGAACGTGGTTCCGATGGGCAGTCCATCCGCGCTCCAGTGGAGCGGCACGTTCATGGACGGCTGTCCCGTGACGTTCGCCATGGGTGAAAAGGGAACGAACTCAAAGGCCTCGCCGGCGATGCGTTCGACGAGGGCCGGAATCCGAAGGAGCGGCTTGGCGTGCCCGCGCACAATGAACTCCTGGGCGACCGCTTCGAGTCCCCTGGGACGGAGGGCGCCATGCGGTACTGGTGGCTTGCCGAGGGTCGGGGTAAGCACGACGTCGTACTTGCGATCCGCCATCCAGCGTTGAAACACCCGTCCCTGCGCTTGGAGATCGTGCTTGGCGCGTGAGAGCCGCACCCCGCTCGTGTCCTCCCCGAGGTAACGGAGCAACCACGTGGTCTTTTCAAGATCGTGGAACTCGGCGCGGCGGCCCACGGTCTCTTCGCCCATGCGGATGCCCGCCGCCGTGTCCGCGCAGATGAGGGCGAGGAAGTCGATGGCGAACTGTTGCGCGCGGATGTCCGGCGCGTCTTCAACAACGTCGTGTCCGAGGGATCGGAGTAGCGCGGCCACGTCTTCCACGGCACGCAGGCAATCGGGATGCACGTTGGCGGGCAGCCACGGCTTCGTGCAGACGACAACGCGAAGCTTGCCCGGATCGCGCCCCACTTCGTCGGCGAAGGGGCGCTCGGGTGCGGGCGCTGCGTAGTACGCGCCCACCTCAAAGCCGGCGGTGGCATCGAGGAGCCGTGCGCAGTCGCGCACCGAGCGCGCGACGGCATGTTCGATGGCGAAGCCGTGCCAGAACTCGCTCATGTCGGGTCCCATGGGCGTGCGGCCGCGCGTCGGCTTGAGGCCGAAAATGCCGCAGCACGCGGCGGGGATGCGAATGGAGCCGCCACCGTCGCTCGCGTGCGCCATGGGGACCGCCCCCGCGCCAACCAACGCCGCCGAACCTCCGCTCGAACCTCCGGACGTTCGGCCGATGCTCCACGGCGTACTCGTCGGCCCCTGAAGTTCCGGTTCCGTCACCGGCGCGATGCCGAATTCGGGGGTCGACGCCCGCAGGATGGGCACGAGCCCCGCCCTCGCGTGCCGCACGGCGAGCTCGCTGTCGTGATCGGGCACGTAGGACGAAAACAGGCGACTCCCCCACGTCAGCCGCACGCCGGCAATGGGGCACGCCAAGTCCTTCACGACGAAGGGTACGCCCGCGAAGGGACCACCCGAAGCGGCCGCCGCAGCGACCCGACGGCGTGCGCGGTCGTACATGCGCGTGACAACCGCGTTGAGTGAAGGGTTTACGCGTTCGACACGCAGGATGGCTTCTTCGAGGAGCTCGGCGGCATCCACTTCGCGACCCCGCACGAGTGCGGCGAGACCCGTGGCATCAAACGCGTCGAACTCGCGGAACCCCGACATGCGAAGACGGCATAGCGCATGTGCGCCACGCCGTCATCGCCCGTTGCTCTGGTGCTTCAGTTGCTGAAGTTGAAGCGGCGCGAACGCTTCTTCGAGCGCTTGGACGAGGCCTTCTTCACGGTTCCCGACTTCGACCCGCGGCTCGCAGCCTGGCTCGCCGACGCGTTCGTGTTCGAAGCCGCATCCTTGTTGCAACGCTCGTTCATGGGCCGGTCACTCGGGACGTCCTCGTTGGTCGTGCCCGTGGCACCGTTCGCCACGCCCTCGGCGCAGGGATCGTTTCCGTCATCCGAACCGGCCGACGAACCGTCACCCGTGCCGCCGCTCGACGAGCCCGAGTCGCCGTCCGAGCCGCCACCCATGCCGCCGCCCGAACCGTAGTCGCCGTCCGAGCCGCCGCCGGACGAACCGCCGCCCGAGCCGCCACCGGCACCGCCGCCCACACCGCCGCCCATGGGGAGGTCCGAGGGAATGCCCGCGGTCGCCGTCGGATCCAACACGGTCTCACCGGCACCCGGCATCGTCACGCCATCGCTCGGCGAGGGGATGCTCGGGTCGTTGACGATCGGGTCGGTCGTGCCGGTGCCGTTGCCGGCGCTCGGATCGGTCGTACCCGTGCCGTCGGTGCCCGTGCCGCCGCCGTTACCGGAGCCGTCGGAACCACCGCCGTTGCCCGCCGAGGGATCTTGAATGTCGTCCGGCACGCCATCACCGTCGAGGTCGGTGCCGTCGATGGACGGGGCGGAGAAATCCGGAATCTCGGGAATGCTGGGCGGGGTCGCCGACGCACCCGGCGCCGCGGAGCCGCCGCCGCCGGACGAGCCACCACCACCCGAACCGCCGCCCGAGCCACCGCCACCCGTCGTGGCGCCCTGCGTGCTCAGTTCGGGCACGGCCGAGGCCAGCGGATCCAAGGGGTTCGACAAGGGCGCAGCGTTGATGTCCGACCCGGGCACGTCGATTGAACGGCTGATCTGCTCGTCCTTGCTGGACTTCGAGCCCGCGTTTGCGAGCTGCTGCATGCACGCCGGAAGACCCGCCATCATCGGGAACGCGCAAGCGATTCCATCACCCGGAAGCGCGGCATCGAGGGCATCCACCGCCTTGGTGATCATGCCGTCATCGCCGACGAGCCCGTCCGGGGTCACGTAATCAATGGGGCCCCAGTTGAGAAGCCCGTCGTCGCCCAGGTAGCCGTGACCGGGCAGGACGCCGTCGAGGATGTCGAAGGGCGACAGGCCCGAGCCCGGGAGGATTTGATCCGCGAGGTTCGTCTCCCACGCGAGGAAACCGTCGGGCCCAAGGAAGCCGTGGCCGGGAAGGACGGCGTCGAGGATGCAGGCACCAAACCACCCGCAGCCGCCATCGTCGCTGCTGCCGCCGCCGCTGGCGTTCGCATCCGAAGCGCCGCCGGGCACCGCGAAGTCGCCCGAGCCGGTCGTCACCGCGGCCTCCGCGCCGATCGGCACGGCACCACCGAGCGCATCCGCCGCGCCCGCGAGACAGCTCGAAAGCTCATCGTTCGAGAGCCCGGGCTGGTTCAGACAGTCGATGATCGAGGGCCCACCCGCGGCCGCACCGGCCACCGGCGCCGCGTCGCTCGCGGCGGCCGCCACGGAAACGGCAACGCCGTGACCGTTCTCGTCGTTGGCGATGTCCTGCTGGAAGCCCTTCCCGAGGGCCCCGAACCCGCCCGCACCGACCATCGCGACGGCGAACACCACAAGGATGTACTCCTTGCCGGCAACGCCTCGGGTGTCGCTGATGATCCTGCTGAGTTTCATCGTAGTCATGGCCAGTCCCTCTCCCGGGACGACGAGAATGCATAGCACATGCCACGGGACCCCCTTCCGGAATCACTTGGAAATTCCTTGCACAGTACGGGAACTCGGGACCCTGTGCGGGTTCCGTACGCCCCAGCTCGTGGGGACGCCGGTCCCCGATCTGCGGGATCCATGTAGTTGATTTCGCTACAAAAAGATCTGGCATCGCCCTTGCTGATTACCCGGGCATGGGACTTGGGAGGTCACATTCATTTTGGTCGCGGCTCCGCCTCGTGCTGAGCGGCGGCTTCGTGCTGAGCGCCCTTGGCTGCGCCGGCTCCGCGGTCGACAGCACGACCGGCGACGTGGGCTTCATGCCGACCGACGGAATCGGCGGGACGAACCCCGACGAGCCCAACGGGAACGGAAACGGCGAGCCCGAAACCTGTGCGGCAAACGCGGTTCAATGCGGCGACGTCTGCTGCCCCGCCGCTCCCCCGAGCGGAACCCTCGCACTCCTCGGGCCCGTGACCGACGGCCGCATCGCGGTGAGCGTGACGGGCGCCCCGCACATCGTTTTCCGTAGCGCGGGCGGCGAGCTTCGCCACGCCGGTTGGGGCGACGGCGGTTGGTCGGTGACGCGCATCGACCCGAGCGGCGGCCACAACGCGGCCATCGCCGTGGATGCCTCCGGGAACCCGCACGTGTGCTACTCGCGCGGCGATGCCACCACCACGAGCACGCTCTACTACGCGCGCTTTAACGGTCAGCAGTGGCTGTTCTCCTCCTGGCCGGACACCACCGGCAAGTGCGCGATCGCCGTCACTTCAAACGGCACACCGCACCTGCTCTTCCAGTACAACGGCACATCGCCGGGCCTCGTTTACACCCGCAAGGAATCGAGCGGCTGGAAGGCGACGCGCATCACGGCGAGCCGTCCGGCGGAACTGGCGTTGGCCGTCGACTCCAAATCAAGCGCACACATCGCGTTCATCGAAGGCGGAAGCACCACGGCCGAGGTCCGCTACACGACCTCCGCCAAGCTGACCGAAGTCACGACCGTGCGCGCGACGGACGGCAGCGCCGTCGAAGAACTCGAGCTCGCGGTGGATGGAAGCAACGCGCCGCAGGTGGGCTACATGCTCCGCAAGGCCGACAACACGCGAACCTTTGCGTTCTCCGTCGCCCGCAACGGGACGTGGACCGAGTCGCTCCCCATGCAGCAACTCGCCACCGACGACACCTTCGACATGACGGTGGACACGCTCGGTCGCACGCACCTCGTCGTAACCTCCGCATCGACTCCCCTCGAGCTCCACCGTCGCGAATCGGGCTCGTGGCGCTGGGTCGAAACCTTGGAAGAGGTGGCGAGCTCCGCCTCGATCGCCGCGGACAAGTACGGCCGCTCCCACATCTTCGGCTCCGGCGAAACGCCGTTCTATTACTCGGTCGCTCCCTAGTACTCCTTGGGCGCCTCCGCGCGCCTCCCCCCTTGATTTCCGAAGGCCCGCGGACCCATGGTCGCTCCCATGGAGCCGCTTCGTACGCAGGCCATCGACGTGCTCACGGAAATGGGGCGGAACGCCCTCGTCACCCTTGAGCGGCCGCCGCAAGGAAAACGATCGGCCCCCGGGCCGCTCGGCCTCTCCGTGGTGGGCGACCTTCGGGACGTCGCACTCGACCCGATGGCGACACTCGAGCGGCGTTGGCGCGTCTACGGCGACGTGGTGCGCATGCGGTTCGTGACGGCGACGGGCCACCTCATCGCGCACCCCGACGGGATCCAGCGCGTGCTTCAGGACAACCACCGCAACTACTCAAAGGCGAGCCGAAGCGTGCGCATGCTGAGCCTCGTTCTTGGGAACGGGCTGCTCACGAGCGACGGGGATTTTTGGCTACGGCAGCGACGCATCGCGCAGCCGGCCTTTCACCGCGAGCGTATTCGAGGGTTCTTCGAGGTCATGCGGCGGGAGGGCGAGCGCGCCGCCGATCGCCTGGTTTCCGAAGCCCACCGCGGATCGCGCGACATCGTCGACGACAACATGCGGCTGACGCTCGAGATCATCGCCAAGTGTGCCCTCGGCGCGGAGATGCACGACGTGGTCAAGACCGTGAGCGATGCGGTCAATTTCGTTGTCCGCGACGTGGACCAGCGCATCAACGAACTGAGCGGCCCGTTGGTCGGGCTCCCAACGCGACGGAACGAAACGTTCCGACGGCACGTGCGGGCACTCGACGATGTGGTGTATCGAATCATCCACGATCGCCGCACGGGACCGCCGAAGCACGACTTCCTCGGAATGCTCCTCGATGCGCGCGACCCCGAAACGGGCGCCGGCATGACCGACACGCAACTCCGCGACGAGGTGGCCACGATGCTCCTCGCGGGTCACGAAACCACGGCGAACCTCCTGACGTGGGCGTTCTACCTCCTGTCGGAGCACCCCGAGGCTCGCGCGCGTGTCGAGGCGGAGATCGACGCGGTGCTGCCACCCGGCGCCCCCTTCGAACTCGAACACCTCGCGAAGCTCGAATACACGGGACGCGTACTCCAGGAGACCCTGCGGCTCTATCCGCCCGCGTGGATCATCGAGCGGTTCGTGGAACACGATGACGAGATCGGGGGGTATTGGATTCCAGCCGGCTCGACGGTGCTCCTGCCCACGTGGCTTGTGCACCGCCGCGCGGATTTCTGGCGCGATCCGGGGCGCTTTGACCCGGACCGATTCCTCTCGCCGCCAACGCACCGTTTCGCGTTCATGCCCTTCGGTGGCGGGCCGCGCCTCTGCATCGGACGCGACTTCGCCGTCATGGAAGCCCGCGTCGCACTCGCCACCATCGTGCGTCGCGTGCGACTCGATCTCGTGAAGGGGCACCCCGTCAAGGCGGCGCCCGAAGTCACCCTGCGACCACGCCACGGCATGCGCATGCACGTCACACCGCGGGCGTAGAACGCCGACTACATGCGTCGAATGACGGCGGCGACGGGGCGGTAGATGAGGCGCAAAAGGAAGCGCGGCGTCAACGCGCCGAGCAACAGGATGAACTTCATCATCAGGCCGGGGATCACCATGGCACGGCCCGCGTCGAATCCGCGCACCGCGGCGCGCGCGCACCGCTCGGCGGAGATCTTCGTGAACTGAAACGGCAGCGTGCGGCCCATGCGCGCACGTTCGACGAACTCCGTGTCGACCGGGCCCGGGCAAAGCTGCGTTACGGCGACGCCCGTTCCTGCCAGGTCGAGACGAAGGCTCTCGGTAAACCCCGTGACGAAATGCTTCGTCCCCACGTACGCCGCAAAGCCCGGAAGGAACTGGAGCCCGAACCCTGAGCTGACGTTAAGCACGCCGCCTCGACCCCGCTCGACCATCCCGGGAAGCACCCGGTGGGTGAGGTACGCGAGCGTCGTGATGTTGAGCTCGATCATGTCGGCCGTCTTGGACCACGGCGCGCGGTCGTACGGCCCGAAATCGCCGAATCCGGCGTTGTTCACGAGCACGTCCACCGGGCCGAGCTCCGCGTGCACCGACTCGAGCATGCGGTCGGTCGCTACACGGTCACCCAGATCGCAGGGAACCACGAGCACACGGAGGTCCGGGTGTGCGCCTTCGAGTTCGCGCTTGAGTTCCTCGAGCCGCTCCGTGCGGCGCGCGGTCACAGCCACCGCCCGCGGTCGACCGCCCAGCGTACGAACGATCGCACGACCAATGCCGGACGACGCGCCCGTCACAAGCACGACGCCGCCATCGATGGGGGGACGCGGCACGGTCGCCGTTCAGTTGAGCGCTTCGCGCTTCTTTGGTGCGCCGCCCGCCGGCGCCAGGAGCGCACCGCCCGAGAGCCACGTGTCCCACGCCGAGTGGTCGGTCACATCCACCCCCTCGAGCCGTGCGGCACGCTGGAGGCGCGACTGGATCTCCGAGAAGAGCTCGACGTCGAGCAGCTCGGGGTGGTCGACAAGATGCAGGTGAAGCACGCGGTAGAGGACCTTGAGGTCCGCCACGTCCGCAACCAGGTGCACTTGGTCCATGCTCAGACCTCGCCCGCCTTCGCCTTCGCGATCCATTTCCGGAACTCCGAATCGATGACTTCCATGGCTTTGCCCGTGAACGGACGCAGCAAGAACGGCACCTCGAGATCCATCTCGATGGCGCCCGGCTTGAGCTCAAGACCGCCCTTGATCTTCACGCCCTTGGCCTCGAAGGAGACGGTGCCCTTCTTGTCGTCGACCCATTGGAAGTCGGGGTTGTACTTCGCGAACCGCTCGCGGTAAGCGGCGAACGCCTTGTCCGTGGCGCGCTTGGCAACTTCGTGATCGAGATCGTGTTTAACGACGTGTTTCATCGCGCCTCCATCCTTGTGAGCGGACCTTCCGAGCGAGTCGGCCCGGGGAACCTACGCGACCTCGTCATCTCGACGGGGTCGGCGGTTGCACTCTAGCACCTTCTTCCGAACGCGGAGCGCATCGGGGGTCACCTCGAGAAGCTCGTCACCGTCGATGAATTCGAGGCCCGTTTCCAGCGTGAGCACGCGCGGCGGCGTGAGGATCACGTTCTCGTCACGGCCCGCGGCGCGGATGTTGGTGAGCTTCTTCTCGCGCGTGATGTTGACGTCGAGATCGTTGTTACGGTTGTGCTCGCCGACAATCATCCCCTCGTACACTTCGATGCCCGAATCGATGAAGAGGATTCCGCGCGGTTGAAGGTGGAAGATGGCGTAGGGCGTCGCCTTGCCGCGGCGATCCGCGACCATGGCGCCGTTCGGTCGGCGAAGCATGTGGCCGCCGTAGGGCTGCCAGCCGTCGAGGAGCGTATTGAGAAGGCCCGTACCGCGCGTTTCCGTGAGGAAGCGCGAACGGAAACCGATGAGACCGCGGGACGGCACGCGGAACTCCATGCGCGTGCGACCGAAGCCGAGGTTCGCCATCTTCACCATCTGGCCGCGGCGAGCGCCGAGGCTCGTGGTCACGGTGCCGACGTACTCGTCCGGCACGTCCACGACGACGAGTTCCACGGGCTCTTCGCGCACGCCTTCGTGTTCGCGCGTGACGACCTCGGGCATCCCGAGCGCGAACTCGTAGCCCTCGCGACGCATGGTCTCGGCAAGGATGGCGATCATGAGTTCGCCGCGGCCATAGACGAGGAACGCCTCGGTCGTGTCCGTCTCCTCAACCCGCATGGCAAGGTTCCGCTTGGCTTCGCGGAAAAGCCGGTCGCGCAGGTGGCGCGAGGTCACCCACTTGCCGCTCTGCCCCGCGAAGGGCGACGTATTGGCAACGAAGCGTACCTTGATGGTCGGCTCTTCAACCTTGATGCGCGGAAGGGCCTGCGCCTTCTCCGGCTCACCGAGGGTGTCGCCGATCTGCACTTCCTCGAAGCCGCTGATGGCAATGACGTCGCCCGCCGTGCCCGCCTCGAGCTTCACGCGGCGCACGCCTTCAAAGCCGAAAACGTTGCTCACGCGGGCGGTTGTCTGCGTCGATTCCTGCATGCAGGTGACCATCTGGCCCACCTTCACGCTGCCGTTCGACACGCGACCGATGCCGAGGCGCCCCACGTAGTCGTCGTGCTCCACGTTGGTCACGAGCATCTGGAACGGCTCTTCGAGGTTCCCCGGTGCGGGTGGCACCTTCTCCAGGATGATGTCGAGGAGCGGTTTGAGGTCCTTGGCCTCCTCCTCCATCTTGAGCTTCGAGACGCCCTCCTTGCCGATGGCGTAGACCACCGGGAAGTCGGCCTGCTCGTCGCTGGCTTCGAGGTCACAGAACAGGTCGAACACCTCGTTGAGTGCCTCGTCGGGGCGAGCGTCGCGACGGTCGATCTTGTTGATGACGACGATGATCGGCATGCCGATCTCGATGGCCTTGCCGAGGACGAAGCGCGTCTGCGGGAGCGGCCCTTCCGCCGCATCGACGAGCAGGATTGCCCCGTCGGCCATCTTGAGCGTGCGTTCCACCTCGCCGCCGAAGTCGGCGTGGCCGGGCGTGTCGATGATGTTGATGGTCACGTCGCCGTAACGCACCGACGCGTGCTTCGCGAGGATGGTGATGCCGCGTTCACGCTCGAGGTCGTTCGAGTCCATGACGCGGTCCTGCACCGCCTCGTTGGCACGGAAGACGCCCGTCTGGCGCAGCATGGCATCGACCAGCGTCGTTTTGCCGTGGTCGACGTGGGCGATGATGGCGATGTTCCGCAAATCTTTGCGCATGGGGTCGCGGGAGGTATCACGAGGTCCCCCGAGACGCCAGCGCTGCGGCCGGAGCGATCAGGGATAGAGGCGCACGTCTTCGCGCGCTCGCAGGAAGTCCTGGCAACCCGGGGATTGGGCCAATTCCGCTTCCGTCGGAACCTTGCCCGCGCGGAGCGTGTTCACGATCGCGTCACTCCGGATCATCTTCGCCGCGTCGTCGAGTGCGAACTCTCCGGGGTACGCGGTCGCTAGGACTCCCGCGAGCGCGAGCCCCGCGCGCACGGGTTCCCGCGGCACACCCTCCATGCGTACCGCGGGTACGCTTTTGTTCTTGTGCGGCCCGACGGTCGCACGGAGCTCCGCGGGCGCGAACGCGATGCCGGCAAGTCCAAGGTGGTTGAGCGTCGCGGAAACCTTCAGCGCATCAAGCCACGGCGCACCGATGGTGGAGAATGGCGACGACGTTCCACGGCCCACCGATACGTTCGTCGCCTCCACGAGCCCCGTCACCGCATAGGCGCGCACCGCCGTCAGGTTTGGAAGATTCGGCGACGGAGGAAACCACGGAAGGCCCGTCGCCTCCCAGGGCGTTGCATGCGTGTACCCATCCACCGGCACGACGATGAGGTCGATTGGCAGGCTGTGCTTGCGGCGAAGGTACGACGCGAGTTCGCCGACGGTCATGCCGTGGAGCACCGGCAGCGGCTCGTAGTTAACGAAGGTTCGCTCGGGGAGCTCCGACACGGGGCACCTCACCCCCAGATCGCCGAGGGGATTCGGTCGGTCGAGGACAACGAAGCGCATCTTCCGCTCGCTCGCCTTCTCCATCGCGCGGAACATGGTTGACCCGTACGTGTAGAAGCGGACTCCGACGTCCTGGAGATCGAAGACGAGCGTGTCGATCCCTTCAAGGTCGGCGTCCGCAGGTGCACGGTTCGCACCGAAAAGCGATCGAACGGGAAGCCCGGTGAGCGCATCTGTGGAGGAGGTGACGTGTCCCTCTTCGCCGCCGCCGAGGCCGTGCTCGGGCGAGAAGAGAACCTCAAGGTGTACCTCCGGCGCCCGGGCGAGGAGTTCGCGGGTGGTGGTGCCGTCGCGTGCACGGCCGCTCGCGTTGGTGATGAGCCCGACGTGGCGGCCGCGAAGGATGGTGAAGTCCATCCGGCGCAATGCATCGACGCCCGAGAGCACCGTCGACGGCGATGTCGGCCGAAACCGCGGACGGCTAGCAACCGCGATATCGGCGATGGCCTTGGCGAGGGGCCGCGCATCACCTTTGCCGTCGGGATGAACGCGGTTTGAAAGCACGAGAACGAAGAGGTCGAGCTCCGGGTCGATCCAGAGCGATACGCCCGTGAAGCCGCTGTGACCGTAGGCGCGTTCGGAGAAGCCATCGGCGCGCTGCTTTGTGTAGTGCGAGCGCATGTCCCACGAGCCCGCCCGCACCACCGCACCGGGCAAGGACGTGGCCTCGGTCATCGCGGCGACACTCGCGCTTGGAAGCACGCGGACGCCATCGACCTGCCCGTCACCGAGCATCATGCGCGCGAAGGTGCTGAGGTCATCCGCCGTCGAGAAGAGCCCCGCGTGCCCGGATACGCCGCCGAGGCGAAACGCGCGCGGATCGTGCACGTCGCCTCGAATGAGCATCTCGCTGCCCGTGCGCTTGTCCGTGATCTCCGTGGGTGCGGTGCGGGCCGTGGACCGATGCCCCACGTCAAACCCCGTGTCGTCCATGCCGAGCGGCGCAAAGAGCACCCGTGACGCAAGCGCATCGAGACGTTCCCCGGAGACCGTTTCCACGACGGCCCCGAGCACGATGTAGCCGAGGTCGCTGTAGTCGAACGTGCTCCCGGGTCGATGTGCGAGGGGCAACGCGTAGATCTTGGCGAGGCTTTCTTCACGCGTGCCGACGTAGTCGGAAAGCGCATTGACGCTCGGTAACCCCGACGTGTGGAGCAGGAGCTCGCGAACGGTGACCTCACCCTTGCCCGCTGCGCCGAAGGCAGGGAGAACACTCGCCACCTTCGTGTCGAGACGGAGTTTGCCCTCAGCGACAAGCCGAAACACGAGCGGCTCCGTCACGAGGACCTTCGTCAGCGACGCGAGATCGAAGATCGTGTCCTCGCTCATCGCCTCCACTTCGGGGATCCACGCACGCCGCCCGAACGCACGGCGAAGGGCGACGCCGCGCTTGTCACCGACGACGACAACGGCGCCGGGAAGCTCCTTCCGATCCATCGCCGCATGAACCGCGTCTTCCACGGCCAGTGCCGCCTCGACCGGCATCCGGAGCGGGGGCGGCGCGGGCATGAAGGGAACCGTCGTGGGATCGACGCTCCCGGGGCCCGCCGACGGTGACGCCGAAGGGGCCCCGGGCGGCGTGGACGCCTGGGACCTCGGGCGGGGCGCGGTCGGGTTGGTGGAGCGGGACTCGCCGCAGCCCGTCTCGAGCACGCCGAGCGTGATCGCTAGAAAAAGCCCGACGGCAGCCGCGCGCTCCATGGGTCCTTCGATCATGACGCGCCCCCTTTCACTTCGCCGAGCACGTGGCCGTCGCACCGGAGTACGGGGAGCGGCGGGTACTTTCGAAAGCGGGCGTCGGTTTTGGCGCGCTCGCACATCCAGAACACCGACCCACGCGCGGACTGCACGGTGCGCGCATGCGCGCAGGTCGCACAGAGCCCAGGATCCATCGTCACGGCATCTCCCGACGAAAGGGCCCATGCCGAGCGAGTTCGCGCATCTCGTGACGCACGGCGCCCGCTTCGCGGAGGACATGCTCCTCCACCGCGCGCGAGAGAACCGGGTGCCGAACCCAGTGCACGCTGTGGATCTCGGACGGCATGAGCCCACGCCGAAGCTTGTGGTGCCCCTGCGCGCCCGCCTCGAATCGGTCCATTCCCTTTTCGATCGCGCGTTCGATGAGTCGGTAATAGCAGAGCTCGAAGTGGAGGTACTCGACATCCTCCGTGGCGCCCCAGTAGCGACCGTAAATGTGCTTCCCCTTTTCGAAGTTGAGCGTGCCCGCCACGATCTCGTCACCCCTGTACGCCAGCACCGCCACAACCCTCGCGGCCGCGCGCGCGCGAAGCTCGGTGAAGAACTCCGGTGGCAAGTACTCGGGGGAGCCCTTTCGCCAACAGGTGTTCACATAGAATCGATGGAGCGCCTCCCAGGCGCGCTCGTCGAGCTCCGCGCCGGTCTTGGTTTCGATGCGAAGGCCGCTCGCCGCCACCGCGCTGCGCTCCCGGCGGGTCTGCTTCCGCACGTTCGCCCGAAACTCCGCGAGGAACGCGTCGAAATCCGCGTACCCCCGGTTGTGCCAGTGAAACTGCGAGGAAAGGCGCCGGAAGAGCGGCCCATCCTCGGCGAGCGCCGCCGCCTCCCCGTCCGTCGTGAAGAGAATGTGAACCGACGACGCGCGCGTCCGCTCCGCGAGCTCAAGACAACCCGCCCGCAGCGTACGCACGATGTCCGCGCGCCTTGGATCGTCTTCACGCACCAAGAGACGCCGCCCCGTGGCGGGCGTCAGCGGCACCATGGAGACGAGCTTCGGGTAGTACGGTGCGCCGAGCCGCGACGACGCATCGGCCCAGGCCCAGTCGAAGATGAACTCGCCGTAGCTGTGGTCCTTCAGATAGAGCGGCAGCGCGCCGACGAGCTCGGAGTCGTCCCAAACGGTGACGTGCATGGGCACCCAGCCAGCCTCCGCCCCCACCGCGCCGCTCCGCTCAAGGGCGGAAAGGAACGCATGCTCAACGAAGGGGTCGTCATCGCCGGCGAGGGCATCCCACGCTTCGGGGGCCACTTCGTCCAAGGACGACAATACCGCCACACGCACCACCGATTCCTACCTCCACCGCACGCAAATTCCCAAGGAGCATGGGGCGATCGTGAAAAAGCGACCAACCGGATCAAACGGAATACGGCCGCCCCCTTCAAGTTTCCTTACTTTCCGCCGTTGATCGCTTAGAAAGGTGGCTAGCCCCTCCAACAAAGTGGATCCCTTCTCCTTCGCCGCGTCGCGATCCCGCCGCACGCTGTCACAAGTCTTCCAGCAGTCGCTCGGCCCCCTGGGCCCGACGGGCGAGATCGACATGGCCATCGCGCTGGCACTCAAGAAGTGTGGCCAGTCCGAGCTGCCCTCCCATGTGCCGACGCTCCGCGCGTTCCTGTTCGGACCGTTTCTGACGACGCTCAAGGGGCTCTTTCAGCCCGAGGCGTGCCGTCCAGCGGTGGAGCACCTCTACGAGGAGATCAAGCGCTGGGCGCGGGAGGAACCGGAGGACGAATCGGCGATTCACCGCGTGGATGGCGCCGGCGCGGGTTCCCCGGAAACAAACGCGACACCGACCGCCCGTCATGGCGGTGGGGGCGCAGGGGCGAAGGACGTTCACTCGGCCACCACGCGACGACACCGCGACCGCAGGGCAAGCACGGTGACCGAAGAGCTCGCGGGGAGCCACCGCGACTTCGGCGCCGAACTCCGCAAGCGGCAGGCCCAGGCCGCGCCAGCGCGCGGGACGGACGGCGAGCCCACGACCGCAAGGCACGCGAGCGTCCCTGAGCTGCCTTCGACCGGTCGTTTTCCCGGCGTGCCCGCGAACCCGCTCGTGGACAGCGCATTCGCGACGGCGCCCCCGCCGGGACCGAGCGGGTCCATCGCGGTCACCGCGCCACCGGCACCCGGCGCCGCCGACTTGGACGACTCGGAGTTCGATTCGCTGAACACGCGACTTCCGCTCCGGCGCCGCACGGTGCCCACCCCCATTCACGAACTACCGCCGGTACTGCTGCTGACGAGCGAACACGGGTTGGCGCTTCGCATTCGTGGCTCGCTCCGCGAGCAGGCGGACGTGTCGGTCTTCACCGACCCTTCCCAGCTCCTCGGCGCGTACGACGACCTTCACCTCCGAAGCCCCATCGTCATCCTCGACGCCCGGGACGACGAAGGGATGCTCCACGCGCAGGAAGTCGTCGCGTTTGCCGCGGAGGACATGCGGCTCATCATGTGGGGCTGGTCCGACGAGGAGTCGCTCGAAGCCGGCGATCCGACCCGGCGGATGCGCTGCGATCGATCCGTCGAACCCGAAGACATGGGCGCCCTCGTCCACGCCCTGCTCGCCGCGCGCTAGGGGCTGTCCCTAATTGGGTTGGTGCTCCGCTCGGTGCGGGGACGCCGGGTTCGGGTCGTTCGGCGTGCAATTTTCGATTCGCTTGGCAAGACAGCAGGCGTCTTCCGAGCGAATCGAGCACACCTCACTCGACGCGCGCGCCAATCGGTGGGTCGTGCTTGCCGCTTGGCACGCGCGACGCCCCTTCACCCGGCATCCCCGCCCCGAGCGGGTCTCGCCGAGCGCCATCGACTCGCTACTTGAGCCAAAGCAGTGCACAGGCGAGCTGCACGAGCGCAAGGTAGTTTTTGGCCGTCTTCTCGTATCGTGTCGCGACGGCACGGAAGCGTTTGAGGTTGTGGAAGAAGACTTCGACGACGTAGCGCTGCCGATAGAGCGAGCGAACGAGCCGCGGTGTTCGCTTTCGCTCGGGCTTGCCGTGAATGACGGCAGTCATCCCCTTGCTACGCACCGCTCGTCGAAACGCATTGGAGTCGTACCCCGTGTCGCCGATGAGCGCCTTGCCTCGAGCATGCGCAAGCAGCTCCGGCGCGGCGGTCATTTCGTGCCTTTGGCCCGGCGTGACCGTGACGTGGAGCGGACGGCCTTGCGTGTCGACGACCGCGTGGAGCTTGGTGGAAACTCCGCCTCGAGAACGACCCAGCGCGTTGCACTGGACCCCCCTTTTCCGCCCGACGCATCTTGATGAGCGCGGACCACGGAACCGTCGACGATGGAGCCGGTCTCATCGACCTCAAGCGACAGCGCCTTGAAGATCGCCTCCCAGTGACCTTTGCGGGCCCAGTTGGAGAAGCGGTTGTAGACCGATTTCCATGGACCGAATCGCTCAGGAAGGTCACGCCACGGAAGGCCCGTCTTGGCGCGGAAGAGCACCGCTTCGATGAAAAGCCGATCTCCTTTCAATGCCGCCGGACCCGATGGCTGCAGCGGAAGGACCTTCTCGAGACGACGCCACTCGGCGTCGGTGAGCGCGTGTCGATGCATGCCTTCTTGGATCACGACGGCCAGCCGTCGACAACCCCACACCGCCAACCAATTGAAATGATCCAGCTTCTCGATAGCGCGAACTAGGGACAGCCCCTAGTGCGCGGGCCATTCGCACGTGACGTCGCGTGCTAGGCTCGCCCGCGTGAACCTCGATCGCATCCCCCGTCGCAGCCCCGAGATCGTGCTGCTGCTCTCGTTTCTCACCTGCGGGCTCTACCTCATCTACTGGTATTCGCAGGTCTACTCGGAGATCGAAGAGGTGACGGGACAGCCGGTGACTTCCACCGGGTTCTTTCTCGACCTCCTCTTCGTCATTCTGACGTGCACGCTCTACGGCGTCTGGGTCGACTACCGAATCGCGGTGCAGCTGAATGACCACATGCGCAAGATCGGCCTCCCGGGCACGAACGACCCGGGCACGATCATCGTCATCCTCGACCTCGCGACGCTCCTGACCGGCGGCGCGACGAATCTGATCACGAGCGCCATCCAACAGAAGCAGCTGAACCAGATCGTGGACCACATGCGCGGCGCGCCCCCCGCCATCGCCGCGACGGGCTGAACCGGGCTACTTTACCGGCGCGCCCGTGGCCGCCTTTACCTGGTCGAGCGTTACGCCGGGCGCGCATTCGACGAGCACAAACGCATCGCCATCCGGATCGAGGACAGCGAGGTCGGTGATCACGCGATCGACCACGCCCACGGCCGTGAGCGGGTAGTCACACCGCGCGAGGAGTTTCGGTTCGCCCTTCTTGGTGGTGTGCTTGGTGAGCACCACGATGCGCTTGGCCCCCGCGGCGAGATCCATGGCGCCACCGATGCCCATCACCTTGCCCTTCGGAACGGCCCAATTGGCGAGGTCGCCGTTCGAGGCCACCTGCATGGCGCCAAGGATCGCGAGGTCCACGTGGCCGCCGCGAATCATTCCGAACGAAGTGGCCGAGTCGAAGCACGCACCCCCGGGGAGCACGGTCACGGTCTGCTTGCCCGCGTTGATGATCTGCGGATCCTCTTCGCCATCGAACGGGAACGGTCCCATGCCGAGAATGCCGTTCTCGGTGTGAAGCCAGACGTCGGCCACGTCGGCCACATCGTTGGCGACGAGCGTCGGCAGACCGATTCCGAGGTTCACGATGGTGCCGCGCGTGATCTCCTGCGCGGCGCGCTTCGCCATCTCTTCGTCGGACCACGGCACGGCTAGCTTCTCCCCGCATCGGTATCGCGCGGACGCACAGTGCGGTACTCGATGGTGTCTTCGTGGATCGGCACTTCGAGCAAACGGTGCGCGAAGAGGCCGGGCATGTGCACGTCATCCGGGTCGAGGGCGCCGAGCGGCACGATCTCGTCAGCCTCGACCACCGTCGTACGCGCGGCCGTGGCCATGATGGGAGAGAAATTCCGCGCCGTTCGGTAGAAGCGCGTGTTGCCGAAGGCGTCGACCCGACGCGCACGGATAAGCGCAAAGTCCGCCGCGAGGGCCTCCTCGAGGAGGTACGTTCGGCCGGCAAATTCGCGGGTTTCCTTGCCGTCGGCCACGACGGTACCGACGCCCGTCGGCGTATAGAACGCGGGGATGCCGGCACCCGCGGCTCGCATCCGTTCGACAAAGGTGCCCTGGGGAACGATCTGCACGTCGACGCTGCCGTTCGCCATGCGCGTGTGGAGATCTTCGTTGTTCCCCACGTAACTACAGATGACCTTTCGAACGATGCCCGCCTTGAGCCAGAGGGCGAGGCCCTTGCCGAGGTTGCCTGCGTTGTTCGAGATGAGCGTTAGATCGCGCACGCCAAGGTCGGGCACGGCAGCGATGAGCACCTCCGCATTTCCGCAGAGGCCAAAACCACCCACCATGACGCGATCGCCGTCTTTCATGCCGAGCAACGCCTCGCGCGCGGACGCAACACGCTTGTCGAAATGCCGACCCTCGGGAGAGACGCGCTTCATGTCCAACATTTCCTTTTCATGCGAGGGCCTCACCGAGCGCGCGGTGGATGCGGCGGAAGCCCTCGTCGAGTTCGTCTTCACCGATGATGAGCGGCGGCGAAAGCATCAGCGTGCCCACGTGCGGGCGTACGTGCACGAGCACGTTCTCACGGCGAAGCGCGGCGTCGAATTTCGCCCAGGCGGCCTGTTCGAGCGCGAGATCGGTCCCCGAAAAAAGGCCGAGTACACGGTTTTCCCGGACGACCTCCGGGAAGGCCGCCCGCAACCCCTCGAGCCCGGCGTGGAGCTTCGTTTCAAGGCCCGCGGCGCGCTCGATGAGCTTCTCTTCTTCGTAGATCGTGAGCGCTTCGAGGCCCGCGGCGACGGCAAGCGGGTGCGCATAGAACGTGAGCCCGGCGTGGAGCACCTTCGTCTCAAAGACGCGCGCGACACGCTCGTGCACAAGCACGGCCCCGAGGGTTCCGTAGCCCGCGGTAATCGCCTTGCCGCAGGTGATGAGATCGGGAACCACGCCCGGCCAGTGCTCGAATCCGAACCACTTGCCCGTGCGGCCGAAGCCCGCGAGCACCTCATCCATCACCAGAAGCACGCCATGCGCATCGCACGCGGCGCGAACTTCCTCGAGGTACCCGGGTGGCGGAATCAGCGCGCCGTTGGCGCCCACCACGGACTCGAGGAACACCGCGGCGACGGTACTCGGCCCCTCGAGCTCAAGGATCGACGGGATCTGGCTTTGGGGCTTGGCGCCCTTCTCGCCCCGCGCCATGAACGCAAAGTCGTCCACGTGCACCACCCCCGCGAGGCCGGGCTCCACCGGCGGGCGTCGGTAGTCGCCACCAAGGCTCACCGCACCCATGGTCGCGCCGTGGTACGAGCGGTAACGCGAAATGAGTTTGTGGCGCCCCGACGCGAGGCGAGCAATCTTGATGGCGTTCTCCGTCGCGTCGGAGCCTCCGAGCGTGAAAAACACTTTTGAAAATCCCGGCGGGGCATGCGCGAGGAGCTTCTCCGCGAGGGCCACTTTTTCCGGGTAAACGGCACTCGGATACGAAAGCGCGAGCCGTTCGGCCTGGGCCTTGATCGCATGGACCATGCGGCGGTTTCCGTGCCCGAGGCTCGCCTGGAAAACCAGGCTACCCATGTCGAGCCACCGGGCGCCGTCCGCCGTGTCGAACCACGCGCCTTCGCCCCCACGGATGTCGAGGGGCTTGGCGTTCTGCTGGGCGGTCCACGTGAAGAAAAACGGATAGCTCATGCGAACCCCTTTTGAAGCGCCTCGGCGAGCACCTCGAGCTCCTCGTCGGTCACATCGAGGGACGGCGCCACGGGAAGCACACCGTTCGCGAAGGCCCGCGCCCGTACGCCGTGGGTCTTGAGCACGCCAAGGACCTGCACCGCCCGGTCGCCCGCGGCGACGGTTCGGTAGAGACCCTGGCCTCCGAGTTCAATGCCCTTCGGCACGGCGTTACGGAGGCACGCGTCGAGGGCCCGCGCACGGGACGCCACATCGATGCGCCGCGCGGCGCGGAGTTGATGCTGCACGCGAACCAGTGAGAGTTCGTCGCCGTCCCAGGTGCTCACGAGCGTCAGCGGCGTGCCCACGTAGTGCTTTGCGCCCATGTGAACGAAGCCCACCTGCCCGCCTCCCCACCAAATGCACGCGTCGGGAAGCATCGGGAGCGCATCGCCGGCGAACGCGCCCGCGCCGCCTCGGAACTGGGCGCCGGCGCTCTCAACGAACACCACCGGCACGCCCGTCTTCGCGCGCACCCGGTCGAGGGCCCGGGCCGCCTCCGCGTCGAGCACGAGACCCGAACGTTCACCCACGGTTTCCACGAACATCCCGAGGACCTGCTCCGCGGCCCCGGCGGCCTCGATGGCGGCCAGGAGCGACGCCTCGAACGCCTCGACGCCGACCCTCGCGGGGTGCGGCACCCGGGTCCACCGGTCGAAGTACACGGGTCCCTGTCGATGCACGGACGGATCGCTGAGCGACCGGGCCGCCGCCGACGTATGCCCCACGTACCCGCCTTCAAGGCCGATCACGACCTGTGCGTTCTTTCGGTGCACCCGAAGGGCGCGCACGGTCTTGTCGAAGGTCTCATCCCGCGAGGAGGTGAGGTAGAGGTGCGGGAACCGATGCGCGACGGCCGTCACATACTCCACGGCGCGCACCACGGCTGGCGTCACGTAATTCACGAGCGTGAGCTTGTTGACCGCGGGACCGTAGAGAAGACCGGCGCCGAGGGACCGTGCAAGCGACTCAGGCGTGCGGCGAAACGGTCGCGCGAGGCCGGAAGCCACGTCTACGCCCTCGGGTGGTTTCGTATGGACGCCGTCCCGGCTCACGGGCGCGTAGGCCGCGAGCGGGATGCGGTAATACGAAGCCCTCGCAGACGCCTCTCCGTATTGATTGTCGAGGACGACAACCTCATGTGCACCGAAGCTGCGGTTGATGCGCGCCATGGCCGCGGTTTGATCCATACGGTTTCGGCCCGTGAGGAACCGATAGCGCGGCGCACCATCCGCCCTTCGGAGCTCGCGCGCCGCGCGGAGCTCCTCGCGCTTGAGCGTGCGACCTAGGCCGATGCCCCGCCACTCCGGGTCCATGGTGATGGCGAGGGAATACGCGGTGTTTTCCTTGCCGAGCATGGGATCACGATCGGGTCCTTCGACCGCCTCCGCTCGCTCGAGGGGTGCGGCGAGCGCGGAACCGATGAGCTTCCAGCCCCCGTCCACGTTGGCTTCCGCCACCACCGCGATGCCGTCCTCCTCGAACGCCATGCGGAGCCACGCCGGGTCGTCCCGCCGCGCGGGTTCGTAGACACGCGCCTCGAGCTCGAGCACCGCCTCGAGTACGGCATCCGCTTCGTCCTTGCGTATGCGCCGCACGCGCACGTCATCCCGCCCCTCATCGAGCTCCACCTTGAACTGGGCGACATCGAGCCACGCCGGCGGCGTGTGCCCCGGGTTCGCGTGGAGCCACGCGAGCGATCGGTCCATGGCGTCGAAGAGGGTCTCGATCTCCTGCGTGCCAAAGGTGCGCGAAAGTCGGTAGCGCACCGTACGCGTTCCCGCCGCAAACACGACCACCCCGCGCCAGAAACGCTGGGCGAGGAAACGATTCAGATGGTCGGTGCTCGGCAGATCAAAGGCCACGGCGTAGCCCGTGACCCGCGGACGTGAGACCAGCATCGGATACCGTTTGGCGACGACCTCGAGTCGCTCACGCACCTCGCGTTCAATGCCCCGGGCCTCCGCTTGGTCGTCCGCGACGGATTGCGCGTGAATAAGTCCCCGCACCAAGGAAGCCGTGTGCGCGTAGGTCGGCTCCGGGTCCTCGAAAGCACTCATGACAACGCCCACCTGGGCACGCTTCGCAAAGAGCACCATGTCGGGCGTGTCGGGCGTGCCGTCGGCCTTCTCGAGCTTGAATCGTGCGTGCCAGGCAAACGTGCCGCCGAGGCCGAAGCCCGACTGCACCTCGTCGTAGATCAACGGAACACCGTGCCGGCGCGTGAGCGCGCGGAGACCGCGGTGAAAACGCGCCGTCGCATACCGATCGCCGCCCTCGCTCTGGATGGGCTCGATGACGGCCGCAAAAAAATCACCGGTGCCAAGGTGTCGGTCCACCTCCACCAGGGACTGCAGCTCTTCCACGAAGAGCCGGTCGCCACCGTTGAGGTTCTCTTCGAGCACCGCACCGAGTTCGCCGCTCGCCACGCGCGCGACGAAGTTCTCGGGATCCTCGGGCTCGGGCACGTCCGGCGTCCACCACGCCGCGTAGGACGCGTACTCCACTTCGTACCCTTTGAACTCGAAGGGGGCGCGCTTGGCCGGGTTGTGGCTCGCCTGAAGCGGCAGGAGCGTGCGCCCGTGGAAGCTCCCTTCAAACGCGAGTAAGCGGCGCTGCTTGTCCGATCGTCGGTGTGCCATGGCCAGGGCGTAGGCCTTGTCGTTCGCCTCCGCGCCGCTCGATACGAAGCTCACATGGGGAAGGCCCCGGAGGCGCGAGCGGAGGAAGTTGGCGTAGGCCACCGCCGCGGGGTGCTCCCCCACCGTCGTGTCGTCGGCGTGGAGCAACGTGTCGCCAAAGGCCCCCTCGATGTAGCAGCGCACCACTTCGTCGTGGGCGAAACCGGCGGGCAACGTGGCTGTCTGGCTCATGGCATCGAGCACCGAAAGCGGCGCGTCATCCACCGACACCATCCACGGCCCGTGCGACCGCAGGTGATCAAACACGCCCGGCTTCTTCTCCATGGGCATGCGGCCCTCGCCGTACAGGCGTTCAAGCCACTGTTCCGACTGGGCGATGCGGCCGCCCTCCGGAAGGCGCGGGCTCATGGGCCTGCGCTGCTCCACGGGGCTCCGGCCCGCTTCCTTGCATTCCTCCATGCCGTGCTGCGCTTCCAGGGCGTCGAGATCCGGCGTCGGCAGCGTCGCCGCAAGCTTCGGATCGGGCACGAGCGCTCCACGGACCTTGCGCTGGGTCGCCACCGGGACGGCTAGATTTCTCGGCGCATGGGCGCCCGCCGGGCGGAAGTTCCCCGCGGTGCCCGTGCCACCGAAGGGCAGGCGCGGCGACGCTTGGTTCGTGCTGCGATTCAAGTTCACGATGGCCGTGTCCGTGGCCGACACGAAACGCGCGTACCGTGCTTCGTCACCGGTGAACACCGAGATGGCAAGCGCCACCGGCGACGCATTGAGCACAGCGATGGCATCCTCGTCGGAATCGACGGGCTCGATGTGGAGGTTCGGTCCGAAGAGCTCGTGGTTCGTGTAGCCGTCGATGTGGTGCACGCCGTCAGGCAGTGCGAACAGGGTGGGAGGCGCGAATGCGTGCCCATCGGGCGCTACGCCGCGGGCAAGCTCCGTCGCACCGCCGGCCCGCGCGCGCTCGAGTGCACGCTCAAACTGTTCGCGCGCTGCAACGGACGCCATGGGTCCCGCGAACGCGCTCGCGTCATCCTGTGCACCAAAGCGCAGCGCCTTGACCATGGGCACCAGCGCGTCCACGAGCGCGCGGTAGCGCGAGCGGTGCACGAGAACGCGATCCGTGCAGGTACAACGTTGACCCGTGGTCAGGTACTTGCCCACGATGATTTCGTGGGCCGCCTGGCGCAGGTCCGCGTCATCGAGAACCACCGAAGCGTTCTTGCCGCCCATTTCCAGGGCGACGAGCACCTCCGGCCGATCGAGGAGCGACTCGAGGATTCGCCGCCCCGTGGGCCACGACCCGGTGAAACAAAGTGCCCGAAGCGCCTTCGCTTGGAGCAATCGCGCGCCGAGCGCACCCGCCCCGTTGACGACGTTGAGCACCCCCGCCGGGAGTCCCGCCGCCTCCGCCGCCTCCGCGTAACGTTGTCCCGCAAGCGGCGTCCGTTCGCTCGGCTTCATCACAACCGTGTTTCCGAGCAGGAGCGCGGGCACCACATGCGCATGGCAAAGGTGAAGCGGGAAATTGAACGGTCCGACGACCCCCACCACCCCATGCGGCCGGTGCACGAGGGCCTCCATCGGATGCCCAGCCAGGGCGCCATCGCGCATGTCGCTCCGAATGCGCGCGAGCATCAGGTCGAACCGGCCCACCAGCACAGCCACCTCCGTGCGCGCCTCCGTTCGGAGCTTGCCCATCTCGAGGGAGATGGCCTCGGCGATGGGTTCCTTGCGAGCAACGATGGCCTCGCGAAAGCGCGCGAGGTGCTCCGCGCGGGCGTCGAGTGAAAGGGCTCTCCAACCGTCCAGGGCGGCCTCTGCGGCGCCCACCGCCTGGTCGGCGCGGTCGGCACTCCATGCCGTTTCGCACACCACGGATCCGGTCGCGGGATCGACCGATCGGAGCGCCTCACCCTCCCCGCCAAGGAAC
Organism: Polyangiales bacterium; assembly: GCA_041389625.1. Lineage (GTDB taxonomy): Bacteria > Myxococcota_A > Polyangia > Polyangiales > JAWKRM01 > JAWKRM01. Next base: position 44,959 of record JAWKRM010000013.1, read on the forward strand.
CGGCCGCCGATGAAGTCACCCATGCCTTGCATGGCCCGAATGGTACTACTTCCCGTGCCGCGCCGGCCCGAATCGCCCGGAACGGCCATACGGGAGGCACGTTTTCCGCTACACTCCGCCGCCGATTCAAGGGGGTGATATCCGGATGACGTACGACTCAATCCCTGCCCGCCTCTTCGCGCGGGCCAAGTCCCACCCCGACCAACCCGCCTACCATGTGCGAGGCGCCGACGGTTGGGTTGCCCGTTCCTACGGTGAGTACGCAAACCAGGTGCGGCGGGCCGCCAAGGCGCTCATTGCCCTCGGCTGCGAGCCCGGGCACACGGTGTCGATCCTCGGATTCAACCGACCCGAGTGGGTAATCCTCGACGTCGCTTCCATGGCGGCGGGTGGCGCGCCGGCTGGCATCTACACGACCTGCTCAGCGAAGGAAGTGCAGTTCATCATCGATCACGCGGCGAGTCCCGTGGTGCTCATCGAGAACAAGGAACAGTGGGCGAAGATTCACGCCGAACGGGCCAAGCTCCCGCGCCTTCGGCACGTCGTGTTCATGGGCAACGAGAAGGTGGACGACCCCCTGTGCCTCACGTGGGAGGAGTTTCTTGCGAAGGGCGCCGCGATCCCCGACAAGCGCCTCGATGACCGCGTTGCTGCGCTCGACCCGAAGGGGATGGCGACCCTCATCTACACCTCGGGCACCACGGGTCCGCCGAAGGCAGTCGTGCTCACGCACGAGAACCTCGCGTGGACGGCCGGCATCGCCGTCAAGATCACGGGCATCACCCCGGCGGATTGCGCCCTGTCGTACTTGCCCCTTTCGCACATCGCAGAGCAGATGTTCTCCGTGCACGTGCCCATCACCTCGGGGGCAAGCATCTACTTCGCCGAGTCCATCGAACGCGTACCCGACAACCTCAAGGAAGTGCAGCCGACCATTTTCTTCGGCGTGCCGCGCATCTGGGAGAAGTTCAACGATGGCGTTCGCGCCAAGATGGCGGACGCCACGGGCGCGAAAAAGGCGATTCTCGCCTTCGCACGCGCCACCGGCACGGCCATGGCAGCCGTGCGAGGAGCCGGCAAACGCCCCGGTGCGCTGCTCGCGCTGCGCTATGCGCTCGCATCGAAGCTCGTCTTCTCGAAGCTCAAGCCTGCCCTCGGCCTTGGTCGCGCACGCATTTGCGTAACCGGCGCCGCACCCATCTCGAGACAGATCCTCGAGTTCTTCGCATCGCTCGATGTGATCGTGCTCGAGGTGTACGGACAATCGGAGGGCTCGGGCCCGACTTCGTTCAACCTGCCAGACCGCTTTCGTTTCGGCACCGTGGGTCCGGCGCTTGAGGGCGTCGACGTCAAGATCGCCGACGACGGCGAGATCCTCCTGCGCGGCCCGAACGTGTTCGCGGGCTACTACAAAGACCCCGCGGCCACGGCCGATACCCTCGTCGACGGGTGGCTCCATTCGGGCGATCTCGGCGAGTTCGACCGCGATGGCTTCCTGACGATCACGGGACGAAAGAAGGAGATCCTCGTCACCGCGGGCGGAAAGAACGTCGCCCCGAAAAACCTCGAGGGCTCCCTCAAGAACCACCCGCTCATCAACGAAGCGGTGGTGATCGGTGACCGGCGAAAGTTCCTGAGTTGCCTCGTCACCCTGAGCCCGGTTCACGACGCCCGCCTTCGCCGCGGCGGCCTTGCACTCGAGACGCTACGGCCGAGAAGTTCACGATCGCTGAGATTCAGCGGGCCGTCGATCAAACGAACGCCGACGTGGGTCGAGTGGCGCAGATCAAGAGGTTCCACGTACTCCACCGGAACCTCACCGTGGAGCACGGCGAACTGACTCCGTCGCTCAAGGTGAAGCGGCAGAAGGTCAGCGAGCACTTCGCGAAGGAGATCGAAGCGATGTACGCGGAAAGCGAACGGCCCGACGCATGAAGCGCCTCGCTCCGTGGACGCTCTGTCTTTGGGCCATCGGGGCGACCACCGCCGCCGCCCAATCCCCGACCGCGGTCACCGCGCTCCACGCACTCAAACCGGAATCGGTTCCGTGGTGGCAGCGGGCCGTCTCATTCCTGGGCATCTTCGCCATCGCCGGGCTCGCATGGCTCGTCTCGACGCACCGGAAGCAGGTCGCGCTCCGCGTCGTGGGCTGGGGCATCGCCCTTCAGCTCATCTTCGGCGTGTTCGTCCTCAAAACCGCCGTCGGCCGCTGGCTCTTCACGGTGATGAACGACGCCATCGTGGGTCTCCTTGATTTCACGGCAAAGGGGACCGAATTCATCTTCGGCGAGCTCGCCACGAAGCAGTTCTCCATGGCGATCAACGTGCTCCCGACCATCGTCTTCTTCTCGTCGCTGATGGCCGTCATGTACCACCTCGGCGTCATGCAGAAGTTGGTGCAAGGCATCGCGTTCGTCATGCAGAAGACCATGCGCACGTCCGGCGCCGAGACCCTTTCCTGTGCCGCGAATATTTTCGTGGGGCAGACCGAGGCGCCGCTCGTCATTCGCCCGTACGTCGATCGGATGACGCAGTCGGAGCTCATGGCGGTCATGACCGCGGGCTTCGCCACCGTGGCGGGCGGTGTCATGGCCGCCTACGTCGGCATGCTTCGGGAACAGTTCCCAGATATCGCGGGGCATCTGCTCGCTGCCAGCGTCATGAGTGCGCCCGCCGCGCTCGTCATCGCGAAGATCATGGTGCCCGAAACCGAGGAGTCGGAAACCGCCGGCAAGGCGCACTTCGAAGTGAAGAAGATCGACGCGAACGTCATTGACGCCGCAGCCCGTGGCGCCGGCGAGGGCCTTCAGCTCGCGCTGAACGTCGGAGCCATGCTCCTCGCCTTCATCGCCCTTGTTGCGCTCGCCAACTTCCTCATCGGCACGCCCACGTACGTCTACAACTGGTGGAACCACCTCGAAGGCGCCAATGCGGCCGCGCCCATCACCCTCGAGAAGATCCTCGGCTACCTGTTCTGGCCCGTGGCCTTCGCCATGGGCGTGCCGCCCCACGAGTGCGGCGCCGTGGGCGTGTTTCTAGGCGAAAAGACCGTGCTCAACGAGTTCGTCGCCTACGCGCACCTCGCGAAGAGTCTGACCGACGGCGCGGCCCTTTCGCATCGCGCCGTCGTGATCACGACCTACGCCCTCTGTGGCTTCGCGAACTTCAGCTCCATCGCCATTCAGCTCGGCGGCATCGGCAGCATCGCGCCCATGCGCCGCGGTGACCTCGCGCGCATCGGCCTGCGCGCCATGGTCGCGGGGATCATGGCCGCGTGCATGACGGGCGCGGTGGCGGGCTTGCTGGTCTAGCGCACGGAACTCGAGAGCCCTGCACGCACGAGGCGACCGGCCGCGGCCGCGAGCCAAACGGTGGCTGCGACCTGCGCGAGACCCGTGAGCGCCGCGGCGATCACGAGCAACACCACCGTGTCTCGATGAACCGCTTGGTCGATCCATGATTTCGCCGATGGGCGCGGTTCGGCACCGAAACGCACGTCGAGGACCGCGACGCTCACGAGCCACGCCGCTGCACCTCCAACGACAAGCGGAGTGAGCCATTCCACCGGGGCACCAACACCGCGTTCCATGACGCCGAAGAGCGCGCCGGCGCCAAGCAGGATGACCGTCGCGTCCGAGACCACGCGACTAAGCGCGGCTCCCGTCGGCGAGACGCGATGTGTGACCCGCGCGAGGGGGCCATCCACGCTCGAAAGCACGAGGGAAACCAGGCCCAGGAGCGCACCCAACCACGGCGCGCCGCCATGCCCCTGGGCCAGAAGTCGGGCGGCAACCAGGGCCAACACCAGGGCCAGCGCCGTCACCGAAGATGGCGGCATTCCCGCGCGCACCCACACGAACAAGAGGCCAACCGACACGCGAAAGATGTTCCGCGTGAGCCATGCGTCCGACGGTTCGGTCTGTGCGCGAAGCAGCGCTCGCTCGGCGCGCACCGCATCGCCCTCGTCCAAGAGGAAGACGGCCCAAAGCTTGTCGCCCTTCGGGTACTCGAGGACCGGCAGGCCCGCGAGCGGCGTCGTCGGCTTGTCGCCGGGTCGAAACGCTTTGCGCGCGGCAACGAGGTGCTCGTTGTCCGCGAGGAGCGCTTCACCTGGCTGTAGCGCCCGGAGGAGCTCGGGGGCAACCAACGCGTTCGCCTCCACCACGATGCGCTCCCTTCGCGCATCTGCATACGCGCGGACGGGCACAGTCACGCGAGCATCATGGGCTGCGTCGAGGAGCATGTTTGCATGCGGCCCCGAGACTTCAATTTCGGCTGCACCCGCCTCCACGGCCTGCAGCAGCGCGCGAAGCGCCACGGGGATGCCGAGCACGCGACGCCGGAGGCGCTCCGCCGTGCCCGCGCCCGTGGCGAGGAGGAAGTTCACGCCGTCGCACCCACCGCTGCAGACCCACCCGCGCCGTCCGTGGCGGCCCACTCGCGCAACGTCGCGCGGCTTGCACGCCGCTGGACGAAGAGCCCGATCACAAAGATCACGTTCATGGCCACGAGACGAATCCAAAGGTAGAGGTCGAGCCGATCGAACATGGCGCAGATGGCCATGATGTAGCTGTGCGGACAGAGGGAAACGGCCATCCAAAACCGCATGGGGAGCCGGTTGTGCTTCCGGAAAATCTCCGCGCGTTCCGCCGTCGGCTTGGAGGTACGGAGCTCGCCGAGGGCGTCGGGATTGGTCATGCCCACCCACGCCACCTCCGAGCGCAGCATGGGCAGCATCATCTGCGTGATGATGAAGTTGACCAGGGACGATGCTTCCCCCTTTGCCTTCTTCTCAGCGAGGTGCGCTTCGACGTTCGCGACGTCCTGGCCTTCGCCGCCGCGTTCGGGACGCGTCATGCGGAGATAGGACTCTTTGTAGAAGTCGTAGAAGTAGAGGTGCGGGAGCGTGAACAGGATCGCGGGCACCGCCAGATAGACGTAAAGGACCTGATGCGTCGTGGCGTACACGTGGAAGAACGCAGGAAATACGGTCACCACCGCGACCACCGAATCGGCCGCGCCGTCGAGGGCGCGACCAAACTCCGACTGCATCTTCTTCGCACGCGCGAGGATGCCGTCCGCGCCGTCGAGGATGGACGACGCCCAAAGGAGCGCCCCCCCGAGCACCATCAGGCTCGCACCACCGTGGAGAAAGCACGCACCGGCGCCGACGCCCACGATCATGGCAAGCACGGTCACCATGTTGGGCGTCATGGGCGTCCGGAACACGGCGGCGACGAACGCGTAGGCCAACGGCCGGTGGAGCCAAAGGTTGACCGGGTCTTCCACTTCGCGCGACTTGAGAAGCGACGAAAACGGCGGGAGCTTCGGGGTATCCATGGCGGTCTCGGCCCGGCGGGCGGCCGAGCATAGCCCGACCGGGGCGCCGCGCACGATGCCCAAACGATCGGCGATCGGCCCTAGGAACCCGCGCCCAGCACCGACACGGTCACCCGGCGACGATGGGGCGAGGTGCGGTGCTCCCAGAGAAACACCCCCTGCCAGGTGCCGAGGTCGGGGCGCCCCTCACGCACCGGGATGCTCACGGAGGTCTGCGTGAAGACGCTCCGCACGTGCGCAGACATGTCATCGGGCCCCTCGGCCGTATGCACAAACATGGGGTCGCTGTCCGGTGCAAACGATGCGGCAAACGTGTCGAGGTCACGGCGCACGTCGGGATCGGCGTTCTCGGTGATGATCACCGACGCACTCGTGTGGTGCACGAACACCATGGCGAGCCCGTCGCGCACGCCGCTCTTTCGGACGGCCGCGGCCACTTCGTGCGTGATGTCGTAGGTGCCCCGCCCACGGGTCTGAACCTCGAGGGAATGATTCACGGGTTCACCGCATCCGCGGGCATGGGCGTGTTCGGGTCGATCCGGAGCCAAAGTGCGGTTTGGTCCCCCTCGTAGACCAGCTTGCCGTTCTGGTGAAATCGGAGGTCGTAACGGCCGAGAATCTGCTTCGGCGTGCGGCGATGCTTTGTGCAGGTCACTTCAATATCGATGGGGTCTCCAGGCGGCGCCAGGGCCTTGAAGCGCGCCGAGTGAATCGCGCCGCCGTAGCCAATCCAGCCGTCGCGGTGCCGAAGATCGAACACGTAGTAGGCGTGCGCGAAGCCGGCCATCCCGGTCATGTGCACCATGAGCCCGCCCGAGACGTGCCGCGGGTGAAACAGCGGATGCGCCCGTTGCTCGCGCGTGATCGGCATCGCATCGTGGGTGGGCCACCGAACGACGACACGCGACGCGTCGCGATCGACCTCGAGGACATCGTCGAGCAGAAGGCCCCCGGGCCCATACGGGCAATCGAGCACGAATTCAGGGTCGAGCGGCACGGCGCGGGGAAGCTAGCACGCCGCACGCCGTCCGCCGCTGGGTCGCCCGCGGCTCCGTCGAACGGCCGATCACGGCGCGTTCGGGGGCGAGGCGAGTTTCTCGTCGCGTGTCCGAAGGCGCCTGTCGAGCAGGTGCGCGAGCAACACGAAGGGCACCGTGGCGAGGAACACGTAGGCCGATGTGCAGAGGATCAGAAGCCCCGCGGTTGATGTCTTCGTGATCGAGTCCGGGTGGACCCACCGTGCATAGAGCCCCGTGGTCGCCACCACGAACGGCACGAACGGAAGGAGCGCCAACCACGGCCGGCGCAGTCGGCGGACGTAGAGCGCGGGCCACGCCCATCCGTAGGCGTTCAGCAGGATCGGCCACAGCCAATCGCCGGGCGGCAAGCCCTTGATCGCAAGCGCTGCGGTCGGCACGGAGACGCCCACCACGACGAACGCAACCTGCCAGCGGGTGATGGTGCGCCGCAGGTCGGGGGGCGCGCCCGCGATCACGCGCGGGGCCCGGCCTTGCGCGCGGCTTCGGGGACCTTGTCTTCGTACTTCTTGAAGTTGTCCCGGAAGAGGCCCGCGAGTTTCTTTGCCGTGGCGTCGTAGGCCGCCGCGTCCTTCCAGGTGTTCTTCGGCACGAGGATCTCGCTCGGAACACCGGGGCATTCGGTGGGCACGGCGAGGCCGAAGATGGGGTCCTCCACGGTTTTCGCATCGGCGAGGGCGCCCGAGTGGATGGCGTCCACGATGGCACGCGTGAACTTGAGCTTCATGCGGGAGCCCGTGCCGTAGGCACCACCGCTCCACCCCGTGTTGACGAGCCAGGTCTTCGCGCCGTGCTTCTGGATTTTCTGCGCAAGGAGCTCGGCGTACTTCGAGGGGTGCCACACGAGGAACGGACCACCGAAGCATGGCGAGAACGTCGCCTCCGGATCCTTTACGCCCATTTCCGTGCCCGCCACCTTCGCGGTGTAGCCGCTGATGAAGTGGTACATCGCCTGCTCCGGCGTGAGCTTCGCGACCGGCGGAAGGACACCGAAGGCATCGCACGTGAGGAAGATGACATTCTTCGGATGCGCGCCCACACACGGCATCTTCGCGTTCGCGATGTACTCGATGGGGTACGAGGCACGCGTGTTCGTGGTGATCGAGACGTCGTGGTAGTTCACGACGCGGCTCGTGGCGTCGTACACAACGTTCTCGAGCACGGAACCGAAACGGATGGCGTTGAAAATATCCGGCTCGTCCTCGGCCGAAAGATCGATGGCCTTGGCGTAGCAGCCGCCTTCGATGTTGAAGATGCCGTCGTCGGACCAGGCGTGCTCGTCGTCGCCGATGAGTTCGCGCTTTGGATCGGCGGAAAGCGTCGTTTTCCCGGTCCCCGAGAGGCCGAACAGAATCGAGGTATCCCCCGCCGAGCCCTCGGTCGCGGAACAGTGCATGGAGAGCACCTCGCGCTTCGGCATGAGGTAGTTCATGACCGTGAAGACGCCCTTCTTCATCTCACCGGCGTACTCCGTGCCGAGGATGACGAACTCCTTCGTCTCGAAGTTGAGGTCGATGCTCGTCGTCGACGTCATGCCCGTCGTGTAGCGGTTCGCGGGGAACCGACCCGAGTTGTAAATGACGTAGTCCGGGTCGCCGAACGTCTCGAGTTCCTCCGCCGTCGGACGAATGAGCATGTTGTGCATGAAGAGCGCGTGGTACGCGCGGGCACAGATGACGCGCACCTTGATGCGATGCTTCGGGTCCCAGCCCGCGAAGGCATCGACGCAGTAGAGGAACTTCCTCGTGTTCAGGTAGTCGATGGCACGTTCGCGGTTGATGTTGAACGTGTGCTTGTCGAGCTTGATGTTGACGTCACCCCACCAGATGTCGGGTGAGGACCCGGGTTCCTCGACGATGCGCTTGTCCCTCGGGCTGCGACCGGTCTTTTCGCCGCTCATCGCGATGAGGGCGCCCGCGGAGGAGATGGCGCTCCCGTCCTCGTACTTGAGCGCCGCTTCGTAGAGGGCGGCGGGGGAGGCATTTCGGATGATGTCGTCGACGAAAATACCGTGCTGCTTCAAGGAAAAGCTGGGACCCATGGTTCTACTCCGTCGGGGGAACATACCCGGCTCCTCCCCGGACCGGGAAGGGTGGAACGCACCCCCGACGAATTCGCATGGGGCCGGCGTGCAATTTCCACGGCCAAGAATATCTTCCGGCGCATGTCGACCATTCGCGTGGGCAATGCACCGGTGAGTTGGGGCGTCTACACGCCCACCAATTCCAAGATCCCGTATGCGCAGATTCTCGATGCCATCGCCGAGGCGGGCTACGAGGGGACAGGACTTGGACCGTATGGGTACTACCCATCGGACCCCGCCTCCTCGCCGCCGAACTCGGCCGACGCAAACTCGAGCTCGGCTCCTCCTATGTTTCGATGCGCCTCTTCGATGCGGGCGCACGCAAGGAATGCGTGGACGCGGCCATCGCCGTTGGGCGCCTGCTCGCGACCCGCGGTGTCGACGAAGTCATCTGCGCCGACGACGGGACGCCGGAGCGCAAGGCCATCGCCGGCCGCGTGCCCGCGGACGGCAGCAAGGGCCTGACCGCGGAAGGCTGGAAGGCCGCCCTCGGTACGCTCGCCGAGGTGGCCAAGGCCCTTCGGAACGAACTCGGCATGTCGGTCGTGGTCCACCACCACGCGGGCACGTACTTCGAAACGCGCGCGGAGATCGATCGACTCCTCGCCGAATCGGACCCGGCCCTCGTGAACCTACTCCTCGACACGGGCCACGCGGTCTATGGCGGCGCCGATCCGCTCGACGTGGTGAAAACCCACGGAAAGCGCGTGACCTACGTTCACTACAAGGACGTGGACCCGAAGGTGCTCACCCGCGTGCGCGACACCGACATCCACATGGACGACGCCTGGAAGGCCGGCGTGTTCTGCGAGCTTGGCAAGGGCATGGTCGATTTCCCGGCCATCACCACGGAACTCAAGAAGCTCGGCTACGCCGGCTGGGTCATCGTCGAGCAGGACGTGGTGCCCGACGACCAAGGCAACCTCTCACCGGATCCCTTCCACAGCGCGAAGGCAAGTCGCGCGTACCTCCAAGGCTTGGGGCTTTAGTCATGACCAAACGACTTCGAGTGGGTGTGATCGGCGGCGGCGGCATCGCGCAGATGATGCATCTGCCGCACTTGGCGGAACGGCCGGACAAGTTTGAGCTGGTCGCGCTCGCCGACATGGACGCTCGCACGCTTGAAGAGGTGGGCGCGAAGTACCGCATCCCGAACCTCACCACGAACGCGAGCGAACTCATCGCGCGCGAGGACGTGGACGCGGTGCTCATCTTCGCGTCGGGAAACCATCGCGCGGTGGTCCTCGAGGCCCTTGCCTCGGGCAAACACGTGCTCTGCGAAAAGCCCGTCGCGTACAACGTGGCGGAAGCCGAAGAAGTGGCCAGGGCGGTCAAGGGCGCCAAGGGCACCTTCATGGCGGGCTACCACAAGCGGTTTGACCCGCATTACCGCCGGGCGCGTGAGCTTGTGCGCAGCATGGGCGACCTGCGCTACGTCGCGGTGACCGTCCTTCACCCCGAGGACGGCGCATACCGCATGCACCACGTGGTGTGGCCCGACCCGGACAGCCGCACGCGGCTCACGCCGGAGGCCGACGACAAGGCTGGGGCGCTCAAGCGCGTGACGAGCTCGCCCACGGCGAAGGACGTGGACGGGATTGTCCCCGCGGGCGCACCGAGCGATCACCGGGTGGCGTCGATCCTCGCTTCGGAAAGCCTCATCCACGACATCAACGCCGTTCGCGGCGTGCTCGGCGAGCCGGAGGAAGTGATCTCCGCCCACGTTTGGCAGGACGGCTGGGCGCAAACCTCCGTGACGCGCTTCCCGAACGACGTGCGCGTGAACATGAGCTGGATTTCAGTGCCGGGCCTCAAGCACTACGAAGAAACCATCCGCTTCATCGGCCCGAAGCTCCGCGTGACGCTTGTGTTTCCCTCGCCGTACTTGAGGAACTTGCCCACCGAGCTCCTGGTGGAACGCGGCGAAGGGCCGGAACTTGTCCAGGAACGTCACACGCTGTCGTTCGACGAGGCTTTCCGCGACGAACTCGAACACTTCCGCGTCGCCGTGACCACGGGGCAGAAACCCGAGCTCACCGAGGCGGATGTCCTCGGCGACGCGCGGTGGCTCCGGGACATCGCGGCGAAGTACTAGACCGCAGAGTCGCGCGCTGCCGCCGGAGGCGGGAGGGGGGCGGCACTCGGCGGGCTTCGAATGCCGTGAGGCGATCCCTTGGCGCTCGGCGCCATGGGTGGTGCGTTTTTGACGCTGCCGCTTCGCTCCGCATCGAAAAACGCACTCTCGGGGGCGAACTCGACGGGCATTCGAACGAGCCTCGGCCGCCCCCCTCCCACCTCCGGCGGCGCCCCTTGAACAACGGGCACCGTAAGCCGCGAGCCGAACGTTCTATGGTCCTGGCAGCCTACTGGCGAGTGGCGACGAGTTCGCTTCGGTCGTCGTTGTACTTGAACTTCCACAAGCCATCCGGCGAGAAGGCGATGCGGACACGAGCGCTTGAATCGGAAGCGAACGGCAAACCCTTGTAGTCCGAAGACGACGGAACGACGCCAGCGCCATCGAGATGGAGCGCCGCAACCTCAACACGACCGCTCTCGAACGGCTCTCCATCAATCGTTCCGGCTATGTGCGCAGGAACGCGAAGACCTGCGCAGATGTTCGCGGCGTCCGGCGGTACCTTGCACTCGACTGGGAACTTGATGGGAAACTGTTCCGTGGCCTCTCCATCGTCCCGCGTGACATGGATCTCTGTGTTCTTTCCAAGCCACACGCCTTCAATAGCATCGCGAACGTCGTCCGCGCTGAATTCCAACATCGCACTCGGCAAGATCGTCCCCCCCTTTAGGTCTTCATCTTCACCGAACGTGCAGTCCCAACAGGCACCACACTTCGTACACGTATCGGCGTTGCAGGCGGCCGCGACGAAAGCGACTACAGCGGCCAGCATGAATCTATAGGTCGAGCACATGTTGCGTTTCCTTCGTCATTCCATCAGGAGCGCGGTCTAAACGCCGGTGGCGTCGGGCGCCCAGATGTACTTGTGAAGTTGAAGCTGCACGCGCGCGGGGAGCGCGTCGGCGAGCGACCATTCGACGAGGTCCCGGGTCGGCAATGCCCCAAAGACGGCGGAGAGGAGCACGGCGTTCACGCGATCGGCGACCGCATGTTCGCGGATCACGTCGCGCGCCCATTCGTAGTCGGCCCGGTCCCGGAGCACGAACTTCACTTCGTCGCGCTTCGTGAGGAGCTGAATGTTCTCCCAGCGGTTGCGATGTGACTCGCCACTGCCCGGCGCCTTCAAGTCCATGATGCGGTGCACGCGCGGGTCGACGCCGCCGATGTCGCGCTCGCCACTCGTCTCAAGGAGCACCGTCTTGCCCGCATCGGCGAGCGCCGTCAGCAACGGTAGCGCCGCGGGCTGAAGGAGCGGCTCTCCGCCCGTCAGTTCCACAAGGGGTGTGCCGAGCGCGAGCGCTTGCGCCACCACAGCATCGACCCCCATCCGCGTGCCACCGTGAAACGCCTGCGGCGTGTCGCACCACGAGCAACGGAGGTTACAACCCGTGAGCCGTACGAAGGCGCAGGGGAGCCCCGCGAACGTCGATTCGCCTTGAATCGACGCGTAGATCTCGTGAACAACGAGCGAGTCTTCCTTCGTCACGGGTCGCCGAGCCTACTCCGCGCGCGGGACGGTGCCAGCGCGCCCCGGGTTCCCCGCTACTCGCCCGCGACCCAGGGCCAAACGGGCCCCTGTTCGCGGCAGGAGGGTCTGTCGTCGACGGGGCAGTAGATCCGAATATGGAAGTGGTCCGTGTGGGGCCGGCCCGAGCCGGGCGGCATCATCAAACGCGCCACGCGACCAAGGAGCTCCTCGGATGCGCCGTGCGCCTCGCCGTAGCGAAGGACACGGCGGCGGATGCCGTTGGCCACGAACATGTACTGAACCGGTACCTGCGTCTCGGTTGCCAGCGCTTCGACGAGGGTCCAGTTCCGGGCGTCGTCAAAGCGCGCGAGTGTCGCACCACCGTCGATGGGGCGTGTCCCATCGCGACGCAGGTACACGAACTCGGGCCATGCGAGCGTCTTCCCGAGGTCGTTGTCGAGGTAGAAGCCGATGTCCATGTCGCGGCCGCTCTGGTGCGAACGGTGCCCAAGGACACGGCCGCCCCGGCGTGCGGAGAGCTCACCCGCCGAGAGCCGCCCGGGGCCGTGCACCCGCGACACGACGCGCGCAACGCGCGACACGAGGGACACGAGTTCGGCACTCCCCCAGAAGCGATCGTTGCCCTCGTACTTCTGCACGTGGCGCACGTGCTTGTCCTCGTCGAGGTAGACACCGCCCGAAAGACGCCCCCGCCACGGGAAGCCGATGGAACGCGACCAAAGACCCTTCGCGTCGCGCGAGACCGCGGCAACACTCACGCGGAGCGGCTCGGCGTTGACCGGCAACGCCATGATCAACATCGATGCGCTCAGCATCGCGGCGAGCGCCGACGGAACCCGGGACCCCATGCGTCCGGGCAGTCTGTGCGGAATTGAACCGTGGGATCAATCTCTTGGCAGAACTTTGGTCGCACCATGTGCGATGACGAAGGCGCGGTGTGGCGACGACTTCGCGAAATCCGCCGGCGTGGTTTCAGAGGTGATCTCCCGCGTTCCGTACCGATCTGCGAGGCGCGCGTCGAGCTCGAAGCTGCGGAGGTTCGTAGTGAAAAGTAGGACACCGTCCGACGTGAGTCGTCGCATGGCACGGTCGATGAGCACGACGTGGTCCCGTGCAATGTCGAAGTCGTGCTCGGTGCGTTTTGATCGCGAGTACGTGGGCGGCGCGAGCAGAATGCAGTCGAAGGTTTCGTTCGTGTGGTCGAGAAACGCGAAAGCGTCGTCGGCGATGAACGCATGCGCATCGGCCTCGAGGCCGTTCAGCGCGAAGTTTCGGCGACCCCACGCAAGGTAGACCTTCGAAAGATCGACGCTCGTGGTCTTCTTCGCACCACCAAGGCATGCGGCGACGCTGGCGGCGCAGGTATACGCGAAGAGGTTCAAGAAAGAGCGGTCCTTCGCCTCCCGCCGGACCCACGCACGCACGTTCCGGTCATCGAGGAAGAGCCCGGTATCGAGGTAGTCATCGAGGTTCACTTCGAAGCGCGTGCCCGCCTCCGTGACGACGTGCGTGCGGCCGGTTTCCGAGCGCTTTTCGTGCTGCTCCCCGTCGTGCCGGCGTCGGCGCATGCGCACGACGACCGCATCGGGCCCCACCTCCAGCACGGAGAGCACCCAGCGGAATACGTCCGTGCGACGCTGCTCGGCGACATCCTCTGCGATGAACCGCGGCGGCTCGAATTCCTCGACGCGCACGCGGCCGTCGTACCAATCGACGGTCACGTTGTATTCGGGAATGTCCGCATCGTAGATCCGGAAACATGTGGTCCCTTCGCGCTCAGCCCACTTGCGTAGTCGCTTCCAGTTCTTCTTGAGACGGTTTCCGAACATCTCGGACTCGGGCGAAGGCTTTCGCCAATGCGGTTCGGCACCGGCCTCCGCAGCGCGCCCGATGGGATAGTGAAGGAGCCGACACTCGATGGGGCCGTTCCAGAGTTCCACCCGCGTCTCGGCGCGGAGGCCCACCCGCTTGGCAAGGCGCGCACTCGACGTGAGCACCCACGCATCCCACCCCGCGAAGTGCCGCTTGAGCGAGTCGCCGAGGCGCTCGTAGAGCGGCCCGAGCTCCGCCTCGTCGCCGAGCCGTTCGCCGTAGGGCGGATTCGTCACGATCAGTCCCCGGAGACCGTCCGGCGGATGCGACTCGCTGAAATCGAGGGTCTCAAGTCGCACCACGTGGCCGACACCCGCCGTCTCCACCGCTTCCTTGGCGCGGCGCACGGCGTTCGCCGACCGATCCGAACCGCGAACATCGACAATGCGCGTGGCGGCCACCGAGCGACGTGCTTCGGCCTCGGCGCGCACCCGCTCCCACGCGGCGGCGTCATGCCCGAGCCACCGCACGGGCGCGCCCCGACGGCGAAGGAGCCCCGGTGCGATGTCGAGGGCCATGAGCGCGCCCTCGACGAGGATCGTGCCCGAACCGCACATCGGGTCGAGGAGTACGTCCCCTTCGAGAAGGCGCGTGGGCCACCCCGCCGCCATCAGCATGGCCGCGGCGAGCGTCTCGCGAAGCGGTGCGTCGGCACCGCGGGGACGATAACCCCGTTCGTGAAGCGCGCCGGCCACGTCGATGGAGACGCCGGCCCGGTTCCCGTCCACGCGCACGTGCACACGCACATCGGGTCGTTCCACATCCACGTCGGGCCGCTCGCCTTTTTGTCGCGCATGCGATCGACGATGGCGTCCTTCACCTTGAGCGCGCCAAAGCGCGTATGGCGGAGCTCGGCGTTGCCGCCCACGAAATCCACGGCGAGCGTACCCCGCGCTCGCACGTGCTTTTCCCACGGGAGGGCATGCACGCTGGCGTAGAGCGCATCGGCCGTCGGCGCCTCCACCTCGGCAATGCGCCAGAGCACGCGCGAAGCAACGCGCGAGAACATGGCGATGCGGTACGCAGCCTCAAGGTCGCCGTCCGCGAACACCGCCCCCGGTCGCACCGCCGTCACGCGCACGCCAAGCGCCTCGAGCTCCTCGGCGAGGAACGGCTCGGTGTGCTTCTGCGCCGTGACGACGATGGAATTCTGCACGGCGCCACCGTGCCAAAAAAACGCGTCTGTTCAATGGGAACGTTCGGCGCCATGCTCCTTGGGTCCCCCGCGACCTTTCCCCTTCGATCCTAGGAGGAACCCCATGGGCCTCGACGGCACCATCGCGAGCCAAGTCAGCGAACTCCGAAAGACCTTCGAATCGGGAAAGACCCGCCCACTGGCGTGGCGGAGAGCACAACTGCGCGCCCTCGAGGCCATGCTCACGGAACGCGAGTCGGAACTCCTCGAGGCGCTCCGCGCCGACATGCGAAAGCCCCGTTTCGAGGCCTGGGGCGCCGAGATCCGATACGTCGCCAACGAATCGAAGATGGCGCGCGACATGCTCGACGAATGGGCGGCGCCCGAACCGGTGGCCACGAACTTCGTGAACCAGCCCGGCAAGAGCCGCATCCACAAGGACCCGCTCGGAGTCGTGCTCATCATCGGCCCGTGGAACTACCCGATTCAGCTCGTGCTCGCGCCGCTCATCGGGGCCATCGCCGCGGGCAACTGTGCCGTCATTAAGCCGTCGGAAGTCTCCGTGCACGCGTCGGCGGCGCTCGCCAAGTGGCTTCCGAAGTACCTCGACACCACGGCGTTCCGCATCGTGGAGGGCGGCGTGCCCGAAACGACGGCGCTCCTCGCCGAACCCTTCGATCACATTTTCTACACGGGCAACGGCACCGTGGGCCGCATTGTCATGGAAGCCGCGGCCAAGCACCTGACGCCCGTGACCCTCGAGCTCGGCGGAAAGAGCCCGACGATCATCGACGAACACGTCGACCTCGACGTGGCGGTGCGCCGCACGCTGTGGGGCAAGTTCTTCAACGTGGGCCAGACCTGCACCGCGCCCGACTACGTGCTCGTCCACGAACGCGTGGAAGAGGCATTCGTGAATGCCTGCAAGGAGAAGATCCGGGAATTCTACGGCGACGACCCGTCAAAGAGCGACAGCTACGCCCGCGTGGTGAACGAGCGGCATTGGCAGCGCTTGATGGACTTGCTCGATGACACCAAGGGCGACGTGGTCACGGGCGGGACGGGCGATCGCACGAGCTGCTACCTTGCGCCGACTCTGCTTCGGAACGTGGCGCCGGACGCGACGGTCATGAAGGCTGAGATCTTTGGTCCCATCCTTCCCGTCTTGAAGGTCCGGAACATGGACGAGGCCATTCGCTTCGTGAACGCGCGCCCGAAACCGCTCGCGCTCTACGTGTTCACCAAGGATGGTGGCGTCGCCGAACGCGTGCTCGCCGAAACCAGTTCCGGCGGCGTCTGCGTGAACGAAGTCGTCTCGCACTTCACCGTGCCCGACCTGCCCTTCGGCGGCGTCGGCGCGAGCGGCATGGGCGCCTACCACGGCAAGATGAGCTTCGACACGTTCTCGCATCGAAAGGCCGTGCTCCAGAAGAGCAATTTCGGAGAGGCGCCGCTTCGGTACGCGCCCTACACCGAATCGAAAGAAAAATGGCTTCGCCGCCTCCTCTGAGGGGCCCCATGGCGCGCGATCGCATGGCACGCATCGGGCTCGTTGGGCTCATGGCCCTCGTTGCGTGTGCGAAGGGTGCCCCGGGCGGCGCGCGGGACGCGGGCACGCACGACACGGGCACACCGCTCGAACACGACGCGGGGAACGATGGCGCGCCGAACCTCGATCAAGCGTCCACCGGCTCCCTCGATGTGGGCGCGTGCGCTGGCCTGAACGGAAGCGACGAGCATTGCCGCGTGCGCTATGCGCGCCCGAGCATCTGCACCGGGACAACGCCGTGCGCGAAGATGGTGCTCTTCTTCGCCGGTGGCGAGCAGGACTGCGACCTCGAGAGTTACGACACGATTCTCGCCGCCTACGTCGACGCGGGTTTCGTGGCGACGTGCATCGAGATCTTCGAGACCGCGGACGGCTCCGGCTCCGTGCCCTATGCCGAGGAAGCGGCGCGCGTGGATACGGCGGCGAAGGCCGCCCTCGCGGACACAAACGTCGGCGGCACGTGGTCGGGCTCGCACCTGCTCTGGAGCGGCATCAGCCACGGGGCCACGGCCCCTGTGACGGCCATGGCCCGGAGCAGCTTGGACGACACGTGGCTCGCGAACACGACCACGGGCGCATGCTTCTTCGACGGCATCTACGACATCGCGGCCCTCGACCAGAAACTCGGCACCTCTGGCCTCGGCGGCGCCCAATGCCTCGCGCCCGTGTCCCACGCACGCATCGTCGGGCGCTACTACGGCGGCGAGATCCCGTTCTCGCACAGCTGCACCAACGACAAGTGCGCATGTGACCCGGACCACGCGCCGGCCATGGACACGGACACCGTCACCGCCGTCGCAGCGAGCGAGTTTGCTGTGCCCCACTGGAAGCTCATCGAGTGCGGGAGCGCGTTGAACCCATGTACCGCGGACATCGTGCCGAAGGAGCCCATCGAAGCGCTCTGCGGCCACCTCGAAGCGGATGCGAACCACGACTGCGAATTCGGTGCCCTCCCCGACCAGAGCCACCTGACCTGCGCACTTCGGGGCCTCGACGAGTGCCTGGACTGGTTTCGCACTCTCGTGGAAAGCTCCGGCGGGTGACCACCGCGAATCCCCTCACCGAAATCCGATTCGAGATTCCCTTTGACCGTGTGCGCGCCGAGCATGTCGGGCCCGCCATCGATGAACTCATCGCCGACGCGGACCGCGCCATCGAAGCCATCGCCACAAGCACGGCACCGCGAACCTACGCCAACACCCTCGAGGCCCTTGAGTGCGCCACCGAACGCCTCGAGTACGCCATGGGCGTCGTGGGGCACCTTGAGTCGGTGGCGACGACGCCGGCGCTTCGCGACGCCTACAACGCCGTGCAGCCAAAGGTGAGCGCGTTCTATTCGAAGATTCCGCTCCACGCCGGGCTCTGGAAGGCGCTCCAGGCGCTCGCCGAAACCGCGGAAGCGAAGGCGCTCAAGGGTGCGCAGCGGCGCTTCCTCGCCAAGACCCTCGACGACTTCCGCAGGCACGGCGCGGAGCTCGACGCCGCGGGGAAGTCGCGCCTCTCGGAGATCGACGTTTCCCTCTCCGAGCTCACGACGAAGTTCGCACAGAACGTCCTCGATTCGACGAACGTGTTCGAACTCCTCGTCGACGATGAATCGAAGCTCGCGGGGCTCCCGGCGTCGGCGAAGGAAGCGGCACGCGAATCGGCGCGCAGCAAGGGCAAGGACGGCTTCCGCTTCACGCTCCAGGCGCCGAGCCTGATTCCCGTGCTCACGTACCTCGACGACGGGAGCATCCGAGAGCAGATCTGGCGCGCGTACAACACCCGCGCGACGAGGGCGCCGAACGACAACGGACCGCTCCTCGGCAGGATCATCGAGCTCCGCCGAGAGAAGGCAAAGCTCCTTGGCTTCAAGGACTTCGCCGATTTCGCCCTCCACGACCGCATGGCGAAGAACGGCGACCGAGCCGAGTCCTTCGTGGAGGAACTCTGGCAGAAGACGAAGCCGCATTTTGAGGAGGAGAACGACGCACTCCGCGCCTTCAAACGGAAGCAGACCGGCAGCGACGCCATGGAGCCCTGGGACGTGGGCTACTGGGCCGAGAAGGAACGGCAAGCGCTCTACGACTTTGATGAGGAAGAACTGCGCCCGTACTTCCCCGCCGACCGCGTGCTCGACGGCGTCTTCAAGACCGCCGAGACGCTCTACGGCGTGCGCATCGAGGCCACGGCGTCGCCGACCTGGGACGCCTCCGTGCGCACCTTCCGCCTCGTGGACGACGCGGGCGCGCACCTCGGCTCGTTCTATGTCGATCTCTACCCGCGCGAGAACAAGCGCGGCGGCGCATGGATGAACTCACTCCTCACGGGCACGCCGCCCGAGCCGCACCTCGGCCTGTTCTGCGCCAACGTGAACCCGCCCCTCGGCGACAAGCCCGCGCTGCTCACGCACCGCGAGGTGGAAACCGTGTTTCACGAGTTCGGGCACCTGCTCCACCACCTGCTTTCCCGCGTGCCCGTGCGTTCGTTGGCCGGCACAAACGTAGCGTGGGACTTCGTGGAGCTGCCGTCGCAGATCATGGAGAACTGGTGCTGGGAACGGGAAGCGCTCGATGCCTTTGCGCTGCACCACGAGACCGGCAAGACCATCCCCGAGGCGCTCTTCGAGAAAATGGTGCGCGCGCGGAACTACCGCTCCGCCAACGCCCAGGCACGGCAGCTGAGCTTTGCCACCGTCGACCTCGAACTCCACCGCAAGTACGACCCGGCGAAGGACGGCGACGTGCTCACCTACGCGAAGAACATCATGCAGCCCATGGCGGTGACGAAGTTCCCCGACGGCTACGGGATGATCGCCGGCTTCACGCACCTCTTCGCCGACCCCGTCGGCTACGCCGCCGGCTACTACTCCTACAAATGGGCCGAAGTGCTCGATGCCGATGCGTTCACGCGTTTCAAGGCGGAAGGCGTCTTTAACCGCAAGGTCGGGAGCGAGTTCCAATCGAAGATCCTCGCCCGCGGCAACGAAGCCGACGCGGCGGACCTCTTCCGCGACTTCATGGGCCGGGACCCCAGCCCCGATGCACTGCTCGCGAGGCAGGGCCTCGGCGCCGCACCAAGATAAGCGCACGCACGACGCCCCTGGGAACGGGTACCCGTTGCCGGGCGACTAGGACTGCGCCGCGGCCTCGTTGGCGCTGATGGCCGCGGTTTCCTGGAACCTCCAGGACGCGTTGTCGCGGGCGGCGCGGTCCACTTCCCATTCGCTTCGGAAGAGGGCGACCAGGCGGCCGTCACGGTCGTGCACCGTCATGGGTACGCGGGCCTTGATGAGCTCGTCAGCCGTTTCGGGGCCGCCCACCCAGCGCGCAAAGTTGTAACCAAGTCGATCGACCGCCACCTTCGCGCCGTACTCGTGCTCGAGTCGATAGGCGAGCACATCGAACTGGAGCTGGCCGACGACGCCGCAGATGGGGTCCTTCTCGCGGCCCGGTTCCGTGAAGAGCTGCACGGTGCCCTCCTCGGCGAGCTCGCCGATGCCCTTCTGAAGCTGCTTGCGCTTCATGGGGTCGAGGAGCACGAGACGTGCAAAAAATTCCGGCGAGAACTGCGGCACCGCCGCGAAGTTCAGCGCCCCCTTCGTCGAGAGCGTGTCGCCGATGCGGAAAATGCCCGGGTCAAAGAGGCCCACGATGTCGCCGGCCCACGCCTCGACCACAGCGTCGCGCTCTTGCGCGAAGAACTGCTCGGCGCGCTTCAAGCGAATCTCCTTGCCGAGGCGGTTATGGAACACGTTCATCCCGCCCTCGAACTTCCCCGACACGATGCGCAGGAACGCGATGCGGTCACGGTGCGACGGGTCCATGTTCGCCTGCACCTTGAAGATGAAGCCGGCGAAGCGGTCCGCGTTCGGCTCGAGGGTGATCCCGTCGGCTTCGCGCGGAGCAGGTCTCGGGCAAAGCTCGCGGAACTCGCGGAGAAAGGGCTCCACGCCGAAGGACGTGAGCGCGCTCCCGAAGAACACCGGGGACATTTCCCCGGCGAGGAAACGGTCGCGATCGTAGACCTCGCCGGCGCCGTCGAGGAGTTCGACCTGCTCACGGAGCTCCGCCACCGGCGCTTCGCCGAGCATCTGGTCGAGCTGGGGGTCCGCGATGCCGGCCACCTGCATCGGCACCTGCTTTTCGTTGCCCACGTTCTTCTCGAATCGGAGCACCGCCTTGTGGCGCCGATCGTAGACGCCCTGAAACCGCTCACCATCGCCGATGGGCCACGTAAACGGGACCGTGGGGAGCCCGAGCACTTCCTCAAGCTCGCTCATGAGCGAAAACGGATCGCGCGCCGGCCGGTCGAGCTTGTTCACGAACGTGACGATGGGCGTCCCGCGCATGCGGCACACATGGAAGAGCTTCCGCGTCTGCGGCTCGACGCCCTTGGCCGCGTCAATGAGCATGATGGCGCAGTCGGCCGCCGTCAGCGTGCGGTAGGTGTCTTCGCTGAAGTCCTGGTGGCCTGGCGTGTCGAGGAGATTGTACCGGATGCCCTCGAACTCGAAGGCGAGCACGCTCGACGTCACGGAGATGCCGCGTTGCTTTTCAATTTCCATCCAGTCGCTGGTGGCCGAGCGCTTCGCCTTGCGCGACTTAACGCTGCCCGCGAGGTGGATGGCGCCTCCGTAGAGCAGAAGCTTCTCGGTCAGCGTGGTCTTGCCCGCGTCCGGATGGGAAATGATGGCGAAGGTCCTTCGCCGCTCCGACTCATGCGCCATGGGAACCGCGCCGTGTAACGCCCGGGGCCACGTTTGGCAAGCGCCAGCGGCACGTGCCGCGAAGCCCGCCGCCCCCTAGTTCGCCGGTGTCCACCGAATGGAGGACCCCGCCACCGGCTCTTCGTGCACGTTCACGAAGGCGTCGGCCAAGCGATCTTCCATGCCCACCACGGCACCCGTGACGGCGTGGTTCGGCCCGTAGACGAAGTCGATGGTGCCGTTCGCATGGAGCACGGTCTCGAATTCCGCGGGCACCGTCTCGCCGAGGAATGCACCGAAACCGTCGACGCCCTTCCATTCGATGGTCACCGCGGTGGACGAGCGCTTGATGCAGACGGTCACGTCTTCGAGCCACGTCCATGCCGGCGCCACGACGGCGTGGAAGGTCTCACCCGTGTTCGGAAATGACAGCGGCGCGTTCTCGACACCGCTCCCGGAGTACGTGTCGAAGGTGAGCCACCCGTCCGTGGACACCTTCATGGTGGTCTCCGCCGCCCCGAAGAACGAGAACGCGAGTGGAGCAAGGGCGGTCGCCGTCGAGATGTAGCGTTCGTCGGTGGTGAACTTCACGTCCGCATTCGCACAGACATCGACAAACGCCGTCGAACCGGCGGCCGCGGCATAGGCCGGAGCCTCCGCGGTGACCGCCAGGGAGAAGGACGCCCCCGCGCCCGCCACGCGCTCGACGGCGAATGCGATGAAGCCCGAGGCATCCACGCGCACCACACCGCTTTCCGCGCCGCCCGCCCCCGCGTCGTTGATGGAACGCGCCGGTACTTCGGCCCGGGTCAACGTCACGATGCGTAGGTCTTCTCCGCCGAGGGGCGAAGCGTCGAGCGTGACGGCGGCGCCCTCCGCCGCGCGCACGAGGAAGTATGCGGATCCATCACCTCCGAAGGCGTACGACGTGGCCGGGAGCGGGTTTGCGGGGGGAACGGGTTCCCAGGTCGTTGTGGTCGCGCTCTGAAACGGTGAACTCGAAGGACTCGCCGGCCGTGTGCGCCGCGTTGTTCTCCACCGTCACGAGGAGACTTTCGTCGAGTCCCAGAAGCACGTGCCCAATGGACGAAGATGCGTTCAGCGTCGCCGTTCGAGTGGCGGCGAGATCGGCGTCGAGGGAGCCTGTCGCACCGAATGGATATGCGCGGAGCTTCACTGTCGAAAGCCCCGAAAGGCTCGAAACGGCAAAACTCGCCCAGTCCGCGCTCGCGACGTTCAGCAAGAACACTCCGCGCGAAACCGACGCGAGCGAAACGTTCGTCGGCACGCCGAGGGTCGGGACGGTCGGCGTCACGGCGGTCCACGTTTCGTCCATGGTGAACGTCTGCCCGTCGTCGAGCCCGGTGGGCGAAACGAGCAGGTAGTAAATGCCCGTGCTCGGGATCTGAAACCAAAGCTCCCCGTCGCCCTGGGCTGAGGACAGCTTGCGTGCGATGCGCGTGCCCGTGGCGTCATACACGCTCATGGTCACCGCCGAATTGCCATCGAACACGAAGGCGCCCACGTCGCCCTCGGTACCGTCGAAGTAGTACGCCTTGAACGGAAGTGATTCGTCGTAAGTAAACGATGGCGAGCCATCGGCGGGCAATGGCGCGGACGGAATTGCATCGATGGCCATGTAGTAGTCCCCGGCCGTGCCAACCTCCGCTTCGAACTCATAGTCCGCGACGAACGTGTAAACGTCGCCCGCGCCCGCGCCCCACACATCCATGGCGGCGAAGCCCCCGAAGCTCTCGGAGGGAATCGAAGCGACGTACGTGTTGCCCTTGAGCACGACCAGGGCGGGGATGACCTGCTTCGCTGCGTCCGGGTCGGCGGCGACGAGCGGTGACGGAATTTGCCCCTTGGACGTCGTGAGCGAATAGAAGCCGGGGGCGCCGAAGGGCGCCATCGTCACGTCGCCGAGGGCAACGGTGCTCGCCGCGGGGAGTGGCAGCCGCTTGAGCGACCCCGCGTAGCAAGTGCGCTCGTTCCCGCTCGGCCCGAAGACAAGCGAACGAAAATCACCGACGCGAAGGGAAAACGTCCCCGCCTTCGGAAGGAACACATCGCGCTCGGCCATGTCGGACGACGGATCGATGCCGATGCGCTGCCAAGCGTCGTTCGAGAGTGCCTCGTCGTCGGCGCGCACAAGGAACGCGGCGTTGAGCCCGTGGACGCCATCCACGGCCACACGCACCAACGTCGGCGCATCCACCGTGACAAGAAACTCGTCGTAGTCGTCGTCCTCGGTTCCGTCTCCATCGAAGTCGGCGGGCGTAATGCAGCCCGTGAACGTGATGCTCTTGTTCTCCGCGGGGAGCGCGAGCTCCGCGGGGGTTCCGCCGAAGGTGCGATCGTTCGGTTCGACGCCCTCGGTTACGTCACCCGTGATCGTGTCATCGACGAGAACGCACGTGCCATGGAGGAGCACGGTGTCCTCGCCGCAGAGCGTTTCATCGGGTACGCAGGCATTCGATGCCGCGTCGAAGCGAGTGCCGCCGGCACACGCCGATTCATCGGGAAGGCACCGTTTGATCTCGGCGCTCCACAGGGTGCCTTCACCGCAGAAGGCATTTCCCGACGTCGCCTCCCCGTCGCCACCGCACGCGGCGAGGAACGCGGAAATCGCGCTCGACGCCATCCACACGCCCCAACCGAAGGAAAAACGCTCGCGTTTCATGGGTAGCGCTCATACGCTCCGAAACCCCACGGCTCAATCGGAACAGCCCCATCGGAAGAAGAAGAGGAACCCCCATGCCGGACGCCACCTCCGCCCTCTACCCCGCCCTCGACCCCTTCGACTCGGGCACGCTCGACGTGGGCGACGGTCACTCGATCTACTACGAGCAGAGCGGCAATCCGAAGGGTAAGCCCGCCATCTTCGTTCACGGCGGGCCCGGCGGCGCCAGCGAGGCGAACCACCGACGCTTCTGGGACCCGAAGGTCTACCGCATCGTCCTTTTTGATCAGCGAGGCTGCGGAAAGAGCACACCGCACGCGTCCCTCGAGCACAACACGACGTGGCACCTCGTGCGGGACATGGAGACCATTCGCACGAAGCTCGGCATCGAACGCTGGCAGGTGTTCGGTGGTTCCTGGGGCAGCACCCTCGCCCTCGCCTACGCCGAGACGCACCCCGATCGCGTTTCGGAACTCGTGCTCCGCGGCATCTTCCTCCTTCGGAAGCGCGAGATCGATTGGTACTACCAGGACGGTTCAAACCGCGTGTTTCCGGACGCGTGGGAGTCGTATCTTGAACCGATCCCCGAGGCCGAACGCGGAGACCTCCTCGGCGCGTACCACAAGCGCCTGACGAGCGAAGACCCGAATGTGCGGATCCCGGCGGCCAAGGCCTGGAGCATTTGGGAAGGCAGCACGAGCACCCTTCACGCAAACCCGAGCCTCGTGACGCGCATGGCCGACTCGAAGTTTGCCGAGGCCTTCGCTCGCATCGAGTGCCACTACTTCGTCAACAACGGCTTCTTCCGAAACGAAAACCAACTGCTCGAAGACGTGGGCAAGATTCGGCAGATCCCCTGCGTCATCGTCCAGGGCCGCTACGACGTGGTCTGCCCCATGGACTCGGCCTGGGCCCTCCATCGCGCCTGGCCCGAAGCCGAACTCATCGTCGTTCCCGACGCCGGCCACTCCGCCTTCGAACCAGGCATCCTCAAAGAACTCGTCCGCACCACCGACAAATTCGCCAAGTAACCCCCCACGACGCTCCCCACGCCAGCACCAAGTCGCGACGGTGGCCCCCCAGGTAGCGATACCGCCCAATTCCGCGATCGCCTGCGTCAGCAGGCGATGCCAATCACAACGACACCGCGAGCTCCGCTCGCGGTGCGAGAGGGGGGACTCGAACCCCCACGCCTTGCGGTACCAGATCCTAAGTCTGGCGCGTCTACCAGTTCCGCCACTCTCGCAATTCGCCGCGAAGGGCGAAGAGGTGCGATGACGGCTCGAGGATGTCAAGATGCGCTGTGCTCCGTAGCTTGCTTCCCGCCCTGTTCACGCTCTCGATGGTCATCGTCACCTCGACGGCGGCTGCGCACGGTCCGTTCCCGCAGACGACCCGCGTGACGTTCCATCCCTCCGATCCGAACACGATTCTCATTCAAGCGACCTTCGGAATGATGATCACCCACGACGGTGGCAACTCGTGGAGTTGGATCTGTTACGAGGCCGTGGGCTTCGCGTTTGAAGAGGTGCTCATCGCCCAACCGACAAGCACCATTCTCGACGACGGAAGCGTCGTCGTAGCAAGCCGCCGAGGGCTCTCGCGCGGCACACCGGATGCCTGCACCTTCGCATCCCCAAACGAAGCGCTGGAAAAGGCCTTCCTTGTCGACCTCGAACGCCACCCCTCGGACGGCGCGAGCGCCTTCGTCGTCACCGCCAACGCTCGCACGGAAAACCTCGTCTACGGCACCGCGGACAACGGCGCGACGTGGGCGCCCACGGGCGATCCCATCGACGCGGTGCTCTTCGAGTCCCTGTCCGTCGCCCCTTCGGACTCCACGCACATGTACCTCACGGCGACGGAGCCCATCACCGCGCAGAACGACACCTACCGCACGCTCTTCTATCGGACGGACGACAGCGGCGCATCGTGGGATCGGCTTGAAGTCACCGACCCCGACACGGGCTCGTACCTTGTGTTGCTCGCGACGAAACCCACCGACCCCAACGTCGCCGTGATGATGGATCTCAACCGCCTCGACTACACCGCGCGGCGCCTCTATCGAACGACGGACGGCGGCGACCACTGGAGTCGCATCACGGATCTCGAAGGCAAGCGCATCACCAGCGCCACGTGGAGCACGGACGGCACAGCCCTTTGGTTCGGCGGCTCCAGTGGAACCGGCCTCTGGGTCTCCTCGAACGACGGCGCCACCGTGTCCACCGTCAACGCGGACCTTGAGGTCTACTGCATGAACTTCCGCGACGGCGAGCTCTGGACGTGCAGCAATCAGTTCACCGACGGTTTCGCCGTGGGACGTTCGAGCGACGGTGGTGAAACCTTCACGGGCGTATTCAACTTCAACGACATTCGCGGTCTCGTCGAGTGCGACGACGACAGCCAGGTGGAGTCGGTTTGCGCTGTGCAGTTTCTCGACCTCATCCGCGATCTGAACCTCGACCTCGATGGCGGGAGCGCATTGTCCGACGCGGGGCTCGTCGACGCGGGTGCGGACGCGGGACCCAAAACCGCAAAGGACACCGCCGGGTGCGGATGCCGAACCGCCGGGCAACGGCCCGGTGGGCCATGGGTACCCATGCTGTCGTTGGGCACGGTCCTCGGCTTGGCCCTCCGGAGGCGCGTCGCCCGTCGTCGCGATCGCTGAATCCTTACGAGATTCCGCCGCTGAATTTGACCACCGACGACGGGTGGGCCAAATGAATTCTTTGGCTTTCCGCCCCAGGGCGAGGTTCATCGCATGAATCGCACGACGCAGCGTCCCTTTCGTCTCGCCGCCCGGGTCGCCGTTTTCGCGGCGCTTCTGCTCGGCGCCACCGTGTTCGGGTCCACGGCGCACGCGCAGTCGTCCGACCGAGGCGCGGCGCGCCTGCAGTTTGATGCCGGCGTCGAGCGCTTCTCCCGCGGGGACTACCGCGGTGCGCTCGACGCATTCCTCGGCGCCTACAACGCCAAGCCGCATCCCCTCGTGCGCATCAACATCGCGAGCTGTTACGAAAAACTCGATGACCCGGTGAACGCCCTCTCGAACTACGAGGACTTCCTCGACGAGACCCCCGACCACAGCACCCCCAAGGCCAAGGAAGTTGAACGCGCCGTTCGGCGCCTCAAGCGCCAGGTCGCCGAAGTGAATCTGACGCTTTCGCCCGCAGACGCGACGGTGCGCGTCGACGGAACCCCCGTCTCGCTTTCTCCAGGCGCACCCCTGCGCCTCAAGGAGGGCTCGCACTCGCTCGAGTTCAGCGCGGATGGCTACGTGTCCGAATCGAAGTCCATCGACCTGCGCGGCGGAAAGTCCGAAGCGATGAACATCGCACTTCTGCCGTCCGAGGGCGCAACGGGCATGGGTGTTGAGCCGGGTCTCGCGGCCGGTGTCGCCGGCGACGGCGATGCGGGTGCGCTCACCACGTCCGACGAGACGGACGACGACGGCGGTTCGACCATTTTTACGCCACGCGTGCTCATTGCGGGCGGCGTGACCTTGGCGCTCGTCGTGGGCGGCGCCGTGACGGGTGCGATGGCGCTTTCCGCGAAGAGTGACTTCAATGAAGCCGTCGACCGCTCAAACGATGGATCCCTTTCCGTCGAGGATCGACGCTCGGCCTACAGCGACGGTCGCGATGCCTCCGATCGCGCGGACACCCTCTCCCTGGTGTCGGACATCCTCTTCGGCGCCGCCGTCGTTGGGGCCGGTTTGACCCTCTACTTCGCGCTCACCGAGGACGGCGACGAGCAGGCGCCCGCCACGGCGAATGCGCTGCGCTTTACGCCGTACGTCCATGCGAACGGCGCCGGTGCCGTGCTGTCGGGAAGTCTCTGAGGTCTTTGAAGGTGGGGGGAGCCATGGGGAGGACATCCTTTGCGATTCGAGTGCCGTGGGCACTCCTCGCGATCGGCCTCGGCACGGCGGGCTGCTCGCTCCTCGCGTCGACGGATTCGGGCGAACTGACCAACCCCGACCGCGACACGGTAGACGCCGGCACCGACGCACAGACCTTCGAATGCGCCGGCGGCTGCGACGATGGGGTCGACTGCACGACCGACGTCTGCGTCGCCCAGGACCAATGCGAACACAACCCGACCCATTCCGTATGCGCGGACGACCAGCTCTGCGATCGAGTGGAAGGGTGCGTCGTAAAGACGTGCAGCTCGAACGATGACTGCGATGACGGCCTCTTCTGCGACGGCCAGGAGATTTGCGACCCCACGGCGGACGGAGCAAGTCCGTTCACGGGCTGTGCACCGGGCGTGGCGCCCAACTGTGACGATGCTGCCAATTGCACGGTCGACAGCTGCGACGAGAACGGAAACGCATGTCGGAACCGGAAGCGCGACGGTCTCTGCGACGACGGCGTCGACTGCACGTCCGACACGTGCGACCCCGCAAGCAGCCAGGCCGACGAGGACGGCTGCCTGCACGCTGAAACGAACGCCGCATGCCAGAGCACATGCTTCCCGAACGCCACGTGCTCGGTCGGAGCCGGTGGCTGCGTGATGGGCACGCCGCTTGTGTGCACGACCAACGACGCCTGCGTCGTCGCCAGCTGCTCTGAAGAGGCGCAAATGTGCGTGGAATCCCAGCTCGACGAGGACGGCGACGGTGCGTCGCCCGAATCCTGCGGCGGCGATGACTGCGACGACACGCGCGCGACGGTTCACCCGGGAGCCTCGGAGATTTGCGGCAACTCGCGGGACGACGACTGCGACACGGACGTGGACGAGGGCGACTGCGTCACGATTCCCGATTCGTGCACGTCCGCCCAGGCCATCCAACTGAGCGCGGGGATGGGATCCGTGACGGGCACCCTCGCGCCCTTCTCCGACGACTACGACCTGGATTGCCAACCAAACGGCGCCAAGGGACGCGACGCCGTCTACTTCGTGGACGTCAACGTCCTCGACCATGTGGAGATCGACACCGTGGGCAGCGCCGCCGACACGGTGCTCGGCGTTCGGGTCGGGAACTCACTTGCAAGCACCTGCCCGTCGAACTGGGACATCTGCCACGACGACATCAGCACGACATCGGACGCGAGTCGCGTTTGGGTCGGCGGGTACGACGGCCCGGTTCTCGG
This sequence comes from Polyangiales bacterium, assembly GCA_041389625.1. Lineage (GTDB taxonomy): Bacteria > Myxococcota_A > Polyangia > Polyangiales > JAWKRM01 > JAWKRM01. The sequence goes on from JAWKRM010000013.1 coordinate 74,067, forward strand.
AACACAGCTTCGCCGCATCTTCATCCTCGTGGAGGGCAAGACCAGCTCCGAGACCGGGAGCTTCAAGCTCACCGTTCGCACGTCACGCGGCGACGGCCGCACCTGCGGTTCCGGGTCACACCTGGACGTGTCGGGGGGCGGCCTCGTGGTGAACACCCTCTCCCGACGATTCAATGGCGACGACAAGGGAAGCTGCCAGTCGGGCGACAAGCGCTATGCAGACGCGGTGGCGAAGTTCACCGCCGCGTCGACCGGTCACAGGTGACCTTCGTGGGCATCGCGTCCGGGTTCACGCCCTATGCGTACGTGCGTCAAAGCCCGTGCGCCTCCGGTCACGAAGTGGCCTGTGCGCAGGGCATGTCGGCGAGCGGCGGCATTCGCACAGCGACGGTGACCCCGAGCCTCACCTCCGGACAAACCTACTACGTGTTCGTCGACGGCGGTTCGAGCGGCGGCGGCTACATGCTGCTCGTGACGCCGTAGCCGACCTGGCGCGGGGCTAGACTTCGAAATCTGCGCTCTCGAGGAGCTCGCGGATACGCCAAAGGAAGGCGTTCGCGTGCACCCCGTCGACGATGCGGTGATCGTACGAAAGCGCCATGTACATGACCGGATGGATCGCCATCAGGTCCTCGCCGTCGTGCTCCACAACCACAACGCGCTTCTTGATCTCACCGATGCGCAAGATGCCAACGTTCGGCTGGGAGATGATGGCGCCGCCAACGAGGTTTCCCTTCCGGCCCGGATTCGAGACGGTGAAGGTCTTGTGGGCGAGGTCGTCGGGGGCGAGGCGGTTCTCGCGGGCCTTGACCGCGAGCTCGTCGATGGCGCGCACCATGCCGCGCAGGCTGAGCTCATCGGCATTTCGGATAACGGGCACCACGAGCCCCTCCGGTGTGTCGACGGCAATGCCCACGTTCACTTCGCGCAGAAGCACGTACGCGTCGTCCATGACGCGGGCGTTGAGTTCACGGAACTCGGTGAGCGCCTTGGCGGTCGCACAGGAGACAAACGCGAGGAACGTGAGGTTCAAGCCCGCGGCCTGGAACTCCTTCTTGTGTGCGTCCCGAAGCTTCGACGTGGCGTGGAGGTCGACCTCGGAGAACGTCACCACGTGGGGCGCGTTCAGCTTCGAGTAGACCATGTGGTCGGCGATGATTCGCCGACGGCGCGTGAACGGCACAACTTCGTCGCCGGGGCGCGGCGTGTACGGGGGCAGCTTGAAGGCCCCGAGCGGCCCGACGCCCGCAAAGAGGCGGTGATCGGGTGAGGCGTCGGGAACCGTCGCCGCCGCGGGCGTGCGGAGGCCGGTGGCGGTGCTCGCCGCCGCGGCGCGGGGCGGCACGGCACCGTCGCTGCCCTTCGCCGCGCGCTTGGCGGCGTCCATGCTCACGCGACCGCGTGCAACGTCGGCGAGATCGAGGTTGTTCTCCCGGGCGAACTTCCGAACGGCCGGCGAAGCGTGCACGTCGACACCCGATTCCTGGGTGCGCATTTCGGCGGGCGTCGCGGTCATGGCGCGCGCCGCGGGACCGACCTGCGAGGCCGTGCTCGGCCCGGGTGGCGGATACGGCGTGGGAATGGGGCCGGGGGTGATGGAAGGTGCCTTCGCGGTCGGTTTCGACGGCTTCTGAGCCTTGGCACCCGAGGCCGACTCATCGAGCTCACAAAGCTTACCGCCCACGGCGACGGTCGCGCCGACGTCGGCGAAGATCTGCGTCACGACACCGGAGCTGGACGCGTTGATTTCGCTATCCGCCTTGTCGGTCAGAATCTCGACCAGGGGTTGATCTTTCTCGACGTGGTCGCCCACCGCGACCAGCCACTTGCCAACTTCGCCCTCCGCAACGCTCTCGCCGAGCTGGGGCATCGTGATCGTAATCGCCATCGACTCCTCGAACTGGGACTGGTCCGACCTATATACGCTGGTCCGGCGAAGAAACACCAGGTTTCTCACGGGCGTAGCCCCGCGGCGATGCGGGTTTGCCTGCGGGGCGATTGCCCCGCATCGTAGCGCCGTGGATCCCGTCGATTCGGCGCTCGAGGCGCGCGCTTTGCGCCGCGACAAGCGGTTTTTGGTGAGGCTTGTTCTCGCCGTCGGCGTCGGCGTCGTGGCGGGGGGCGTGCTCTACGGCGAGCTCACGTCGGACAAACTCGCCGGCTGCGTGGCGGGGAGCATGGAGGGGGCGGCGGGCACCCCAAAATGAGGCACCTTGGGCCCTTGCCATTGGAAGGCGCCTGGCTACACTCCCGCCCGCATTTGGTGGCCGTAGCTCAGCGGTAGAGCATCGGATTGTGGCTCCGAGGGTCGCGGGTTCAAGCCCCGTCGGTCACCCCAACCTTCCATGAGGAAGGTCATTGACATGCTCGCTCATTGAAGTAGGTACGCGAACCCGGTCGCACCGGCGACCAGGTTTTTGAAAACTTGGTGGTGGCGTATTTCATGCGCCCGTAGCTCAGCTGGATAGAGCGCCGGACTTCGAATCCGTAGGTCGCAGGTTCGACTCCTGCCGGGCGTGCCGAGCGAAATTGACAACGGTCGATTTCAAATCGGGTGATTAGCTCAATTGGTAGAGCAGCAGACTCTTAATCTGTTGGCTGAAGGTTCGAGTCCTTCATCACCCACCAGAGCCCTCGCGCGGAAGCGCGGGGGCTTCGTTGTTTTTGGCATCTGCACCTGACGGTGCAGATCGCGGAATTGGGCCGTATCGCAACCTGCGGGGTGCGCGCTGCGCGCGGGCGTTCGCGGAGCGAACGCTAGGGGGGCCACCCGCACGACCTGATGCTGGCGCTGGAACCCAAATGCGCTCCAAAACGAGTTTCACGTCCTCGGGTGTTTCGTCGCCGCGACGCCGTCCCCGCAACGTCAGCACCCGGTCGTGTTGGTGGCGCCCCACACGTTGCGAAGCAACGTTGCGCGAAGCGCACGCTCATCCGATGGCGAAAACGACCAATTCCGCGAACGTCACCGTCAGGTGACGTTGCCAACAACACGGCCGCGTTCGTATTGGCGGCGGGCCCATTCGGCCATGCCCATGCCGGCGGCCACCGCAATGGGATACGAGTGATTGATGCCGTACATGGGGATGCCCACCACGGCCCGTGAAGCCTCGAGGATCTTCGGGTGCACCCCGTCGTCCTCGTTGCCGAACACGAGCACCGCGTCCTCCGGGATCTCCGCCTCCCAAAGACCCACCGTCGCATGGTCCTTTTCGAAGGAAACGAGCGGCCACGCTTCCTCCTTCGCCAGCGCGACGAATGCCTCCACCGACGGCACCTCGCGCACGTGCTCGAAGCGCTGCATGCCCATGGCCGCGCGCTCGTACCAGGGCTCCGAACCGATGAGCACGATCTCCTTCACGAGGAACGAGTGCGCCGTGCGGATGATCGAGCCGATGTTGAACGCGTTCTTTGAGCGATCGATGGCAACCCGGAACGGGTGCCGGATCGCGTCGAGCTCACCCCGGATTTCGTCGCGTGAATAGCCGAAGGGGGGCACATGCATGGGCGCTGAATCTCTGTGATTTCGCCGGTCCCGGCGCCGCTCGCCCGGATCGAACCCCTGGGGTATGGTTCGCCCCCGAAGTCAGGGCAACCCTCGGTGAGAGAAGTACATTCCGACAACGCCCCCGGGCACGGGGACGGGGAGCCAACCCGGGCGACCGATTTCGCGGTGTTCCGCGAACTTCGCGTCGTCGTTGCCATGTCCGACGAGCAGCTCGCCGAACGTCTCGTCAAATCCCTCGAGCGGGCCGGCGCCCTCGTCGTGCTCACGCATCCCGGCGGTGATCGGCTTCGGCACGCGGCCTCCATCGATCCCCAGCTCGTCTACGTCGACGCCGACGGGCTCGGCTCGAAGGGGATGCGCCTCGGCCGCGCCCTCCAGAGCAATCCGCGCCTCCGATGGGCGTCGGTCCTGCGGTTCTCCTCCCACCAGCTTTCGTCGAACGACCCGCGCGACCCGACCCTCGTCCGCCTCGCCGTGGAATCGAAGCCGCGCATTCAGATCGACTCGCTGCTCACCGAACGCGCGCGCCGTGATCCGCCCTTTGTGGTCCAGATGGCGCGCATCGGGCCGAATCGCTTGCTCCGTGCCCTCGAACCCATCGACGGTGCGCTTCGGGTGACCGTGCTCGGCCCGCGGGCGGTCGCGCAGATCGACCTGGAAAACGGCCGACTCATCGGCGCCTCCTGGAAAGAGGTCACGCCGGACCGGGTATCCATCGAAGGGCTCGACGCCGTCGCCACGTTCCTGACGCTCGAGCACGGCGACGTGCGCATCGAACGCCGCGAGCGAACCACGCTCTCGAACGTGAACGAACGACTCTCGAGCGCGCTTGCCCTCGCGGCGGCGCGAATCCCCACGGGCACGGAGATCACCGAACGCCCAACCCTGGAAGACGAGATCCCCGACTTGCTTGAGCTCGAGCTCCTCGACCACGGGAAACGCGATTCGGAAACCCAGCGCACCGGTCCGCCGGGCGAACCCCCTTGGCTCCACCTCGGCTTCAACTTTGGGGAAGAGGTCTTCGGCGACCTGGTGCACGACACGATTGTCTCCGCACCACCGAGCTCGCTCTCGCGAACGAACACGGAAGCCGCGGACGAGGCGGTGACACGCCACGTGGCCGAATCCGAAGTGCGGTCGTTCCTCGAGGCCGCGGAAGGATTCGATGCGCACGCCGACACCGACGCCGGCGACACCTCTCCAGACGAAACGGCAAACGCCACGCGCATCGCAGGCAACCCGACCGCGCTGCTCGGCCCCCGCGAGCGCACCGGGCCTCGCCCGCTTTTCCAGGACGCGGGGTTTGACCACGATGCGGACGACGATGCGCTCACCCTCGTGCGCGAACCTTCAGAGCGCCACGGGCTTCAGGGCCACGACGCCGAGGAATCGCCGCACTTTGAGCTCGATCGCCCCGTATCGACGCCGCCACGCCGATCGCTCCGGCGCCTCCGCGGACTCTCCGATGCCCCGCCGCCCGCCGCGGACGAGGAAGCGGAGCGCGAAACATTCATCCGCGAGCTGCCGTTGGTGTTCCGCATGCCGCGCATCGATGCGACTCGCCCGACGGGTGCGCGGCAAATCGACGGGCTACCCGCGACTCCGCGCGAGCTGCGCTTGCCCGACCGCGAGACGCCCAAGAGCGCCTTCGACCGCCTGGAACCCACCGAGCAGATTCGCTTCCGCACGGCGGGCCAGTCCGTGCGCCCGCCGGCCCACCCCATTGGGCGCGGCGGCGAACCGCGTTGGATCCCGTTTCTCCCGCTCGCCTCCTTTGTGGTGGGTCTCGGTGCCGTGGCCGGAACGTTGCTGCTCGTGCGCCACGTCCCCGATACCGCGAGCACGGGCGCGAAACTCACGGTGAGTGCGGCACCCGTATCGAGCACCGATCCCATGCCCGAGGCGCAGCCGGTCGTCGGCAGCTCCATTGACACCGAAACGCCGGGCATCGCCGCGTGGGAGCCCGTGGACAACGCGGCGGCTCCGGTCGTCTTGCCGCCAACGCACGTGCGACGCCCGACGGACGCCCACGCACAGGGCCCCGCGACCGCTCCCCGCACCGTGGACGTGCTCACCGAACCCGATCCGGGTGTGCTGCTGACGGAAGCGGAGCGATTGCTCCTGTCGGGTCGTACGGACTTGGCCGAGTCCACCGTCGCCGTGATCCTCAAAATGGATCCGAAGAACGCCCGCGGGGCGGAGCTCATGGTGCGCATCTGCCTCCGCGACGAAAGCGCGGGTGAAGCGGTTTCGTGGGCGAAGACCCTGGTCGAAGCCGCACCCCGCGACCCCCGGGCGCGGTTCCTCCTCGGCGACGCGCTCGGAGCGTCGGGCGACATCGTCCAGGCACGTGCCGAGTGGCGTCGCGCGGAGGAGCTCAAGACCGAAACCGCCGCCGAAACGACGGAAACCCGCTAACCCAGGTTCGCCGTGGGTTTTGGCGCCGCGGGGGCGCGCGCTACCATGGCGTTCGATGGCCGACCCGCAGGAATCGCTCCGTTCGTCCGAGCCGGATCCGCTTGTTGGCACCACCCTCCGCGGCCTCTACCGCATCGAGCGTCGCATCGGTGAGGGCGGCATGGGCAACGTCTACGCCGCCGAACACGTGCACCTCGGCAAGCGATTCGCGGTCAAGGTGCTCTCGCCGTCGATTTCATCGAGCCGCGCCTCGGTGGATCGATTGAAGGCCGAAGCGGTGGCCGCGAGCCGCATCGATCACGACAACATCGTCGAGGTGGTGAATTTCGATGCCACGGAAGATGGCCTCGTGTTCATCGTCATGGAGTTGCTCGACGGTGAGTCGCTCGCCGTACGTGTGGCGCGAGGCGCACTTCCGGTCGTGGACGCCATTCGGCTGATTCTGCCGGTGGTCGATGCGCTCGCCGTGGCCCACGACCACGGCATCGTCCACCGCGATCTCAAACCGGAGAACATCTTCCTGGCGCAGAAAGGGTCGCGCCATGCACCGAAGGTGCTCGACTTCGGCATTTCGAAGATCAAATCCGACGACGCCGAACAGGTGCGCCTGACGCGCACGGGTCAACTCGTGGGAACGCCCCTCTACATGTCACCCGAACAGGCAAAGGGGGAGCCGAACATCGACCCGCGCGCCGACATCTACTCGCTCGGCGTGATCCTCTATGAACTCGTCACCGGCTCCACGCCGTTTCAGGGGACGAACTACTTCCAGCTCCTGTGGAAGCACGGCAACGAAGCGCCGCCGTCCATCGCCGAGCGGGCGCCCGCGACGACGGCACCCGCCTCCTTCGAAGCCTTGGTGATGCGCATGCTGGCGAAGGCGCCGGACGACCGGCCGCAGACCATGGCCGAGGTCCGCGCGGCGCTTCTAGGGTGCCTCGCCGACCTCGGCGTGCCCGCGGATACCTCGAGTGATCCGGACGGCGTGCGCGCCGGTACCGTGGCCGAGGCCCCCCCACCCGCACGCCAAGCGCCGCCGACGGGCATGGCGGCACGACCGAAGGCGGCCGCGATCGTCGCCGCGATCCTCGCCTGCGCACTCGGCGCATGGTTTCTGATGCGTGGCGAGGCCGTGACGCCCGCCGCGGTCGGCGCCGATGGGCCGCCACGCGCGAAACCGGCGCCAAGCGAAACCGCGCCGACCGAGCCCTCCACCGCCAAGGCGACGGACATCGCCCCCGTCACCGTGGCCGTACGCTTCGTTTCCGATCCGCCCGGTGCCCGGGTCACCGTAAACAACGAGGAACTGCCCGATCCCACGCCCGCGGTTGCCGAGCTGCCGATCTCCGGGGATCCTCTCGAGGTTGGGTTCACGCGACGGGGGTACCGAAAGCTTACGCGTACGATCACGATCACTTCGGACATCGCCCCCGTGGAGGTGAAGCTTCTGCCCAGGGAAGCATCACGCCCCAGCGCCGACATTCACGTCCGCCAGACCTACTGACCGCACCCACGCCGCGCCCGCCCGGGCTCACCGGCGTTCCCCCTTTGCTTCTGTTCATGTTTGTTCGCCGCGCACTTCGGATCGCCACGCTCGTGCTCGTCCTGGCACCGCTCGGGCTCGCACATGCGGATCCCGTCGCCGAAGGCCGCGCTCACTTTGAGCGCGGAAACCGCGCCGTCGAGCTCGCCGAGCGCGCCACGGGGACGCGGCGCCAGGCCCTCCTGACCGAAGCCCACGACGCCTACGTCGAAAGCCTGAAGTTCGCGCGGAATCGGAACGTGCTCTTCAATGCCGCCGTCGTACTCGCGCACCTCGAACGTTTTGAAGACGCGTTTGGTTACTTCACCGAGTACCTCGCCTTCGAAGACCTCACGCCCGAGGAGCGACAGGAGGCGACCCGGCGGCTCACGGACGTTGCCACCCATGTGCTCGTGCTCGACGTCGCGTCGGCCCCCACGGGCGCGAGCGTACGCATCGATCGTGAGGACGTACCGCCCCGGGGCACGACGCCGCTCACCCTCGCCATGCGCCCGGGCGCCCACCGACTGCGTTTCGAGCTCCCGGGGTACGAAGCGGCATGGGTGGACGTGGAGGGTGACGCGGGCGAGCGCCAAGCGATCACGGAGGAACTCCGTGCGTTGCCCATCATGGTGACGTTCCGTGCACCGACGGGAAGTTCCATCGAGGTGGACAGCACACCCGCCGCCGCCGATGCCGAGTTGACGCTCGTGCCGGGCGATCACAGCGCACGCGTGCTGCCGAACGGGACCGAAACGAAGTTCACGCTCTTTCCCGGGGACCCGCCGCGCGTCATCACTTTGGCCGTTCCGAGGCCCGTGGTCGTCGCACCGGGGCCGTCCCCCGCGCCGGCGCCCACGCCGATCACCGAGCCCCGGTTCGGATCATGGCCCACGTACCTCTGGGTGGGCGCGGGCGTGCTGGGCGCCACGGCCGTCGCCCTGGCCGCCGTCGCCGTCGGTGAAAACAACGACTACGAGTCGAACCCGACCGAATCCCGAGCATCCAGCGTCGACGCCGCGAACCTGCGTGCCGACATCGTGGGCGGCGCGGCCCTCGCGGTGGGGATCACCGCGCTCGTGCTCACGCTGCTGAACGACGACGTGCCCGCGGAGCGCCCTTCGATGGAACTCGGCGTCGCACCGATCGCAGGCGGCGCCGTGCTCGGCGCAAGCTGGAGGCCCCGGTGACGGTTCGCCGGCATCTTCCGTGGTGCGCCGAAGCGCTGGCGGTCGCCATTTCGATGGCGGGTTGTTCCCTCGTCAACGCGCCGGACCGGGATCGGATCACGGACGGCGGCCCCGCGGACGCACCCTTCGACGCGCCCGACGCGCCGCCCGATGGCGGGCCACACCCCGAAGTCTGCGACGACCCCGCGCGCGCGGACGAGGACCGCGACGGCCTCGCGAACTGCGCCGACTTTGACTGCGCCGCGCTTCCGATCTGCTGCACGGGCACCGACGGTGCCACCTACGTCGACACCGGTTGGACCACGAACTGGGAAGCCGATTGGTTCGCGACCATCGTTACGGAGGAAGGCGCCGAGTGGCCCACGTCCGCCAGCATGAGCGGCGAGCACCGTCTGATCTCATTTGGTCTCCCGGAATCACCGGGCGGCGTCGTGAGCCAAACCTGCGTGCCGCTCACCCTCGGACTCCGGGTTGAAACGGCGCTCACTACCTCAAACAAGGCCGACGACGAGGCATGCGCTCGGGGCGAAGCGTTCGCCGCCGTGGCCCTTTCGAGCGCACAGCAGTCGGAGCTCGGCGTGCGATTGCCGAGCGACCTTTCCGTGGAGCTCACGGCGTGCGGCGAACTTCGCGTCAAGGCGGGCGCCACGACCCTCGGCGCACCGCTTCAGGTCGGAGCGCACACGAAGGTCCCCCTCGAGATCACCATTACCCCCGGCGCCGTGGTCGATGGAAGGCCATTCCTAAGCGCCACGGTGGAGGCGCGGCTCGGCGCCGGCAAACGCACGCTGGTGGAGGCGCGACCATTCATCGACGTGGCGAGCCTGCTCGACGACGGTGCGTGTGCGACCAACGGTGGCCTCTACCTTGCGGTGGAAGGCCAGGGCGACGGCGTGCAGGCGAGCCCCCTGTCGGCCACGGGCCTCGGTTGTGCCAATCCGGGCCAGTTCCGCACGCCATCGGGCGATTTTGGCGCAGTCACCGCCGCGACGCCGGATCTCCCCGCCTGGTCCGGCGGCGGTATCGGGTCCCCCGGTGTGGTGAAAACGGCGAGCTCGCTCCACCTCTTTTTTGATGCGACGACGGATCCTCGGGAGCTCGACACAAATGGCCTCGCGAGCCTGTCCTTCGCCGTGGGGCACGCGCGGAGGGGCGCGGGCGGCGATGCCACCTGGGCGACCGAGACCCCGGCCAACGCGTCGCGCGTTCCCGGCCCGGTGCCGTGCACCATCGGCACGAATTCCTGCGGCACCGTGTCCGTGCGCGACCCGAGCCCCTACTACGGAGCGCCCGAGAATCTCCTCGCCTTCGCCCGCGAGCGCACATCGGGAGGGAATCCCGTGCGCGGGCGCTACGCCATCGATGTGCTCGCCATGGGTTCCGACCTGCTCAACACGGGAACCACGCGAAATCCCCTTGCTACGCCCACGTACGCGTCGAACGCGTGCGCGTCCCTGCGCGACCCGGCCGTCGTGCCGAGCCCACCGGACGGCGCCGACCGATATTGGCTGTTTTTCACCTGCATTCCCGGGATCGGGAAACCCGACATCCGCGCCGTGCGGCTCCGCAAGGCGGAGGAGGGGGGCTTTGTGGCCATGGGCGACGAGGTGGTGGTGGCCGACGCCGAGTCCCTCGGCCCCTTTGCGGGCGCCGGTGTCTTTGACCCGGAGGTGCTCCTCGACGCAGACGACGCGGAGGGGCCCCTCTACCGTCTATGGTTTCTCGCCCGGGACACGCGTCGGACGAAGACCTCCGTGGGCCTCGCGCAGTGGCGGGTGCGGAAGGACGAGGACCCCGCGTTCTCCACGTATCCGGGCAATCCAGTGCTGACGGATGCGGACGCGGTCCTCGCGCCGTGTGAAGGAAAATGTGCGCTGACCGCCTGGTCCGTAACGCGTCGCGACGCGAGCACGCTGCTGTTCGGGTTGGCACGGACCGTGAATAGAACCGAGGACGTGGAGTACCGCATCGAGTTCCTCGAGCAGACCTGGGCCGCCCCAGGGGGAGGTGTGCCATGACGCGCGTCCTCCCCTTGCGCGCGCGCGGGTTTGGTCCGTGGGCCTGGCTGCCACTCCTTGCCGCACTCACGGCGTGCGACGGCCTTGGGCTCGACGGCGAACCGAACCGCGCGAACGGCGGAACCGGAAACGACTCCGGCGACGCGGGCGCGGTGCTGGCCGACGGCGGGTACGGAAGCGAAGTCGAGTCCCCGGATCTACTTCCCTCGGTCCCCGACGGAGTGTTCGGAAACAACGGCGATGCGGAGCGCAGCTACTGCTTTGCGGGTCAGCCCGGCGAACCGTTCCTCCTCGACTGCGAAGCCACGTCGTGCGCGGCATCGGGCGCATGTTGCGTGGGCTCGAAAAATTGCTGCGCCGAGGATCAAACCAAGACGCGTTCGATCGATGCCAGCGGATGCGCCGTGGGGCCCGCCGCGAATTGCGTCTCGGGAGTGACCCCGTTCGGCACGCCAGCGCCGGTGGTGACCGATGGTGCGGTGCTGCCCGCAGGAAGCATGACGTCCGATAGCGGACTCGTCTTCGACAACGCCGTCGCGCTCGAAGCCCGCCGACTTGAGCTCACGGTGACATTTAAGCATTCGACCTGCTCGGGCGCATGCCTCGAGGCCGCGGGCGTCGGCGTGACGACGCAATCGAGCTTCGATGTGAGCAGCGTCATCACCCCCAAGGCCGCCCTCGTGAGCCGCGGTGCTGCTCGCACGGTCGCCTTGCTGATCGAAGGGGTCCTCGCGGCGGAGTGGTCGGTGGATGCGGCCCTCGCCGACACGTCCACGTGGACACTCACGCTCGCGCCCACCGGGGAGGTGTCCGTCGTCGGAAGCGCCGCCAACGGCACCAACGCATTGGCCGTGGGGTACGCGGACGTCTACGCGCCCGCCCCCGAGGCCCGCGTGGTGCTCTACGGCAGAAACGCCAACGGCGAGACCAGCACGCGGGCGGGCGTGCGCATGCTCGACGTGCGCGAATCGGTGTGCGATGTGCCAGCCGCGTGGTCCGAACGCGGCCCCTTGGGCGGCGCCGACCCCTCGCTCGCGGACGCCGGCGCCCCGTCGGTGGCGACGCACGGCGACGAGACTTGGATCGCCTACGAAGCGGCGGACGGCATCCACGTGGGCGTGCTCGCCGGTGCCACCGTGACCGCCGAGCCGGGCGTCGCCGTCGGCGCGGAACCGTCCCAAGCATTCCGTGCCAAGGCCGTGCACGACCCGGAGCTCGTCCGGAACGCCGATGACGACGGCTGGCTTCTCTTCTTCACGGCCGAACGCAGCGGCGGCGCGCGCTCCATCGGTCGCGCCGTGCGCCTCGACGGCGCCACTGCGTGGTCGGTGGATTCCGTGCCCGTCCTCGAACCAAACGCCCTCGTCATCCCCACCGCGGAACCGGCGATCGACGTCGACGCACCAACGGTCATGCGGCATGCGAGCCGGCAACTCGTGATGATCGTTCGCGGGCGATCCGCTTCGGCGACTTGGTTCGATGTGTTGCGTTCCTCGAGCAGCTCGGATGGGCAGGCATGGCACCCGCTCACGCCGCCCACGACGGCCGGTGGCGAGTGGGCCGCGGGCAGTCCCTCGCCCCTGGCCACCCTCACCCTCCGCGACGGGTCCGTCGCCGGCACCCCCTTTGATCGCGATCAGCTGGGCGCCCCCTCCCTCCACGAACAGAACCGCTCGTTCCACCTCTACTACGCGGGCCGTCGAGGTTCGCGCTGGGCCATCGGGCTCGCCACGACCGATGACCTGTTCCATTGGCGCTTCGTCGGGGACGGATCCGCGGCGGTGGAACACGGCGCCTCGGGGTTCGATGCCTCGGGCGTCGCCGACCCCGACGTCGAGTTCCGTGAGGGCATCGTGACCCTCGTTCACACGGGCATCGCCGGCTCAAGCCGTGCCCTCGGTGTCCTCCGACGCGAGGCCGCCACGGTGGCCGTTCCAGAGGCGCCCTAGGACCGATTCGGGACTACACTCGCGCGCATGGACCCGCGCGCACGCGCCACCGAGCCCCCGCCGCGTTGGAGCAACGCGTTCATCGCGGTGGTGCTCGCGCTCCAGGTCCTGGTCCCGCTGCGCTACTACGTCGGCTCCGACCCGTACGACGAGCGCTTCAGTTGGCGCATGTTCTCCACCGTCCGCGTCGCGCGCTGTTCCAGCGAAACGCTGGAAACCTCGGCAACGGGGGAGCGAACGGTGAACCTCTCGAACTCGATCCATGAGGCATGGATCGCGAACCTGCGGCGGAATCGGGACCGTGTCGCACGCGCGGTGCTTCGTCGCCGCTGCGACGCGGAGGGCGTCTCCAGCGTTCGCATTCACAACCGCTGCACGGGCCCGGACGGCGAGGCCATGCCCGACATGGAATGGCGGCGCGAGTGCGCCACCGGAGAGGTGCGCGCACCGTGATCGATCGCTGGAACGCCTATTGGCACGGCGCATCATCCGGGGCGCGCGGCACGCTGCTCGAGCGACTCGTGCTGCTGCTCCTGGCATTCGACTGTTGGCTCGAACTCGTGTCGCATGGCGCGCGCTACGGCGAAGGCGCGTTCAACGTCGCCCACTTCGCATGGCTCGACGCGGTTCAGCCGGTGCCGACGCCTGCGATCTACGTGGGCACGGTGACGCTCGCGGGGCTTCTGGCGTTCGCGCAGGCGGTCGGGCGGCCGACGCGCGCCGGCATGATCGCCCTTGCGCTTAGCTACACGTACGGCTGGGCCATGAGCCTGCTCGACGCCTACCAGCACCACTATCTGCTCTCATGGGTGCTCCTGCTCTTCGTGTTCTACCCGGCGGCCTGGGCGCGTCACCTGTCGGCCGTGTGCATCGCGTGCGTCTATTTCTTCACCGGGATCACGAAGACCGACCCGGCCTGGCGTTCGGGTGCGGCGCTCGAACACATTGCGCACGACCGCATGCGGCCGTTCCTCGCCTTCGCCGAACGCCTTCACGTGCCAACGGATACGTTCTGGACGCTGGTGGGGCACAGCGTCGTCGTGCTCCAGTTCGTGGTGGCCGCCGGCTACCTGGTCGCACCCCGGCGCGACGGGCCGTCCAAGGTCGCTGCGTGGCTTGCGACCCTCGCGTGGTTCGCGGCCATGGCGTTCCACATCGGCGCGGAGGTCCTCGACCTGAAGATCGGCTGGTTCTCGTACTACATGATGATCGCCGCCTCGGCGCTCCTGCTCCCGCGCCGCCCCGTCGAGTGGATGGCGCGGCACATCGATCGTTTTGACGCCTGGTTCCGCGATGTGGCGAACGATGCGGCGACGGAAACCGCATCCGTGATGGTGCAGGTGGTCCTCACCGCGGCCGTGGCCGTGGGGATCGCCAGCTCGGTGGACATGCCCGGCGTGACGGCGGCGATTTCGCTCGGGATGGCGTCCATCGCCGTGGGCGTGTTCGTGGCCGCGCGGCGCGGACGCCTCGGCGTTCCGTGGCGGATGAATGCGGCCGCCTTCGTCGGTGCACTTGCGCTTTGGGCGGCGTTCTCATTGAGCGAAACGCGCTACGACTTCTACCGCTTTGCCGGCGGCGACGCTCGCAAGCGCGGCGAGTACGAACGAGCCCTCGAGGCGTACCAGAAGGCCGACCGCTATGCGCCCGAAGGCAAATCCCGTCGGGCCGAGGTCGAAGCCATGAAGCGCGCGCTCGGTCGTTAGGGCCCCGGTCGTCGGGGCGGTGCGCTCCTGGGCCGTGCTACCGTCGGGCCGATGGTGCGCGTCTCACCCGACGGAGAGTTTCTCTGCTTGCCGGGCATCGCGACCGCCCACTCGCACGCGTTCCAACGGGCACTCCGCGGCCGCACGGAACGCCCCGACTCGGCCAGCGGCTCATTTTGGTCGTGGCGTGCACTCATGTACGACGTCGCAAGCCGCCTCGACCCGGACACGATGTTCGCAGTTGCGCGATACGCCTTCTTTGAACTTGCGCGCTCGGGCGTGACCGCCGTCGGTGAGTTCCACTACGTCCATCACGGACCGGCGGGCGTGCCCTACGCCGAACGAACGGCCCTCGCCGATGCGGTCATCGAGGCGGCGCTCGATGTGGGAATCCGCATCACCCTGCTCCGCGTCGTGTACGAGCGCGGCGGCCACGGGCAGGCGCTCGACCCCGTGCAGCGCCGGTTCGTCGACGCCGCGCACGAACACGCCCTTGAAGACGTGGACCAGCTCCGCGCCAAGTACCGCGACGCACCACTCGTCCGCGTGGGCGTTGCACCGCACAGCGTCCGAGCGGTCACGCTCCCTTCCCTCCGAAGTGCGGCGGCCCACGCCCGGCGTGAAGGTCTTCCGCTCCACATGCACGTCGCCGAGCAACGGCGTGAGCTCGACGAGTGCGTCGCGGAACACGGCCTGACACCGGTGGCGCTCCTCGCCGCCGAGGGGATCCTCGATGATCGCTTCGTCGGCGTCCACGCCACGCACCTGACGCAGGCCGAGGCCGAGGCCTTTGGGCGCGCGGGCGCCTACGCGTGCATCTGCCGCACAACGGAGCGCGATCTCGGCGACGGCGCCCCCGACATTCGGGCCCTCCGCGACGCGGGAGCACGGTTTTGTGTCGGCGTGGACAGCCATGCGTCGTCCGATCCGTTCGAGGAATTGCGCGCCGTGGAACTCGATGAACGAACGCGCACGGAGTCTCGCTTGGCGGGGCTCGACGCCGGTGCGCTCCTTTCCGCCGCGGCGGCCGACGGTTACGCGTCCATTGGCTGGGCGGGCGCCGCGGACGAAGACGAAGTGCGCCTGCGCGCCGACGATCCCGCTCTTGTCGGCGCGTCGCCGAGCATGCTCCACGAGGCGGTCATCTTTGGCGCGACACCCCGCGCCGTCGCCGAGGTTCGAGTGGGCGGCCGGCTCGTGATCGACGGCGGCCAACATCCGCGCGAATCGGTCTTCCGCGACGCGTACCTTGCCGCGCTCACCAAACTCGCGTTGCGATAAGCCGCTACGGAATTCGCAGCACTTGGTCGGAAGCGCCGTCGCCGCCTCGGCCACCGGCGGCACCCGGTGAGAAGCCCCCGCGACCGCCCTTGCCCGGCACACCGACCACGTCGACCTGCACGGCCGACGCCACCGACGCGCGGTACGTCTCGTTGGCGCCGAGGATGACGACGCCGTGGACACCGCCGCCGCACCCGCCACCACCGCCACCGGATGCGCCGCCGCGACCACCGTCTCCGCCGCGACCACCGCTGCGCGAGCACCAGAACCTCGCCTGGCCACCCGCAGCGCCGAGACCGGGCGCGCCACCGTTTGCGCCCACGCCGCCGTCACCTCCGCGGCCACCCGCCGCCGTCACGATGCGAACGTCGACAAATCCGGGACCCTCGCCGCCCGCCGTGCGCACGACGAATCCGGTCGAGAGGCCGCCGCCCGAACCGCCGGTGGCCGACGGCGCGCCGCAGCCACCGCTCCCGCCGCCACCGCCCGAACCACCCGACCGGTCGCTGCATCCAAGGACCCCTTGCTCCACGAGGTAGCCCGAGCCCGCGGAGCCGCCGCCGCCGCCCGAGCCGTCGGTGCCCGACGTGCCATGGGTGCCATTTCCCGACGAGAGCGTGCCGCGGGAAACGGTGAGCGTCGGGCCCGCGCCGCAACCCGCGCCGCCGCCGCCATCGACGCCGGCCGCGCCGTCTCCACCGGGGATGCCGAAGCGAGGAAGCGACAGGTTGTCGTCGCAGAAATTACAGACACCGCGGTTGGTCGGCGCGTTGTACGACGGAGTCCCCGGCGCTCCGGCGTTCACACCGTGCCCGGCGCTCGCCGGCGGATTTGGCACCGCTTGGGCCATCACCGCCTCGAAGTCACACACGCCGCCGCTTGTGAAGTCCGTGCAACCGCCGTTCGCGCACGGCACGCCGAATGTGCAAATGGCGCCGGGGCACGTGGCTTGTCCGCCGGCGCCACCGCCCACGTTCCCGGCCTGCGGGCACGTGTGCGCGCCGGCGCTCCCCCCGGCGAGCGGCGGGCATCCGTCGATCGTCGGCGCACGGCCGGAGGTGCCATCGGCGCCGTCGAGCTCGCCGAGGGTTGAAAGCCCCCAACCCGCAAGGTTCTCACTCGAGTCGGCGCCGCGACGCCCGTCGGCGCCCGCCCCCGCGTAGAGCTCGATGGAAGCAAAGGTGACGCCGGAACCGCACCCATCCGCGAACACGGCCGAACTCCCCTCGCCCTCGGCCACGGCGTCGCTCCCCACGACGGTCACGCCTTCGATGCGCGTCGTCGCCTGGATGTTTGTGCACACGATCACGGGTTCACCGGGCGCGCCATCGGAGCGCTCGAGCACCACGGGGTAGAGCGCCACGTCGCGATCACGGAAGTCCTGGCGATAGCCACCAAACACGCTCACGCCCGCCGTGAGGGCAATCTTGCCGTCGTAGACACCCGCCGCCACGAGCACATCGCGCCCGAGGGACGCCGCCCGTGCGATGGCCGCCGGCACGGTGCGCATGGGTTTGGCCAGGCTCCCGGCGTTCGAATCGCTGCCCGTTGTCGTCACGTAAACGAAGTCTGTGGCGTCGTCGACGACACCGTCGCAGTCCGTGTCGCCCCCCACGACTGGGGGCGGGCCCATGCCATCCCAGCGCTCGCACTCACAACCACTCGCGGGGATGCCGTCCACGTCGACAAACCCGTCTTCGCACGTCACTTCACACGACGCGGTCACGCCAAGCACGTCGCAGGTCGCAACCATGTTCGGACCGGGGGCCGCACAGGGGGACGCGCAGGCGCCGCAGTGCTCCGCGGTGGCGTAAACACCCGCTTCGTTCTTGAAGTCTTCATCCACTTCGCCATCGCAGTCGTCGTCCGCACCGTTGCATTGCTCGCCGAGGGCGGGCTCACATGCCGCAAACCCACCCTCGCCGCACATGCGAACGCCCGCACACTCGGCGCCGCCGGACGCACGGAGCACGCAAGGCACCGTGAGACCCACATTCGCTTCGTTGCAGTCGCAGTCGCCTCCGTCGGGCACGCAAAGGCCGTCTTCGCCGCTGTCCGCTCCACCGTCGGGCCACGCCGCGCCGCCGTCATCACCGGAAGCAACGCAGTGCGTGGCCGCGGGGCATGCACCCGCGGCACACCGCGGCAAGCACCGTCCATCCACACAGCGCGCCGAAGGGCCACGACCGTCGCAGTCGGCGTCGTCTCCGCACGGCAGGCAAAGCACGGGCACGTCGGGTACACACGCGCCCGCGCCCGCCGGGTGAAAGCCCGCCGCGCACGCCACGAGTACGCAACGCGCGCTCTCCTCCATCACTTCGCATCGCGTCTCCGCGGAATTCGGAAACACGTCGGCGCACGCGAGGCCACAGGCACCGCAATGCTCCGTCGCGTTGTACACGCCCGTGCCGTCACGGAACGTTTCATCCACTCGGCCGTCGCAGTCGTTGTCGATCTCGTCGCAGAACTCCACGTCGCCACACGGATGGGATTTCGAACATCCAGCCGTCGATGCGAGCGTCGCCAAGAGCGCGCTGATCCGGATCGCATCAAGGCGTGACATGCACGTCCTCCTCGATCCCCACGGCACCATCGGCCGCCGGTTCGGATCCGCCGCCACCGCGTCCCGCCTGACCTGCGCGCCCAAGCACGAACGTGTTGGTGCTTTGCCACAGGGACGCCGCGGCGCCGACGCCCGCCACGCGCTCGACAACCCAAACGCCCACGCTCGGACCGCCACAGCCGCCTCCACCGCCGCCACCCGCGCCGCCGTTGCCGCCCGCGCCGCCGCGACCACCCGGGTACGCACCCGCGAGCGTCGGCGTCGTGCGCTCGGAAATGGGAAGGTCGCCGCCGAGCGCACCAAGGCTCCCAAGGCCGCCGTCGCCGCCGACACCTCCATCGCCACCACGCCCGCCTTCGCCGCTCCGGATCACGAGGCCCGTCATGGTTGGAAACGCGTTCGCCTTCGCATTCCGGAGAACGATGGCCGCCGAGGGTGCGCCGCTCTTGCCGCGACCGCCGCCGCCGCCACCGCACCCGGCCGCGCCACCGCCACCGCCACCACCTCCAAGACCATCGGCAAATTCGCACGCGCCGGAGAACCACTCCATGCGCGCCCCGCCCCCGGCACCGCCACCACCGCCACCGGCACCGGCGGTGCCCCCGCTTCCACCCGAGGACTTGTCCTCGATCCACGCGTCGCCACTCCAGCGCCCAAAGGCGTCATCGCACCCTTGGCCGGGGACGCCCGGCGTTCCATCGGCGCCGCGCTTGCCATCCGTCGGTCCGGTGAAGTTCGTCGGAACCGTGAAGTCGGCGAGGCCGCAACACACCGCCGTGGGGCACGAGCCGGCACCACCGGTGACGGGACCCTCGGCGTCCATGCCACCGTCGCCACCCGCACCGGCCCCCGCGCCCTTGCCCCGGGTGCCGTCGGGCTGCACGCCGTCAAGACCCGCGGGACACGTGGGCGAACCGCCCGCGCCCCCACCCACATCGGCCGTGCCGCAACTGCCACCACCGCCCGCGCCCCCGGGCACCACGTTGGAGCTTCCGGCAAGGCACGCGTGCGCCGACGACTCCACCGCTCCGCGCGGCGCACCGCCAACCCTTGGAAGCTGCGTGGGCTTGGCGCCCGCCCGGCCGTCGCTCCCGTCGTCACCCGCGCCCGCGACACCGGCGCGCACCTCGAGGTTCTGCAAAACGAGTTTCTTACCGGGTCGGTTCACGTACATGCCGACGGTGGGCTCCCCGTCGACGAGGGCATCGCGACCGACCACCACGAGCCCTTCGACGAGCGTATTGGTCGTGCCCGCGTCGATGAGGATCATGGCCGCACCGCCGGGCGCCGTGCTCGCCGCCGGTGCGCGCACCTCCACGCGGAACCCGGCGCGATCGAGGGCGCGAAAATCGGGCCGGTAGCCGCCGTGGATCTGGACGCCATCCGGCACGGTCACGGTCTCGACGTAGGTGCCCGACGCCACGAACACGTGCGTCCGTGGGGATGCGCCGCCGGCGAGGGAGTTCGCCGCCGCGTTGACCGCGTGCTGGATGGTCGCAAAGGGCTTCGTGGGCGACCCGGGATCGATGTCGCTGCCGCCAAGCGCCACGTAGAAACTCTCCGTGACAATGCCGTCGGCGCCATCGCAATTGGTGTCGAGGTCCTCGCCCTCGGCGAGTGCGGGTCCGGGAAGATCGACAAGGGAGGTGACGGTGCACTCGCACCCGGTCGCGATGTCTCCGTCCGCATCCACCTCGTCGCCCGGGCCGAGGCCGTCGTGCGCGTCGTCGCAATCGAGGACGCACACAGGCGCGAAGGGATCGCCGCCACAGGTGAGGGCGCGCCCAGGGATTTCGCTCGCCGCGCAATCGACGCCGCACGCGCCACAGTGGTGCGTGTCCCGCGTGTACGCGCCGCGTGCGTCCACGAAGTCTTCATCGACCATGCCGTCGCAGTCGTTGTCGGCGCCGTCGCACACGTCATCGCTCACCGCACAGGCCGAGAGCACGCCGTCACTGCAGAGCGCCATGCCAGGGCACGCTCCAGCGTCGAGTTCGGAGAACACGCAAGCGACGGCGAACGTGGCACCCGGTTCGCAGCTACAGGAACCGCCCGTGGGCAGGCACCGCCCCTCCGCGCAGCCGTAGCCGTCGGGGCACCCGCCCTCACAACCAACGGAGCAGACACGCTGCCCCGCTAGCTCCACGCACGCGGCCGACGCGGCAGTGCCGCAGCCTTCGTCGCCAACGCACGACAGACACAGGTGATCCCAGGCGGCGACGCAGCCGCCCGACCGCGCGGGCACCTGCCCCGCCGGACACGACGATGCGACACACGCCGGCGTGCCATCCACAAGCACGCACAGGCTGCCCACCCCGGCATCCGACGCATCGCCGCCGTCGACGTCGTCACCCACGCAGCTCACGTCGCACGCGCCGCAGTGCGCCGGATGGACATAACGGCCTTCGCCGTCGCGGAACCCCTCGTCCACGAGGAGATCGCCATCATCATCGAGGCCGTTGCACGTCTCCTCGCCCGCATCCGCGTCGTCGCCGCCATCCGCGCGCGGCTCGATCGTCGCCGTCTTCGCACCACAGCCGGCACCCGCACACGCGGTCACACCGAGGAACGCGGCCATCCACAGAACCGTGTACGGTCGTCGGATCGAGTGCGCAGGCTCGCCCATGGCACGCGCAAGCATAGGTGCCCGGCGCGGTTCCTTCGACACCCGCCCGTTTTTTGCGGAGCTTCGGGCCTAACCGGCGTGCACGACGCGGTTTCGACCCGCCTTCTTCGCCGTGTAGAGCGCTTCGTCCGCCGCCGCGAAGAACTCGGCAACGTCCTTGTACGCGGCGTTCTTTGACAGTGTGGCCACGCCGAGGCTCACGGTCACCGGCACCGCCGTGTCCTGGTATCGAATGGCGAGGCCCTGCACGCGCGCACGCACGCGCTCCGCGAGAATCATGGCATTTGCGCTGTTGATTCCGCGCGCAACGACCACGAACTCCTCGCCCCCGTAGCGCGCCACCATGTCCTCCGTTCGGACCATACGCGCAAGCGACTGGGCAACGGCCTTGAGCACCTCGTCGCCGGCCAGGTGGCCGAGGGAGTCATTGATTCCCTTAAAGTGATCGATGTCGATGACGAGGATCGACAGGTCCGAACCGTGCCGAAGGGAATACGCGAACTCGGTCCGCATCTGCGCGTCGAGGTGCCGACGGTTATAAACACGGGTGAGCGCATCGCGGACCGTCGATTCGTAGGTTCGCTTCGCGGCCTCCTGCTCGACCTCATCCTGGATGGTCACGCGCAAGAGCGTGCTCTGGCCCACCAAGAGCCGGTCGCCATCGGACACGACCTGCGGCGTGTTGACCGCATTGCCGCCAATCCATGTGCCGTTGGTGCTGCCGAGGTCTTCGACGTACCAGTGCTCACCGCGTCGGAAGACCCTCGCATGCATCCGTGAGAGACCCGTATCCTCGATTCGTGCCGACGCGGTGGGGCCACGGCCGATGACGAGTTCCTCCTCCTCGGCGGTGATCACGCGCCCCGGGTTCGGCCCCGAGAGCACCACCAGCGTGCAGCGATCCTTGGGACGATCAGGGATCACGTCCGTCGAGAGAAGCTGCACGATTTGAGTGCTGTCTTCGTCGTCGTGGGACACGCCTGGTAAGGATACATGACGAAACCAACGCCTGGCGACTCCGGGGCGTGGGTACGGAAACCGGTTCCGGGTGTGGGCGCGTCGGCTTCAGGCGTCGAGTGCGCCGAGGGCCGCGCGGAGCTCCGAAAGCGCATGGCTTTCTCCCCTTGCGGTCGCCACGGTAACGCCCCCTGAGAGCCAGGTCTTCGCACGCGCCGCATCCCCGAGCTGGACGGCCACCTGCCCCGCCATCAGGTACGTCGGCACGTAATCGGGAAACTTCGACCGCACGTCGTCGAACGCGCCCATGGCGTCCTCGAGACGCCCGAGGGAGCGCAATTCCATGGCGCGGGCGTACCAGTGGAACGGATCGACCGATCCTCCCGCGATCATCTTCTCGATGAGCTCGAGGCGCTTCGACATGACGCTCAGGAACCGTTCGGACGAAGCACGCCCACGTACGGCAGATTGCGGTAGCGACCGTCGAAATCGAGACCATAGCCGATGACGAACACG
Organism: Polyangiales bacterium; assembly: GCA_041389625.1. Taxonomy (GTDB): domain Bacteria; phylum Myxococcota_A; class Polyangia; order Polyangiales; family JAWKRM01; genus JAWKRM01. Next base: position 96,321 of record JAWKRM010000013.1, read on the forward strand.
TCCTCGATGGTGAAGCCGAGGTAGTCGATCTCGACCGGGACCTTCGCGCGCGCTGGCTTGTGGAGAAGCGAGGCGAGTTTGACCGAACGCGGACGACGCGTACGCAGGTTCTCGAGCAAGTACTTCATGGTCAGACCCGTGTCGACGATGTCTTCGATGATGACCACATCCTTGCCCTCGACCGACGCCGACAGGTCGTTCGTGATCTGCACGACGCCGCTCGACTTCGTGCCCACGTAGGAACGGAGTCCAAGAAAGTCCACCTGGGTCGGCAGGTCGATGTGGCGCACGAGGTCCGCCGCAAACATGAAGCTGCCCTTGAGGACCGGCACGGCGAAGACTTCGCGTCCCTTGAAGTCCTCAGTGATCGCGCGACCGAGCTCCTTCACCCGCGCTGCGATTTGCTCTTCGGAAAGAAGGACGTCGATGGTCTCGTTCGCCATGGGCGCGGTCCTATCACGGCGCGCCAAAGGGCAAAAGCAGTTGCTCGGCCCGCTCGATCGCTTGGGAAAACGCGGGTGCGAGCACCTCGGCAAGGCTCGGCACGACGAGGAGACACGCCGCAATTCCCACCGCCGCTCGCACGGGCATGCCCGCAAAGAAGACGGGGATCTGCGGCACCATGCGACCCACAAACCCAAGCACGAGCTCCACGGCCACGATCGCCACGAGCGCAGGCGCGGTGAGCACCACCGCGAATCCAAGCGCCGAGCCCACGATCTTGGCCGCCACGAGCCCCGAGCCCGTCACCCCCGCCAGCGCCTCCGCGTGTCCCACGGGAATCGCATCAAACGAGCGCGCGAAGGCCGCGATCGCCACCCGATGCCCGCCGGCCGCCGCGAAGAGCGCAACCCCGAAGAGAAGATAGAGGTCACCCAGGGGCGACGTGCGTTCCCCCGTGGGTGGCGCGATCACCTCCGCGAGGGAGGCGCCACGCCACGTATCGACGAGCTGCCCCGACCAGTCGAGCGCGAGAAACGGAAGCGCACTCGCCAACGCGAATACGGTTCCCACCATCGCCTCACGCACCGCGAGGAGCACGAGCGGCACGTGCTCGGGGACGTCCGTCGCCGCGTGCGCGGCCAGGGGCGCGAGGGCGAGCGTCAGGGCAAGGATCACCGCGGCGCGCACCACCGCGGGCGCCGACCGCAACGAGATCCACGGCGCGAACACCGTGAGGGGCGCCACCCGGGCCGCCACAAGCACGCCGAGCTTGAGCGCGCCGAGCACCGTGGCCATCCCGCCGAGCCTCGCGATCAGCTCCCCCAACGCGCTCCGCCTCCGTCGCCCCGACTCAGGGGAAAAGCCCCGGGATTGCGGCCCAGGTCGCCTGCGTAAACCGAATGAGCTCGCCCCCCATCCATGCGCCCGCCACCGCGAGCGTGAGCGCCACGGCCGCGAGCTTCGGCACGAACGAGAGCGTTTGGTCCTGAACCTGGGTCATGGCCTGGAGCAGCGACACGACTAGGCCCACAAGAACGCTCACAAGGAGCACAGGTGCCGAGACGAGCAAGAGCAGATAGAGCGACTCGCCAAGAAGTCGACTCAGTTCCGCGCCCATGGCCATGGCGCGGACCGTACCACGCCCCATCGAGGCGCGAAGGTCTAGAAGCGGACGCCGAATTCGGCGCCCACATCCAGCGAGAAGACCGTTCGGTCGGGGAGCACCCAGAAGGTGGGGGTCACGAGATCGAGCCCGATCTCATACCGCTCCCCCACGGGGATGTTCAGCCCGCCCGAGAGGCGGACCACGGGTCCGTTGTACGGCAGGTAGCCCACCGCAATGCGAAGCGGGATCGTGAGCGGCGAACGTGAAGTGATGCGAAGGCGGTTCTCCGCCATCAGGTAAACGAGCCCGTTGGCAACACGCCCATCGCGTCCACGCAGGTTCGCATAGCCCCCGTAGACGCCCACCGCGACGTCGCGCGCGACGTTCCAATCGAATCGCGCGCCGACGAGGTGGTTATAGAAGGCGTCCTTCGACACGCCGATGACCCCTTCGGTCTGGATTGCGATGCGAAAGGGTGCCCAGGTCTCCCGACGACGGTGCCGCAAGGTGGCGCCGAATGGATCGACACGGAGCGCCGGCCACGACGCCTCCTCCCGGGGGACATCGAGCCCGCGCCACGTCCCCCGGGCCGGGAGCACCTGCTCGACCAAGCGGCGCGCCATGTCGAGAAACTCCGGCGCCGCCGCGCTGCCGCGCCCGGTGAACGGCCCGAGCGAATCGAGGCTCGCCACGGAGACCTCCACGACGTACCGACCCGATCGCGCCCATACACGCCCGAAGACACCCCGCTCGGCGCCCGCCGCGCGGGTCGCACGCCAGAGGTCGCTCGGCGACGGCGGATAGGGCATCCCCACCGCGCGAACGGCCCGCGTGGTTGCCCCTTCGTCGACGATTCGGTAGCCGAACCCGCGCGCCACGTCGGTCATCACCTCCGTGAGCTGCGCCGCCACCAGTGGGTCGACGCCGACGGGCTCCGCGCGGACGACGACGACCGCGAGATCCGGCGCGGCCGCCTCCGGCTGCGCGCCGACGGGCACCTGCCCACGCCGACGCGCACATCAAGCAGGCGAGAACGACGCGGCCAAGGCTACGGGCGCGCATCGTCACCGAACCGCGCCCGTGTTTCCCACGTGAACGTGTCAGAGTTCGTCGTCGGCGCTGGCGGCGTCACCCGACGCATCGCCCGTGGCTTCGCCCTCGACACCGGCCGCCGCGCCATCGGCCGAAGCCGAACCACCGGCGGAGGCGCCACCGGAAAAATCGATCCCAAGCGAGCCGTTGGGCTTCGTCGCCGCCTTGGCGTTCGACGCGCCCTTGGCCGAAGCGGCCATTTCCGCCGCGTCCGCGTAATCGACGGGGTACGCCATCCAAACGCAGCTGCCGGTCGCCCGGCGGCCGCCGCACTGCCGGGCGTAGCGCAACGTTTGCCCGCACCCTCGCACGACCTTCTCAAACGGTCGGTCGACGATGAACTCAAGGGCGCTCTCGTTGCACGCCAGGTCGGACGAGGCCGCCGACTTCACCTCATACATGGCTGCACTTTCCGACGCACAGCCCCCGAGGGCAGCCGCGGCGAGGAGGGTCAGGGGAAGGAGCGTGTTCGTACGGGGCATGATCACCTCAAAGCAGGGCCGCGAGTATAGCGCGTTTTCGCACGACGCCGCCCCGGGTTTGCGCGCTCGGAATAACTTGAATTCGCGGAACGCACCAGGCCCGGCGTATTCTCCGCCCGTGAATCAACGCCACACCACATCGCTCGCGATTGCCCTCTCCATTCTTTGTCCCGCGCTCGCGCTCGCGCAGCCGAGCGGCACAACGAAATCGGACGTGAAGGCCGCCGAGATCCCCGACGCGAAGTACGTCGACGTGGTGACCGAGCAGGGCCAGCACGCCGCGGGTCTCTACATCACGGGCCCCTTCGCGCAGCTCAAGGGCCCCGAAGGTGTCGCGCGCACCATCAAGAAGGCGGGCTTGAACGCCGCCGTCATCGACATGAAAGACGGCGCGGGACGCGTCACCTACGACACGAAGATTCCGATTCTCCAGGAGCAGCGCACGCCGTTCATTCACGACCTGCCGGGCTACCTCCGCGCGCTCAAGAGCAAAGGTATCTACACGATCGCCCGCATTGTCTGTTTCGCGGATCCGAAGTTGCCGGCCCGCCACCCCGAGCTCGCCATCCAGCACTCCGTTCGGAAGAACCCGTGGGTGTCATGGGGCACGGGCGGTACGTGGCTCGACCCGTACAACACGAAGAACCACGACATGATCGTGGAGCTTGCCAAGGAAGCCGCGGCCGCGGGGTTCGACGAGATCCAGCTCGACTACATCCGCTTCCCCGTAGACGACGGCATCAAGTACGCCGAGTTCCCATCGAAACAGGCGGACGACGCTCGCGAACGTTGGCAGGTGCTCCTGCCGCTGCTCGCGCGCATCGATGAAGCTGTAAAGATTCCGCTCGGCGCCGACGTGTTCGGCCTCACGGCGTTCAACTTCGGCGACGACACCGTCCTCGGGCAGCGCCTCCACGAGTGGACGCGACACATCGAAGTCTTCTCGCCGATGCTCTACCTCTACGCCATGCGCTCCTGGGCACGCGGCAACGACAACCGCGCCTTCGGCCTGCTTTACACGGGCATTTCGCAGATGCGCGCCCGCGTGGGCCCGACGCCGGTGATCCGCCCCTTCGTGCAAGCCTTCGTAAAATCCGGCGACGACGTCGGAACCACGTTCGTCAGCGACGAGGTCCGCGGCGCCAAGTCCGGCGGCGCCGACGGCGTGCTCTTCTGGCACCCGGGCTCGAACTACAAGATGCTGTTCCAGGGCATGAACGTGGAGGCCAAGTCCCTCGTGCCCTTCGATACGACCGAACGCAGCCGGGCACGCTCGGAAATGTGGAAGCGCGTGTCGGGTTCATCGCAGAAGACTTCGGTCGCCGGCACGAAGTCGGACCGCGACGGCGCACACACGAAGTAGCGGCGCGGCAGGTGGCGCAACGGGCGCGTTCCGCGGCCGAGCGCTATTCGCCTTCGAGCGCCCGCGCGAGGAGCTCGGCCCCGCGGCCCACGAGCGGTACGGTCGTAGCAAGGCTCCGCGCGGCGTCGGACATCTTCGACCAGGTCTTTCGGAGGATGCCGAGGATCTTGTCGTCGTCGTCGTGCTTCGCCACGAACTCGGCGTAGTCGAGCTCAAGGAACACGAGGCACGCCGCGTCCTCGAGGGCCTGGGCGTCCGGGTCGCTCCGAAGCGCCCGTTTCTCGATGAGCGAGCGCGTCCGCGCGACGACCTCCTCGCCGTAGCCCGCCGCCGTCAGCAGCTCGCCCGCGAGGGCCGCGTGCTTGCGCATGAGGTCCGTGCGCCATTTGTGGTAGCCCGCGCGGCCCTCGGGGTAGCTCGCGCGGGGAACCTCCCAGCGGCGCAGGTGCTGCGCTCGGACGGCGAGTCGCAGGGCCTCGGGGGCGTCCGGACGCAGCCGCAGAAGCCACGCGCTCATGCAGTCGGCGTAGTGGAGCTCGCGTGCCATCGCGCGGCCATTGACCGTCACCCGCGCTGGATCATCGGCGTGCGCTGCGTCGATGCGCGCCACGGCATCGAGGAAGGTGTCGGAGCCCATCGGGCGACTATCGCACGCCGATCGAAGGCATTCCTGGCTTTTTCATGCGAACGGCCCCAAAACCCGTTACGAATAACGTCATGCGCACGCGCAACGAGATGTGGAGTGCCCTCGGCACGCGTGAGGTCGACCTGCTCGTCGTCGGCGGCGGCATCGTCGGTGCGGGCATCGCACGCGACGCGGCTCGACGCGGCCTCGACGTGGCCGTCGTCGAGATGCAGGACCTCGCGTGGGGGACGAGCTCTCGCTCGAGCAAACTCGTCCATGGTGGCGTCCGCTACCTCGAGCAGTACGAGTTCGGACTCGTCTTCGAATCGGTGAGCGAGCGCCGCATCCTGATGGACCTTGCGCCACACCTGGTCAATCCCCTCGGCTTCCTGTTCCCGGTCTACAAGGGAGCGAAACACAAGCTTTGGGTCATCAACGCCGGCATGTGGCTCTACGACGGGCTCTCGCTCTTCCGCTCACCGCGCGTTCACAAAAACCTCTCGCCCCGCGAGGTCGAGGCCCTTGAGCCTGCCGTCCGGCAGGAGGGCCTCAAGGGTGCGCCGCTCTATTGGGATTGCTCCACGGACGACGCACGCCTGACCATCGAAACGGCCATCGACGCGGCGGCGCATGGCGCGACCATCGCCACGTGGTCGAAAGTCGAATCCTTCGTGCTCGACGACGGCAAAGTACGCGGCGCCCTCGTGCGCGATGCATTTTCAGGCGAAACAAAGACGGTCCGAGCGCGACTCGTGGTCAACGCCACGGGCCCATGGACCGACCGCACCCTTGCGCTCGCCAACGCCGCACGGCCCGCGCCGCTCCTCCGACCCACCAAGGGCGTTCACATCGTCGTCGACGCCGCGAAGCTCCCGGTGTCAAACGCCGTCGTCTGTACGCACCCCATCGACAAGCGCGTGCTCTTCGTCATCCCCTGGGGGGATCGCGCGTACGTCGGCACGACCGACACGGACTTTGAAGGCGACCCGGGCGACGTGCACGCCACGCGACGGGACGTCGACTACCTCCTCGCTGCAACACGCGAACACTTCCCCGACTTTCCGCTCACGCACGCGGACATCATCGCGACGTGGGCCGGCATACGCCCGCTCATCGCGCCACCACCGGTGGACGCGGGGCAGACGGCCTCCGAGGTGAGCCGCGAGCACGAAATCCTCATGGGACCGAACGGCGTGCTCACCGTTGGCGGCGGCAAGCTCACCACCTACCGACGCATGGCCGCCGAAGCGGTGGACAACGCCGTTCGTTGGCTCGAGCTGTCGGGCGGCATTTCCAAACCGCTCGAGAGTGCCGACACGGCAAAGCACCCGCTCCCCGGCGCGGAGGGCTGGCCCGAGGACGACGACCACGCCGCCGTGGGCCACCGCGTGCTCGATGCGTCGAAGGGAACGCTTTCCGAGGCATCCGCCCAGTACCTGGCAAACACCTACGGCATGCGCGCCCTCGTCCTCGCGGACCGCGTGCGCCGTGAACCGAAGCTCGGCGCGCCCCTGGTGCCGGGGCGCCCCGAAATCCTTGGGCAGGTCGACTGGGCGGTGACCGAGGAGCTCGCGGCGAGCGTCTCCGACGTGATGACCCGACGCACCCAGCTCTTTTATCGCGATCACGACCAGGGTCTCGGTGCAGCGGAGGCGGTCGGCCAGCGCATGCAAGCGCTCCTCGGCTGGACCCCCGAACGCTTCCAAGAAGAGGTGGACCGCTACCGGCAAGACGTCGCACTCTCCCGCCAATGGCGCGACGAATGAACTGTCGGATTGCATGCGTGGCCCTCTCCCTCCTCGCCGCGTCGGCGTGCGGCGAAACGCCAACGCTCCGTGAGTGGCAACCCACGGACCACGCCCAGCCCGCGGAGGCGAACGTCGACCCGGCACGCGTCGCGGCGGACGCGCCAAGTGAGCCGCTCCCGCAGGGTGAAAGCCTGGCCCGCGCCGCGGCGGCGCTCTACCGCATGAGCTGCGCTCCGTGCCATGGCATGGAGGGCCGCGGCGACGGCCCCGCGAAACCCGAGGGCGCCACCATCCGAAGCTTCGCCGACGCGGCGTTCCAGTCGTCAAACACGGACGAAGCGCTGGCCGCGGTCATCGCCGACGGCCGCGGGCTCATGCCGAAGTTCGGAACGCAGATCAATCCCGACGGCATCCACGCCCTCGTCGTGCACATTCGAAGCCTCGGCCCGGGTGCCGCGGCGAAACCCGAATCGAACTAGACAGCGCGCACGGCGCAGCCCGTCGAGTGTCCGTCTGGGTTCAGCCGTCGAGGATCACGAGGTCGCCAGTCGCGAGCTCGAGGGAATACGTGTAGCGCGAGTCCAGGGTGATCGTGGCAAAGCCACCACCGAGGAACTTCACGTCCACGGCCACATCGAAGCTGAGCTCAGCGGTACGGCGCGGGCCCGCGCGTTTGCGCTCCACGCGCACGTCGTACGCGATGCCGCCCGACTTCGGCCTGAGCGTGTCGAGGGCGATGACGACGCCCCCGTAGCTTGCTGCATACGAAAGGTCGAAGGACGCCGTGTGGCTCCCCGAGAACGATTGGAACTCGCTCGAGACGTCGAACGTGCCCTCGCCGTTGAACACGGCCTCTCCCGCGCCGGGGTCGATGCCGAGCGTCCAGTCCCCCGTGCGCTCCACCGATGCGTCGTAGCGGGGCAGGTCGAGATCCCCCGACCAAGCCACGGTCACGTGGGCCGAGCGTGTGTCCGCACCGCACACGTCCTCGGAGGCACCCTCCGCGTCCGTGCAGGCGATCGTGTAGCTGTAGCGGAGCCCGGCGTGCGCGGTCTCGAACCTGCCCTCTGCGTCGACCGTCACCGCCCCGTCGCCCGTGCCCATGGACGCGGCGTCGGCAAACGACCCGGTTTCACCGCCGGCGCCGTCGTCGTTTGCAATGAGGTTCGCCACGGCCACCGCCACGTCGTCGTAGTCCTCCACGCTCGGCCCGCTCGATGCATTGCAGGCACCGAGCATGAACCCGACGAGCCCGAGGAGGAACGCGCCGCGTCCCCCCCGCGCGTACGGCGACGCGGACACGGAGACCTAGTCCTCTTCCACGAGTAGAGCGAACATGTACTCGCCCTTGAGTTCCACGTTCGACTCGTCGACGAACGTGTCGAGCGCGAAGTACCACCTACCCGGCGTCAGCGTCTCGGTGATGCCGATGTGGTTACGCTGCACGCACGAATTCGCATCCGCGGTGCCCTGGAGCGCGTGGACGTCGATGTCCACGTTGCCGCGATCGAGTACGAAGGCACTCACCGTGACGGTGTCGGTCACGTCGATCGCGTAGTAAACCTCCGGCCCGGATTCGTTCTGCGTCGCGGAACAGCCAGTGTATTGGCTGATGCGTCGCTCGGAGCTCTTCGACGTGTCACCGATGTGCGTGAACGGCAGCGAGCCGACGATGTACGGATCGGTGTGGGTCCCGGTGCCGTCCATGTGACCGGCGGGGGCGTCGAGGAACTCCTCGTCGTCCACGAGCACATCCTTCGCGCGGCTGAGGGCCTCGAGGGTCACCCAGTTGCGGACGTTGTAGCCATACGCGAGGCCATCCGCCGTGAGCAGGCAGCCCTTCTCGCCGTTCGGCGTGTACACGCTCGGATGGGTGCTGTCACCGCCGAGCCCCTGGTTAAAGAGGCCCACCATCTCGCGGTGGTAGTCCACAAACGGAACCATGCGTGCCTGCGCGATGCCGCGCACGACGGTGTTCGCGCGGTCGACCCAAAGCGGATCGTCCACGGCGATGGCCCGCGGCGGGATCGACGAAAGAATGGGCACCACGCCGCTGCCGATGAGCGTGTCCGTGATGGTGAGCATGTTGTCCGCGTACTGATCGAGATCCTTGAGCCCGATGTCGTTGGTGCCGTACATCACCACGCCAAAGCGGGCGTTCGTGGTGGCGATTTCCTGTTCGAGGGGCGAAGGGTCACCCTCGAGCGCCTTGAACGCGCTCCAGCCCACCGCGGCCGATGCGCTCACGCGACTGAACGGGCTCACGCCGCCCGCGCTCCCGGCGCCGAAGAAACTCCGCGCATCCCCAAGGTCGGCATGGGTGCCCAGGTCCACGTTGGCCCCCGCGAAGCACGCGAAGAAATTCGCGTTCACCGTGATCGAGTCGCCGATCTTCGCGAACACGTCGTCCGCGCGGTTTGCCTTCGCGGCGATGGCGGTCATCGACTGGACAACCTTCTTCGTCAGCGGCGACTGCGTGCGATTGGTCGGATAGATCTCCGGCCGCGGATCCACCATCTGCTGTTGGCCGCTATCCATCGTGTGCTGGCCGGAGTCGACGACGACCTTGGCATCCACCGACGCGTCCATGCCGCGTCCGTTGTCGATGCTGTCATTTGTCGCGCATGCGCCCGTGAACGCCGCGCAGGCCGTAACGCCGATTAACCAAGGAAAATGTCGGGTAAACATGGGGCCGAAAGCTGACACAATCGGCCGGGGCGTCGAGCCGCCACCCGGTCGATCTGCTACATGGGGGAGATGTTTCGGATCTTCGAGCACGGCACCGCCGAATACGCGTCCGCGCTCGCCACCCTGGCGACGCGCGGGGAGGCGGACCTGGCACGGGTCGAGCCCGATGTGCGGCGCATCCTCGACGCGGTGCGCACGCGGGGAGACGCGGCCATCGCCGAGTTCACGGCGAAGTTCGAAGGGCGTGACGTTCCCCGTGCGAAGCTCGACGACGATGCGTGGCGTGCGGCGGCGAAGACCGTCGACGCAGGCGTTCGCCATGCCCTGACCGTGGCCCGCGACCGCATTGCTGCATACCACGCGCACCAACGAGACCCGGGGTTCCGCACGGAATCGGACGGCGTGCTGCTCGGCCAACGCGTGCGCCCCGTGGCCGCGGCCGGCGTGTACGCGCCGGGCGGAAAAGCGCGCTACCCGTCGAGCGTGCTCATGACGGCCGT
>JAWKRM010000014.1:0-101758 GCA_041389625.1 Polyangiales bacterium
AATACCAGGTGAACGCGGGCCGTTTCCGCACCCAGGAGGAGCTCGCCGAGGCGACGGTGAAGGTGCGCGTCGGCGACGAGCTCATCCATACGGCCGCCGAGGGCAACGGCCCCGTGAGCGCCCTCGATCGCGCGCTCCGAAAGGCCCTCGTGCCCAAGTTCCCGGCCCTCGCGGCGGTGCACCTCGTCGACTACAAGGTCCGCATTCTGGACGGAAATCGGGCGACGAACTCCACCACGCGCGTGCTCATCGATTCACGCGCCGGCGAGCGCACGTGGAGCACCGTCGGTGCGTCCACCAACATCGTGATTGCGTCGATGCAAGCCATCGTCGACAGTCTTGAGTTCGCCCTGCTCGAACGGGCGGAGGCGCGTCCCTCGGCGCGCTCCACGTCCCTCGACATGGAACCCATCAAAGCCTGAGGTCCTCCCATGGTGCAAAAACGAATCGTCCTTCTGCCGGGCGACGGCATTGGTCCGGAGATCGTCCGCGAAGCGCGCCGCGTCCTCGACTCGGTCGCGGTCAAGTTCGGCCATTCCTTCGAGTTTCAAACCCAGCTGATCGGCGGCGCGGCCATCGACGAGAAGTGGAAACCGCTCCCCGACGAGACCCTCGCCGCGTGCAAAGCGTCGGATGCGGTGCTCCTCGGCGCCGTGGGCGGCCCGAAGTGGGACGACCCGGGCGCGAAGGTGCGCCCCGAGCAGGGCCTCCTCGGCATCCGAAAGGGCCTCGACCTCTTCGCGAACCTGCGCCCCGTGAAGGTCATGCCGGGCCTCGAGGAGGCCTCGCCCCTCAAGCCCGACCGTATCAAGGGCGTCGACATCCTCGTCGTCCGCGAGCTCACGGGCGACGTGTACTTCGGCGAACCGCGCCTCCGCGAGGAGACCCCGAACGGCGTCCGCGCCCTCGACACGATGGTCTACTTCGAGCACGAGGTGGAGCGCGTCGTCGAGCTCGCCATGAAGCTCTCGAAGGGCCGCACGAAGAAGGTCACGTCCATCGACAAGGCGAACGTCCTCGAGTCGTCGCGCCTCTGGCGCGCCGTCGCGACCCGCGTCGGCCAGCGCCACCCCGACGTCACGTTCGACCACCAGCTCGTCGACTCGGCGGCCATGCGCCTCGTGACGCACCCCGCGACGTTCGACGTGATCGTCACGGGAAACCTCTTTGGCGACATCCTCTCGGACGAGGCGGCGGTGCTCACGGGCTCGCTCGGCATTCTTCCAAGCGCTTCCCTCGGGAGCGGCACGCTAGGCCTCTATGAGCCGATTCACGGGTCGGCGCCCGACATCGCGGGCAAGGGCGTGGCGAACCCCCTCGGCACCATCCTGAGCGCCGCGCTTATGCTCCGCTGGAGCTTCGGGCTCGACCGCGAGGCTGCGGCCATCGAAGCGGCCGTCGAAGCGGCGATCCGCGCCGGCGAGCGCACGAAGGACCTCGGCGGCGCCCTCGGCACCGAGCAGATGGGCTCCGCGGTGGTGGCCCGCGTCAACGGCACGATGGTCTAGCTCGCTTCGAGCGCAGCGCTGTGCCGGTCGGGGCCCCACACGACCGTGGCGGTTCTCCGGCTTAAGCGCGAAGCGCCGCGGCACGTATGCACCGCGGCGCTTCGGCGTGAACGGAACGTGCGTCAGATCGACGTGTGGCTCTTCTTGATGTCCGTCGCGTTCGACTTCGCGTCGTCACACACGCGGAAGCGCGCGGTGTCGACCTTGAGGTTTTCCTTGCCCAGGTAGACCTCGGTCGCCGGCTGGTCGTCCACGAGGAACCGGAAGAACATGCACTTGCTGTTCTCGGTCTTCGCGTCGATGCCGTCCTGCCCGCCCGACGTGCGGAACGCGAAGTGAACGGCGTTCTTCTTCACGAGGAAGCGGTCGTCCTTGTTCTGCCCAGCGCCCTTCACATCCACGAACTTCGCCTTCGGGCCCGCGATTCCGATGCGGCCACGGAAGAGCTTCGAGCCTTCCTTCGCCGAGGTGCGCACCTTCCAGTAGCCGTCCGCCGTGTCGTACCAAACCCAGACGGCGGTCTTCTTCTTCGGCGAAAGGTCGGTGGGCTGACCTTCCGACTGGGCCTTCGTGTACTCCTTCGGGCCCGCGGTTTCACCACGGAGGGGCTTGTCCGCCACTTCGATGACGGCCGGCTGTTCGGTATCGGTGCCGCCCGCTGCGGTGCCGCCCGTGCTGGTGCCCGAGCCAGTCGTTCCGGAACCCGACGTCCCGGAACCGGTGGTGGTGCCCGTTCCCGAAGTCGACGTGCCGGAGCCCGACGTTCCGGAACCCGAAGTGGTCGACGACGACGTGCTCGAACCCGAGGTCGACGAACCCGAACCGTTGCCGGTGTTCGATCCCGCGAGCGGTTCATCCTTTGCGTGGTCGACGCGGGTCTGCCCGTTCGATCCGTCGACCGTATGCGCGCCCATGCTGTCGCCCGTGCCCTCGGTCGTCTTCTCGCCGCCCGAGGTTTCAGACGACTCGCCGTCGCCGACGCGTGCCTCGCCCTTCGCCTGGAACGTGCATCCCCCCGCAGCGAGGGCCAACACACAACCGATTGTCATCGCAATTCTCTTCATGATTTCGTCTCCGTGGTCCGGGGCCGGGCCGCGTGGGCCGGCAAGCGTGGCGAACCATCGCCGTTCCCAGGGACGCCCGCAACCGCGCGCCTATTCGATGGGGCGAACTCGCCCGAAATGCTTGCGAAAAGCGCCGCTTTCCTCCAAAAGTCGAGGCATGGAAGCCGTGGGAATCGACATGGGCGGCACGAAGGTCGCCGCGGGCCGTGTGATGGAAGACGGGCGCCTTGTCGACCGTTCGGAGGTGCCGTGTCCGAGCTCGGCGGAGGCGCTCGAGCGCGTGCTCATCGAACTCGCCGAGTCGAAGCGCACGCCGTCCACGCGCGCGGTGGGCATCGGCGCCGCGGGCCTCGTGCGGCATACCAAGGGCGAGTTCGTGTGGGGGCCGAATGTTCCCATTCGCGACGTGGCGGTCACAAAGCGCATTCACGATGTGCTCGGGCTTCCCGCCTTTGTCGACAACGACGCGAACGTCGCGGCCCTCGCCGAGCAACGCATCGGCGCGGCGAAGGGTGCGACCAACGCCCTCGTCGTCACGCTCGGTACCGGGATCGGAGGCGGCGTGATCGTCGACGGTCATCTCTACCGCGGTGCCGGCTTCGGGGGCGAGGTGGGCCACATGATCGTCGATGCACGCGGGCCGCTCTGTAGTTGCGGTCACCACGGGTGCTGGGAGGCGTGCGCCTCGGGCCGCGTGATCACCGAGGCGGCCAAGGAGATGGTGCGTTCGAGTCCCACGAGTGCGTTGGCTCGTCGCGCGGGGGACAAACCCGTGACGGGGCAACTCCTCACCGAGCTCGCGCTCGAGGGGGATGAGGCGTGCATCGGTGTCCTCCGCGAAATCGGTCGCTGGGTGGGCATCGGCCTCGCGAACCTCGTCTGCCTTTTTGATCCCGAGGTGATCGTCATCGGTGGCGGCGTTTGCAGCGCCGGCGACCTGGTGCTCGGGCCCGCGCGGGAAGTCCTGCGCGACGCCTACGGGGCGCGCTACCGCGCGGGGCCAGAGCTCGTGACCGCACGCCTCGGCAACGACGCGGGCATCATCGGCGCCGGGCTCATGGCCCTCGAAGAGGCGCGTTCACTGCCCGACGGCAGGTAGCGTCGAATCGGGCGGGACATAGCCCGAGTTCGGCGCCTTACGAGGGTCGGGCGCAAGGGCGGGCAACGTCGAATCGGGGGCCGCGTAGCCCGAACCGGGCGCCTTGCGCGGGTCGGCGCCCATGGCGGGCAACGTCGAGCTGGCCGGCACGCTGCCGGGGGCCCGGGGCACGTCGTTGAGCGCGTCGGGCGGCAACTCTGCGATCACTTCCCCAAAGCGCTCGATGACGACCTTGTCGGTGCGCTTGGTGGGCGTGACGTCGAAGGCGACATCGGCGCTGATCGCGATCTCGTCGCGCCCCTTCTCCGCGGGCAACGCGATCGCCTCGGCGCGCTTGCGTACGCATTCGATCATCGAATCGTCGAGGCCATCGCCCGATGCGCTCGCGTCGGTCACCTTGCCGTTCTCATCGACGCTGGCGCTTACCGAAAACGTGACGCGAGGCGCTAGCTCCGCGCGGGCCGCCTCCGGGATGCACGACGCGGCTCCACCCATCTGCGCGTGGAAGAGCTTGAGCAGATCCGTACGATCCGTTGCGCTCGTCTTCTTTTCTTCCACGGTCGCCGTCGGGCCCTCGGTTTCGTCCTCGCGCCACTCGTACGGTCGATCGTCCGAATCGAAGGGATCGCCCTCGTCCGCTTCGCCCGATTCCATGGGCGGGAGCGCCGCGCGCTGTTTTCCCCGCGGTCTTTCCGTCGGCTGAGTGTCGGTCGCACGGCCGCACGCAACGGTCAGACATGCGAGCGCGAGCGCGGTGGCGAGTCGGAGCGGAGGGGCGAAACGAAGCATGGTTGCGCGCGCGATCACTCGAAGCGGTAGAAGAACTGCGTGGTCTTGTTCGCCGGGACCGTCACGGTCTTCGTCATTCTCCGACCCTGGCCGTCCGTCATGACGAGCTTCACGCTGCCCGCGCGAACACGCTCCTGCAGCGGCGTGGTTCCGAGCGGCTTGCCATTCGCCGTGACCTTCGACCACGGCACCGTGTTCAGGTTGATCATGCCCATGACCACGGGCTTGAATTTGTCGAGATCGACCGCGAACGAGCCGAGTGCATCCTTCTCGATCGTGATGTCCTCGCGGTGCGCTTGGTAGCCGGGAGCGTTCACCTCGAGTTCATGCTTTCCGGCGGGCACCTTGCGCGTGGCGCAGGGCAGCGTGCAAATCTGCTTCGAATCGAGCCGCACGACGGCTCCCACTGGGCTTCCCTGCACCGTGATGGAGCCTTCGACGATGTCGGGGTCCAGCGTGGCGCGCACGGTCATCATGGTGGAGTCGGTGAGATTCACCCGCTGGGAGAATCGCTTGAACCCCTGCCTGCTCACTTCCACGGTGTGTTCGCCGAGGACCATTCGCGGAATCGTCATGGGCGGCGGGCCCATTTCCTTCCCGTCGAGCCAGACGATGGCCTCCGCGGGTCCCTCCACGCGCACGGTGCCGATCGGGTCACCTGTCGGGGGCGGATTCTTGTCTCCGGGTTGCGATGTCGGGTTTCGCTCGACGGTCGTCGTGCCCGAGCCGCCGCCCCACATCCTGCTCGCCACGATGGCGAGGGTGGCGAAGATCGCCACGACCGCGACGCCGAGCCACACCCATTCCATGTTAAAGCGCCGACCCGGTCGGGTGGGCATGCGCATGGTGGTCTGCGGGATGGCCTTGCGCGATTTGCGATCCGTATCGACCTTCGCGAGGTCCCGATCCGTCGCGCTGTGGGCCTGGAGATCCAACGGCACCGACGGGAGACTCGCGTCGAACTCCACGTCCTGATCGATCTCGGGGCCGCGGCGGATCTCCTCGCGGAAGAGGTCCTCCATGTACGCCGCCACGCGGGCGGTGCTCACCACTTCGCGTCGCTCGGCGAGGAAGTGGTCCAGGTCTTCCTGGAGCAGGTCCGAGGTCGCGTAACGATCGTTCGGGTCCTTCTGGAGCGCCTTCTGGACGATTCGATCGAGCTCCGCCGGCAGTCGCGGATTGATCGCGCGAATGGATGGAACGGGGTCATCCACCACGGCGCGCATCGTCTCGAACTGGTTCTCGCGCCGGTAGAGGCGCTGACCCGTGAGGATTTCGTAGAGCACGATGCCGAGCGAGAAGATGTCCGAACGCCCGTCGAGTTTCTCGCCGACGCACTGCTGCGGCGACATGTACGCGAACTTGCCGCGGACGACGCCCGCCATGGTGAGCACGTCCTGCGTGGACGCCTTGGCGACGCCGAAGTCGAGGAGCTTCACGACACCGTCGTAGCCGACCATGACGTTGTGCGGGGACACGTCGCGGTGAACGATGTGGAGCGGCTGCCGACGGTTGTCCTTCGCCGAGTGCGCATAGGCGAGGGCGCCGGCGACCTGCGAGATGATCTTGACCGCGAGCGCCACCGGGAGCCCGCCAGTCTGGATGGCTTTCCGCGCGATCTTGTGGAGCGTTGCGCCGTCCACGTACTCCATCGCGAGGAAGTGATGGCCCGTCTCGAAGCCAAACTCGTAGAGGTGGCAGATATTCGGGTGGCGCAGGTGCATCGCCAGCCGCGCCTCGTTCAGGAACATGGAAACGAATTCGTTGTCGTCGGCCACCGTCGAACGAATGCGTTTGATGACGATGTAGCGGGAGACATGCCGGTCCGCCGATTCGCGCGCGAGGAAGATCTCGGCCATGCCGCCCATGGCGAGCCGGCCGAGCAGCTGATACCGCCCGAACATGCCGATCGGCTTCGGGTCAAAGGGAGGCGGCGCGTCGCTTGGGCCCGCCGCATCCATCGCGACGGGGAGATCCATCGTGGGCACGTCCTCCTCGAGGGCGTGGCCCATGCCCGTGTCCTCCGATACCAGGAGGTCGCTATCGGCGAGGGGAATCTCGTCTGCGATGTCGGGGGACGTCCGGACGACGGTGGGCGGATCGTCATCGTCGTCGAGAAACCCAGGGTTCGGGCCGATCAGCGTCGGTGGCTCCGAGTTTCCGTCGCCAAAGGGATTGTCGCGGAGTTCCGTTGGCGCGTCGGACCATTGCTGATCCCGCACCCGGTCATCGTCCTCAAGCCCCGAGTCGTTCTTGCGCGTCATCCACGAAGCTCCGGCTGGGGGCGGTGGTGCATCGACGCCACGGTAACGAGACGCGGTGGTTGTGGGCTCCTCGTTGCCCTTCTCATGCAACCGGTTCGCATCCCCGTCCTTGGCGGCAGCGTACACGGTTCCATGAGAATTGGACTCGGGTCCGGACTGTGGTTTCTTCCCGCTCAAACGTTACCTAGGATACATCATTCGTTCGGGGAGGGCCCAATGAGGTACAGTCACTGCATGCGGATACTTGCCTACATCGTAGGTCTCACGCTTGTGGCGGCCGTGTCGTTCGGGGGGGCTTTCCCGGGATTGGCGCGGGCGCAGGGCAGCTGCGTTCGGGCGGATGCCGCCAAGATCGAGGCCACCCAGAAGCGGCTTGGCGAGCTCAAGGAGATGCTCCTCTACGCACGCTACGCGGAGGCACGCGGTCCGCTTGAGGAGCTCTCGAAGGACACCACGCTCCCCGCCCGCCAGCGGGTGGCGTCGTTCGAGCTCCTCGCGATGCTCCAGATCGCCATCAATGACGAAGAGGGCGCCCGCGGGACGCTCAAGGACCTCTACTCCCGTGACCCGGACCATCGGGTGGAGGATCCGGACGCGAGTCCGAAGGTGCTCGCCGCGTTTCGCCGCGCGAAGCAGGCGACCGTTTCGCACGTGAACGTGCAGATGGAGAACATCGTTCCCACACGCGAACTCCTCCGGCAGCAGCCCATGGTGAAGGTGCGCGTGATCAAGTTCGCCGACGCCGTGGATGAGATCTACGTGCACTATCGACAGGGCGAATCCTCGGATTTCGTGCGCATGGCCATCGCGCCGGATGAAAAGTGCATCGCGCAGGCGATCATTCCGCCGGTCAACACGCAGGACGAATACGACATCGAGTTCTACGTGGAAGCCGTGGCGCCGTCGGGCGCAAACATTGGCTCCATGGGGTTTCGTACGACGCCGCTCAAGGTGACCGTGCCCGCGGCGCGGGCGTGCACCGACCCGAACGATGCGGCGTGCCGTTGCGAGTTCTTCCCGCGCTCGCCGGGCTGCCCCTACTGCTTTGACCACCCGGACGAGACCGCGTGTTCCGACGACCCCTGCGTTCGCGACCCGAACGGCAAGGAATGCCGCTGCGCGCAGAATCCGAAGGCCGACGAGTGCTCCGAGGACGACGACGATGGCGGTCTTTTCAGCCAGTGGTGGTTCTGGACGATCGCGGGCGCAGTGGTCATCGGCGGGACCGTGGCGGGCATTGCCCTCTTTTCGCAGTCGGACGATCCGCTCGATGGATCGCTCACCTCCGGCACGCTCAAGCCGCGCTAGTTCCGACTTCCGCACGTTCGCGGCGACGCTCGCCAAGGCGCGTCGAGCCCGGGTCCGTGATTCGTGAGTTCACTCACTGAAGTGCGAATGATCCCACCTCGAGTGGCCCCCACGCGTTGACACGACCGTCGTTCGCGGGTGAATACCCATGACTGCGCAGTTTTCGTGCGCCGCAGTACCGGGGAGTATTCGATGGCAAGCAGTGTGGGTTCGAGGGTTTGTGGGTCCGTGCTTGGGCTCGCGATCGTGGTGGTCGTTGGTGGTTGTTCCGCGAACCGGGACGGCAACGACTTCGGCGGCACGGGCGGCGACAACAACGACGTCCCCCAGCTCATCAACCCCGATGGCGGCACGGGTGGCGGTGGTGGCGGCGGCGGTGGTGGGCACACCGGCGTCCAGGCCGCCTGCAACAAGATGGACATCCTGTTCGTCGTCGACGACTCCGCGTCCATGGGTGAAGAGCAGGCGAACCTCGCCGCGAATTTCCCCAAGTTCGCTGCGGACTTGAACAACTACCGCACCGAGAACGGGCAGCCCCTCGACTACCAACTCGGAATCACGACGACGGGCGTGAGCGTGACCCACGTGCTGCCGTCGATCATCCCCGGTTTCCCGGGGACCCAGGAGCAGTTCACGGGGACCGATGGCCGACTCGTGCAGTCGACGAGCTGCGGCATGAGCGGGCGCTTCGTTTCGAGTTCCGAATCGAACGCCGATGAGGTTTTCGCGTGCGCCGCGCAGGTTGGAATCAACGATCGCGAAGCGGCGGAAATGCCGCTCCGCGCCGTGGAGCTCGCGGTGCAAGACCGCATGAACGATGGAACCAACTCGGGCTTCCTCCGCGAAGACGCCCTCTTCGCCGTCGTTATCCTCACGGACGAGGACGATTGCTCGAAGATGGGCAGCGAGGTGCAGTTCAGCGCAACGACGGGCCCCGATTGCTCGTCGAACCTGTTCCCGGCCGACCATCTTGTTGGCGTCCTCGACAAGGTGACGGGCGACCGCAAGCGTTGGGCCGCGACCGTGATCGCCGGGCCGGCGGGGTCGTCGGAGTGCCAGTCGGAGTTCGGCCTCGCGACGCCGGGAAACCGGCTCCAGAGCTTCGTGACCGCCGCGGGCTCGAACGCCGTGTTCAGCAGCATCTGCGACGGCGACCTTTCCGCGTCGCTCGTCCAGGCGCTCAACGTCTTCAACGACGCCTGTCAGCAGTTCGTCATTCTTTAGCGCGTGCTGCACGGCGCCTGCGGCGCACGGCCACGACGACAAAGATCACGATAAGCAGCACCGTTGGCCCGAACGGCGGAAGCCGGATCGGCGTGACGATTTCCTCGATCTTGGGGACGACCGTCGTCTGTTTGGGGGCGCGGACGAAATCGAGGAGGACGCCCGCCTGACGTTTGCCGGGTGCGTCGAGTACCGTGAGCCACGGCGTGGCGGGAAACTCCGACGCTGGGAGGACGTCGGAGAAGATGTGTGCGTCCTGCACCGGGCGCGCGTACCGCACCCGGGAGGTCCATCGACGCTGGCCGCGAAGCGCACCCGCCACGCGTGCGTCGGAGACCACGAGCAGGCGGAGGAGGCGCTTCGGGCTCGACACCACGTCGCTGGGTTCGCTGTAGGGGAAGACGGGGTGCGGTGTCTTGAAGGAGAGACGCACGACCGGCGTGCGCAGGGCGCGGTCGCTACGAGCGTCGGGGGCACGCTCCACGTCGAGCGCGGTCAGGACCCAGCCCGCGTCGACGTAGTCCTGCATCCACGTGGAGACGGCTTCACGCATTTCGAGGCCGTGGGCCGCGCTCCACGCGGCCTGCGCCTTCGCGTCCTTCGCGGACAGGGGCGTGACGGTGACCGTCGGTCCCTTGGATTTCTTGGGCTCAATCTTCGGCGGGGGCTCGGGGAACGCGTCTTTCCAGACCTGCGTCAGGTCCCACATGGAGATCCACGTTTCGCGCGTCCACGCCTCCCGCTCGACGGGGTTTGGCACCACGAGGCCGCGCAGGCCTTCGAAGACGGGTGACAGGAAGTGTGTCACCTCCGGCTCGCTCGGCGTCGGCACGATGAAGCCCGCGGCGTTCCGCTGATCGTATTCGCTCCGTACAAACAGGTGCTCGGTTTGCGTGCGTTCGTTCCAGACGATGAGCACTTCCTCGCGCGTGACTCGCGGCGCGCCGCCTTCCTTGCTAAGCGTCGCCCACGCATGCGCGGCACCTGATTGGCCAAAGAGCACCGCCATCGTTGCGAGCGATGCGAGGCGCATCACCCATCTGCCGTGGAGGACCGCGGAGCCTCGTGCCATCGCATCGAGTTCATCACGGACTGGCGCTGGCTTGGCAAGGTTTTCGCAGCCTTGTCGTGGGGCGGGGCCCGTCCTGCGAGCCTTCTCCTTGCCGTGCCCTGGACATGCACTAAGCGAATGCCGTGGGTCGGCGAATTGGCATGCGAATCGGCGTTCTGGCGCTCGTCGCGTTCGGTGCGCTCTCCGCCCCCACCGCCCGCGCGCAGGACTGGCAGTCGATCGCGACGGGCGTGGAGCTCCTCGAGCGCACGGACCCGGGACCGAACCGCGTGCATGCACTTCGGATCGACCTTTGCGCCCCGGGCGTGCGTATCCGCGCCACCCGCTACGACGAGCGCGCCAAGCGTACGAGCGATTGGGGGCCCGCCGCGGGCGTCGTGGCGGCGATCAACGGTGGGTTCTTCGTGCCGGGGAACCCGAGTCAGCTCGATGGCGGGTTTGGATTCGGCGTGGGTGAGCAGTGGCCAGGCTCCGCGGACACGGCGCAGCGTGCCCATGTGGCCTTCGGCCCGAACCAGTGGGGCCTGTCGACGACGACCGAAGTGCTGCCCGCGGCGCCGGCATGGTTTGAGGATGTGGTGTCGGGGGACGCGCTCCTCGTCAACGATGGTGCGGCGATCTACGGCTACGGCGGAGTCTGCCCGTCACGAAATCCGCTCACCGCAGTGGGATTTTCCGCGGACCGAACCAAGGCATTCTTTGTCGTGGTCGATGGTCGACAGACTTCCAGCGTCGGCATGACCTGCAACGAGATGTCCGATTTGATGATCTCGCTCGGGGCAGCCCAGGCGTTGCGCCTCGACGGCGGCGGTTCGAGTGCGATGTGGGTGCGCGATCGCGGTCTGATCAGCCGCCCGTCGGACAGCGGGGGCGAGCGGATCGTGGCCAATCACCTCGGCGTCTTGGCGAGCGGTGAGGGTGCGCCGCGAAACTGCACAACGCGCGCGGTGCCGTCCCCGGAGAACGGCGTCCGGCGACGCCTGCCCATGGGCGATGCGCTCGCGTCCTGGAAGTTCAACCTCTTTGACCCGTACCGCATGGACGACGCCGTCCTCGCTTCATACCAGGACGGACCCCCACTTCCCGACGGTCCGCCCGTTCTGGTTCAGGAGGCCGGCGGGGATGGCGTGATCCATTTGCTCGATGGAGAGCGCGTGCGTGCCATCTCGAGTCCGACGGCACTCTCGGCGTGGCGATTCGGTGGCATCGCGGCGACGACGCGAACCTCCGCCGAGTGGTCCGCCCTCGTCCAGGGCGTGCCGCTCCTCGACACGCCCGTGCTCGTGCTCGGCGGTAATCCCGCCGAGGTGTTTCTGCTCGACACCCGCGACACGTCTTCGCCCTCCACGTCGTCCGATGGCGGCACGCCCACGATGACCCCCGACCCCGGCGCGGGGCGTGGCCTTTCGGGGGGCTGTGCCGTGGCGCGGCGCCACGTGGGCGCGACGGCCTGGATTCACGCGGGCATGTTGCTCGCACTCTTCCGTGCGCGTCGCCTGCTGCGTCGGCGCTGAGTGCGTTGGCGCTCGAGCGGCGTCTCGAATTCGGCCTAGGGTTTGACCGTCCAGGTTTCGCCCGACTCGAGGAGCGATTGGAGGCTCGCCTTCGGGCCGCCCTTTACGGCCTCGGCGGCGGTGTTCACCTGCGCGTCGAGGAGGGCGTTGTACGTCGGCTTCTCCGAGGCGAAGAAGACGCCCATGGGCGCCGGGAAGCCCGGCGGCTCGAGCTTCGATACGAGGTCCGCGAGGACCGGGTTCGTCTCGTCGTAGATCAGCGCGTCGTCGGGCACGCCGTCCACCACTTCCCAGCGGAAGGACGCGTTCAGACGCACCGACTTCGTCCCGCCGGCGAACGTGAGGGGTTTGCCGTGCTCGAGGTAGAGGCCGTGGTCGGGGCGCTGCTTCTTGTCGGAAAGCGTCACGAAGGCGTCGTCGTTGTAGATGGGGCAGTTCTGGTAGATCTCGATGATCGCCGCGCCTCGGTGCTCCGCCGCGCGCTTGAGCACGTGCTGGAAGTGGGGGGCGTCGATGTCGAGGGTGCGTGCCACGAAGGTGGCGCCCGCGGTGAGCGCGAAGCGCACCGGATCGACCGGGTAGTCGATGGAGCCGACGGGGGTCGACTTGGTGATGCTTCCCGCGTGGGACGTGGGGCTGTACTGCCCCTTTGTCAGGCCGTACACGCGGTTATTGAAGAGGAGAATCTTGAGGTCCACGTTCCTGCGCAGCACGTGGAGCATGTGGTTTCCGCCGATGCTCATTGCATCGCCGTCGCCGGTGATCACCCACACCGTCAGATCGGGCCGCATGGACTTGAGCCCGGTGGCGATGGCCGGCGCGCGGCCGTGGATGCTGTGGATGCCGTACGTGTTCATGTAGTACGGGAACCGGCTCGAACAGCCGATGCCGCCCACGACCACGTGTTTTTCTCGCGGGATGCCCAGCGACGGGAGGGTTCGCTGGAAGTTTGCGAGGATCGAGTAGTCGCCGCAGCCGGGGCACCAGCGCACTTCTTGATCGGACTTGAAGTCCTTCGCGGTGAGCGTCTGGGTTGCTTCGCTCATGAGGCCTTCTCCTTGTCCGCTGCGGCGGGGCGCACTTCGTTCGGGTCGCCACCCTCGATCGTGCGCCGGAACGCGGCCACGAGCTCCGAGACACGGAACGGTTGGCCCTTCATCTTCGTGAACGAGCGCACGTCGAGCACGAAGCGGCTCCGAAGCACCGTGGCGAGCTGCCCGAGGTTGAGTTCGGGGACGAGTACACGCGGGAAGGCGCGGAGCAGGGCCTCGAGCTCCCGCGGCAGTGGATTGACGTGGCGAAGGTGCACGTGCGTGACCTTGAGGCCTTCGCTCCGCGCCACCTGCGTGGCTTTGCGGACAGACCCAAAGGTACCGCCCCAGCTGACGACGAGGAGATCGCCCGTGCTGGCGCCGTCCACCGGCAGCGGCGGAAGCGACTCGCGGATGCGCTCCACCTTGTCGGCGCGGAGCCGGCTCATGAAGTCGTGGTTGTCCGGGTCGTAGGAAATGTTGCCCGTGCGGTGTTCCTTCTCGAGCCCGCCGAGGCGGTGCTCAAGGCCCGGTGTGCCCGGGAGCGCCCAGGGGCGGGAGAGCTTGTCGTCGCGATCGTAGGGAAGGAACGTGCCTTCGCCCTTCGTGGCGAAGACCGGGTGGATGGCCTTGAGCGTCTCGAGGTTCGGGATCCGCCAGGGTTCGGCGCCGTTTGCGATGTAGCCGTCCGACAGCAGCATCACCGGCGTCATGTGCTCGACGGCGATGCGCGCCGCCTCGTAGGCCGCGTCGAAGCAATCGGAGGGGCTCTGCGCCGCGATGACGGGCAGGGGGCTTTCCCCGTGGCGGCCGAAGATGGCCTGGAAGAGGTCCGCCTGCTCCGTCTTCGTCGGCATGCCGGTGCTGGGCCCCGCGCGCTGCACGTTGACGACGACAAGGGGAAGCTCGAGCGTCAGCGCGAGGCTGATGGCCTCCTGTTTGAGCGCGATGCCCGGACCACTGGACGCCGTGACGCCGAGGGCGCCGCCGTAGGAAGCGCCAACGGCGGCGCAGACGGCTGCGATCTCGTCTTCCGCCTGCATGGTGCGAACCCCGAGGCCCTTGCGTGCCGCAAGGGCGTGCAGGATCGGCGACGCGGGCGTGATGGGATACCCCGCGTAGAACAGTGAGAGTTTCGCGCGCTCCGCGGCGGCCATGAGGCCGTAGGCGAGGGCGTCGTTGCCCGCGACGTTTCGGTAGAGGCCCGGCTCGAGTTTCGCCGGCGCCACCGTGTAGCGGTGCGCGAAGTACTCGTGCGTCTCGCCGTAGTGAAAGCCCGCCTTGAGGGCCTTCGTGTTGGCGTCGCGGAGCACCTCGTTCTTCTTGCCGAATTTCTGGTCGAGCCACTGGATGGTGTGATCGGGCGACCGACCGAACATCCAGTACACGAGTCCGAGGGCAAACATGTTCTTCGAGCGCGTCGCCGTGCGCGTCGGCAGGCGGTACTCGTCGATGGCGCGGAGCGTGAGCTCCGTGATGTTCACCTCGATGACGGTGTACCCCTTGAGGGTGCCGTCCGTGCGTGGGTCCGACGCCCACTTGGCGCGCTCGAGGTTCTTCTCGGTGAAGTCGGCCGTGTCGAGGATCAGCGTTCCGGCGGGTCGCACGTCCTTCAGGTTCGCCTTGAGCGCGGCCGGGTTCATGGCGACGAGCACGTCGGTTTGATCGCCGGGCGTGAACACGTGCTCGCTCGCGAAGTGCACCTGAAAGCCCGAGACGCCGGCGAGGGTGCCCGCGGGCGCGCGGATCTCGGCCGGGTAATCCGGGAAGGTGGCGAGGTCGTTGCCGGCGAGGGCGCTCGTCTCGGTGAATTGGGAGCCGGTGAGCTGCATGCCGTCGCCCGAATCGCCGGCGAACCGCACCACGACCGACGTCAGGGGTTCCGTTCGAATTTCCATGGATCTGCGGGCGCTTTCCGAGGGAAAGGGCAACACGGAATTAGGACGGAGGGCGGCGTGCCGCAAGGCGCCGAGCCGCTATGCTCGGGGCTCAATGTCGAGTTTCCCCTCCGCCCGCCCCCACCGATCGGCCGCCGCGTTTTTCGCGGCGCTGGCGCTGCTCCTCACCGCGTGTGGAGGCGACTCAAACCCGGCGACAAAGGAGCCCTTTGACGTCCCCGAGGGCTGTAACCCCATCGCTGCGGACTGGCATTGCACGCTGCCGTACCCGTCGGATTACTTCCTGGTGAACGATTCCGACACAGCGTCGGGCAAGCGGGTCGAGTTCTCGGAGGCCGCGCGCATCAAGCGAATGTCGGGCGACGCCGTGGACCTGTTCCCGATTCACCCCGCCGACGGTTACTCGCCGGGCACACAGATCCTCGCGTTTTTTCCCCATCGCCTGTCCGGCGAGCAATTCGACGGTTTCGAGGCCGCCGACGCGGGCACAAAGGTCGAGGGCGCGACGCTCCTCCTCGATGCCGAATCGGGGGAGCTTGTCCCGCACATCGCGGAGCTCGACACCCGGCCGAAGAACCCGCTCAAGCGTGCCCTCGTCCTCAGGCCGCTCGTACGTCTTCAGAATGCGCATCGGTACATCGTCGCGATCCACGGCGTCGTGGATGAGGACGGCGACGCGGTGCCGGCGGCGAGCGGCTTTGCGCTCCTGCGTGATGGGGATGCCGAGGGCAAGCCCGGCATCGGCGACCTCGTGTCGCACTACGAGGACGACATCTTCCCGGCGCTCAAGGATGCCGGCGTTGCGCGGGATGCGTCGCTTCAACTTGCGTGGGACTTCACGGTGCGCACGGCGGAGGACGCCACCCGTGACCTCGAGCGCATTCGCGCGGCGGTGCTCGCGACGTACGAAGACGAACCGCCCACGGTGAAGATCACCAAGACCGAAGAATTCGAAACGGGTGCGCTCTTTCGCCGCGTGAGCGGCACGATCGATGTTCCGCTTTTTGTGGACTCCGAAGAGCCGGGTGCGCGGCTCCTCCGCGACGGTGACGGCAATGTGAAGAGCGACGGCACGGCGAAGGTGCCCTTCGTGGCCATCGTGCCGCGGAGTGTGGCGGACGCGGGTGTCGACGACCCGCCCGCGCGGCTTGTGCAGTACGGACACGGGATTTTCGGTTCGCGCGCGGAGGTCTCCGAGGACGGCAGCTGGATCATCCAGTTCGCGGATACGTACAAGCTCGTGATCATGGCCGTCGACTGGTGGGGCATGTCCGAGGCCGACGTGGGCGACCTGCTCGGCACGCTCGGCAACGACCCCTCGAAGACCATGGCGTTCACCGATCGCGTGCACCAGGGCATGGCGAACCAACTGGCGCTCGGCGAAGCGGCCATGCGTGTCATGCCGTCGCTCGAAGCGTTTACGGTGAACGATGCGTCCGCCTATGACGCGAGCACGCTCTACTTCCACGGGAACAGCCTTGGGCACATCTTCGGTGCGACGTACACGGGCCTTTCCCCGCACGTTTCGCGGGCCGCCCTCGGCGTCGGCGCGGCCGACTTCACGCACTTCATGGCCCGATCGAACGCCTTCGGTCAGTTCTTTCTCGTGCTCGACGCCATGTTCGAGAACCCCGTCGATGTGCAGTTCTTCCTGGCGGCGGCGCAGAACTCCTTCGATCGCGTCGACCCGCTGAATTACGCGCCGTCGGTGTACGACCCCTACGACGGTGAAGTGGAACGGCACTTCTTGCTTCAGATGGGCGTCGGTGACGCCACGGTGCCGAACATCGGCACGGCATACCATGCGCGCTTGCTCGGCGTGCCCGTGCTCAAGGGCTCGGTCGTCGTGCCGCCGCTACTCGAGGAGGCCGACGCGCCGCAGGACTCGGCGCTGGCCGTCTATGCCCTCGAGGGCGACTACGAGTACGTGGTCAGCGATCCCTCGCCGCCCGCCGCGAACGAGGTGCACAACGGAGTGCGGAAGACCGTGCCCTTGCAGGAGCAGATGGACGCGTTCCTTCGGCCCGACGGCGAGATTCGCTGGTTCTGCGACGCGCCCTGCGACGGCCTAGAACTGCCGTAGCGGCAACGACCGGCGGGCTACGGGTCGGGCGGAAGGCAGTTTTCCGCGGTGCGGCACTCGTAGTCGTCGCAGTCCGCATCACCGTCACGGTCGTTGTCGAAGCCGTCGGCACAGGCATCCGCTTCGCTCGAGGGCGGCTCCTCCATGATGTTGAGGATGAAGTTGCCCTCGGAGCGTCGGTAGCCGTCGACCACGATCACGACGGTATCCCCCGCCTCGAGCTCGATGCGGACGCGCGAGACTTTGCGCTTCGGGCGAACCTCGTCGTTGCAAGCGATGGCTTTGCCCTCGCAGTCGGCGCCGTAGACGTGGAGCACCGTGTCGAAGGCCGAGCCGATGGTGTCGATGCTGAAGATGGCGCTCGAGGGCGCTGTCCAGCGGTAGGCCAGGTCGGGCGCGAAGGAGTTGTACGTGCACTGTGGCGTCGCTTCGTCGCCCTGGCCCTTGGTCGTACCGCTTGCGACGGCGTCGCCGAGGGCGCTTCCAATGTCCTCGTCCACGGAGCAGCTTGGTCCATGATCGATCACGCTTGCGTCGTCACCGCCGTCGTCGGTGGTGTCGCCGCCGTCGATCGTGCCGGGGCGGTTCGAGTCATTCCCCGTGCCCACGGCGCCGGCGCCCGTGCCCTTCGAATCGAGCGAGCAACCGGTTGCCCCCGCGAACGCGAGGAGCGCCGATACGACGAAGAGCACCTTTTTCCACGTCACCGTTCGCATCGTCGAACTCCCCCGCGGAGGGCGGCGCCCCCGGAAAAACTGCCCGTTCTTAGCATGTGACGGCGTCCCACGCCATGATGCGGCGGTGACCGACGGAGCCCACCTCGAGCCCGTAAGGGAGACGTGGCGCCACGTCGGGCGCATTTCGTTCTTGGCCTTCGCCGTCTTGTTTGAGTACGGCGTCGCCCGCGCGAGCATCGAGTCCCTCTTCCTCGAATCGCACGGCCCGAAGAGGCTCCCGGCGGTGTGGATCGCGGTGGCGGTGACCGCCGCCCTCGTCGTGAGCGTCTACCACCGCCTGACGGCCACGCGGAGCCTCGTGTGGCTCTTTTCCGCAGCGTCGTGGGCGAGTGCGGTGGTGGTGCTTTGCTGTGCGGCCCTTCATCGCGTGGCGCCCAGTGGCGCGACCTTTGCGCTCTACGTCTGGAAAGACGTGCACGTCGTTGTGCTCATCGAGATCATTTGGAGCTTCGCAAACGCGGTGTTCCGCACAAGCACGGCACGGTGGGCCTACGGGTTTTTCTGCGCCATGGGGTCGCTCGGGGATCTCTCGGGCGACCTTTCGGTCGGTGTCATCGCACGCGAATTCGGCACGTCCGCCGCGCTCTATGTGCCCGCCGTCGTTCTTCCGGCCGCGGCGCTTTTCAATTCTTGGGTATCGCCCGGCCGCGACGCGGCCCATGTTGCACCGCCGAAGCACCTCGAGAAGGACCTCCGGCGCGTGATCGCCCTTTTTCGGGCGAGTGAGTACCTGCCTTGGCTCCTCGCGATGATCCTCCTTGTGCAGGTGGTCATCACCCTCGTCGACTACATCTACAACGTGACCCTCGCCGCGGCCTACCCATTGGCCGACGAACGCACGGCGGTGGGCGGCAATGTGTACGCCGTCATCGCCGTCGGTGCCCTTGGGCTTCAGGTCGTCACGGGTCCGATTCTTCGCTGGGTAGGCGTTCGCGGGACGCTCTCGGGGGTGCCCGCGATCCTCGGTGCCGCGGTGCTTGCGGTGTTGGTGGTGCCGGCGTTTGCCGTCGTCATGCTCGTCAAAGTCGCAAGCAAGGCCTTCGACTACAGCGTGTTCCGCGCGGCCAAGGAGCTCCTCTACATCCCGCTCACGTACGAGGAAAAGACGCGCGGCAAGGCGGTCATCGACATCCTCGGCTACCGCGTCGCCAAGGGCGGCGCGTCCGCACTGCTTGGGCTCCTGGTCGCGGCGGGCGTCGGTGGCTTTGTCGACGTGCTTGCGCTCGTCTGCATCGCGGCGTGGATCGCCGTTACCTTTGTCGTGGGCGCACGGTACGCGAGCCGCATGCGCGCGCACGACGGCGACGGGACCGTCACGGGTCCGTCGACCTGACGGCGTCACGCATGGGGCCCACGCCTCGTTAGAAGCTGACGCCGTAGGTGACGAGCCCACCGTTCTTGGTGGGCGCGAAACCGAGCTGCGGCGCCGAGCTGCGGAGGCGTTGGTACGCTCGGTAGCTCGCCTCCACCGGGGACCTGTCGGCCCAGAGCTGTCGTGCGCCGACGATGGTGATCATCGATCCGATGTAAACAAGGGCGCCCGCCAGGAGGTACTGGCTGCTGGGCGAGCCCTCGTCGGCCGTGAGTCCCACGACCGCGCCCGCGCCCGCCGATAGGATGCCGCCGATGATGCCGATGTATGCGCTCACCTCGCGGATCGTTCGCTCGTTTTCCGCCGCCTCAAACCATGCGGCCTCGAGCTGCGCGAGGGTTTGCTCGGCGGGCGCTCCCGCCTTGATGCGCTCCTCGTAGGTTGAAAGGAGGCCTTCCATCGGCTGCGTGACGATCAGGTTGAGGAGCCCCCCGAGGGTCATGCCGATGCCGCCCGCAAGTGCGAGGACGCCGCCCAGATTTCGCTCGAAACCTTCGTCGCTGTCGAAGTCGCCGCCGGCGTTGGACAGCATGACGATGCCCACGGGGAGCAGCGCCGCGCCCATGCCGATGAACATGAGGCTTCCCCAAATTCGGTAGCTGCGATCGCCTTCTCCGAAGTCGCGCAGAATCGCACCCATTTGGTCGAGCTTCGCCCGTGCGTCGCCGCCGTCCGCGCTGGCGATGTTCGCGGCGGCGCTGTCGGTGGTGGCGCCGTTGGGTGCGATCTCGGCTCCGACCGTCGCGGCGCTGACGGTGGGCGCTTCGAGCCCCGGTTCGGCCGCGGGTTCGCCTTCAGTCGGAGCCGCGGCGGCGGGCGCCCCGGAGTCGTCCTGTGCGTGGGCGGTGGGGGTGACTCCAAGGGCAGTCACGGACACGGCGAGAACGAGAGAAAGCAGAATTCGCATATGGACCTCCGCACCACCCACGGGGTT
Organism: Polyangiales bacterium; assembly: GCA_041389625.1. GTDB lineage: Bacteria > Myxococcota_A > Polyangia > Polyangiales > JAWKRM01 > JAWKRM01. Next base: position 19,898 of record JAWKRM010000014.1, read on the forward strand.
GTGCGTAGCATGCGGATCCGCACCGGCAATTCAGCGGCGCGGGTCACCTTTGTCCGCTGGAATGCCGGGTTCCGTTCAGTGCTTTTCGCCCGCGGGATCGCCGGACGTCGTGGGCGCCGCGGTCGCGCGCTCGGACGCCGAGGGGGCGTCCATGCGGTCTGCGCCAGGTCGCCGTCTTCGAGGCCGAGCCAAATGCGGAGCTGCTTGAGCATGAACTCGGTGCCCTCGCGACTCGAGAGATCCACGCGGTACGTGTTGATGTACCGGACGCTCTCCTTGAGCCACTGATCCCAGCCGTCCTTCGAGACGTGCTCGTGGACGTATTTTCCGAGCTCGTTCGGGAAGGGCGGTTTCGCGAGGGCCGGCAGCTCCTTCTTGAGCTTGATGCACATCACGTTGCGGTTCGGATCGGCGGCGGGCATGGGAGGCCGAGTGTGGGTCAGCCGCCGTAAAACGCAAGGGCGCGAGCGCCGAGCGCCCGCGGTGCGTCTAGCGTGTGCGCCGGCGGCGAAACGCGACGAGCGCCAGCGTGAGGAGGAGCCCGCCCGGCCACGCGCCATTCGCGCCACGGGCCGCGGAAACGGAGCAACCGCCGTCGATGCCGCTCGGGCCCGGCGTGCCGCTGCCCGACGGTGGCTGCGTGGTTTCGTTCCCGCCGTCCGGCACATCGAGCGGCACCACGCGGAGCGCGTCGCATGCGAGCTTCACCTCAAGGTCGCGGGCCTCGCCGGTGTTGTCGCCCACGAGCACGTACTGGTTTGCGCCCATGGCGAACTCGAACTCGCCGAGGCTCACCCAGCCGTTCGCCGTGCTCTGGTTGACGACCTGGGTCGAAACCTGGCCCGCATGGCCCACTTCGTACTTGGCCTGCGCGGACATGGCGAAGGGCTGCGGCGCGTAGGCTTCCACGCGGTAGCGGCCCGAGGCGTTGAAGCTCAGGTCCCACGAGCACGTATTTGACGCTTCGGGATCGGCGATGGTGTACGTCCAACGAAGCGAACCGCCGTAGCCCGTGGTCGTGTCTTCACGCCAATATTGGAGGTTCCCGCCGAGAGTGAGGCACACGTCGTCGTTGTCGATGATGCGCTCACCATCGGAGTTGACCGGTTTGCACACCGGGCAATCCACTTCGCAGGTGGCGCCGTTCTCGTCGCCGTTGCAGAAGCCGTCGCCGCACTCGGCCATGCCACGGGCGAAGGTTTCGAGGGCGGCCATGTCGCCCTGGAATACGTTCGTGTCGACGTTGCCCGCGATGCCGTTGACCTTGCCGGAACTCGTGTACTGCCACATCGTCCACGTGCTCCAAGCACTGGGGATGTTGGGGCACGAGGGGCCGTAGTGCGCGACCCAGAGCGGGTAGCTGACGAACTCGTTGCTGCCGACGTGGGCGTCCCAGAAATACCCGCCGGTGTAGATGATCGGTCGCTTGCCGAGGGCGGACTCCACGCGGTTGAGCCACTGGCGAATGCCGGCGACCATCGTGGCCTTGGAGGCGCCGTCGTCCGCTTCGACGTCGAGGACCGGCGGCAGGTCGCCCGCGTCGAGCTGGCCGACGGAGTTGATGAAGAGGTCCGCCTGCTGGTCGATGTTCTGGTTGGGCCGGAAGAACTGGTACGCGCCGCGCTTGATGCCCACGCGCTTCGCGCCGTTCCAGTTGTTCGAGAACTGTTTGTCGAAGGTGCCCACCCCGTCGCTCACGCGCACGATGGCGAACTGGACGCCGGCACCCTTCACCGCGTCCCAATCGATGGTGTTCTGCCAGTGCGAGACGTCGATGCCGGTGACCGTTGCGCCGGTACCGCAGACCGTAAGCGCCCCTTCGAGGGCCACAATGGAATCCGACTCGCGGCGCAGCCCTGAAAAGGACCACGGCGCAGGCGGAGGCAGGAGGGACCACCAGCCGCATGCGCGCTAAAAGTAGCTGGAGCGTGCCCGCGCGCTAGGCGGATTGTGCAGCATGCGTGCAGGTCGCGGCACTTTTTTCGAGCGCGTTGGATTCGTCCGCGAGGGCTGAAAATCTGAACGCGACGCAGTGCAGCATGCGTGCACCTTGGCGTCCGTCGCGCGACGGTCCACACTGCCGCCGCTTCTCCCCGAGGAGTGGCCGAGTGGTCGATGGCGGCGGACTTGAAATCCGTTGATCCCGCAAGGGTTCCGGGGGTTCGAATCCCTCCTCCTCCGCAAGTCGTCCCGCGCTCGATGGAGCGCGGGACGGCGGAAGCGTTCGAAACTTGCGCGTAAATTCAAGCGCCTTCGACGCACCGCAAGGTTGCGACCGTGTGCCATGGCGGGTACGAACCGCCCGCGCCAAACGCGCTCTCTCGAACTCGAACGAGGTACCCCATGACCGAAGCGGTTGAACGCATCCTTTCGAACTACGCCGGCGAGAACCCGGGCGTCATCGGCAACCTTCGCCGCCTGATGAACACGGGCACGCTCGCGGGCACCGGCAAGATGGTGATCCTCCCGGTGGACCAGGGCTTCGAGCACGGTCCCGCCCGGAGCTTCGGCCCGAACCCCCTCGGCTACGATCCCGAGTACCACGCGCGCCTCGCCGTCGAGAGCGGCTGCAACGCGTACGCGGCGCCCCTCGGCTTCATCGAGGCCGTGGCCCACAAGTACGGGGGCACGCTGCCGCTCATTTTGAAGGTGAACAACAGCGACGTGCTCGGCGGGCCCGACCAGCCGTGCTCGGCGCAGACCTCGGGCATCGAGGACGCGCTTCGCCTGGGCTGCACGGCCATCGGCTACACGATCTACCCGGGCAGCGGCCTCCGGAACGAAATGTACGAGCAGCTTCGGCAGCTCATCGCCGACGGGCGCCGCGTGGGTCTTCCGACGGTGCTCTGGGCCTATGCGCGCGGGAAGAGCCTCTCGAAGGACGCGGAGACGGGCCTCGACGTCATCGCCTACGCTGCGCAGATCGCCGCGCAGCTCGGCGCGCACGTCATCAAGGTCAAGCCACCGACGGACGTGATCGGCCAGAAGGACAAGGACACGGCGAAGGCCTACGAAGGCATCGAGCGCGCGAAGCTCAGCCAGCGTATTCGCCACGTTGTCGAGTCGGCGTTCAACGGCAAGCGCATCGTCATCTTCTCGGGTGGCGTCACGAAGGGCACGAGCGAAGTGCTCGACGAGATCCGCGAGATCCACGCGGGCGGCGGCTTCGGCTCCATCTGCGGCCGAAACGCCTTCCAGCGCCCCCACCCCGAAGCCGTGAAGCTCCTCAAGGACATCATGGCCATCTACAAGAGCTAGCCGTGTTTCTTGCATCGCCGCCTGACGGCGGCGATCGCGGAATTGGAGCGCATCGCGACTCGCCCGGTGTGCGCTTTGCGCATGCGTTCGCGATGCGAACGCGTGGGGGGCCACTGTCCCGACATGGGGAATACGGGGACACGAGACTTGTTTCGGAGCGCTGGGAATTAAGTCTCGTGTCCCCCAATTTCGCTTGGACCGGCGGAGCCTGGGTCGTCGAGGGGCCTGCGCACCCGGCCCAAGCGAGCAGCGAAGGGTGCCAAACCATGTGCCTCGGGCACAGGAATGGGCTTCGGGCGCTGCAATTGACACGCCCTCCGGCCGCCGTTAGAACGCTCGCCTTTCCGTCGGCGGATGCCGGCGGTGGCTTTGATAGCTTTGGAACGACGGAGAGGTGACCGAGTGGTCGAAGGTAGTCGCTTGCTAAGCGACCGTACGGCCAAAAGCTGTACCGCGGGTTCGAATCCCGCCCTCTCCGCCGGCGGACGCGGAACTGCTTGACGGTGTCTCAACTGTCAGTAAGTTCGCGCCCGCCAGGGACTCGTAGCTCAATTGGATAGAGCACCGGTCTACGGAACCGGGGGTTAGAGGTTCGAATCCTCTCGAGTCCGCCACTTCGCTGGGCGGTTACGCAGCAAGGCGATGACTCAGCAGGGCGATGCCGTGAACGAAACCGACCGCCACTTCATGGCACTCGCCATGGACGAGGCGCGTCGCGCGGAGGCGGCGGGCGATGTGCCCGTGGGCTGCGTGCTTGTGCACGACGGCAAGGTCATCGGGCGAGGGCACAACCGACGGGAGGCGGCGCAGGATCCGCTCGGGCACGCGGAGCTCCTCGCCATTGCCGAGGGGGCGAAGGCCCTTGGTTCGTGGCGGCTCATCGATGTGACCTGCTACGTGACGCTGGAGCCGTGTCCCATGTGTGCTGGGGCGCTGGTGCTGAGCCGCGTCGGGCGCGTGGTGTACGGCTGCGACGACCCGAAGGCGGGGGCCGTGTCGAGTCTCTACGGCATCGGGTCCGACGCGCGGCTCAATCATCGATTCGAAGTCGAGCGCGGTGTGCTCGGGGAAGCGTGCGCCGATCAGCTCCGTGCGTTTTTCGCGGCCATTCGCGCGAAAAAGAAGGCCGAACCCGCCGACGGCGAATAGGGCGCGCCGCGCATGCGTGCGCACGGCCTTGGTGCCGGCATCGGCGCGTCGTGAACTGGAATGAACGAAAGATGGTGGCCCTGCCACACGCTGGACACCGCGACCGTTGCTCCCTTCCGGGCCTGGCGGGGTTAGCGGGCCAGCGTTGGCAGAACCGTAACTAGGCTTTCAATTCTTCGTAGGACTTCGGCGGAGAGGGCGGGATTCGAACCCGCGGTACCCTTTGACAGGTACACACGATTTCCAGTCGTGCACCTTCGACCACTCGGTCACCTCTCCAAGGGATGACGCCGTGGCGTCACACCGTTTCGGAGAGGTGCATGCCCTCTCCACCGTCCTACTGCGATCCAGTTCAAAGATCCGTGGCGGAGAGCAAGGGATTCGAACCCTTGGTACCCGCAAGGGTACACCGCATTTCGAATGCGGCGCCTTCGACCACTCGGCCAGCTCTCCGCGGCGGAAACTAGCAGAGGCCCCCTACGAGTCAACGGTGTCCGGCGGTCTCCGGTGCGGCCTCGGACCACGCCGCGGCGGCCTCAATTTGGGCCTCCACCGAGGCATCGGACGGGGCCCGGCGCAGGCGCCCGAGCACCGCCGCGTGCCCACCGTCGGCGTGGACCGCGCGTGCGAGCGCTTCGAAGCGCGCCGAGCGGTTCGTGCCGGGCTCCCAAAGGAGCTCTCCCCGGGCGCGCTGCGTATCGAAGTGGGTGTCAAAGGCGCGTTCGACGACGTCGTCGGGCGTGACGATGGGGTCGGGCCGGCCGAGCGCGAGCTGCGCGACGAGGTCGATCCACGGGGTGGGGCCGCTTCGCCATCCGGGCACGGCGCCCGCCGCGCGGAGGAGCGCATCAAAGAAGTGCTTTGCACTCTCCATGGCGCCGTCGGCGATGAGATAGAGCCGGCCCGCGGCGCGTGATTCTTCGGAAGCCGCCACCATCGCATCGACGAGCGAATCGATGTGCACGGTTTCGAAGAGTGCGTCGCCGTCACCCGGGAGGCGCATGCCGCCGTTTGCGTTCTCCCGAAGTGCGTGGGGGAGGAGGTTCTGGTCGCCCGGTCCCCACACGGTGGCGGGTCGAAGGACGGTGACCTCCATGGCCGACGAGTGGGCGCCGAGCGCGAGCTCATCCCCGAGGAGAGTCGTGCGTGCGTGGACGCCCATGGGGCGTTTCGGGAGGCTCCGTTCCTCGTTCCAGTTGACGCGGCTGCCGAGGTGCAGAGTCACGTTCGCGCACGACACGTGCACGACGCGTTCGACACCGGCGGCCCGCGCGGCGTTGAGAACATTTTCTGTGCCGGCGACGTGTGTCCACGCGGCGGCCTTCGCGGACGCGCGCCGATCGACGAGTCCTGCGGCGTTGACCAACACGGCCGCGCCCTCCGCCGCGTCGCGGATGGCGTTCGGGTCGCCGAGGTGGCCCGCACGAAGCACCACACCCTCCCGCGCGAGGGCCGTGGCCGCTTGCCCGCCCGGATCGCGCACGAGTGCGTGGACTTCGTCGCCCGCGGCCCGCGCGCGACGCGCGAAGGCCCCGCCGACGAATCCGCTGGCGCCGAGCACGAGGAAACGCATGACGCCGAGTGTAGCGATGGCTCGCCAAGGTGTCCCTTGTTACCTTCGTGCGGTGGTGCGATTCGCACGATGGGTGTTCGGGATCGCCGCCGCGGGCATGATGGCCGGGTGCTCCGCGTCGGCGGGGAGCTGCGTCGATCGCGACCTTGATTCGTTCGGTGCCCATTGCTCCGAGGGGCCCGACTGCGACGATACGAACCCGCTGCGCACCGACAACTGCGACACCGTTCCGCCGCCCGACTGCAACGCGGACCCGCTCGCCACGGGCTGCTCGTGCCCCACGGGTGCACTCCGCCGATGTTTCACCGGGGAGGACGGCACGGAGAACGTGGGCGAATGCGTGGCCGGTTCGAAGACGTGCATTCACGGTCATTGGGGACTCTGCACGGATGAGGTGACGGCGTCGTTTGAACGCTGCAACGAGATCGACGACGACTGCGATGGCCGCACGGATGAGGGCGTTCGTTCGCCGTGCGGAAGCTGTGATCCGGCGTGCATCGGCGGAGTCTGGGGCGACACGGATGCGCCCTTCGCGGAGGAGGAGGCGACGGGCCTCCGGGTCGACGGGGACGGCGCGTTCGCCCTCGTGCGCGAGGTGCTCCCGTGGCCCGATTTCGTGTGGGTGCCGTCCCGCGGAGATGGCGTCACAAGCCGCATCGATGCGGTCGGTCGCGTGGAAGCGGCGCGCTACGCCACGGGCGCGCGTCCGTCGCGCGTGGCGGTGGACGGGGAAGGGGACGCGTGGGTGCTCAGCGAGGGCGCGGACCCCGGCGCCTCGGCGCTCTATCGAATCGCAGGCGATGTGGACCGGTGCGAAGACGCGAACCTCGATGGCCTCGTGACCTCGGACGGCCCCAGCGACGTCAAACCCGAGGGCGAAGACGAATGCGTCCTCGCACGTTTCGACGTGGGGACGGGAACCGAAACCGGGCGTGCGCTTGCGGCCGAGGTGACCGAAGGCGCCGTGTGGGTGGGGTTTGCGGAGTCCGGCCGGCTGGTTCGCATCGACACGACCACGGGGGCGGAACTTGCCGTGGCGACGCGCCCGGGCTTTTCACCCACCGACGCCACATTCGACGTGCTCGGGTACCTGTGGTTTGTGGATAGCGATGGGCACCTCGTGCGCGTCGACCCGCGTCGCGATCCGCCGGCCGTCGCGGAGTTCGATGTGCCCTACGCGTGCTACCTGACCGAGCACCTCGCGAGCGATACCCGGGGGCACGTGTTCGCGAGCGGCGGTTCGTGTAACCGCGTGTTCGATTTTGACCCCGTGACGGAAACGTTCGATTCGGTGCCCGTGTTCGAGGCGCCGCGCGGGATCCTGGCGACCGAGAGCACGCTCTGGGTCGCCCACGCGGCGGGCTACCTGACGGAACTCGACGTCGCGCCCATGCGCGTCCGTCGCACCATCGACTTGGCATTCGACGATCGCGTGCCCTTCGACACCACGGGTGTGACGCTCGATCGCACGGGTGCGGCGTGGACGGTGGGCGGAAACACCGGGGGCGCGACTTCGGTCGGGCTCGTGTCGCGGGTCGATGTCGAAGCCCGGTCGGTCACCGACACGGTGGACGTGGGTCTTGCGCCCACGGTGCACGGGGATTTCTCCGGCGCGGCGCGGCGCGGCGGGTTCCACGACATGGGGGAGGCCACCCACGTGTTCGGGGGGTGCGGCGCCGGCACGGGCTGGGAGCGCATCCACGTCGATGCCCTCACGGGGCCCTTCGGCGAGGTGGCCGTGGACATACGTCACGCGGCCGACGTCGATGCGCTCGGTGCGGCCAGCTGGGTTTCGGTTGGCGCCATCCCGCCCATGCGTTCGCCCCTGGGCCTCGACCTGCCCGAGGGGGGCGTCGTCGAAGTGCGCGTCGTCCTCCGCACCGCGTCGCGCGATGCCACACCTCGGCTGCTGCGCGTTGGCGTCGAGTGGACCTGCGTGGGTCCGGGCTAGGCCCGGCAGAGCTCCGCGGGGCGCGCGGCGGGGTTTCGAACGGAGCGGATTCGAGTACCATGCGCCGGAGTTCGCCATGCGAAATCCCCTTTCAACTCCCATTGTGCGCGCCCTCGTGGTTGCCCTCGTTGCCGCCTGCGCTCTTCCCGCGGCTGCCCAGGCACCCGTTGGCGAGGATCAGGTCAAACTCGATGAAGAGGCCGCGCGCGGTTACTTCAAAGCGGGGGAGAGCCACTACCAAGCGGGCCGTTTCAAGGAAGCCGCGGAAGCGTTCGTCAAGGCCTACGAGCTCTCGAAGCTCCCGCCGCTCCTCAAGAACGCCTACGTGGGCTACCGCGATGCGGGCATGGACGCGGAGGCTGCGGCCGCGCTTCGCTCGTACCTCGAAGTTGCGACCGACGAACCGGACCGCCTTCGCCTCGAGTCGAGCCTCGCAACGCTCGAAGAGAAGGTGAAGGCACGGGAGGCCCAGGAGGCGGCCGCCCTCGAACAACAACAAGCCGCGGCGGAGGAAACGACCGCGCCGGAGACGGAAGAATCCGCGGGCCCAGGGCCGTGGCCGTGGGTCGTCGTGGGCGTCGGCGGGGCGGCGCTCGTGACGGGCGTGGTGCTCGCCATCGTCGCGAACGGAAAATACAGCGATCTTGAGGCCGATTGCCCGGACAACGCGTGCCCCGACTCGGTCGACATCGACGGCCGCACGGGGGACATCTCCACGTTCGCGGGCCTTGCCGACGGTCTGATGATCGGCGGCGCCGTCGTCGCGGGCCTTGGGGTGCTTTGGTATTTCCTTTCGGCCGACGACGAAGAACAGGTCGCCGAGCGCGAACGCGACGTTCGCGTGGTCGGTGGCTGCGGTCCGACGGGCTGCGTGGGAGGTGTCCAGTGGGCGTTCTGATGAAGGTTTCCACGCCCGCGGTCCTTGGGCTTGTGGCGTTGACGCTGGCGTCGTCGGGTTGCTCCCTCGCCCTCGACACGGACAAGTTCAAAGGTGAAGCGTGCGAATCGGGCGAGTACACGGATCTCCTTTTCAGCGTGGAGAACGCCGCGGAGTACGAAAACTTCGACGCGTACCTCTGGGTCGTGAACGGGACCGCGGCGGAGTTTGTGTCCGTCGCTCGCTTTCGTGGGGATGAGGACTTGGAGCGCGAGTCGTTCGACATCTTCATGCCCCGTGGCCTTGCCCCCGGCACGAACGTCGTGCGGTTCTTCTTCGACGTGATCCCGGACGGCGAGTTCACGCCGCGCTCGGAGGGCGTGGATGGTGACCCCGGCTGGGAGCTGCCGACGTGCTCGAACGACCATGTGACGCTCGACGTCGGCAACACGGAGACCGCCGCGGACATCGACGACCCGCCCATGGTGCTTCACGACACCGATTTCTCGGCGACGCTCACGAACTTTGGCGCACACGACAACGAAATGGTCGAAATGCGCGTGTACGACGAGCAAGACGACCGTGTCGTGGCCTACGACCGCACGCCCGCGCTCCACGACATCATCTCGTACACGATTGGGTTCTCGCAGATCCTCGAGGATGGCAGGAACTACCGTGTCGATTTCTACGGCGACAACAACCAGAACGGTCGGTACGACGACCCCGTTCCCGGCGCGGACCACACGTGGCGCGTCGAGCTGCCCGACAACGACGGCAACTACACGTTCACCTTCGTGCACAACAGCGGCTTCACGGCCCTCGACTGGGAAGAGCCGTAGCTGCGGACCCGCTCCGGCGCGCCGCGGGCACGTTCGCTTGAGTGCGAACGCGCGCGGGCGGGCGCCGGACGCGGACCTTGGGCTATTCGGCCGCGTCTCGAACGTCGTCGGCCGGGGTTTCGGTCGCATCGACGGACGGCAGGATGTGCGCCGCGATCTGCGCGCGGAGCGCTTCGAGGAGCGCGGGGGTCGTGGCCAAGGCTTCGCGCGCCTTCTCCCGACCGTTGCCGAGGCGCTCTCCCGCGAACGCGAAGTGACTGCCACTCTTCTCGACGATGCCGAGTCTCGTCGCCGTGTCGAGCACGTCGGCCGCGGCATCGATGCCCGTGCCGTAGCGGATGTCGAACTCGGCGAGCTGGAAGGGCGGCGCGAGCTTGTTCTTGACGACCTTGACGCGCGTGCGGTTGCCCACCGCGAGCTCCCCCGCCTTCAGGCTGCCGATGCGCCGCACGTCGAGCCGGACACTCGCGTAGAACTTGAGCGCATTTCCGCCGGTGGTGGTCTCGGGATTGCCGAAGGTCACGCCGATCTTCTGACGTAGCTGGTTGATGAAGAACAGTGTCGTGCCGGTTCGGTGGGTGACGCCGGTGAGCTTGCGGAGCGCCTGGCTCATGAGCCGCGCCTGGAGCCCCATGTGGGCGTCGCCCATGTCGCCTTCGATCTCCGCCTGCGGAACGAGGGCCGCAACGGAATCCACCACGATGAGGTCCACCGCCTCGCTGCGGACGAGCGTGTCGACGATCTCAAGGGCCTGCTCTCCACTGTCGGGCTGGCTCACGAGGAGCGCCTCGGCGTCCACGCCGAGGGCGGCGGCGTACTTCACGTCGAGTGCGTGCTCGGCGTCGATGAACGCGGCGATACCCCCCGCCCGTTGACACTCGGCGATGGCGTGGAGGGTGAGGGTGGTTTTGCCGCTCGACTCGGGTCCGAAGACCTCGATGACGCGGCCGCGTGGGTAGCCCCCGCAGCCGAGCGCGGCGTCGAGGGAGGGGCAGCCGGTGCCGATACTCGCTACGGGCGTCGCGGTGCGCTCGCCGAGGGCCATGATGGCGCCCCGGCCGAACTGCTTCTCAATGCTCGCCACGGCGTCTTTCACGGCCTTCATTTTCTCTTTGATGCTCATTCGGTTCTCCTCGCGGTGATGGGTTGTTCGTCCACGCCGGCGCGGGCCGCGTCGTCGAAGCGGTACTGGAGCGCTTCGGCCACGTGCTCGGTGGCCACTGTGTTTTGCTCCGCGAGGTCGGCGATGGTGCGTGCGACCCGGAGGGCCTTGGCATAGGCACGCATGGAGAGGCCGAGTTCGGCGAACGCGCGGTCCATGAGCCGGAGGGCTTCGGGCTCAATGCATGCATCGAGCGCGTGGATCGGCGCTGGGCGCCCGGCCCTTTCCCGCTCGCGGCGTCGAGCGCGGGCGGCGTCGACCCTCGCTCGTACCGCGGCGCTCTCTTCACCGTGGGCCCGGCGCCGAAGCGCCCGCGGGCTTACCGCCGGGACCGTCACATGCAGGTCGAAGCGATCGAGCAACGGACCCGACACGCGGCCGCGGTATCGGGCGATTTGATCCGGAGTGCACGTGCAGACCCGACGGCGGTGGCCATGGTGCCCGCAGGGGCATGGGTTCATGGCGGCGACGACCAAGGGGTTTGCCGGCATGCGAACCCGCGTTCGCGCGCGGGCGATGGACACCTCGCCCGCCTCCATCGTCACGCGGAGCGATTCGATGGCATCGCGCCGAAACTCGGGGAGCTCGTCGAGGAACAGGACGCCGCCGTGGGCCAGGGTCACCTCGCCCGGACGCACGGGCTCGCCACCACCGAGGAGCGCCACCGAGCTCGCGAGGGAATGCGGCGCGCGGAACGGGCGAGCGCCCGACGCGGTCGCATTCCCGGCAAGTCCCGCCACCCCAGCGATGGTGGCGATGTCGAGTCGCTCCGCCGCGCTCGGGGCGGGAAGGATCGAGGGAGTCGCCGCGCGAGCAGCGTTTTCCCAGTGCCTGGAGGCCCGACAAAGAGCAGATGGTGGGGACCCGCGGCGGCGATCTCGAGGGCGCGGCGCGCCACCCCCTGGCCAATCACATCGCGGAGGTCGTCGGCGTCGGCGTGCGGGTCGTTGTGCGAGGGGTTCGTCTCGGCGACGGACAGCGATTCGTGCCCCTTTAGGTGGGCGACCACCTCGGCGAGGTGCGATGCGACGCGCACATCGATCCCCGTGGCGAGGGCGAGCTCATGGCCGTTCGCCGCGGGTGCAATGATGCGGGCGCGGCCCGCTGTAAGGGCGCTTCGCACGTGTGCGAGGGCTCCGCGTACCGCGCGCAGCTCCCCCGCGAGGGAGAGTTCACCGACGAAGACCACGTTCTCGAGTGCGTCGCTTGGGCACGCGCCGCACGCGGCGAGGACCGCAATGGCGATCGCAAGATCGAACCCTGCGCCGCCCTTTCGGAGGTCACCCGGTGCGAGGTTTAGGAGGAGACGGCGTTTCGGGAGGGTGAACCCGTTGGCGTCGAGCGCCGCCCGCACGCGCACGCGGCTCTCACGCACCGCGGCCTCCGGAAGGCCGACGATGTCGAAGCCCGGGAGGCCGTTCGTGAAGTCGGCCTCGACGAGGACGGGAACGGCGTCGATCCCGACAAGGGCACCGGCGTGGACGGTGGCGAGCACGGTCCCGATGGGTGCAAGGGCGCCGCCGTGGTCTCAGCGAAGAAGTTCGGTCCCTTGGCCTGGCGCGCCGGGCGATTTGCGGCGGTCCGACCGGCGAACGCCGCACCCCGGGACTGGCCTCCGGGTTCGCCGAGCGTGCGACCTCGGATGGAGCGCCGTCGGCCCAACTAGGGGGCGGGGCAGTACGCGGGCCCCGTGCCGCACGCCACGCCCTGGAACACGGCGCCGCCCGCGGGTGTCACCGACGCGAGGTGGGCGCCCGTCGCGCCACTGAACAGTGCGATCCCGTCCGACGTGCCGCGCACGATGACAAGCCGTTCATCGGCGAGCAGGTCGAGCCCGAAGACCACATCATCGAAGTCCTGGAGCACCACATCGGCGCTCGTCGATGCGAAGGCGCCGCGTGCGATTCGATCGGTCGCATGCCACGACGTCAGGAGCTCCGTTGGCGTGGCGGCGATGCGACTGACGAGGCCGGTCAGGGTGTAGGTTGCGCTGGCGGTTCCCGCTCCGAGCGCGACTTCGTTCGCGTAGGCGCGGATTTTCCCGTCGTTCGCAAGCACGAGAATTCGCGATCCGTCCGTCGTCACCGCCGTGCATGTGGCGAGCAGTGTCGAGGCCGCGCCCGTGCTCAGCGAAATCGAGACCACGTGGCCCTCTTCGCCGTCGTCTTCACAAAGGTAAAGCGTGCTTCCGACGACACCGGCGGATGTGGCGCCGCCCGACACATCCCCGTTCACGGGCGGTCCCGGGAGTACCCGTCCTGAGTCGAGTCCGACGTACCCCACGCGGAGCGGGTCCGCCGGGATATCGACGATGCCGACGCAGCATGCGGATTCGGTCGACAGGTCGATGCCTCCGTCGACCTCCGCGTCCCCGGTCGACGCGTCATACGTGGCGTCGACGCCACCATCGAGTTCCGCATCGGTGGCAGCGTCGTCGCCCGCGTCCACGTCGCCGTTTCGCTTGGCGCCGTCGTCACAGGCGGCGGCGCCGAGGGCGCATGCGGTGCACAGGTAGAGGGCAATGCGAGTGGCTTGATGCATGGTGTTCACGCGGCCTCGAGCATGCGCGTGCCGTTCCGAGGGTCAAGGTAAAGTGGCTTCGCGATCGTACACGCAACGCCACGGGCGTGAACTCAGAGCAACGGCGATGCCACGAGTTGTGTGTGTCCGCGTGCCGCGGAGCGAGAGCGAAACGCCGCGGCGGCAAACCCCAGCGCCGTGATGACGAGGAGCGCCGGGGCCGCGCCCGTGGTTTCGGCGCCCACCATTTCGCGGGCGTACGCCACGACCACCGCGCCGACGGAGACCACGGCCACGTATGCGCCGTCCGTGTTTCCGCCCGTGTGCCGGCCCAGGCGGAACGAGGAGATGAACGCCGCGAGCGCCCCGAAACTCAAGTAACCAAGTCCGCCGATGCCCCATCCGCCAAGGAACAGGAGGGCGATCAACGCGGCCCGTGCCACGGCGTGGACGGTGTCGAGCACGCGGCCCGAATGCGTCGCTCGACCACCCAAGAACGCCCAGGGGAAGAGCAGGTACAGCACCGGATCCTGCAACATGGCCCACGCGAGGGGCCCGCCGGATTGCGACTCGGAGACCGCACCCGCGTCGAGCCGTCCGACGGAGAGCAGCGTGATGAGGCTCGCGGCCACCAGGGGCAGCGCGCTTGCGACGCCTCGCCCGACGCCCACCCACGCCGAGCCGCTCCGGCGCAGAACGCCGAGGATGTGCGGATCGGTCGCAACGCAGATCACGAGGAGTGCCGCCGTGTGGAGCGGTGTCGCGATCACGTGGAGCGCTGGAACAAGGAGTGCCGCAGTGCCAACACCGGCCGCCGTCGCCATTCGCCGGACGTATCCGCCGTGGGAGCGCGCGCCCACCACGTCGGCCGGGTCGTAGAAGCGTCCGAACGGCGTCACGAGGACGAGAAATGCGATGAACGCGAGGAGCGCCCAGCGAAGCTCGTGTCCCGCGTCGAACCAGCCCGCGCCGCTGGATGCGATCGCGCTGGGCCCCATGTCGATTTGGATGGCGACCCTCTGGCTATTCCGTTCGACCGTGAGTCGCATGGCCGTGGCGCCGTCCGCGGGTACGAAGTCTTCCACGTCGTCGGCGACGTGATCGTCCACTTCGGCCACGACGTCGTCCGTCCGCAGTCCCGCGAGCGCCGCGCGCGACCCCGCGGCCACGGTGCGCACCAAGACGCCCCCTTCATCCTCGGCCGTCGGTTCGACGGTGAATCCCGCGGCCGTGAGCACGGCTTCGGCGCTCGAACGAAGGCCCGATGCATCGCTTGACTCGGAGGGCGTAGCGCTCAGGACCACACCGGGGAGGGTCCCTTCGATGGTGGTGCCCGGCTGGTGCCCTTCGAGGTGAACCGTGAAGTTCCCGTGGAACGTGCCCCTGGGGGAAAGGGCGCTGGCCAGGGGGCGCGTGTTTGCCGCCTCGGCTTCCGTTGGCGAGATGGCGCGCAGGTCGAGTTTGAGTTGGAGGGCGCGCGGCTTCTGGCCCGGCGCGAAGACCATGCCGTCGAGTTCCGCGGTGCCGTCCCGCCCGGGGTCGAACCCGGCGCCGGTGACGTGGAGCGCGTCATTGCCTCCGATGCGTGCCGGGCCGACCTCGGTCACGTCGAGGAGCGCCGCCCGTGAACCGGGTCGACCGCACGCGGCGCATGCCAGAAGGAGGGCCAACGGGGCCCAGCGTCGCCGCCGTGGGATCACGCTCCCGAGCCTCGGCCCACGCGCTGGAACGGTCAAAATTTGCACGCGTTTTCCCGGGGCTGCGTTGACACCCTCGGGGCCCGGTGCTAGTTCGGCGCCTTCCCGAACGGGGCCGTAGCTCAGCTGGGAGAGCGCATGACTGGCAGTCATGAGGTCAGGGGTTCGATCCCCCTCGGCTCCACCCTCCACGCGGGGGAAACCCGCGCATTTTCAAGCCAGGAACCACGCCGACGGGGCCGCGTTACCTAGACGCCACGCCCGCTCACCGCGTGTTACCCCGTCGCCCCACCGTTCCGTGTGGGTGTTCCCCCGCATGGACGATTTCCTTCCGGAATCGAACCGGGCCGCTCGCTGGCACGAAGCGTGAAGTAGCTCGGGTTGCGATGCGCCCCTCCGAGAAAGCGAACACGACCGAGCGGAACCCATTCCCGAAGCCCGCCATGGCCGTGGTCCCCCCGGAGACGCACCGCGTGGGCGCTCGTCCACGGCGCGAGGGAGACCACCCACCCATCCCGGTCTCCCCCGCGTCGCGGACGATGCGTGCTCACACAACCCTGGGGAGGAACCACATGGCCACGAGCAGTACAGTCACCGAAGCGCAGTATCCCTCGATCAGCGAAGCCCTTCGCGAAGGCAGGACCCCACGCATGGGTCGAACGCTGAGCGGGATCTACCGCGCCGAGCGTCGCGTTGCGAAGATCGTGTTGGCCCACCCGGCCACGGAGCTCCGCCGCGAGATGCGTGACGTGCTTCGTGCGGACGGCCACACGGTCACGGACATGTCCTCGGGTCCCGAGGTGGTGGAGTACATGACGAATGAGGTCGATACGGGTCACTCCCTGCCCGACCTGATCCTCGCCGCCGTCGACTTGCCCATCTGGAGCGGACCGCAGCTCATCTGCGCGCTCGCCGGTACCGCGTGGGCGGTGCCCACCGTGCTCCTGCTCGACCCGGAGCGGCACGCGCCGAACCTGGCGTTCTGTATTCCCGGCGCACGGGGGATCCTTGAGGTACCCACCGCGGGGCTTGACCTGTGCCGTGCCGTGAGGGACGTGCTTGGCCTTGAGACGGTGGCCATCGACGGTTGCCTTCGCCCCGCGCGGGTACCGAGCACGTAGTTCACCGCGCCCCGCCGGGGCGTCCTTACGGACCAGCAACGAGGCAACGTGCAGACTGCGCCACCGTCAGAAACCACAACCATTCTCGACCGTTCGGCGGGGGGCTCGTGCCCCCCGGGTCGAATGGGCAAACTGGTGCCTACGCCGTCCGCATCCCCGCCGCCCGGCGACGGGTCCGTGCCTTCGGCGCCGCGTGCCATGGGTCGATTCGATTCACAGGAAGTCGCCGTTCGCTCCCCACTCTCAGTTCTACTTGTCGATGACGACGCCGAGATGCGGCGGCTGCTCGCCGAAGCGCTCCGCGGCGAAGGACACCGTGTGCAGACGGCGGGAGACGTTCCTGGTGCCACGGAGGCCCTCACGCAGACCGTGTTCGACGTGGTGGTGAGCGACGTCCGGCTCCCGGGGGGAGACGGGTTCGACATCCTCCGTCGTCTACGCGAAGAGTCCCCCGCGACGGAGGTCGTGCTCATGACGGCCTTCGGCACGATCGAAGACGCCGTCGCGGCCATGAAGGAACGTGCCTTCGACTACATCACCAAGCCGTTCGACACGCAGGAGTTCCTGCTTCGTGTCGGCAAGGCGGGTGAACGCCGCCGTCTCCGGGAAGAACTCCTCGACGCTCGCACGCAACTCGCGTCCATGGCGGACAAGCCACTCCTCGTGGGGCAGTCGCCCGTGCTCCTTCGGTTGCAGGACCAGGCGACGCGCGTCGCGAGCACGGACGTTTCCGTTCTCGTGATCGGGGAAAGCGGTACGGGCAAGGAGCTCGTTGCGCGTCTGATTCACGAGCAGAGCTCCCGAGCCGGCAAGGCATTCGTGGCGGTCAATTGCGGCGCGGTGCCCATGTCGCTCATCGAAGCCGAGCTGTTCGGGCACGAGAAGGGCGCGTTCACGGGCGCGATCAAACGGCGCGAGGGGCGATTTGTGGCCGCCAACCACGGCACGCTCTTCCTCGATGAAATCGGTGAGCTTCCCCTCGACGCGCAGGTGAAGTTGCTCCGCGTGCTCCAGGAAGGGGAGTGCACGCCCGTGGGCGCCGACAATCCGGTGAAGGTCGACGCGCGCATCGTCTGCGCCACGAATCGCGACCTGCGGGAACTCGTTGCGGAGGGAAAGTTTCGCGAAGACCTCTACTACCGCATCAAGGTGATCGAGCTTCGCGTGCCGCCGCTCCGCGAACGCACGGGCGATGTGGCGCTCCTGATCGAGCACTTCCTTCGGCGGCTGCGCCACGCGGGCTTGCGCGTGACGGGCGTCGCGCCGGCGGTGGTCGCGGCGCTCCAGCAGCATCCGTTCCCAGGCAATGTCCGCGAGCTCGAACACGCGATCATGCACGCCGCGGTGCTCGCCCACGGGCAGGAGCTCGACGTGGAGCATTTGCCTCGGGAGATTCGCGGCGAGTCGGATGACAAGCGTTCGTCGAACAGTCCGTTGCGGTCCCTGGCGGCCGCCATCGGGGAGTTTGAACGGGAGTACCTGCGCCGAGCCATTTCGCACACCGAGGGGCGGCGTCAGCAGGCGGCAGATTTGCTGGGGATCTCGCGAAAGAGTCTCTGGCAAAAGCTGCGAAAGCATGGCCTCGGCGACGCGTCCGGCGACGGCGGAGCAGACTCCGAGTGACAAACGATGGAAGTGCCCGATGGACATGGCCCGCCGCCGTTTACGCGCGGCGTGAGGTTGCCGTTGCCGAGGCGGTCTCGAGCTCGGTCCGTCATGACCTGATCAACGGGCTCGCCGCGTTGGCGAACAACATCGCACTGCTTCGGCGCAAGCTGGCGACCTCCCTCGATGGGGAGCGCTCGGCGGAACTCTCCGAAGCCGTCGAGCGGACCGGCGACGCCCTCGTGCGCGCGACCACCAGTTTGCAGACCCGCCGAAAACTCGGCGCCACGACGACGGATTCCTGGTGTGATCTCGAGAGCACCGTGCTTGGTCTCCTTCGCCGGAGTGAGGCAAAGCGCGTTGACGCGAGCCGTCTCGACCACGCGTCGTCGCACCAGGTATCCGTGCCTGCCGCGAGCGTGGAGGTCATTGTCGCGTGTCTGTGTGACCTCCTCGGCGCATCGTCCGGCGGTGCGCCCACCATCGCGACGCGTTCCGTGGACGGGAGCCTGTACGTTTGGCTCGATTTGTTGGTCCCCGCGCCCCCGGGTTCCTCACAGCCCAAGGGTGCCCGCGACGCGGAGTTCCGCGATGCCGAGATCCACGACGCGAAGATCAATGTCTGGCAGTTGACCGCAAGGCACGTCCTCCTCCGACACGGAGGTGCCCTGGAGCTTGAGGGTGATCCAACAATCGCCGCGCGAGCGCGGTTTCCCCTGTTGGAGGCGTAGCCGTGCCCACGCCGCAGACTCCAGTTGAGCCACCGGCTGGCGTTGCCACTCCAGACGCGCACGTGGATTCCAGCACGGCGCTCGACAATCGGATTCAGATTCGCACGCTGCTTCGCCGTGTACGCGGCGTGGAAACGTGGCTTGGCGTGGACCTTGAGGACGACTCGGAGGTCATCGTCAAGACGATCGATGCCGCTCCACTGCCGCCGAGCGTTGTGCACCGGATCGAGCATGAAGCGCGTGTCTTCGAGCGCGAGCCGAACGATTGCCTTCCCGTTGTTCGATCCGTCGGGCGTGCCGGAGACCGCCTCTACGTCGTCACGGAACGCGTCCATGGTCGAACGCTGGCGGAGGAGCTTGCGGAGGGTTCGCTCGCCTTGCGCGAAGCCATCGACATTGGGCGGCGTCTCGCCCAAGCGCTTGTATGCGCCCATGGGGAGGGGGTTCTCCATCGCGACATCCGTACGGAGAACGTGCTCGTGACGCGCGACACCACGTCGAAGGCGATCGAGCGCGTCGTGCTGGTGGACTTTGGCCTCGCCCGAGAGTCGGGGCACGACGCGGCGCACTCGAGCGACTCGCCCGAGTCCGTTCGGTACCTTTCCCCAGAACAAGCGGGGCTCCTCAACCGGGACGTGGACGAGCGGTCGGATCTCTATTCGCTCGGCATCATCCTGTTTGAGCTGGTGACGGGCAGTCCCCCGTTTCGTGCGAACTCCGTCACGGCGCTCCTTCGACAGCATCTCAGTGAAGTGCCGCCGCCCATCTTGAATCGCGGCGTGCCACGGGCGTTGGACGCCATCATTCGCCGCCTGCTCAAGAAGGACTCGCGGGATCGCTACCAATCCGCCGAGGGGTTGTTGCACGACCTCGAGTTCCTTTCGGTGGCCATGGCCGCCGGTGACGACGACCCGAGCCTTGTCATCGGCCTGCGCGATCAGCGCCGAAGCCTGACGGAGCCGGCGTTCGTGGGCCGTCGGCGCGAGCTGGCGGTGCTCGAGGCGTCGGTCGGTGCGGCGTGCCGCGGCGATGGCGCCGTCGTGTTGCTCGAGGGGTACTCGGGTGGCGGCAAGTCGCGGCTCCTCGACGAAACGGTACGCCTCGCGATCCACCGCGGAGTGTCCTGCTCGCTCGGCAAGGGCGTCGCGGATCTCGCGCGTCGACCGTTTCAGGTCTTCAGCGGGATGGTGCAGACGGTCCTCAGGCAGTGTCGGAGCGACGCCGCGTTCCGGAACGAGTTCGTGGCCGCCATGGCCGTCCATCGCGCCGCGTTGAGTGAGGCGATCCCGGAACTCGCCGAAGTGCTCGAGCCGTCGGAGGAAGAGGTCGGTCCCGAGACGTTCGGCGAACTCCGTACCAATCAAGCACTCGCGGCTCTGCTCGGCGCACTCGGTTCGGAAACCCAGGCGGCGCTCGTCGTCCTCGACGACTGTCACTGGGCCGACTCGGGGACCTATGGCTTCCTGCGCTACTGGTCGCAGCTACGCGCCCGTGGAACGGCGCCATGCCACGTTTCCGTGGTGATCGCGTTTCGCACCGAGGAGGTGCCGCGGGAGCATCCGCTTCGCGGCTTGAGCTCGGTCACGGGCCTCGAGCTTGCTCCGCTCACCCGCGCGGAGATCCACGCCCTCGTGGTCTCGATGGCGGGGGAAATTCCCACGGATGCGCTTCTGCTCGTCGAGCGGCTCTCGGGGGGGAGCCCTTTCATGGTGGCGGCCGTGCTCCGAGGGCTCGTGGAGAGCGCGGTGCTGCACCCGGTCGATGGCGCGTGGGCGCTCGAACCGGCGGCCGCCGAGCGAGTGCGCTCTTCCGGCGAGGCCGCTGCGCTCTTGGCGAAGCGGTTTCGTCTCCTGCCTGCGCACGTGGAGCGCCTGCTTACGGTGGGGGCGGTCCTCGGTCGTGAGTTCGACCTCGACTTGGTCACAGAGCTCGCGGGGATCTCCCTCGACGCTGCGCGCGAAGCCACCGCGGAAGCACGGGCTCGACACATGGTGTGGCTCCACGAGGCCACGTCGTCGGCGATCTTCGTGCACGACAAGCTGCGCGAAACGCTGCTCGACCAAATTGCCGAAGACGAGCGCCGATCCCTGCACCTCGCGGCGGCCGAGCTCCTCGAGCGACGCAGGCCGGAGTCCGTGTTTGAGATCGCCTATCACTTTGACGCGGGCGGCAAGGCCGAACGTGCACTCGGGTACGCCCTCGTCGGTGCCGAGCGTGCGCGTGCGCAGTACGCACTCGACATCTCCGAGAAGCTCTACCGCATCGCCGAGCGGGGCGTTCGGGAAGAGAGTCGGCGAACTCGACTTCGCATCCTCGAGGGGCTCGGCGATGTCGCGCTCCTTCGCGGGCGATACCAGGACGGGGCAAAGCTCCTCTCCGAGGCGGCGACGCTCGCTTCGGACGAAGACGACCGAGCGCGAATCCATGGAAAGCGAGGGGAGCTCGCGTTCAAACGGGGGGACGTGGACGGTGCCATCGAGGCCATCGAAACGGGTCTTGCCACCCTCGGCCACTGGGTGCCGCGGTCAACCTTCGCACGGCTCGTCGGCGCCGTGTGGGAGGCGTGGATTCAGGCGCTTCATACGCTCCTTCCACGCGTGTTCGTCGCGAGGCGTTCGGAGGCGCGCGCGGAAACGGGCATGCGGTCCGTGCGGCTCTATAGCCGCCTGGCGTACGCGTACTGGTTTGGGCGTGGTCGTGTCGCGTGCCTCTGGGCGCACCTTCGAGGCATGAATCTCGCGGAGCGCTACCCACCCTCGCGTGAACTCGCGCAGGCGTACTCCGAACATGCGCCTGTTCTCAGTACGATCCCGTGGTTTGCGCGGGGGATCGAGTACGCGAATCGTTCGTTTGCGATTCGAGCCGAGCTCCGCGACGTGTGGGGGCAGGCGCAGGCGCTCAACTTTCTCGGCGTCGTCCTCTACGCAGCCTCGCGCTTTGAGGAATGCATCAACGTGTGCGAGCGCGCCGTGAAGCTGTTTGAGCGAACGGGCGATCAGTGGGAGAAGCACACGGCGCTCTGGCACATCGCGTACTGCCATTACCGACGTGGGCGCCTGCGACGCGCCGTCGAAATCGCTAAACAGCTTCACCAGTCCGGCACGGAGATCGGCGACGTGCACGCCAGTGCCATTGGCGCCACCGTGTGGTGCAAGGCGTCGCAGGGCGATATCGAACCCGGCGTACTCGGCGTGGAGCTCGAACGCGTGTCCATGCACGACATCCACTCGCGCGCCGAGCTGCTTCAAGCGAAGGCGATCTTTGAGCTGCGCCAGGGACGGACGGCCGCGGCCCTCGAGTCGCTGGAGCTCGCCGATCACCTCGTGCGCGCGCGGGGCTTCCGTCAGGAGTACGTGGCCCCGGTGCTCGCTTGGCGACTGACGGCGCTCCGCCATCGAATCGAGGAGATCTCTCCGTTCGACGGCGCGGCGCGCAGGAAGGCGCTCGGGGCGGCGCGTGTGGTCGTGCGGCGGGCCCTCCGATTGGCGCGCACGTATCGAAACAATCAGGCCCATGTCCTGCGGGAGGTGGGCATCTTCCGCGCGCTCGATGGGGACCACCGGGCGGCGAACCAAGCGCTTGCCGAGAGCGTAGAGGTCGCCCGTGAACTCGGGATGCGACAGGAGGAGGCGCTGTCACTCTTCGCGCGCGGACGCCTCGGGAAGGTGCTCCAGTGGTCTTCGGCCGAGCGCGATCGACAATCGGCCGATCGCATTCTCCGCGAGCTCGTGGAGGAATCGGAAACAAGTGAACCGAGCGGACTTCATGAACTCCACGAGTTCGCTCGGGCGGACCTGCCGACCATTTCGCTGAGCGATCGCTTTGAGAATTTGCTCGAACTCGGGTGCAATATCGGTCGAACGCTCGATCGTGACGCGGCGCTGGTCGCGATCTGCGATGCCGCGAACCGCATGCTCCGCCCGGAACACTGCTCGGTGATCGTGCTTCGACGTTCCGAACTCAATGACATCGTGGCGTTTGACGCGTCGCCTCCCATCGCCTTCGACGAATCCCTGGTCCGTGTCGCGGTGCGCCTTGAGCGTGCCGTGTCGTCCTCCTCCGGCGAGCTCGAATGGGGCGACCCGGTGGAGGGTGGCGTCGCCAAGAGCGCCATGGCCGTGCCGCTGTTTGTGCGCGGTGAAATCGCCGCATGCCTCTACGTGTCCCACTCCCAAATCGAGCATCTCTTCGGTGAAGTGGAGACCCGTATCGCAGAGTTCGTGGCGGCGCTCGGTGGCGTTGCGCTCGAGAACGCTGACGGTTTCTCGAAGGTACGCGCGCTTTCCGAGGAGCAGGCGCGCCTCTACGCCCGGTCGCAGGATGCGGTGAGAGCGCGAGATGAGTTCATTTCCATCGCTTCGCACGAACTCAAGACGCCGATCACACCGCTCCAGCTCCAGCTTCAACACCTTCGCCGGAAGGTCGTCTCGCGACGCAGTGTCGATCCGGACGCGTTCGTTGGAAAGCTCGATGTCGCGCTTCGGCAAACCGATCGCCTGACGGCCCTCGTCGAGAACCTGCTGGACGTGTCCCGCATTCGTGTCGGCGGACTACGACTTCAATGCGAGCGCTTCGACCTCTGCAGCACCGTCCGCGATGTGCTGGCTCGCCACGAACGCGAGGCACGCGCCGCGGGGTGTGCCATTTCCGTCACCAGTCCCGAGCTCGGCGAAGGCCGCTGGGATCGCATCCGCATTGAGCAGGTGCTCTCCAACCTCCTTTCAAACGCCCTCAAGTACGGTGCGGGGAACCCCGTGGAGGTGAGCGTGGAAATCGGCGAGGATGATGTTCGCATTGCCGTGCGCGACCACGGGATCGGTATTCGTGAACCGGACCTCAAACGGGTTTTCTCGAGGTTTGAGCGGGCGGAATCCGTCCGCAAGTACGCGGGTCTTGGCCTTGGTCTCTACATCGTCCGCCAGATCGTCGAGGCGCACGGAGGACGGGTGGAGGTTTCCAGTCAGCCGGGGGAGGGGTCCGAGTTTCGCGTCTTCCTTCCGCGGGAGACCATCACCTCACGTCACATGGTAACCCATGGGGTCAACTAGGCGCGCGATGCACGATTCGAGAACGATTTTGCTCGTCGACGACGACCGTGACGTACGTGAGACGCTCGCGGAGATCCTGGAGGACGAGGGTTTTCACACCCATCAGGCGAGTTCCGGGCGTGCGGCGCTTGACTGGATCCTTGCGGCGGACCCGAAGCCTGCCCTCGTCGTGCTCGACTTGATGATGCCCGACATGGACGGTTACCAGTTCGTCGAGGAGCGGGACAGGCGACCCGAGCTCCGGATGGTTCCGGTGATTGTGCTCACGGCTCATGATGTCACCGGGAGCAGTCCGTTGCCGGCCGCCGAGGCCTGGTTTGCGAAGCCCCTCGACATGGAACGATTCCTCGAAGCCGTGAATGGCTTTGTCGCCGCCGACGCGCCGTAGGCGTTCGCTCGCCCGTGCTCGCGGGCTCCGGGGTCAGGTCGTTGGCGGGCTGCTGCGTGGCGATGGTGGCCACGACCCACGGGAGGATGAACTCCCCTGTCCGTGTTTCGCGACGACGAATCTCGCGCCAGCCCTCGGGTGCACTCGCGTCGTCGTCGCCCATCGCCCACGGTGTGGTGCGAACGGTGGCAGGCTGAATCGGGGCGTTAGGCGTTGGCATGGTGCGAACCCTCCTTCTGGTAACGGCGTGTGGTGGCGATTTCTTCCGGTCGGCGGCGACGTAGCCCAGGGACGGAGGGCGGTCCGAGTCTCCGGATGAGCGTTTGGAGCTCCTCCTCGGCGTGACTTTCCCGGACCACGGCCAGCGCACCGTGATGAAGTGCGCGGATTGTCGAATGTCTGTCGCGGGTCGGCGCCACGAGGATGACGGGGACCTCCCAGTCCGTGCCGCGGAGCCCGTCGGCGATCGACATCCCTGAGAACCCCTCGAGGTCCACCGAGGCAACGATGGCGTCGGGTTTGGGCTGCCCCACGAGCACCTGCGAAGCGATGCGGTCGAGGAGCTCGCCGCCGTTCCGGACCTCAAGCGCCA
Organism: Polyangiales bacterium; assembly: GCA_041389625.1. Lineage (GTDB taxonomy): Bacteria > Myxococcota_A > Polyangia > Polyangiales > JAWKRM01 > JAWKRM01. The sequence goes on from JAWKRM010000014.1 coordinate 44,409, forward strand.
CGGCGCCCGCCTCGCGAACCGCGTCGGCGAGGTGGCTGCGCCGCAGCGGATCGGAGTCCGCGATCACGATGTGCGCTCGGCGGGCGTGAAAGCGCCGCTCGAGGGTGGGGATGGAAGGCCGGAATGGGATGTTGGAGGGCTGCATCGATACCACTCCGATTCACGACGCGTGCCACCGCGGGGCGCGCCCCAAAAGGTGTGCAACTCTGGTGCATTGCCCGGGCCGGGCGTTCAGCGAGACCGGAATGGCGTCCTTCGCGAGTAACGCGAACAGGCCACGGTGGGAGGGGTCGGTAACGCGCGAAGCGGGCCGCGCGCAGCCTCCGTCACGTCTCGTGGGGCATGCGATCGCGCGGACTGCGGAAGTAGTGGTACGGCGAGTAGTCGAGGAAATTCGACACGCGGTCGGTGTACACGCACGCGTAGGTCTCGACCTGATTGCCGAACGAGGAGGTTTCGGAGCCGGCCTTGAAGAGGGAGCCCCAGAAGGGGTGAAACGCGAGGTCGATCTGCTCCTCGAGTTCGTTGATCTCGCCCTCGGTGGTCTTGATCTGCGCGCGGAGCCGCTCGATGACCTTCCGCGTCTTGACGCGGTCCCCTTCGATGTCGGTGGGCACGCTCGTCCCGTCCGTCTCCTTGAACTGCTCCACCTTGCGCATGATTCGTTTGAGCCGTTCCTGTTGGACGCGCAGGTCGTGGTAGAGGGTTCCGCGGAGCTCGTTGAGCGAATCGAGGCGTCCGCTGTCGAGGGCGGTTCGGTGGACGGCCTCGAGCTCCGTGGTCATTTCTTGGACGATCATGGCCGTTCGCCACGCCGTTTCCTTCTTCGCACGGAGCACGTCGCCAAAAATGTGGTCGCCGACGTAGAGGATGCGGTCGCTTTCGACGCCCGTGATGCGTTCGAACTCCGCGAGGTTGCCGCCCGCGTAGATGCCGCCCCGCTCAAGGTCCGTCACGGGGGTCTGCGTACCATCCTCGTCCACGCGCTCGAAGGGGACATCGGTGTCGAAGAAGCGAGGTTTCTTCGACGCGGTGATCACGTACTCGAAGAAGTTCTGCCAGGACGGATACCCCGGCACCGAGTCGTCGAGCAGGTACGACATCATGGTTTTGGTGTACGCCGCGCGTGAATTGGTCAGCAGAAAGAGGCGTTTGCCGCTGCTCCTGAGCTTGTGAAGCGTGGGGCCGAGCTTCGGGTCGCGCAGGACGTACCGCGGCAAGTCCGCGAGCACATGGTCGAGGATGCTGCCGTCCTGGTGCGAGAGGTCGATGCACTCGCGCACGTCCGTGAAGAGCTTCTCGTAGTCGACGGTGTCACCGAGGCGCTCGAGCTCTTCCACAGCGGCGGCGTAGACCGCGACTTCACTGAGTGCGTAGAGGGTGTCCACCCAGTGGTAGCGGCTCGTGGCGGGTTTGATCTGGACGGCGTGGTAGAGCTTTCGTCGCGTGTCGGCGTCGAGCGGCTTGAGGCCGTGGTAGGCCTGCTTGACGTACTTGTAGCGGTCCATCTTGAGGACGTGGCCGTACTTCTTGTCGACGAGGAGGCCGCGCACCGGGAAGTCGATGCGGTAGTTCATGGTGAGCAGGCTCTCCGGGTAGCCCCGATCGACGAGCTTTTTCACCGTGGCCTCGATGGACTGCCGGTCCATCTCCGCCTGGTGGTAGATGGCGAGCGTGTAGTCCATGTCGAACCCCACCATTTCGATGTGGTCCATCCGCAGGTTCCGGCAGCAATAGATCCGGGCGGCGGGGGGAAGGCTCGCCTCCTCCGGGGGGAGGGCTAGGTCGAGCGTCGACAGCGGGAGCTGCATCGCGCAACGAAAAGGGTAGCACGCAGGCCCCCAAAACGAAGAAACCCCGCAGGCCCTGGGGCTTGCGGGGTCTTTCTGCGAGAGAAACGGGTTCTCTAGTTGGCCAGGCGCGCGTCGCCGAGGGCGTACACGCTCACCTGCTGCTTGGTCTTGCCGCGGCGCTCGAACTTCACAACGCCATCCACTTCCGCGAAGAGGGTGAAGTCCTTGCCCGTGCCGACGTTGACGCCGGCGTGGAACGTCGAGCCCACCTGACGAACGATAATGCCGCCCGCGTGGATGGCCTGACCGCCGAAGACTTTGACGCCGCGATACTGCGCGTTCGAATCACGACCGTTGCGTGTGGAGCCGCCGCCCTTTTTATGTGCCATTGCTTACTTCTCCGTGCCTTAGGCCGTGATGCCCGTGATCTTGAGCTCGGTGAACGGCTGACGATGGCCGTTCTTCCGGCGGTAGTTCTTGCGGCGGCGCATCTTGAAGACGATGACCTTCTTGGCCTTGTCCTGCGCCACGATCTCCGCACTCACCTTCGCGCCCTTCACGGACGGAGCGCCGACGGCGACCTTCTCGCCGCCGATCATGAGGATGTTATCGAATTCGATCTTCGCGCCCACGTCGCCGTCGAGCTTCTCGACGCGGAGACGGTCGCCTTCGCTCACGCGGTACTGTTTTCCGCCGGTGGTGATGACTGCGTACATGACGAACCTCTTAAACCTTTTCCCGGAATCGGGGCGGGCAGTGTACGAATCCGGCCCCTCCCTGCAAGGGAAAAGCCCGAACCCCGGGAACTCGGGTAGGATGGCCCCGTGAGTAAGCCAAAACGCCCGAAATTACCTGGAGTCGTGCGGCGTCCGCGGGCCGAGCGCCGGCGCCTGGACCCGGAGCTCGAGGCCCTTGCCCGGGGCGATTCCGAGCGAATCCACCGGCCCCGGCCGAGGCCGCGCCTCCGGGACCCGCGGGCCGTGGCCCTCCTTCCTGGCGTGGCCAACCGCGACGCGCGGGAGGTGGCGGAGGCCTACGTCGATCGGCTCCGGGCGGAGCTCAAGGCCTCGAGCGGTGAGGGGCGCACCGTGGTGGTCGGCGAGCAGTTGCTCCGCGTGGTGCAGCTCGGGCTCTGGCGCGGGCTCAACGTGACGTCGTTCGAGGCGTTCGTGGAACAGATCCTCGAGATTCCATTCGCGGAAGCGCGCCGTTGGGTGGGCGACGCGGAGAAGCGTCTCGGCGTCGTCGCCGACCGCTTGAGCGACGAGGCCATCGCGGTTTGGGTGCGCACGGAGATCGCATTCCTCGAGACGGAGATTCAAGGAAAGGTCTCGGTCATGTCGACGGCGGATGAGCGCGAGGTGCTTTGCGTCGAGGTGATGGTCGACAACGCGTCGCAGGTCTTCGCCGCCCTTGGCCGCAAGCACGCGGCCCTGGCCGCCGATCAAATGCGCGGCGCCCCCCCGAAGAAGCATCGTCGCTAGAAACACGAAGGCCCCGCCGCGGTCGTTCCGCGGGCGGGGCCCCGTGTCAGCGCGGTCTCGGTCTAGAGTGCGCCGAGCTGCGCGAGGGCGTTGCGCGCCGCCGAGTTCTCGGGGTTCAGCGCGAGGGCGCGCTGGTAGGCCTGGACGGCGTTGTCGCGGTCGCCCGCGGTCATGTACGCGCGGCCGAGGGCGGCAAAGTAGCCCGAGTGCGACGGGGCGAGGCTTACGGCGCGCATGTATGCGTCGACCGCGCCGCGCGCGTCGCCCGCCGCGAGGCGCGAAGCGCCAAGGCCGGAGAACGAGCCCGCGTGGTTCGGGTTGAGCTTCGTCGCCTGTTCGTACGCCGCGGCCGCTTCCGCGTAGCGCCCGGCGCCGAAGAGCTGCTTGCCGCTCGTGCGAGCCGCTTCGAAGGCGTTCGTCGGCGCGCTCGCCTCGGCCGGAGCTTCGGTGCTGGCCGCGGCCGAAGCCGCGCTGGCCGACTGCTGCGCTTCGCGGGCGACGCGGGCAGCCTCGGCGCGCTCGCGCTTGGCGGCGGCCTTCGCGGCGGCACGTTCTGCGCGAGCCGCACGCTCGGCGGCGGCGCGTTCCTTCTTCGCCGTGGCTGCGGCAGCCGCGCGTTCCGCGCGCGCGTCACGGGCGGCCTTGGCCGCGGCACGGCGCGAAGCGGCGGTGTCACGCTTGGGCGTCGTGACGGCGGCAGCGGGTGCGGCCTCGATGACCGGCTCCGCTTCGATGATGGCTTCCGCCTCTTCGGCGGGCGCCGCCGTCGGTTCCGCCACGTGCTCAATGACGGCCTCGGCCTCCGCGGCCGGTTCCACGGCGGCCACTTCCGCGGCGGGAACTGCGGCGGCCGGTGCCGCGGCGGCGACCGGTGCCGTCGTGGGCACGATTTCCTGCGGCGCCGTGGGCGTGGGCGCGTGCGGGCTCGCCATCACCGCTTCCGGTGCCGGGCGATCGCGCAGGATGAGGATCACGAGGGCGGCGAGGATCGAGCCGAGCAGCATCGTGACGATGGAGATGCCGGCGGCCTGCGCCACCGTGAGCCCACCCTTGCGGCTCCGCTCCTCGGAGAGGACCGAGGGGGCGACCGACGGAATGTGAAGCGCCGGAATGTGGATGTCCTCCACCGACGCGCGCGCGTCGAGTTCCGGGACCGGCGGCAGGGAGAAGGCCGGGGCATCGGGGAGGGAAAGCTCCGGGGCCGCGGTGAAGAGCGGTGTGGGCGAGCTCTCGAGGGCGTCAATATGCTCGTCGAACGAGGCCAAGGCAGGCGGGTACGCCGCCACGATGCTTGGCTCCACCTCTTCGACGTCGTCCGCGTGAATCTCCTCCGCCTCATCGTGCGGATCGAGCGCCGGTTCGATCATGTCCGTCTCGACGACGGTGGTATCGAGCGAGGCCGTGTCGACGATGGCGTCCAGGGCCGCGGTCGGGATCGCCGGCGGCGCAACGTTCGGCACCACGGACTGGTAGCCGCGGGCATTGAGCGGCGGGAGTGACGGCGAAAGTGTCGCGGCGATCGTCGGCGCGATGGCGATGTGCGGCGACGTGTCGTCGGTTGGCGGCACAATCGACGCGTAGCCGCGGGCGTTGATCGGCGGGATCGGCGCGACGTTCGCCTGCGCCTGCTGCATGAGCGGCGGGTAGATGATGCGCGGGTTTGTGTCGTCCGACAGCGGCTGCGGGGGCATGGCCTGTGGACGCGGGGCCGTCGGCGTCTGCTGCGGGATGCCGAGCAGCGTCGATTTCGCGAGTGCGTCCTGGATTGCTCCGAGATTGAGATCCGCCTTGCCCACTTGAGCCTCCCTTGTCTGTGCCATTCGCGTGTCTTGAACTTGATGTGATTCGTGCGTGGAAACTGAGGTCTGTGCCGCCTGCGGGCGATTCGACGAACCCGCCGCGTGGAGCGCCGCTTCAAGCGCCAACACCGCATGCCGCGCCGAAATGGGGCGCGCCCGCGGGTCGATGGCGAGCAGGCTGCCAAGCAGGTCGCGCGCGGCCGGGGGCAGCGTCGCGGGCATCGCGGGTCGCGGTGCGGAACAGTGAAGGATGAGCAATTCGTCCACCGATTCGGCGGTGAACACCGGCGCGCCGACGATCATCTCGTAGAGCACGCAGCCGAGGGCGTAGAGGTCGCTCCGGAAGCCGACGAGCTTGCCCGCAATCTGCTCGGGCGACACGTAGCCGGGGGTGCCGAACACCTGGTACGGGCTCGGCGTTTCGATGTGTGGCGCGAGGCCCGCATCGATGACGGCGATGGCGATGGGCGCATCCCCGGGCGTGGGGCGGAGGAGCACGTGCTCCGGCTTGAGGTCCCGATGAAGGAGCCCCGCCGTGTGAAGCTCGTCGAGGGCTCGGGCGATCTCCACGGCGACGGTGATGGCCTGGGACGCTTCGACGGGTCCGTCACCAAGCACCACATCGAGCGGCACGCCGTCGACCTTCGCGCGGAAGAGCCAAAGGGCGTGGCCGATTTCACCAAAGGCGCGCGGCACGAGCAGGCGGTCACTCGCCGCAAGGGTCGCTTGCTTCGCCCATTCGCGCTTGACCCGCTGCTGCTCCGCATCGCTGTAGGCGGAGGGGTGGAGGAGCTTGAGGGACCCGACGCGTCCCGTCTTCCGGCAGGTCGCCTCGAAGACACGGCTCGACGGTCCGCTCCCGAGCTCCGCGCCGACGGCGTACTGCTCGGTCAATTCCGCGGGAATATGACGGGCGACGTCCCGTGACGCCGCAGATTTTTGGGCCAACTGCTCCACAGAAGGCCGAGACAGTACGGGACGTGCACTACCCGGTCAACGCGACGCGTCGCGGCGATCCGTGAGTCGTCTCACGGTACGGATAGCGCTTGTTTTGAAGCGCAAAAGCCGATTCCGCGGTTCTTCGCCGCGCGCCGAGTAGCGGCCGGACGGGGTGCGGGCCGGCGCCCCCGGTCGGCCCGCCGGTGGAGGGCCCCGGAACCCCGCCTATTCGACGGATACGGAGAGCATCGAGCGGCGTTCGCCGGGCTCCACGGTGGTGTTGCTCGTGCTGAGCACCTTTCCGAAGGCGGAAACGGTGACGCTCACGGTGGTCGTGCCGCCGTCCGAGCACTCGCCCCAGTAATGGACGCCAACTTGGTAGGTGCCCTTCGGCGGCCGGGCCTTCCACACGGCGTTTTCGATCTGGTTTGGCTTGTCCGTCGTGCGGCAACCACCCCGTGCGTCGTGGTCGAGCTCGCCCCCCGACGCCGACCGACGGTGCTGGTTCGAGATGGTCTCGCCCGTGGGGTCGGTCACGAAGAGATCGATATCCGCCTGCGTATTCCAGGCCATCGTGATCTGGAGCGGTCCGTTCGCGTAGCCGCAGCCCTCGTCAATTTGGCCGTCGCAGTTGTCGTCGACGCCGTTGCAGTCCTCCTGGGCGCCCTGCGTGCAGGTGATGGGCACGTCGTGCACGTCCATGTCGTTGAGCTTGAGCTTCGCTGTCCCGGTGATGGGAGCGGCGTCGGTGGCGGCGGCCTCGTCTTGCCCGGGGCGGTGCGCGCGGTGATGTCCGCGCGGGTCGCCCCCGCAGGCGCCGAGGCCGAGCGCGGCGATGACAGCGGTGATGCACCCGATGCAATTCGTTGTGCGCGTTCGCCGTGGGGCGGTGGCGAGGGACGAAAGGCTGGTTTCCATGGGCGCGGGCAAGGCTACGGGTCGCGCCCGGGTGGGTCAATCGACGGACGATGCGTCCTCCGGGACGAATCGCTTGACAGGAATGCGGCAAGCTCTTCACTTGGGGTGCCATGCCGGCGAAATCGCAGTCCCTCGGAGAGCGTCTTGATCTCGTTCGCGTGAAGCTTCGGAGCGAAGTCCGGATCACGCCAAAGATTGCCCTCGTGCTCGGCTCGGGCCTCGGCGGTTTTGCCGACACGCTCGAAGAGTCCGTGGCGATTCCCTACGAAGAAATCGATGGGATGCCGGTGTCGGGCGTCGAGGGGCACGCCGGCAACCTGGTGTTTGGCCGGGTGGGCGGTGTGCCGGTGGTCGCCATGCAGGGGCGCGTGCACCTCTACGAGGGCTTCGGTCCCGACGAAGTCGTGTTTGGCACACGCCTCATGATTCGCATGGGCGCCCGTTCTCTCATCATCACGAATGCTGCGGGCGGCATCGCCGATCACCTCGACGTGGGCGACCTCATGGTGCTCAGCGATCACATCAACCTCACGGGTCGAAATTGCCTCGTGGGTCCCAACGACAAGACCCTCGGTCCGCGCTTCCCCGACATGACGGAGGCCTACGATGGCGGACTTCGCGACCTGGCGAAGGTGACGGCGGAGCGCCTGGGGTTTGAGACCAAGTCGGGCGTCTACGCCGGCCTCCTCGGGCCGACGTACGAGACACCCGCAGAGATTCGCATGCTCCGCACGCTCGGCGCCGATGCGGTGGGGATGAGCACGGTGCTCGAGGTCATCGCCGCGCGTCACGCGGGGGCGCGCTGCCTCGGGATTTCGTGCGTGACGAACAAGGCGGCGGGTCTCTCGCCGGACAAGCTTGATCACTCGGAGGTGCAGGACACGGCCAACCGCGTGCAGTCGCGGTTCACGTCGCTGCTCCGCGCCGTGATCGGAGAGGCGGGTGCCGCATGACGATCCACTGGGAAGACCTCCGGAGCCGCGCGGCCACCGTGCGAAAGAACGCCCACGCGCCCTATTCGAAGTTTCACGTCGGGGCGGCACTCCTCGCGCAGGACGGTCGCGTGTTTGAAGGCGCAAACGTGGAGAACGCGAGCTACGGGCTCTGCCTCTGCGCCGAGCGATCGGCGGTTGCCCAGGCGGTCGCGGCGGGGGCGACCGCGTTCGAAGCCATCGCCATCGTCGCGCCCGGGGATCGCCCGGTGCCCCCCTGCGGCATGTGCCGGCAGGTGCTCGCGGAGTTTTCTCCGGCCATGACCGTGCGCTCGTACACCGAGGGCGGTGCCATGCTCGAATCCTCCGTGGCGGAGCTGCTCCCGCACGGCTTTTCGTCCGACTTCCTGGAGTAGCGGTGGGCACGGTTCTTCGGGGCGGCACGGTCGTGACGATGGATGCGTCCCGTCGGGTGGTGCACGGCGACGTGCGCATCGACGGTGATCGGATCGTCGGCGTGGGGGCCATCGAAGCGGAAGCGGGCGATACGATCGTTGATGCGTCCGGTGCCGCGGTGATCCCCGGGCTTGTTCAAGCCCACGTGCACCTTTGTCAGGCGCTCTTCCGCGGCATGGCCGACGACTTGCCGCTGCTCGCCTGGCTCAAGGAACGCATCTGGCCCTTCGAAGCGGCGCACACGCCCGAATCGCTCCGCGCGAGTGCGGAGCTCGGGCTCGCGGAGATGCTCCTCGGGGGCACGACCACGATCCTCGACATGGGCACCGTGCACCACCAGGACGCGGTGTTTGAAGCGATCCTTGTCTCGGGCATGCGCGCCCGGAGCGGCAAGGCGATGATGGACGTGGGCGACGACGTCCCCGCGGGGCTTCGGGAGTCGCGGGCAGCGAGTGTTGCGGAGAGCGTGCGCCTCCGGGATCGCTGGGACGGCGCGGCGGGTGGCGTCTCGGTTACGCCTTCGCGCCGCGGTTCATCCTCTCCTGCAGCGAGGGCTCCTTCGCGACGTGGCCGCGGCGGCCGCCGAGGAAAAACCTCGTGCATACGCATGTGGCCGAGCACGCCGACGAGCGCGCCGCCGTGCGGCAGGTGCTTGGCCGCGACGATCTTGAAGCGCTCGAGGCCTACGGCATCGCGGGTCCCCGTGCGGTCATGGCCCACGGCGTGCAACTCACGGCGGAGGAAATGCGCCGGGTGGCGGAGCGCGGCACGCGCATCGTTCACTGCCCGAGCGCAAACCTGAAGCTCGCGAGCGGCATCGCCGACGTGCGTGCGCTCCGCGAAGCGGGCGTGGTGGTGGCGCTCGGTGCGGACGGGGCGCCATGCAACAACCGCATGGATGCCTGGACCGAACTTCGAGAGGCGGCGCTCCTCGCCAAGGTGAAATCGGAAAGCGCGGCGGCCATCCCCGCACGCGAAGCCTTCGAGTTGATCACGGTGGACGGCGCCCGCGCCCTCGGACTCGAAAACGAAATCGGCTCCATCGAAGTGGGTAAGCGTGCCGACGTGGTCGTTGTCGGGCTCGACGCGCTTCACCAATGGCCAGGTGGTGCCGTGCCGGGCAACGGGGGCCTCGGCGGGGACGTCTATTCGACCCTCGTCTATGCGACCACGCCGGCGGACGTGCGGAGCGTGTTCGTGGATGGCCGATGCGTCGTGGACCGCGGCGAACTCCGCTCCCTCGACGTGGAGGCCGTGCGCGCGGCGGCGCGGCTCGAAGCCGAGCGATTGCTCGGCCGGGTGGCCGCATGATTCGCAGCATGGCTTGCGGAATCGCCCTCCGGAACGCGCTGCCCCTGGCCATGTTCCTCGGCGCCTGCGGCGGCACGACACCGGCTCCCGCCACACCCGCCGAGAACGGGGCGGAGGAGGCGCGGCCCACGGGCGAGCTCCTCGCGAAGGACACGGTCCTCGACGTGGGAAGCGCCACGAAGTTCGTGGGGCCGACGGGATGGCGCGTGGAGCATTCCGAGGAGCGCGTGGTCCTCCGCGTCGACAACGAAGACATCCGTGTGTGTGTCCTCGAGTCGCGCGCGGATGTGCCGGAGCGCGCCGTGCTCGAATCGTGGCCCGCGTGCGTGCCCGGGTTCGTACCTGAACCCGATCGCGTCATCGCGCCACCGGCGGATGGTGGGTGGGACGGCATCGCGCAGATTAACTACGTCGAGGGCGCCGCGCCGGGACACGTGGCCATGGCCCTCGTGCTCACCGCAAACGGAGTGCACCGCGTTCTTCTGCTCGAGGGTGCCGAGGCGTCGGTGGGCGCCCGCGCGGAAGACTTGAGCGCCATGGCGACGTCGATCCGCGCACCCGGCGTTGAAGAGGAGTCCTTCGCCGGGAAGACGGCGGCGGAACTCGACCCTTCGCGGATCGCCGCCCTGGAGGCGTTCATCGAAGAGGCGATGGCCGCGACGGACGTGCCCGGCGTGGCGGTGGGCCTCGTCCAGAACGGACGCACCGTGCTCCTCAAGGGGTACGGCCTGCGCGAACGGGGCAAGTCCGCGCGCGTGACGCAAAACACGCGGTTTCTCCTTGGATCCACGTCGACGGCGCTCACGAGCGCCCTCGTGGCAACCCTGGTCGACCGGGGTGCCATGGCGTGGGACGACCCGCTCACGAAGCTCGAACCGAGTTTCACCTTGGCGGACCCAAAGGTCGCGTCCGCGCTCAAGCTCGCGGACGCGTTCTGCGGATGTGCGGGCCTCGCGCGACGTGACATCGAGCTTCTCTTCGAGCCGCGGGTGTCGCCGGAGGAGCGCATTCGCGCCCTTGCCAAGGTTACGCCGCTCGCGCCCGTGGGGGCGGGGTTTCAATTCAGCAACGAGCTCCCCGCGGCGGGGGCCTACATCGCCGCGCACGTGGTCGAACCCAAGCTTGGCGTCGCGCAGGCGTATGACCGTGTTCTGCGCGCGTCGCTGCTGCGACCCCTTGGCATGCGGAGTACCGTGGTCGGGGTCAAGGCGGGGCTTGCGGGCGAACACGCGCTCCCGCATAGCGTTGCGCTTGACGGTTCCGTCGTCGCGTTCGCGCCCCACGCCGAGGACATGGTCGATGGCGTGGCGCCGGCCGCCGGGCTTTGGTCGACGGCAAAGGACATGGTGGAGTACCTCCGCTACGAGATCGACCGGGGCGTGGCATCCGACGGGGAACGCGTCACCAGCGATGCGGGGATGACCCTGCGGCAGACGGCACGCACGCCCATCGCGCCCACCACGGCCTACGGTTTGGGGCTTTTTGTGAGCGAAAAGCACGGGATCCAAACCGTGGGGCACAGCGGGAACACGCTCGGCTTCACCTCGGACTTCTGGTTTCTGCCCGCACATCGCGTGGGGCTCGTGCTCCTCGTGAACGCGGGGAACGCGAACACCTTCCGCACGGCGGTCGGACGTCGACTGATTGAACTGCTCTTCGATGCTCGCCCGCGCGCCGAGGCGAATCTACGTGCGGACCTCAAGCTCGACGACCAGGTCACCGAGCAGCTCAAGGCGAACATTAACCCGGCTCCGGCGGCCGCCGTCCTTGAACCGTTGACGGGTACCTACCGAAACGATCGCCTCGGTGAGGTGCGCATCGCGGCGACGAAGGGCGGTTTCCGGTTTGACGCGGGGGAGTGGTCGAGTGCCATCGGTACGGCGAACGCCGAAGATGGGAGCACGCAACTTGTGCTCGTGGACCCGCCGTGGCTCGGGCTCACCTTCCGAACGGGCGAGGCGCCCGGCGGTCCTTTGCTTGTCCTCGACGGTGGCGACGAATCGTTCACCTTCGAACGCACGGCGCCTACAGGTGGACAACCTTGAGTTCGGCGAGGGTGATGGCCGCGTCGCTGTGCTCGAGACCCGTACCCGAGACGACGAGCTGTCGCTTGTTGACGACGCCCTCCACCGTGAGCTTGTAGGCGCCCGATTTCGAGCGCTCCGGTAGGATGAGTTCGCCCTCGTCCACGATGAATTGCCCGGGTTTCCAGCGCTCAAACGGCAGGTCACCGGAGAGCGGTTCGTACTCCACGCGGAGCGGGGACGGCCCGTCGAGCCGAAGCACGAGTCTCGTGCCCTTGGCGATGGGCTTTGTGGCGCGCCAGACGAAACGGAGCTTCACCTTGATGCCCGCCTTGAGCTCCGTGCGGTCGACGGACGCGGAGAGCAGCTCGATCGCGTCGCCGATGCGCAGCTCCACGGGGTGGGGGCGATCGGGCTCCACATCGGACACAAACGAGGCGACTTCGACCTCCGGTTGCGTCAGCGTGACGGTGCCGACGAGCACGGCGTCACGGTCGAGCTTGACGGGAAGAAGTGGGTCCGGCTTCACGCGCCCCTCGGCCTTGTGAAAGAAACCGGTGAGCAACTTCACCTTGCCTTCGGGGTACCTCGGGCGAGTGCGAAGCGGGAATCGGTCTCGAATGTACTTACCCGGCGTCCAGTCGCGAACGGGGTAGGCGCCGCCCGCGGGCACGTGGTCGAGGTTTAGGAGTTTGTGCGCGCGCGCGTGCACGAACGGGAGAAAGCCGTCGTCCGGCTTCGACTCGACGTAGTAGTAGAGCGTCACGTACGTGGAGTCGCCGGCGCGGAGCACGGGATCGTCCACGTCCCAGCCAATGAGCCGCACGGGGCCGAAGTCCACGTTGAGCGGATGGGCGATGGGCGGACGTTTGTCGGTGACGAACGCGTGGAGTCGAGTCTTGGATTGCTTCGCGTAGCGGGCATTCGTCTCGGTCGTGATGCGGCCCATCGCGGCCTTCGCCTCGTCCATCCGGGTGGGCATGCCGCCCGCCGCGGCGGGGCTTCCCTTGGGCAGGAGGTTTGCCCGCTCCCCGGGGTCCTTGGCGAGGTCGTAAACCTCCGGGCCGCGCCGCGCGAAATTGTCGATGAACTTCAGGTTTCCGCGCCGCAGGCCGCGGCAGAAGCTCCGATAGAAGCAGTGCAGGTACACCTCGTCGTGGCCGTCCGGGCGGAGCAACGATGCGCCAAACATGGGTCGACTTGGTTCGAAACCGAGTACCTCGACCACCGTCGGTGCGATGTCGACGTGCTGACGCAGGCCCCCGATGCGCGTCCCCGGCGCAATCCCGCCGCCGTAGAGCACGAGGGGCACACGCAGCGTCTCGTCGTAGACCGAGTTGTCGTGCTGGAAGCGCCCGTGTTCACCAAAGGCTTCGCCGTGGTCGCCCACGATCACGAGCATCGTGTCGGCGAGGAGGCCCTTCGCATCGAGCGCGCCCACGAGTTTCGAAAGGAACCGGTCGGTGTATCGGACCGTGTTCAAGTAGTCGTTGAGGCGCGGGTCGTCGACGAAGGACGTGGTCTCAAAGCCCCGCGGGACCGAGTAGGGGTGATGCGACGTAACCGTGAGGATGGAGGCAAATACCGGGCGCTTCTGCGCGCCCATCCACGCGACGAAGGGTCCGACGAGGGCGTCGTCTTCGTAGCCGAAGTAACTCGACTCATCGAACCCTTCGTGGGGCAGCTGTTCCTTGCCGACGAAGTGCTCGAAACCAATTTCGGAGATGAGCTCGCCCCGGTGTTCGTAGCTGTGCTCGGCGGATTGGAAGAACCCCGTGGCGAACCCCTGCTCGCGGAGCAAGCGCGCCAAACACTCGGTCGGAATGCCGCCGCCGGTGGCCTCGTCGATGCGCACATCAAGCTTTGGGTAGATGCCGCACTGGACCGAGACGATGGCCTTCGATGTGTGCGGGACCACCGAGTACGCCACGTCCACGAGCGCGCCCTTCTTGGCGAGGGATGTGAGAAACGGCGCCACCTGCGCGCGGGTCGGGTAGGTGTGCTCGGGGTAGAGGCCGGTGGCCTTTGCGCTCGTCGACTCGAGCATGACGACGATCACGTTCTTTGCCTTCGGAGTGCCCCCACGCGTGCGGAGCTCGAGGGGATCGAGGACGTCGGTGGCATCGATGGTGGCCGCGTCCGCGTCCTCGGTGGCGAGCTGCCATAGATCGGAACCGAGTCCCACGGCGTAGTTGCGACGCAACGCGAGGAGGTCCGAAGCGAGTCCGCGGGGGGGCACCGCCAGGGCAAGCAAACCGAGGAGCGCGGCGGCGACCGTGACGCCGAGTCCGCTCATCCCGACGAGACGCATGGCGCGGGGACGACCCGCGAGCCATGGCACCGCGACGGCGACCAGCGCCGACCACACGAAGGGCGCCAGCAACGAGAATGCGCGGAACGTCGAGATCTCGCTCGCGACCACCTTCCGAAGCTCGTCGCTTCGGCGAAGGGCCTCGACGAGCAGAAAGCCGTCGCCGACGACGCCCGTGGTGAGGAAGAATCCGTGCTCAAACACGGCAAGTGCCGTCGCGCAGGCGGCGAGAACGTGAAACGCCGTGAGGGCGCCGATTCGCAGCGCGCGCCGCGGGATGCGACCCGCCGCCATGCCCATGCCACACGCGAGGGCGAGGAAGAGGAGATCCGCGGCCAAGACCCGGGCGAGATCGAGGCCGTGCCCGCCAAGTTTGTCGAACTTCTGAAGCTTGGCGCCCACGGTCGCGACCGCGAGCGGCGCGACCAACAGCAGCGCGCGGCCCGCCGCCGCGCCAGGGCCGCGGGGGATCATTCCTCGGGCGGTGTGACGCCCATCTTGCGAAGCGTTTTGCGAATCTCGGCCTTGTCCGGCACGTCGCGCGGAGCGATCTCGAGGTAGCGGACGAGGCTCTGCTTCACGAGGGACATTTCGCCGCCGAGGCGCGCTGCTTCGGCACGCCAGCGCAACGCGTCCGGGAGCCAAATCGGCATTTGCTGCTGCTTGCGCAGGTGGTCTTCGCCGAGTTCGACGGCGGTGGCGAAGGCGCGGCTCGCATCGGGTCGGTGATCGGAGTTCAGGTAGAGCTTCCCGAGTTCAAGCCACCAGTCCCCGCGTCGTGGCTTGCCCGCGAGCGCCGTCTTGTACGCGGCCATGGCATCCGGCACGTGACGGAGCTGTGACTGCGCTTCGGCAATGTTGGCGAACGCTTCGTAAAGGGTGGGCTTGAGGCCCACGGCCTTCTTGAGATCCTTGAGCGCGTCCTTGACCGCGCCCGTTCGGAGTTCGAGGCGTCCGCGAATCCAGTACGACTCGGCGTAGCTCGGGTCGAGCTCGATGGCGCGGTTGAGCTGTGTTTGCACCATGCCGAGGTTCCCACGCTCAAGCTCCGCCCACGCGTAGTACGCGTAGTAGACGCCGCGTTCGGGGTCGAGATCGATGGCGCGCTTGAAGCGCGCGCTGGCGCTCTCGAGGTCACCACGCGCAAAGGCGACCCGGCCGAGGAAGTGTTCCGCTTCGCCGGAGCGCGCCATGAGCGAATTGACCTCGAGGAGGATCTTTTCGGCCTCGTCCATCCGGCCGGCGAGCACCTGTGCGGCGCCGAGGCGGAGCTTGAGGTCGATGTCCTCGGGGGTGTCCACGAGGGCGTCCGAGTACATCTTCACGGCGGCCTCGGATTGCCCCTGGGCTTCGAACACGCGGCCGCGTTCGGTGGCGAGGCCCGGCCAACTCGAGTCGAGCTTCATGACGCGATCGAGGGTCGTCGCGGCGTCGTCGAGGAACCCTCCGCGGCGCTGCGCGACGCCGAGCGAGAAGAGCGTGTCCGTGTCGTTGGGCGAAATGGCGAGGGCCTGCTGGAACCGCGCGATGGCCTCGGGAATGTGGTTTCGCTGAAGTTCGGACTCGCCGAGCATGCGTTGCACTTCGACGTTGTCGCTCACTTCCTTGGTCGCCTGTTCGAGCACGACCGCGGCCTTCTCCGGCTCATTCTTCTCGAAGAAGAGCTCGGCGAGCGCCATGTAGCCAATGAACGACGTCTTATCGAGGGAGATGGCCTCGCGGTAGTGCGTCTCGGCGTTGGCGAGATCGTTGGCCGCCGCCTCGGTCTTGCCAAGCCAGAGCATGACCACGGGGTCCTGGGGCCGCTGCTTGGTTAGCTCGGAGACGATGGCGAGGGCTTCTTGCTCCCGCTGGAGTTCGATGAGGGCTTCGACGGCGCCGAGCTTGGCTTCGGCGCTGAGCGGCCGCGCATCCTTCGCATGCAACGGAACGTCGTCGCCGGCGCGCATGACCATGTCGAACTGCGCCAGCGCGTCCTCGGGACGATTGTCGAGGAGCATGACGCGGCCGGAGGCGACGAGCGCCTCGGCGTTGTCGCTGTCGAGGGCGGTGGCTTTCTCGTACGCGGCGCGGGCCTTCGTGCGATTTCGCTCGAGCTCGAACAGGCTTCCGATGACCGTCCAGGCCGCGGACTGTGTGCGCATGCTGGCGCCGAGTTTGTTCTTCTTCTTTTCGCTCGCCGTAACTTCGACGAGCAGGGCCATCGCTTCGTCGAGTTTTCCGGCCGCGCGCAGGAGCCGCGCTTTTTCAACGCGCGCTTCCGCATGGTTCGGGCTCGCCGCGAGGGTGGCGTCGACCGCGGCCTCGAGGGCCTCGGGTGACTCGCCGTCCATGAGCGTGCGCGCGATGCCCCACTCGGCCCACGCGCCACCGCCGGCCTTCTTCGCGAGTTCGAATGCCTTCTGGGCGTCCGCGGGTCGCTTGAGGGCGATGAGCGCCTCCGCCTGGAGCAGGTAGCCGAGGAGGCTCTTTTCCGCCTTTGCGCTCGCGAGGGCGCCCTTGAAGTCGCGCTTCACGAGCTTCTCGCCGGCGGCCGCGAGCGGGAGGTGCGGCGTGTCGCGCTGCCGCTTCTCGATGCGATCCATGAGCTTGCTGATGCGCTCTTCGCCGCCGAATTTCTTGTCGTCGAAGCGTTGTAGGTGGAGCGCTTCGATGGCGACGCTGTTGACGAGGAGCGAGCGGTTCACGCCCGCCGCCTGCCGCGCGTTCGACATGATGCGTGCGGCGCGTCGGCTGTCGGGAAGCGTGTCGAGCGTGAGTGCGCGTTCGGCGTCCTTGAGGGCTTTCTGTGCCGCCGCCGGGGTGCCGATGGCGCCCGTGTAGCGCTCGAGGGCGTACTGCCCGAAGAGGCCGTAGGGCGTGTAGCTGAGGAAGTAGCCGCCCGCGACAACGACGACGACCGTCATCACGCCGATCACCGCAAACACCTTGCGCAGGTCGCGGCGCGATTGGCGGGGGGCCCCCGTTGCGCCGGCGGCACGGGCCGCCACGGTGCGCTTCTGCTTGTCCGCTTCGATGGCGACGCGGCTCGCTTCGATGGCGCCTTCGTCGATCTGGAGCGCATCGCCGTCGACCGCCGTGGGCGCGGCGTGGCCGGTCGGTTCTTCCGGCGGCGCCTCGAGGGGCAGGTCGAGTTCCATGCCCGGGGTGGGTTCCGAGGGGCCGTCCCCGAGATCGAGTTCACCGAAGCTCACGCCACCCGCGCCCGCGCGTCCGTCGCGCGTCATCTCTTCGGGATCGGGAAGATCGGGCAGGTCGAGGTTCGGGCCCATGTCGGGTCCGCCCACGCCGGCCATCGTCGAGTCGAGGGCGATGTCGTCGCTGCTCCCGAAGCCGAGGTCGAGGCTTCCGAACGCCGAGTTGCCATGCTTCGGTGCGGGGAGATCCTTGCTCGCCTTCGAGATGGGAAGATCGAGATCCCCGAAGCCACCCTGCGTGTCCTTCACGCGCGGCAGGTCGCGACCCGCCTTGGAGATGGGAAGGTCCTCCTCTTCGCCGAAGGTGCTCTTCGGCGTGGGCAGGTCGACGCCGTCGTCGGCCTGGGGAAGCCCAGCGTGGACGGGCACCGGCAGGTCGGTGAAGCCCTGCGTGCTCTTCGGCGCCGGGAGGTCGATTTCGGCGAACGGCGAGGTGCCACCGGCGCTGCGCTTCGGGGCGGGCAGGTCAATGCTCGCCGCGGGCGCGCGCTTCGGAGCGGGAAGGTCGATGTCGAGGGGCGGCGGCGCCGCTTTCATGGCCTTCGGCGCCGGGAGGTCGATGCCTAGATCCAGGTTGTCGTCGAGATCCGCGAGTGAAGGCTTCGCCTTCGGTGCGGGGAGGTCGATGTTCAAGCTCGGCGGTGCGGCGGGCTTTGGCGCCGCCTTGGGCGCGGGGAGATCGATTCCGAAGTCGGGTGCCGCGGGCGTGCCCATGGCCACCGTGTTCGAGGCGGGCTTCTTCGGCGCGGGGAGATCATCGAGGCCGCCACCGGCGAGCGTGGACTTGCCGGCCACGCCGGAGGGCGGCGCCTTCGGTGCCTTCGGCGGCGCGGGCATCGGTGGCGGTGCCGCGGCGGCAGCTCCCGCCGCGCCGCCGGTTCCCGCTGGGAGAGGTGGCGCGACGCCAACCATCGTTGCCTTGCGAACGGCGGGAGGTTTCGGTCCCGCGCCCGGACCTTGCTTCGGTCCCGTTCCGCCCATGCCCGCTGGCATTCCAGCGGCCTTCGGAGCGTCGGCGGATGTCACCACCTCGCCGTCGGGTTTGACGAGGAACTTCGCCTCGCACTTCGGGCACTTCATCTTGAGGCCCTGGGCGGGGAGTCGCGACTCGTCGAGGTCGTAAGGACTACTGCAGGAGGGGCACTTAACGTTGATCATGGGAATGCCACCGTCGGAAGCGGGCGCGCGGACGCGGATGCGGGCGCGTCGAGGACGAAAAACGGGGTCGAGCGTACCATGGGCGCCCCGGCGACTCAGCTATTCGGCGGAACGGGCTCCGGCGTCCTTGACGGCGGAAGGATGCGACCGATACGGTTCACGCACACCATGAAGCACACCGTCGTCCTTGAAATCGCGGGTGCGAAGTTCCGGATGAGCTCCGACGCCGAGGAGGCCCACCTTCGCCGGCTCGCCGAGACCGTCAACGCCCGCATCGAGGCCCTGGGCCCGAAGGCGCAGCGTACGGTGGCGCCGGCGCAGCTCCTGGCGGTGGTGGCGCTCGGGCTGGCCGACGACCTTCACGCGTCGGAGGAGCGGCTCCGGGTGCTCGAGGCTTCCGCGCGCGAGGTGGTGGGTTCGGCCATCCAGCGCATTGACCGTCGCCTGCGGGAAGACTCGGCGCGCGACGCCGACCGCGCCGAAGCCGACTGAATGGAGCGCACGCGGGCACCTGCGGTCCATGGACTGGGCCGCCGTGGCGCTCGGGCCCTGGGACGGCGCGGGTGATGGCGCGGGAGTTCGACGAGGTGGCCCTTCGGTTCCAAGCGAAGGCGGAACTCCGTGCGCGACTCAAGGGGGTCCGACGTGCGTTGCCCGCGGAGGCGCGGCGCGAACGTTCGCTACGCGTGGCGACGCGGGTGTCGTCCCTCGACGCATGGGCCAATGCGCGGACGATCCTCGCCTACGTGGCGATGGCGGGCGAGACGGATCCCGCGCCCTTGGTCGAGTCCCTCCTCGGGGCCGGACGCGTGCTGGTGCTGCCGCGGATCGAGCCCGGGGATCTCGATCTCAAGCTCAAGCGCGTGGATGGCGACGGCGCGGACGGCCACGCCACCGTGGCGGCGCAACTCGAAGACTCGGGCTACGGATTCGCCCAGCCACCGACCACGGCGGCGGACGTGGACCCGGCCGACGTGGACATGGTGCTCGTGCCCGCCATGGCCGTCGACGAACGCGGGCATCGACTCGGCTACGGGCGCGGCTACTACGACCGGCTGCTCCCACGGCTCCCTCACGCCGTGCGCGTGGTGATCGCCTACGATTTTCAGCTTCTCAGCGAACTGCCCAATACGCCCGGCGACGAACGGGTCGACTACGTTGTCACCGATGCGCGCATCCTCGACACGGGCCGCCGTGGGGAGGGGCCCTAGTGCCGGGCCGCGTGCTCATCGTCGATCGCGACCGGGAGTTCGCCGGGAGCCTAGAAGCGCGCCT
Organism: Polyangiales bacterium; assembly: GCA_041389625.1. Lineage (GTDB taxonomy): Bacteria > Myxococcota_A > Polyangia > Polyangiales > JAWKRM01 > JAWKRM01. The sequence continues at coordinate 64,006 of JAWKRM010000014.1, forward strand.
CGTACCGCCGGCCACGACGTGAGCGTGTGCGGCTCGGGGAACGAAGCCTCCCTCGCCCTCGGCGCCGGGGTGCGGACGTCGTCATCGTCGATGACCGACTTCCCTCGGGCGAAGGGCTCGGCGTGCTCGAGCTCCTCCGGCCGCTCGCCGTCGGGTCGGTGTTTCTCGTGGTGAGTGAACACCCGGACCTCGACGCGGCGGTCGATGCCATGCGACGCGGCGCCTTCGACTACATCTCGAAGCAGGTGGAGGAGCGTGAGCTACTTCTACGGGTGGATCGTGCGGCGGAGGTGGCACTCCTTCGGCGACGCATGGCGGAGGCGAGCGTCGCCAGCGTTTCGAAACCGGTCGACACGGAGTTGCTCGGCGAGAGCAAGGTCATGCGCGATCTGCGCGAGCGCCTCCGCGCGCTCAGCGAGTCCGATGACACGACGGTGCTCATCGTCGGCGAGACGGGCACGGGCAAGGGAGTCGTGGCGCGCACCATCCACGCGCAGTCGCGTCGCGCCTACGAGCCCTTCGTGGCGGTCGATTGCACGACCATCCCCGCCACCCTCGTCGAAAGCGAGCTCTTCGGCTACGAAAAGGGCGCCTTCAGCGGTGCCGACCGCCCCAAGACCGGGCGCGTCGAGGCGGCGGGGCGGGGCACGCTGTTCCTCGACGAAATTGGCGAACTCGAGATGCCCATGCAGGCAAAGCTCCTGCGCCTGCTTGAGGAACGGGAGTTTACCCGCGTGGGAAGCACCCGCGCCCGCCGGCTCGATGCACGGATCATCACGGCGACGAACCGTCGCCTCGATCGCGCGGTGCGGGAGGGGAAGTTCCGCGCCGACCTTCGGTACCGCTTGGCGGTCTTTGTGGTGGAGCTTCCGCCGCTCGGCGAGCGCGGCGAAGATGTGCTTCTCCTTGCCCGGCATTTCGCGGACGAGCGTGCGCGGGTCCTTGGTCGACCTCCCCTGGCGTTCCACCATGAGGTCGTCGACGCACTGCCGCGCTACCCGTTTCCGGGCAATGTGCGCGAGCTCCGGAACATGGTGGAACAGGCCGTCGTGCTTGCGCGGGACGACGAATTGGTGCTCGACGACTTCCCCGTCCTCGCCCGAACACACGTGCGTACGTCCCTGTTGCCGCCGGGGATCGGCGAAATGCGACCGTCCTCCATGCCGCCGCCGCGTCTTGGGGCTTCGCGGACGCTGGCCGAGATCCGCGAACGGCACCAGGACGACGAACAGCGCCAACTCGTGGCCGCCCTCGACGCGAGTCGCGGGAACGTGACCCTGGCCGCCCGCCGCCTCGGCTTGAGTCGCTTTCAGCTCCTACGCCGCCTCAAGAAATACGGCCTGCGCTGAGCAATCCGCCACCGCCGGGCATGCATCCGCGGGGCGAAGGCGGGGGAGGGGAGACCCCGCTCGGCCCGCACGGAAGGCGCTCGATGGGGCGCCGGCGGTGCTCCAGGGGCACGATCGACCCCACCAAACCGTGCGATGTAGTGCGATTGTTGTGTCGATTCGAACGCAATCGCACGATTCCGCACTGTGTCGAATTCGCTGGCATGAAATCGACGAAGAGAATCACAGCGTTTTTTGGAAAGTGGCCCTGGGGAGCGCGCCTGGCACGGTGGCTGCTTTGTTCTCGACGCAGGAGCGCTTCGAAGAACGTATGGCAGAAGAGAATCGCTGGCAGTGGTCGGAACAGGACGCCCGGGAGGCCCTCGCGAAGTACGACGGAGTCGTGCGCATGCTGGCCCGGCGGCTGCACCGTGCCATGGCCGTGGGTCGCGCGATGGATGGGGATGACCTCTGCGCCGAGGGGCGCGTGGCGGTGCTCGAGGCACTCCGTTCGTATCGCGGTTACGGCATCGACGAGCGTGTCTGGGTGAAGACTCGCATTCGCCAACGCATGATCGACGCCATTCGTCGCCTCGACCTTCGCACGCGCGAGGAGTTCCGCCTCGCGCGTCGGCAGCAGGCGGGCGAGCTGCTCGGCGAAGATGAATACGAGAAAGGGCGCGTGGCCGCGGCCCGGCGCCATGTGTCGATGGACGCGTCCTTTGGCGACGCCGAGCCCCTCGGTCTCCGTCTTCGCGATTCCATGATTCCGAGCGCGGAGGCCTGCGCGGACCTTTCGTCCCAGCATGAGCAGCTCCTTTGCGCCCTCGAGCGCATCCCGCCGCGACAGCGTCAAGCCATCGAGCTTGGCGTGTTCGAGGGCATGGCGCTCCGGGAGATCGGCAAGCGAATGGGGATCAGCGAGTCCCGCGTGTGCCAGCTGCAGAAACGCGCGGTGGAACACCTGCGCCGTGCCGTCCGCGAGGATGGCGAGCTCTCCGCGGCATAGCGTTGGCGTGAAAGCCTCCGTGCGGCGGGCTGCCCGGCGCCCCATGGTAGCGTGACCACGCCATGCCGTTCCCGGACGCGGTGCTCGAGAAACTCAAGACGCTCCCCGCTTCGCCGGGCGTGTACGTCTTCCGCGATGGCGATGGGCAGGTCCTCTACGTCGGCAAGGCCGCGTCCCTTCGGAGCCGTGTGCGCTCGTACTTCCAGGCGGGCACGTCGGATACGCGCCTCTTCATCGGCATGCTCGAGGGGCGGCTCACGGACATCGAGACCCTCGTCGTGCGCACCGAGAAGGAGGCGGTGCTCCTCGAAAACCAGCTCATCAAGGAGCTCAAGCCCCTCTGGAACGTCAAGCTGCGCGACGACAAGGAGTTCCTCTCGCTCCGACTCCGCACGAAGGAGCCATGGCCTCGCCTCGAGGTGGTTCGGCGTCCCGAGGCGGACGGCGCGCGTTACTTCGGCCCCTACCACTCGGCGACGGCGGCGAGGCAAACGCTTCGCCTCGTCAATCGGCATTTCCAGCTCCGAACGTGCACCGATACGGAGATGCGCTCGCGAAAGCGACCGTGCCTTCAGTACCAGATCAAACGCTGTCCAGCGCCGTGCGTGCTCGACGTGGATCGCGCGGCGTACGGTGCGCAGGTGGAGGCCGTGTCGCTGTTCCTCGATGGGCGACATGACGAGTTGGTTGAGCAGGTGGAATCCCAGATGGCCACCGCGGCGGAGCGCACGGAGTACGAACTCGCGGCCATGTACCGCGACCAGATGCGCGCCATCGAAGCCGTTCGCGAGTCGCAGCGCGTCGCGCACGTACGCGATGTGGATCAAGACGTCCTCGGTCTCCACCGGCAGGCCGACCAGGCGGAACTCGCCGTGGTGCGGTTGCGCCGCGGGCGCGTGGTGCGGGTCGACACCTACGCCCTCCGGGACGTGAATTCCCCGGACGACGAAATCCTCGCCGCATTTCTTCGAAATTCCTATGAGGCGGGGACCTACGTGCCGCACGAGGTGGTGCTTCCCCTGGCGATCGAGGCCGAGGCGGGGCTCGGGGCGCTCCTCTCGGAGCTCCGCGGCGGGCGCGTGGACATCGTTCACCCGAAACGCGGCGCGCGGAATGAGTTGGTGCAGCTCGCGACGGACAACGCGCGCCACGCCTTCGAGGAGAAGGCGCGCGCCCGCGAAGACGTGGAGCGGCGCCTTGGCGACGTGCAGGCCCGTCTTGAACTGCCCACCTTGCCGCGTCGCATCGAGTGCATCGATGTCTCACACACCGGCGGCGAGGAGACGGTGGCGACCATCGTTGCCCTCCTCGACGGCGCACCCGATCGCGACGGATACCGGAGCTTCCGTGTGCGCACCGTGTCGGGCGGCGACGACTACGGAGCCATGCACGAAGTGCTCGGGAGGCGCCTTCGCCGCGGACGCGATGCGGAATCGGGCTGGCAGTTGCCGGATCTCCTCGTCGTCGACGGCGGTCGTGGGCAGCTCAACGTCGCCCTCGCGGTGCTCAAGGACCTTGGCGTGGAGGTGCCCGTCGTTGGCCTGGCGAAGGAGAAGGAGTCGCGCGCCACGGGCGAGCTTTTTGTGGATCGCGTTTATGTGCCCGGCGCAAAGAACGCCATCGCGCTTCGCGACAGCTCCGCCGCGCTTCAGATGCTGGCGCTCGCGCGGGACGAGGCCCACCGCACTTCGAACGCCCTGCGTGAGTCGGTGGGGCGCCGTCGGCGTCTCGCGAGTGACCTCGATCGCGTTCCGGGGATCGGGCCGAAGACACGGACCATGCTCCTTCGCACGTTCGGCTCGGTCGACGGCGTTCTCGAGCAGTCGGACGAGGCGCTTCGCGCGGCGGGGCTCTCGGCGCGCGCCTTGGAAGCCCTCCGTCGCGTGCTTGGTGCGAGTTCGATGGGCACCGCCGGCGCCGGGGCGGAATCCAACCCGGGTGCGGAAGCCGGAGCGGGCGCAGGGGCCATCGGGGGCGCGATCGCCGATTCCGAGGAGGCGACGGGGACCGACGAGGCCGAAGCGTTCGCCGTCGACAACGCCTTCAGCTGACGTCGCCGGTTCGATCCTTCAGCTCGACGTGCCGCCGGGGGGAGCGCTCTTTCCGGTGGAGAACGGCAGCGCGATCTCAAAACGCGCGCCGCCCACATCCCGGTTCAGCGCGTGCATCGTGCCGCCGAGCCGTTCGATGATCGTATGGCAGACGGCGAGGCCAAGCCCCGTGCCCGACCCCGCGGGCTTCGTGGTCACGAACGGCTCGAAGAGGCGGCCGAGAACCTCGGGCGCGATGCCCGGACCACTGTCCGAGACGGCGAGGACCGCATGCTTGCCGTCCTTCGATGGGAGCACTTCGATCTGGATGGTCCCTTGGCCCTGCACCGCGTCCGCGGCGTTGAGCAGAAGGTTGAGGACAACCTGGGTGATCTGATCGGCGGACCCGCGCACGGGCCGCAGGTCTTCCTGAAGGCGACGCTCGATGGTGACGCCACGCAGGTCCTTTTGCGGGGCGATGAGTCGCACGGCGTCCTCGACGATGGAGACAAGGTTCGCGGTGCCCTCCACGGGCCCGCCTGCGCCCTGCCGCGAGAAATCGAGGAGGTCGCGAATGATCTTGTGAATGCGCTCCGTCTCGGCCTGGATGCGCCGCAGGAACTCCGCCTGATCGTCGTGCTCGAGGTCCCCGCTCCGCAGGATCTCGAGCATGCCGAGGATGGCGGCGAGGGGGTTTCCGATCTCGTGCGCCACACCCGCGGAAAGGCGCCCCACCGACGCCAGCTGTTCGCTCCGCACCAACTGGTCGCGTGCGGTTCGGAGCTCCGCAGTCGTGTGTTCGAGCTCCGCCACGCGCTGCACCATTCGTTCCTGCTCGTGGCGTAGCTGAGTCGCCATGTCGTTGAACGACGATGCGAGGGCGACGACCTCCGCGGCGCCGCGCTCGGGCACCGCGGCGAAGGGGTTTCCGCGGGCGAGCCGCCCCGCCGCCCGTGTGACAGCCTCGAGGGGGCGCACGATGAGGTACGTGAGCCACACGTAGGTAATCAGCAGAATCGCGCCGCCCGTCGTCGCGACATAGAGCAGCAGCAGGTTGGTCACCGGCGTGGCGTCCGTGGCGAGGGGCGCGCGGTACCACATGGTGAATGTGTCGCCGTTCGCGCGTTCTGTTCGCACGAACTCGGGGGCCATGGCGCCCGCGCGGAGTTCCCCGGCGGGTCGATTCCACTCGAGGCCGGTGACGCCGTTTCGACCGATGAGGGCCGCCGACAGGGTCTCGAACCGGAGGTTCGCCCCTTCGCGCGCCCCCGCGAGCTCGTTCGCCAGGCGCTCGCAGCTCTCTTTGACCTCGTGGTAGCGGTCGAGGGAGCGCGCGCGCTGCGTCAGCTGCACGGTGGCAATGCCGAGCAGCGTGAACGCAGCGATGAACGCGATCGAAAGTGCGAGAATGAGCTGCGCGCGAAGTCCGATGGATAGCGGTCGCATGTTCTAACCGCCCCGAACGCACCCGCGGGCGCGCACGTTCCCCGTCACGCCGCGCGCAGGCCGCCGAGGGCGAAGAGGCGCGGGATGTGGTTGTCGTTCGCGATGCGCCACACCGATCGCGCGTAGTCCTTGCGAACCGAACGCATGGGAACGGGCGGCGGATGCCCGATGAGGCTTGTCGAGAGCATCACCCGCGAAATGGTGTCCATGCGCGTGAAGTGGATTCCCACGCCTCGGGCCGTTTCGCCGTTCCGGCGGCCATGCACGTGGCGAACGATGACCGCTTCGGCATCGATCCAGAGCTGCGTCCGCGGAACCTTGAGCGAGAGCAGGAGCGACTCGCCCACCTCCACGTCGAGGGTCGAGTGCACGAACATGCCTCGCGTCGACACGTCCTGCGCTCGCACGCCGACGAGGCGGAAATCCGACTCGGTCACGACCTGGCAGTCCAATTCGACGGCGCGACGCACGCTCAAACGGTCCCTGGCACCTACGACGATGGGCTTCATGGATGGGTCCTCCATGGCCTAGGTTCCTATGTAGGACAATGTGGGTCAAAAAAACCGTCGGCGCCCCACCGTGGACCGGGCGCGGGGGCCCCGGGGCACCGCCGCGAGGCCCGCGTTCGCCGTAAACCGCGCCGTGAGCGTCGCGCCGAGGGTCCATTCACCGAGGTGGGCACCGCCACCGGGTCCCGAGGCCGCGCCCGCGGTCGACGACAGGTGCCGCGCCCAGAGGCGCAGAAAGAGGCCGTGGGCGAAGGTGCCCGGAAGCAGGAGGGGAACATCCGCGCCGAACCCGATGGAGAGCGCGGCGCCGGCGTCGTGCCCTTCGCCGAGCGGCAGAATCGCCACCCCCGCGTCCACGCCGATGGAGTCGATGAGGAGGTCGATCCACGCGCGCCGCACCGCGTGGTTCAGGAGGAACCGCGCCGGAAAGAGCGGGCGCAGATCGAGCGCGAAGGTCACCGCACCGAACTCACCCACGCGCCACTCGGGCATGACAAGGAGACCCGCGGTGTCGAGGTAACGTGCCCGGAGTTCGAGCACGGCCGTGCCCTGGGCGTCGGTGCCGGTGGGCAACGCCGCACCGCCGCCGAGCCCCGCCGAAAGCGTGAGGTCTCCGTCGAACCGCCCATAGAGACCGTCGCGGTCATCCGCGTACGCGGTCGAGCTACGTGCGGTCGCGGCCAAGGCGGCGCACAGAAATAGGCACGGCGCGAGGACTCGCACGGCGCGGAGCATACCAGGACGCGCCAGGGAGGGGTTTCCCTTGATCGGACCCGGGGCCGCGGGCAACCTCCGCGCGAGAAGGAGTTCCCATGCCGGTTTTCGAACACATGGCCCACTACGACTACGGCGCGCTGCACCTCCGACGGGACGCGGCCACGGGTCTCGAGGCGATCATCGCCGTGCATGACAACCGGCTCGGCCCCGCGCTCGGCGGCTGTCGTTTCATCCACTACGACACCGAAGATGCGGCCCTCGTCGACGCCATTCGACTGGCACGCGGCATGACCTACAAGGCGGCGGTCGCGGGGTTGCCGCACGGCGGCGGCAAGTCGGTGATCATTCGGCCGCGCAAGGAGTTTGACCGGGCGGCGCTGTTCCGCGCCTTCGGGCGATTCCTTGAGGAGCTGGGTGGGCTCTACATCACCGCCGAGGACAGCGGCACGAACGTGGAGGACATGGAAGTCATCCGCACCGTGACCAAGCACGTGACGGGCATCAAACCCGAGCGTGGCGGTGGCGGCGACCCGTCGCCCTTCACGGCCCTTGGTGTGCGGCGCGGGATCGAGGCGTGCGTGAAGTTCGCCGATCAGCGCGGCTCCCTCGACGGGATTCACGTCGCCGTCCAGGGCATCGGCCACGTTGGCTACTACCTTTCGAAGGAGCTCCATGCCCTCGGCGCGCGGCTTACCGTGGCGGACATCGATCCGCTCAAGGCCGAACGGGCGCAGCGCGAATTCGGCGCGACCGTGGTGGAGCTCGACGAAATTTACCGCGTCGAATGCGATGTTTTCGCGCCCTGCGCGCTCGGCAGCGCGCTCAACGACCAAACCATTCCGCAGCTCCGTTGCCGCATCGTCGCGGGTGCCGCGAACAACCAGCTCGCCGAGCCGCGCCACGGGGCCGATCTCATGCAGCGCGGGATTCTCTACGCCCCCGACTACGCCATCAACGGCGGCGGGCTCGTGAACGTGGCGCAGGAGTACGCCGGCTACGACGCGGGTGTCGCGCGCGAGAAGACGCTTCGCATTTACGACACCATTTTTGAGATCGCCGAGCGCTCGAAGAAGAGCATGGTGCCCACGAGCGTCATCGCGGATCGGATGGCGGAAGAACGCCTGGCACGGGCGTCGGCATAGGTGCGGACCGGGCGGCCTCCGCCCGGCGTTGCCTCGGCTTCTCGCTCATCTCGAACACGAAGGCGCCGACGAGCGCCTTGAGTCGGTCGAAGTCCGCGCGGTGCCCCGGGTCGGTCGCGAGGTTATCGGTTTCGAAGTAGTCCTTCCGCCAGTCGTAGAGCTCGTACGCGCCCGTTCCCCGATCGAGGATGAGGTTGTACCGGTCGTCGCGGACCCCCACGGCAAGGAGCCCGTCCTTCCCGTCACGAATCGCTCGTTCTTCGAGGAAGAACTCCGAGAACACGTACTGGGGGTGTGCGTCGGAGGCGTCGAAGATCTCTGGCACAAGGCTCGTTCCGAACAGCGTCGCCTTGGGGTTCGTGCGCAGCATGTTGGCGAGGGTGGGCAGAACATCGAGGGAACTCGTGGGTTTTGGCCAGCGTCGCGGTCGGATCCAGGGCGCGTGAACGATGAGCGGCGCGTGGAGCGTCGCGGTGTAGACGTCGTACCCGTAGTGCCCCTTTCGTGTCTTTGGGTTCGGGTGAAACACCGTGGCGTGATCCGCCGTGACGACCAGCAGCGTGTTCGGTCGGTCCACCAAGCGTTCGAGGAGCGGTGCCATGGCTCGGTCGACACTCCACACCTCGGCGTCGTGGACGTCGTTCGGTGTGGTGCCGAAGATCGGCGCGTTCGGCGGCTGATTGTAGGGGCTGTGCGCATCGTAGTAGTGCGCCCAGAGGAACAGGGGTTTCTTCCGTTTCGAGTCGAGCACGCGGAGTGCGGCACGTGTCACGCCGTCGGCGGTGTGTCCGCCCGCGCGCAGGATCTCTTCCTTGGTTCGGAGCAGGGCCGATGTATCGACGCGCGCGAACCCCCGCGTAAGGCTCGGCCAGAAGCTCGGCAAGAAATAGGCGTCCGGGATGATCGCGACGGTGTCGTAGCCGGCGTCACCGAACACGTCCTGCACCTGCCGCTCGCTCGTGGCGATGGGGTGCGGAATGTGACGGAACACGGGTTCGCGTTCGATCACCGTGTCCCATCGCCCCGTGAACATGGCGGGAAACGAGAGACGCGTGGACGGTCCCTGCGTGAAGTACGCCTCAAAGAACGCCGAGCGCCGCGCCAGATCGTCGAGGTGTTCGGTGATCTTTCGCGGGTAGCCGAGCACGCCCATGCGTCGCGCGGAAAGGGCGTCCACGGTGATCAGAATCACATCGGGGCGCGTCGGCGCCGCATCGGGCACGGGAAAGTCCCACCGGCCCGCCGCGGCCAACGCCGCGCCGCGAAGGTCGCTGCCGTCGCAGTCTTCGTCGACCCCGTTGTCCGGGATCTCCGTTGCGCCGTAGTGGACGCGACGGTTTGCCGGTGCGCAGTCTCCACCGCCGAGGAACGTGAGTGCGCCGTCGTGGTCCGCGTCGGCGACCCGGAGGAGCAGCGACCGGGCGAGCGCACCGCCCACGGAGCCTTCGAACACCATCGACTTAACACCCCACGCATCGGGTCGAAGGCCCACGGAAAGCGGCGTGAGGGCGACGAGCAGCACGAGGGGCGCCGCCGCGAGCACGGAGCGCACGCGGGGCGCGCGGGCGAGTGCATCGCCGATCGAGGAAAGGCTCGCGACCAACAAAACCAACGCCGTAAGCCGAAGGACATTGCTCCACGGCACGTAGACAAGGAGCGTGTTCCAGTGTGCGCGTGCCATGAGCGCCACGGCGACGCCGCCAAGCGCCGTCGTCGCGAGCACGACGCGCCAGGTTCGGTGAAGGAGCGGGCCAACGAAGGGCGCCTCCGCCGCCCAACCGACGACCCCCGTGAGCACGGCGCGGAGCCACGGAAAAATCGCAGCACCCACGGCGAGAAGTGCCACATAGATCGCGACGACGAGCGCGGCCGCGTTCGTATCTTGGACGACGTCTCGAACGACCACGAACGAAGCTCGAACGCCCGCGTTGCCAGCGACCAGCAGGAGAATGCCAAGCGCCGTGAGTGATGCGACTCGCTCGACGTGAACGCGCCGGTCGTTCTCCGCCAGCCATCGCCACGCACGCCATGGCCACGGCGCGATGCGCGGGTCGCGGGTTCGCACGCATTCGAGCGCTCCCACGAGTGCGGCAACCGGCAGGGCGAGCATCAGGCTTGCCCAGAGCGCGATGCCGATGCCCATGGCGCGCGCGGCCACGGGCTCCCCCGCGTACCGGTAGAGCACGAATGCCGCGTCCGTCAGCGCAAGGGCCAGGGCGGCCCCGAAGACGGATAGCCAGCCGCCAAGGAAGCGACGGATCACATCAGGAGCCAGACGTAACCGTCGTCGAGCTGCACGTTTCGCTGCTGACCGTCGTCACGGATGACGACGAGGGCGCTGTGGTCCTGCGCGGCCATGGAGAGGGCGCTCGCCGCGCCGCCCGGGCCGAGTTCTTCCACGGGGCGCCCGCCGATCTCGACGATGCGGTCGCCGGGCTCGATGCCCGCGCGACCCGCGGGGGAGTGGCGAATCACCTCGAGCACCACCAGCGAATCGTTCTGCGCTTCGTAGAGACGGATCCCCACGCCCTGGTGTGGGACGGGTCGTTCCACACGGAACTCGAGCACCGTGTCGTTCGACAGTGAGAGCCGCACGTCGGCGTCTTCGAGCGCCGTCGCGGGAAGGCCGGTGCCACGCCAGACGCCCACGGGGTCCGAGTTCAGGCCGTCCCGATCCCAGACCTCAACGCGCAGCTCCTCGGTGCGCGGGAGCCAGATGTTCTTCGGGAGCGTCTCGTTCCAAGAAGGTTCCGTCGTGTCCGACTTCACCGAGCTTTCGAAGACGAGGTTCTTCCCGCGGTAGATCCGCACGTACGGGTCGGGTCCGGATCCGTCCTCGTCCCAGGCGAGGCTCCCGGGGCGCTGCGCCGGCAGGCGGGCGGAGCGGATCTTGAGCTGCCAAACATCGGGCGGGGCGTCGGCGCTTCCCACCGAGCGACCCACGGCCCCGAGGGAGGTCGAGCGGCGCGGGTAGGCGCAGCCGAGCAACATCGAGCAACCCAGGGCCAAAATTAGCAGGGATCTTGCGCGCATGTCCGCGAGGTTTACACCCTTCATTCGCTTCCCGCTACTTCCTTCCGGGGGTAGAAAGGCCTCCCATGAGACGCGCGAAAATTGTCTGCACGCTCGGTCCCGCTTCCCAGTCCCCCGAGCAGATCCGGGCACTGATCCACGCGGGCATGGATTGCGCGCGGTTGAACTTCTCGCACGGGGATCACGCCACGCACCTCGAAGTGGCCAAGCGCGTTCGCGCCGCGGCTTCGGCGGCGGGGCGCCCCGTGGCGCTCCTCGCGGACCTTTGCGGGCCGAAGATGCGCATCGGCAAATTCAAGGCTGGTTCCATCGAACTCGTCCGTGGCGCGATGTTCACCCTGACGACCGATGCGGTGGAGGGGGACGAGACCCGTGTTTCGGTGACGTACGACCAGCTCCCGAAGGACGCGAGCGTGGGCGATTCTGTCCTCCTCGACGACGGTCTCCTTCGGCTCGTGGTGCGCTCGAAGGAAGGGAACGAGGTGCACTGCGAGGTTGTCGACGGCGGGACGCTCTCGAACAACAAAGGCCTCAATCTCCCCGGAGTGAACCTCAGCATCCCGGCGCTCACCGACAAGGACAAGAAGGACCTTGCGTTCGCCGTGGATGAGATCGGCGTCGACTACGTTGCCCTTTCGTTTGTGCGATCCGCGGCCGACGTGCGGGAGGCGCAGGCCCTCGCGAAGGGCGTGCCCGTCATCGCGAAGATTGAGAAGCCGGAAGCCGTGGAGAATTTTTCGTCCATTGCCGACGTGGCGGATGGCGCCATGGTGGCGCGCGGCGACCTTGGCGTGGAGCTCGGCTCCGAGAAGGTGCCCATCGTCCAGAAGCGCATCATTCGCGAGGTTAATGCGCGGGGGAAGATCGTCATCACCGCGACGCAGATGCTCGATTCGATGATTCGCAATCCACGGCCGACGCGCGCGGAGGCGGCGGATGTCGCGAACGCCATCCTCGACGGAACGGATGCGGTGATGCTGAGTGGCGAAACGGCGTCGGGCCGCTACCCGGTGGAAGCCGTGAAAATGATGGACGCCATCGTCCGCGAAGTGGAAGCGGACTGGATCCAGGGTGTCTCGCACCGTACGCAGCAGCCCGACATCGTTAACGTGTGGGGGGAGTGGGAGTTCGCCAATGCGGCGGCTCGATCCGCTGCGCTCATGTCGTTCGTGCTCCCGCTGCGTTGCATCGTTTGCTTCACGAGCGAAGGGCGCACGGCGCGGCTGCTCTCCGAGTACCGTCCGCGCTCGCCCATCGTGGCCATCACCTTTACGCCCCAGGTGGCGCAGCGGCTCGCCCTCGAGTGGGGGGTCACGCCGCGCGTCGAGATCCCGCCGGAGGATCCCCAGGAGACCCTGCGCCTCGCCACCGCGCTCCTGATCCGTGAGCAGTTCGCCAAGGCGGGCGACTCCATCGCATTCGTCGTGGCCTGGCCGGTTTCCGAACGACCCAATACGGTCAAGCTTCACCGGCTCTAAGCGGGCGACCATGGCGGGCGATACACCGAAACGCATCGGACGGTACGAGGTGGAGCGGGTCCTCGGCGTGGGCGCCATGGGTGCGGTCTACCTCGCGCGCGATCCGCAGCTCGGTCGTCGCGTGGCGGTCAAGACCGTGCGAAACCTCGATCTCGATCCGCCCACCGTCGCCCGGTACATCGAGCGCTTTAAGAACGAGGCACGCGCCGCGGGGCGCCTTCAGCACCCGTCCATCGTGCAGGTCTACGACGTCGGCGAAGACCCGGACGCGGGGCCGTTTCTCGTTTTCGAGTACGTGCCCGGAACGACGCTCCGCGAGCTCGTGCGTGCGAAGGGGGCGCTCAGTCCGAAGCGTCTTGAGGCGTTCGTCACGGAGATTGGCGAAGCCCTCGATCTCGCCCACGCGCAGGGCATCATTCACCGCGACATCAAGCCGGACAATCTCCTCGTGGGTGAGGATGGCCGCTTCAAATTGGCGGATTTTGGCATCGCCCGCGTACCGGACGCCGCACTCACGAAGGACGGACAGTTCCTCGGCACACCGTGCTACGCCGCGCCCGAGACGCTCCGCTCGGGGACCTACAGCCCGCGTTCGGATGAGTTCTCCTTTGCGGCGGTGGTCTACGAAGTGGTGACCGGCATGCGCGCGTTCCCGGGGGATGACGCCGTGGCGGTCGCGCACAAGGTGGCCCACGAAGAACCCGCGCGTCCAAGCATGGTGGTCAAGGACGTCGTGATTCCCCCCGCGGTCGATCGCGTGGTCATGCGCGGCCTCTCGAAGGACCCCGAAGCTCGCTACGGTTCCGTCGGCGCACTTGCGGGCGCGCTCCTCGAGGCACTCGGTGCCTCGAATCTTCGTGGCCCCATGCCGAAAAGGGGCGCTTCGTCGCGGGGGATGAGCTTCACGGTTCTCGTGATTGGCGGACTCGCATTCGGCGTGGCCTCCGTATGGCTCCTTGGGCTCAAGGGAGCCGAAGCGGTCGATGTGGATGCGGGCGCGGTCCTCGATGCGGGACCAACGCACCGCCCCGCGGCACCACCGAAGCGCGGGGACGCCGCCGCAAGGGTGCCGGACGCGTCACCTGCGGATGCCGCGGTGCCTGCCTTGCCGGACGCGGGCACCACCGAAACGAAGACATCCCACGATCGCGAAGAGGCCGCGAAGGATGCACTCACCCGCGCCCAGCAGTGGATCGAGCGTCACGAGTGGGAGCGTGCGCGCGCGGAGCTCGATGCCGCGGAGGAACTCGACCGCGCAAACACGGATGTGGCCCGGCTGCGCGCGCTCCTCCCGACGGATGCGAGCGGAACGGCGCCGTGAATGCCGGGCCCGTCGTCGAGTGGTTTCGGGTTGATTCGTCGAAGGCGCGCGAGGGCATCCTCGCCTGGGGTGCACTCATCGTGCTCGCGGGTTCGCTGGTGGCGGGGCTCGGCTTCGCGGAGCTCTCCCTCGAGGGCCCCGTTCGCGTGCTCTGCATCTCCGCAGGGCTCCTCGTGGTGGCGGCGGGTCCACTCTGGGCCATCCGCGGCCTGACGCGCGTCATCGGCGAAGACGGCTTCATTGCCCTTTGCCGCGACGCACTGCTCATCGATCTGCCGTCCTGCCACGCCACGATCCCCTGGACCGCACTCGAGGAAGTCCAGACCCTCGGCCCCGACGAACTTCGCCTACGGACCGACGCCGGCGAAGAGCACCGAATCCAGGGCACCTTCGCCGGCCTCGGCCCAGCCACCCTCGAATCCAAGCTCCTCGAAGCCCGCCGAAAGGCCCTCTTCGGCCTCTACAAACCCAAGCGCTAACAAACGCCCGCGCAACGCGCGCGCCCACCGGGTCACGATACGGTCCAATTCCGCGATCACCGCCGTCCGGCGGCGATGCAATCAACACAGCATCAGCCGCAAGTCGGATTCACGCAGATGCTCGGTGCGGCGGTGCCGTCCGAGAAGGTGCGCGTCGTATCGCAGACGAAGGGGCTGCAATCCGAGTCGTCGTCGCAGGGCGCCTGCCAGGTGAGCGACTTCGGGTCGCACACGAGCGACACGTCCGTCGGGCACTGATCGGCACCGAGCGAACTGCCCGCGTTGCACATGGCGTTTGCGCCCTGGGCCGAGCAGCCCTCGCCGACGTCCACCTGCCCGTTTGCCGAGCCCACGACGGGCTGCAAGCACTCGAGCCGGAGCTGCGAGCCGGTGCCCGGCTCCGAGTCGGACGCGAAGCTGATGCGCTGCGAACCCTGGCCGCATCGCTTCTCAAGATCCGTCGGGTTGCCGCCATTGCCGTTCGGGTTGGCGTCGTCGTCGAACTCGTAGAACCAGCCCGGATCGCTCGGCGGATTCGCCGCCGCGTCGCCGGTGCTGATCGCCGGAAGCTGCGCGATGCGGCACACCTCGCGGGGTTCGCTTTCGCCGTCGATCTTCTCCGAGCGCAGGAACGAGCGTCCCTTGCCCGAGAGCGACTCGCAGGTGACGCCCAAGGGGAGCACCTCGACGACGTCGCAGTTCACGTTGCCGCCCGCGTCCGGGTTGAGCTTGCGGGGCAAGCACGCGCCACCGAGGGCGTCGGCAATCTTGCGAATGATCGCGTCGAGGGCCGGCGCGTAGTCGGGCGCGCAGATGGAGCGAACGGTTACGCCCGCACCCGCCGCGTCGAGGCCCTGCGCCACTTGCACGATGCGGCGCGCGGGGGCCGCGTCGCCGTCTGCGCCCGCGTCACACACGGGCTTGAGCTCGTACGGAAGGTTCGAGGCCTTCTGGACCTCGGAGTACGACATGGACGGGTCCTTGAGGAGGTCCGTGAAGCTCGTGCCGCCGTCGTCGAACGCGAGCGGAACGCCCGTGATGGCGCCGAACACGAGCAGGCCCGAGTTGTTCGGGCGAAGGGCGAGGAAGCCGTCGATGTAGCGCTGCACGGGGTGGAGCGCCTTCTCCGGCGCTTCGCCCAGGTAGCAGTGGACGTTGTGGTAATTCGAGTCGCCGTTCGGAAGCGGGTACTTGCTCGATTCGACGTTGAAAATGTCGTAATCGGCCGCCGAGCAGTCCTCTTCGTCGGTCACGAGAAGGATGGCGAGGAGCGAGTCTTCGCGGAGGAACGCGTTGACGTCGCCGTTGCCCTGCGTGCCTCCGGCGAACGTGATCGACGAAGTCGCCGGCGTGAGCGCCTTGAGCGGCGCTTCGAGCTGCTGCTCGAAACCACAACCGCCAGCACCGACCACCGCCACGCACGCAACGCGGTTCGCGAAGTCGCTCGCGTTTTCCGTCGCCGATTCGGGCTCGTAGTCCACGAACTTCTGTCCGGAGCCGTAGCCATTGGCACCGCAGCCCGGGGGTGGCGAGCCATCGATGTCGCCCGTGCGCGTGATGAGCAGGCCGTCATCGCCGATCTCGTCGCACGCGCCGTTCGCCTGTCCGGTGAAGCTGCCAACACCGAGGTCCACCGTGGCCACGCCGATGCGGAGGTTCTTCACCGGCGGGAAGTCTTGGTTGCCATCGCCGTCGCGGTCGCCGCTCGCGAGCACTTCGACAAGGTGCGGCAGCTGCGTCTGGAGCTTCTTCTGCTCGGCTTTCATCGAGCCCGAGTTGTCGATGACGAAGAGGAAGTCGACCTTGTCGACGTTCTCCACGTTCACCTTCTGAACAACGCCCGAGACCGTGCACGGAATCAGCGCGGCCAAATCCCGCTGGAGGCACCCGGCCAAGGCCATCGCCGCACCGAGGATTGCGCCCGCCCTAAGAATTCGGCCCTTGGCCATCGTGCCCATGGTCATCGTGTGTCCTCCTGACGTCCCTGTGAAAGCCGGCGCACTATATCCCCCGCCGTCGCCGTAACAAAACGTGAATCTCAATGTATTGGACCTCCGCTCCCCCAGCCACCGCGACAGCGGGCGTCCCCATCCTTGAAAAAATTGCGTGGTTATCCAAAATGGGTATGAATTCGTTGCGGAGGAGCCATGCGTCGTGTCTTGGTCGTCGACGACGAGGAAAATATCCGACTCGTCCTGGCGACCCTTCTGAAAAAGCAGGGATATGAGATCGACACGGCGAGGAGCGCAGAGGACGCCCTGGCCCGCCTCGACTCCTTCGACCCCGACGTGGTCCTCGCGGACGTGCGCATGCCCGGCATGAGCGGAATCGAGCTCATCGAGTCGCTCCGCGCCCGATCGTCCGACGCGACCGTGATCCTCATGAGTGCCTTCGGCTCCGTGGACTTGGCCATCGAGGCCATGAAGGCGGGGGCCTACGACTACGTCTCGAAGCCCTTCAAGCAGGACGAAGTGCTCCTCGCCCTCCGAAAGGCCGAAGAGCGGGAGTCGCTCCGCCGGGAGAACCGAGCCCTCAAGGAAGCGGTGCGACGCACCCATGGTTTCGGGCGGATGCTCGGCAAGAGTGACGCCATGGAGCGCGTCTTCCGCACCATCGAGAAGGCGGCCGAGTACAAGACCACGGTCCTCATCCAGGGCGAAAGCGGCACGGGCAAGGAGCTGGTGGCGCGCGCGCTCCACGACCACTCACCTCGCAAGGACGAGCGTTTCGTCGCGGTCAACTGCGGCGCGATTCCCGAACAGCTCCTCGAGAGCGAGCTTTTTGGTCACCGCCGCGGCGCGTTCACCGATGCCGTTTCCGACAAGATCGGCCTCTTTCAAGAGGCCCACCGGGGCACGCTGTTTCTGGATGAGATCGGCGAACTTCCCCTCGCCCTCCAGGTCAAACTCCTCCGCGCCCTTCAGGAGGGCAGCATCCGGCGCGTGGGTGACACGAAGGACGTCGACGTGGACGTCCGCGTGGTGACCGCCACCGTGCGCGACCTCGAAGCGGAGGTGAAAGCGGGCCGATTCCGCGAGGATCTCTACTACCGCCTGAATGTTCTCCAGGTGCGTGTTCCTTCACTCCGTGAGCGGAGGGACGACATTTTGCTTCTCACGGAGCACTTCATCGAGCGCTGCAACACGCGGCTCGGCACCCGCGTCCGCGGGGTGGACGGCTCGGTTCGGCGACTGCTCCTCGACTATCCGTGGCCAGGCAACGTGCGCGAGCTCGAAAACACCCTCGAGCGCGCCGTGGTGCTGGCCGAGCAGGATCTCATTCGTTCGGAGGACTTGCCCGACCGCGTGCGCGAACCGAGTGACCCCGTGAGCTCCGCCCTCGATTCGGGCGAGCTCTCCATCAAGAAGACGTCGCGTCACATCGAGGAAACGCTGATTCGCAAGGCCCTCGAGCGAACCAAGGGCAACCGCACCGCCGCGGCGAAGCTCCTCGAGATTTCGCACCGCGCACTCCTCTACAAGATCAAAGACTACGGGCTCGGGTAGGGCGTGCCGCTCGGGGATCGCGTCACGCTTGACGCCGCCCGTCGGACCTCGCTACACGCTTCGGCATGAAGCTGCTCGTGACCGTTGGCGATCGCGAAGTCGAGCTCGTCGCCAAACCGAGCGGCGACGGTCGGCTGACGGTCGTGTTCCCCGAC
Organism: Polyangiales bacterium; assembly: GCA_041389625.1. Taxonomy (GTDB): domain Bacteria; phylum Myxococcota_A; class Polyangia; order Polyangiales; family JAWKRM01; genus JAWKRM01. The sequence continues at coordinate 82,159 of JAWKRM010000014.1, forward strand.
GGGCGGACGCACGTTGTCGATGCGCAGGCGGTGCCCGGTGGCGTGCACGTGCTCGTGGACGGAAAGAGCCTCGATCTCGCGGTGGGCGGGCCCAGCGACGCACGGCAAGTGGCCCTCGGTTCGCACCGTCTCGAAACGCGCGTGGATGTCGATCGCGGCCTGCGCGGTGGTCGCGACACGGCGGGGGGGCGGGCGGCGGCCGACGTGCGCGCGCCGATGCCGGGGCGCGTCGTGGGCGTTCGCGTCCAAGCGGGGGACACGGTGGAGGTCGGCACGCCGCTCGTCGTCATCGAAGCGATGAAGATGGAGAACGAAATCCGCGCGCCGCGCGCCGGTCGCATTCGGAACGTGGCGGTGGTCGAAGGCGCGAGCGTCGAGTCCCGCGCTGTTCTTGTGACATTCGAGTGAAAGCGGGTACCTTGGCGGTGGAATAGAACCATGCGTCCCGTTGTTCGAAACCTCATGCATCGGCTCCTTCTCTCGGGTCTCGCGTGCTTCAGTGCCGCGTGCGGCGCTTCCATGATTCCGAACACGGACGTGGAGGACACGTCGGAGAACCGCGCGGTGGTGAACTTCACCGAGGAGTATCGGAAGGCCGTCGAAGCGCGAAACGTGGCGAAGCTCATGTCCCTCGCGTCCGCCGATTACTTCGACGACAACGGGACCCCAGACGCCGCGGACGACGTGGACTTCAAGCAGCTCCGCGACAAGCTCTCGCTTTGGAACGAGAACCTGATTCAGGCGCGCTACGAGATTCGCTATCGCCAAGTTCAGTACGTGCAGGACCGCGTGGTGGTGGACTACACCTACACCGGCAGCTTCCGCGTGAAGACGCCCGAGGGTGAGCGCGCCGTACGACGGCTCGACGACAATCGCATGGTGCTCAAGCGCACGGGCGAGTCGTTCAAGATCCTCTCGGGCATGTAGCCCAAAAAGGGCACGTCATTGCCCGTGCCTCCGCGGCCACGGTAGCATTGCCGAGTTGCGCCGCGATCCGCGGCGAGCGCCCTCCGAATGGAAGACGATTCAAATGGGCGGAGGCTCGGCAAGATCCTCCTCAAGCAGCGCGTCGTCACCCAGGCGGAGCTCGACGCCCTCCTAGCGGAGCAGCGCGCGAACCCCGGCCGCCGGCTCGCTTCCGTCGCGGCGAGCACGGGCAAGTTCCACCGGAGCGATCTGCTTAAGGCATTGGCCGAACAGCACGGCATCCCGGCCATCGACATGCGCCAGACGGTGCTTGAACTCGAACACCTCGGCTTGATTCCGCAGGACATCGCGCGTCAGCACACGGTGCTTCCGGTCAACATCACGCCGGATCAACTCGTGCTCGCCATGGCGGATCCGAACAACCGACGGATCGTGGAAGAGATCGAGTTCGTGACGGGGCGCCGCGTGCTGCCGCATGTGGCGCTCGATGATGATCTGAACGCCGTGATTGCCGTCGTCTACCAGATGGCCGAGCAGGGGAAGAGCCACTACGTCGGCCCCGATGTTCCGAAGGCCGCGGTCAAGGCGCTCGGCGTGGCCGCGGCCGCCATCGGTACACGCACGTCGCTCAGCGCCGCGCGCCGCAGCATCGGCGTGTCGATACCGCCGTCGTCGCCACCGGTCGTGAAGGCCGTGTCCGGGCCCTCGCCTTCACCGTGGGGGATGCTTTCGCGGCCCGTGCGCGCGGACGAGCAGGCGGTGCCTTCCTTGCCCTCGCAGGGAGGCCTCTCGAAGGCGAAATCGACAGGTGAGCCGATTCCACGCACGACGAAGAAGCGCGTGCTCGTGGTGGACGACGAGCCTGATATTCGCGTGATTTTGCGCCGCATCCTCGAGAAAAATGACTTCGACGTCATTGAAGCGGGGCGTGGCGTGGAGGCCCTCGAAATGGTGCGCGACGGAGAGCCCGACCTGATCCTCCTCGACGCGATGCTTCCCGAGATCCACGGCTTCGAGATCTGTCGCCGGCTCAAGGGGAGCCGTCGCTATGGGCACATCCCCATCATCATGATCAGCGCCATCTACCGTGGCTGGCGCGTGGCCGAGGATCTGATCCAGTCGTATCGGGTCGACGCCTTCATCGAAAAGCCGTTCCAGATTCACGACGTGATGGAGCGCGTGAACGCCGCCCTCGCGGGGCGTGATCCGCGGGGGCTGCGCGGCGAGCCGGCGGAGAAACTCTCCGCCGAGGCGGAAGCCTGCCTCGAGCAAGGCATCGCGGCGTACCAGGCCGGGAAGGTGGACGAGGCGGTCGAAGTCCTCCGGCGTGGTCTCGGCGCCGATCCCCTTTCCTTCAAGCTCCACTACCACCTGGGTCTCGTCTTCGGGCGGCAGGAAAAAGTGTTTGAGGCCATCCACGAACTCGAGGCCGCCGTGGACCTGGCACCGCGTCACTACTCGGCGCTCAAAAACCTAGCGGTTCTGTATCAAATGGCCGGTTTCAAGCACAAATCGGTCGAAATGTGGGAGCGGGCGATCGGTTCCGCGCCGGACGAAGACACGCGGCGCGGGATCAAAGAACACTTGATGGCGCTCCTCTAATAGTGCGAGATCCGTTGGGTTCGAATCCGCGCACGGCGCGGGTGGGTCGGCGATGAAGTTCCTGTGCAGCAATTGCGGCTCGAAGTACCAGATCGCCGATGAAAAGGTGAACGGTCGTGTGCTGCGCATGAAGTGCCGCAAGTGCGCGTACGACATCGTGATCGATGGGCAGAACCCCGCCGGCCCGAGCGTGCGCCCGCCCGCGGCGGAGCCGGCCCCCAGCCCCGCACGCAACACCGGTTCGCAGCGCCTTCCCGAGAGCCCGGGGATGCGGATGCCCCAGCGTCCGGTTTCCGGCGAACCCGCGTCCCGTCGCGTGGGCGCGCCTTCGTCACCGGGTTCGGTCCAGCAGCCGGCCCGCGGCGCGGCCACGGGCTCGAGTTCGGCGCTCGGTGCGGGGTTCCGGCGACAGATTTCGACGCGACCGGGCGCGCCGTCTCCGGCACAGCCGTCGCGAAACGAAGCCATCGACCAGTGGCATGTCGCCGTGAACGACGTGCCCGTGGGTCCCATCGGTCGCCAGGAGATTCTGCGGAAGATCGGTGCCGGGGCCGTCACGGAAACCAGCCTCGTGTGGCGCGAGGGCTTCGACGACTGGCGTCCGCTCCGCGAAGTGCCGGACTTGGCCGCGCTCCTTCGGCAGGCGCAGCCGTCCCGGCCCGCGCCGCCGCCCATCGCAAAGTCGCCGCCCACCGGGCCCGCGCGTGCGCAGGGGCCCGCGCGGCAGATCGGCAGCCGTCCCACGCCGCATCCCCACCGCGCCGGCGATGCGCTCCGGGCAACGGCGAGCCGTTCGAACGTCGTTCCGATGCCCATCGGCGGCCGCCTCGGCGGCGCGGCGGCGCCGGCGTTCGAGCCGTCGGCGGAGACCGCGCCCGAGACCTCGCTCCCCTACGCCGCGGACATGGGCGTCGGCGGCAGTGCCGAGACCGCCCTCGTGCAGGACCCGGGGCCCGCGCCTGCGGCGCACGCGTCGGTTCCGCCCGCGGGCGTCTTCGATGCGCCGGGCCCCCAGCCTCCGCAGCAGGTCATCGTTCGACAGGGACTCCCCGTCGCCGCATGGATGGGCATCGCCATGGCCGGCGGCGCCGGTGTTGTGCTCGCGTTCATTCTCGGCACGAAGTTCCTCGCGCCCGTCGCCCAGCCGGTCCCGGAGGCGACCAAGGAGGAAGGCGTTCCGGCGAAGGCCGAAGACGTTGTGCCGCAGAAGGAAGGCGCCGTGGTGCTGCCGGAGGATGTCGTCGTCGAGAACACGGAGCCCGTGGTCGAGGAAGAGACCGACTCGAAGGGCGCATCCAGTTCGACACGCAAGTCGACGAAGACCACCACAGCCGCCACAAAGCAACCCGAGCTCTCCGAAGAGGACCGCAAACGTCTTGCGGCCATGAGTGGCGGAACGGGCGGCAGCTTTTCGAACATCGGCACGAAGGACACGTCGGATCGTGCGACCAAGCAGTCGAGTCCGCTCACCGCGGAGCAGATCAGCTCCGTGGTCACGAAGAACAAAGCGCAGCTCCAGCAGTGCTACTCGAGGTCGCTGCGCGGCGTTGCGGCCACCTCCGCGATTCGCGTGAACGTCACGCTGCGGATCGGCGGGAGCGGCCGCGTAACGTCGGTGACGATCGCCGGCGCCGATCTTCCGGGCCTCAGCACGTGCATGCAGTCGGCGGTAAAGAAGTGGGTGTTCCCGGCGTCGGGTCAGGAATCCGCGACCGCGTTCCCCATCGTGTTTTCACCCGGCGGCTGACCCGGCCCGCGCCTGCCCGTCGAAGCGCGCGCGACGGAAACGAAAAGGGCGACCCCGGTTGGGGCCGCCCTTTTCCAACGTTCACAGGCGATGTGAATCAGCCAGCGTCGCCGCCATCGGTCTCACCGGCATCGACGTCGCCGCCGTCTTCGGTGTTGCCGCTGTCCACGTCGCCGCCGTCTTCCTGGACCGCCGCGTCCTTGTCGCCGTCGTTGCCATCATCACAACCGGCCCCGACCAGCGCGAGCGCCGCCCCGAGGGCACTAAGAAGCAAATATTTACGAATGAATTCCATGATGTACTCCAATTTCGAGATCGGTTCGCGCCGAACCGTGGATGGGTGTTGATACAAGGATTGGGCCAACGACGTAACCATCTGTAATTAGATAGGAAAGCGTCTTTGGGTGTCCCCGGTAACCGATCCCGTTTGGCGCGGTTCAGACAAAATTGTCACATAGGTGCCACGCGTCCGTCGAAATACCCGCTTCGCCCGGGTCGGCTTGGAGGCGGTGGCCGGAGCCGATAGGCTCGTTTTCCCTCGAATCATCGCCCCATGAACGACTTCCGACCCACCTTCCGAACCGTCACCGACATCTACCGCCGAAGCATGGCGAGCTACGCGAACTGCCCGCTGTTTGGCGTCAAACGGGGCACCGCCTTCGAGTGGTCAACCTACGGCGCGTTCGGGGAGCAGGTGGAACGGTTTCGGGGCGGGCTCGCGTCCCTTGGCGTCCAGCGTGGCGATCGGGTCGCCGTGATCGCCAACAACCGCCCGGAGTGGGCCGTCGGCGCCTACGCGACGTACACGCTCGGCGCGGCGTACGTGCCGATGTACGAGGCGCAGCACTCGAAGGAGTGGGCGTACATCCTTCGGGACTCGGGTTCGAAGGCGGTGCTCGTCGGCAACCAGGGGATCGCCGATGCCCTCCTTACCCACAAAGCGGAAACGCCGGAGCTTGAGCACATCATCGTGCTCGGCGCAGCCAAGGCGCCGGCCCTGTCATTCGACGAGGTGCTCAAGCGCGGCGCGTCAAACCCGGCGCCGCTTGTCGACTCGGAGCCCGAGGACGTCTGCAACTACATCTACACGTCGGGAACGACGGGCAATCCAAAGGGCGTGCTCCTCACGCATTCGAACATCGCGTCGAACGTGAGCGCGATCCACGCGGTGTTCCCCATCGAGCGGGACGACCGATCGCTCTCGTTTCTTCCGTGGGCCCACTCGTTCGGGCAGGTGGTGGAGCTCCATGCGCTCTTCTCCATGGGCGCGTCCATGGGCATCGCCGAGGCGGTGGAAAAGATTGTGCAGAACCTCGCCGAGGTTCAGCCGACGCTCCTCTTCAGCGTCCCGCGCATTTTCAATCGCATCTACGAGGCCGTGCACAAGAAGGTTGAGGCCGACGGTGGCGTGAAGAAGGCCTTGTTTGAAGCCACCATGGCGAACGCCGCCCTGCGCCGGAAGCTCGCGCAGGAGGGGCAGACCTCACTGGTGGTGGAGCTCAAGTACGCGCTCCTCGATCGACTCGTGTCCTCCAAGATTCGTGCGCGCTTCGGCGGCCGCCTCAAGTACGCCTTCAGCGGCGGCGCGGCCATCGCCAAGGAGGTCGCCGAGTTCGTCGATAACCTCGGCATCACGGTCTACGAAGGGTATGGCCTGACCGAAACGTCCCCCATCGCCACGGCGAACTGGCCGGGTTCACGGAAACTTGGCTCCGTGGGTCGACCGATCCCGGGCGTGGAGGTGACGGTGTCGTCGAATGGCGAACTTGTCGTCCACGGCCACAACGTGATGAAGGGCTACCACCATTTGCCCGACGAGAACGCCAAGGTGTTTACCGATGACGGCGGCTTTCGCACCGGCGACATGGGCTACATCGACGACGAGGGCTTCGTGTTCATCACGGGTCGCATCAAGGAGCAGTACAAGCTTGAGAACGGCAAGTACGTGGCGCCGGTGCCGCTCGAAGAGCAACTCAAGCTTTCTCCGTTCATCACGAACGTCATGGTCTATGGCGACAACAAGCCGTTCAACGTGGCGCTCGTCGTCGTTGATCCGGAGGCCGTGAAACAATGGGCGACGTCGGAGGGGGTCCACGGCGGCGACCTTGAGGCACTCCTCAAGGATCAAAAGGTGCGTGCGCTCATCGATACGGAGATCGCCAAGCACTCGGACCAGTTCAAACAGTTCGAGCGCGTGAAGAACTTCGCGCTCATCGGCGAGGACTTCACCACCGAGAACGACATGTTGACGCCGTCGCTCAAGCTCAAGCGTCGGGTGGTGCTCGACCGCTACGGCGACCGGCTCCAGGGCCTCTACACGAAGAACTGAGCGGATTCGCCGGTGGCGTGTTCCCCTCCCGCGGGGCGAACGGGTCCCGGATGGGCAAGGCTCGACGGGGTGTGGTAGAGCCGCCGCCATGATGCGTTCGATTGGATTCGGTCTCGCCTTTTTCCTCGTCCTCGGCGGTTGCGCTTCGGCGCCTTCGAAGCCCGCCCCCGTCACGGCCAAGGTCGTCGTCGACGGCGAGGACGCGCCCCACGGCCAGCTGCCGACGGACGTGCGCCCGACGGAGTACGTCGTCTCGCTCTCCATTGATCCGGAGGCCGAACGGTTCAGCGGCCGCGTGAGCATCGGCCTCATCCTCGACAAGCCGCGCGCGAACATCTGGATGCACGGCCGCGATATCACGGTGACTTCGGCGAAGGTGCTCGTGGACGGCGAGCCCGTGGGCGAATCGCGCTGGGAGCCGGTGCTCGAGGACGGTGTGTCGCGCGTGGCGGTTTCCGAGCCCGTGCCCGCCGGCGCCGCAACCCTTGAGCTCGAGTTCAACGCGGCCTATTCGAGCGGTCTCGAAGGCCTTTACCGCGTGGAAGTGGGTGGCGCCCACTATGTCTTCACACAGTTCGAAGCCATCTCGGCGCGAAAAGCGTTCCCGTGCTTCGATGAACCCGCCTTCAAGACGCCGTTCCGCATCGCGCTCGACGTTCCGGCGACGCAGCGCGCCGCGACGAACACGCTTCTCGTCAAAGAGACCAAGGGAGCCGCCGGCAGCAAGCACCTCGAGTTCGCGCCGACGGAGAAGCTCCCCACGTACCTGATTGCCATGGCCGTGGGGCCCCTCGACATCGTCGAAGCGCCGCCGATCCCGGCGAATTCCGTGCGCACGAAGCCGCTTCCCTTCCGTGGCATCGCCGTGAAGGGGCAGGGCGCCCGCCTTGAGTACGCGCTCAAGCACACGCCCGCCATCGTCGCGGCCCTCGAGGACTACTTCGGCATTGCCTACGCGTACGACAAGCTCGACATCGTCGCGGTGCCGGACTTTGCCGCGGGCGCCATGGAAAACGCGGGGATGATCACCTTCCGCGAACAGCTGCTTCTCCTCGATCCAGCCACGACGACGGAGCTGCAGCGTCGCGGCTTTGGCTACGTCATGGCGCACGAGCTCGCTCACCAGTGGTTCGGCAACCTCGTGACCATGAAGTGGTGGGACGACATCTGGCTCAACGAGGCGTTTGCCACTTGGATGGGCACCAAGGCCATCGACGCGGTTCATCCTGAGGACAAGGCGCCGATGAACGAGCTCCACTGGGTCGAGAACGCCATGGACCTCGATGCGCTCGCCAACGCGCGCCAAATTCGTCAACCCATCGAGAGCAACCACGACATTGAGAACGCATTTGACGGGATCACCTACAGCAAGGGAGGCGGTGTGCTCGCCATGTTCGAAACATGGGTGACGCCGCCCGTGTTCCAAAAGGGCATCCGCCAGTACATGGCGGACCATCGTTTCGGGAACGCGACCTACGAGGATCTCCTCGCGGCACTCAGCAAGGCGGCGGAGCGTGACGTGGCGACGCCGTTCAAGACCTTCCTGTTTCAGCCGGGCGTGCCGCTCCTCGGCGTGGAGCTTTCCTGCGAGGCGAAACAGGCGCCGGCGCTCACCGTGACCCAGTCGCGCTACTTGCCCCTCGGTTCCAAGGCGAATCGAGGCGCGACGTGGCAGGTGCCCGTGTGCGTTCGCTACGAGGTCAAGGGCAAGCCGAAGCAGACCTGCTCGCTCATCACCGAGGCGACGCAGTCCGTGGCGCTTGAGGGCGACGCGTGCCCGTCGTGGGTCATGCCGAACGTGGATGCGGCGGGGTACTTCCGCTTCGCGCTCGGTTCCGACGACCTCAAGCACTTGCGCGACAAGGGCTGGGCGAAGCTCAGCGCGCGCGAACGGGTCGCGGTGACCGACAGCCTCCAGGCCGCATTCCACAGCGGCGACGCGAAGGCGGAGGACGTGTATTCGATGATGCCCGTCCTCGCGAAGGACACGGAGCGCACCGTCATGACGGCGCCCATGGGCATGCTTTCGGACGCGTGGCTCAACATGACGGAGGGCGACTCGCGTGCGGCCGTCGAGGCCCAGGCACGGAAGCTCTACTCGGGCGCATTTCAGCGGCTCGGGTGGACGGCGAAGGCCGGCGAAGATGGCGAGAAGATCATCCTGCGCGCGCAGCTCGCGCAGTTTCTCGCGCGCATTGGCAAGGACCCGAAGGTCCGTGCCGAGGCCGCGAAGCGTGGTCGTGCCTACATCGGCACGGACGCCGTGGACCCGAAGGCGGTGGATCCAACGCTTGCGGACACGGTGGTGACGGTGGCCATCGAAGAGGGTGACGCGGCCTTCTTCAACACCGTCGTGACGCGCGCCCTCGGTTCGAGCGATTCCACGGTTCGCGCGGTGCTCATGGGCAGCATCGGTTCGGTGAAGGACCCGGAACTTGCGGCCCACGCGCGGGCGCTCGTGTTCGACGAGCGCGTGCATCTGAATGAGATTCGGTCGCTCCTCGGGCCGCAAATGACCATGCCGGAGACGCGTGCCGATGCGTGGAAGTGGCTCCAGACGAACTGGAAGCGCTACGTGGAGCGCGCGACCGAAGATGCCGCGGGTGGCGCGCCGCGCTACACGGCTTCGTATTGCTCGATCGACCTTGCCGAAGAGGTCGAGCGCTTCTTTGGGCCGAAGGTCGCCGACCTGCTTGGCGGTCCGCGCACGCTTGCCATCGCGAGCGAAAAGATTCGCCTCTGCGCAGCCCTCGTCGAGAAGCAGGCGCCCGGGGTCGAGGCGTACTTCGCTCCGAAGAAGGCGAAGAAGACCGGCGCGGCGAAGAACTAGCCCCCCAACCCGAATTCCCTCCGGAGAACCATGGCCGACTACATCTACACGATGCAGGACCTCAAGAAGGTCCACCCGCCCGACAAGAAGGTTGTCGAGAACGTTTACCCGTCGTTCCTGCCGGGCGCCAAGATCGGCGTGATCGGTGTGAACGGCACCGGCAAGAGCACGATCCTTCGCATCATGGCGGGCGTCGACAAGACGTTCGTTGGCGAAGCGTGGCTTCGTCCCGGCGCGACGGTGGGGTACGTGCCCCAGGAACCCGACCTCGGCGATGCGAAGACCGTCAAGGAGGCCGTGGAAGAGGCGGTCAAGGAAACCCGCGCCCTCGTCAAGGAGTTCGAAGACCTCAGCATGAAGCTCGGCGAACCGATGAGCGACGACGAGATGAACACCGTGCTTGAGCGCCAGGGCAAGCTCCAGGATCAGATCGACGCCGTGGACGGTTGGAGCGTCGATCACGCGCTCGAGCTCGCGATGGACGCACTGCGTTTGCCGCCACCCGACGCGGACCCGAAGGTGCTTTCGGGCGGCGAGCGTCGCCGCATCGCGCTTTGCCAGACCCTTCTCCGGAAGCCCGACCTGCTCTTGCTCGACGAACCCACCAACCATCTCGATGCCGAGACCGTGGCGTGGCTTGAAGGGCACCTCGAGAAGTATCCGGGCACCATCGTGTGCGTCACCCACGACCGCTACTTCCTCGACAACGTGGCCGAGTGGATCCTCGAGCTCGACAACGGGAAGGCGCTGCCGTTCAAGGGAAACTACTCGGCGTGGCTCGATTCCAAGCGCGAGCGCCTCGAGCAGGAGGAAAAGCAGGAGACGGCGCGGAAAAAGAAGATTGCCATGGAGCTCGAGTGGGTGCGCCAATCGCCCAAGGCCCGGCAGTCGAAGAGCAAGGCGCGCGTGCAGGCCTACGAGGCCCTGGTGACCGAGGCGGCGAACTCACGCAAGCCCGACAACGAGGTGCAGATCCCGCCAGGCGAACGCCTCGGCGACCTTGTCATCGACCTCGAGGGCGTGACCAAGGCCTTCGGCGACAAGCTCCTCCTCGACAACCTGAGCCTCAAGATCCCCCGCGGCGCCATCGTTGGCATTGTGGGTCCGAACGGCGCCGGCAAGACGACCCTCTTCAAGATGATCGTCGGTGAGGAGAAGCCCGACGCGGGCGAAGTGAAGATCGGCGAGACCGTGAAGCTCTCCTACGTGAACCAGAACCGCGACACCCTCGACGGGTCGAAGACGGTCTACCAGGAGATCAGCGGCGGCAGCGACACGGTTGCGGTTGGCAAGCGCGAGATCAACGCGCGCGCCTATTGTGGCTGGTTCAACTTCAAGGGAAGCGATCAGCAGAAGCTCGTGAAGAACCTGTCGGGTGGCGAGCGCAACCGAGTGCACCTTGCCAAGCTCCTCAAGACGGCGGGGAACGTGCTTCTCCTCGACGAGCCGACCAACGACCTCGACGTGGAAACCCTCCGCTCGCTTGAGGAGGCTCTCCTCGAATTTCCTGGGTGCGCGCTCGTTGTGAGCCACGACCGGTGGTTCCTCGACCGCGTGGCGACGCACATTCTGGCGTTCGAGGGCGAGAGCCAGATCGTGTTCATGGAAGGCTCGTACCAGGACTACGAAGCCGACCGTCGCCGCCGCCTTGGCGATGCGGCGGACGTTCCGACGCGCATCAAGTACCGGAAGCTCACCAGGTAACTGTCGGTACGTCGGTCAGCAGACTGCGCCGTCCGGGAGGCACGCATAGCTTCCCCAGCACCACGAACAGTTTGAGCCCCTTCCGCAGCCGCTTGAGCGGCAGTCGGTGGTGCTCGGACACTCGTAGCCCGTCACGCAGCCGTTCTCGTCGTAGTTGGGAATCGGGTTCGGACCGTTCTGTCCGCAGAAATTCGGGGAAGGCGGCGAGAGGGTCGGGCAGCTGCTCGAACTCAGGCACATCTGGAGTTCCAGGGTCTGCGTCCAGCCACACTGGCCGCTCGGTTGGCGCTTGCAGGTGGCCTGCGCGTAGCAGGCGTACTCCTCGCGCCATTCGCACGTGGTAATGCCGCCGTCGATGGCGGGGTCGTAGCAGAGCTGACCCGAGCAGCCGCCGACCACGCAGTCGTCCTGTTGGTTCCCGCAGGCGGCGTGCTCCGCTTCGCAGCTCGCGATGTCCACGTAGCCATTGCCGCAATCCGCACCTTCGCACCGGCAACCGGAGGCCGCGACGCAGTCTTGGCCGTCCCAGAACACGCCAACGATCGCTTCGCAAAGGCCCGTGCCTGCGGCTTGCTGCGGTGCGCAGGGCGAGCCTTGAATGCAGCTTGAACGCGCCGCTTCGCACTCTTCGACGGTGCCAAACAGGGCGTTACAGTCCGCGCCGACACAGCTACAGCCCGTCAGGCCGACGCAGGCGGCGCCATTCCACGCCACGCCGAAGAACGCGCCACACAGGCGTTGGTCGTCCGGCGAATACGCATCCATCGCTTCGCATCCCGTCTGTTGGACACACTGACCGCTGCGGCACGTGTACTGCGGGCATGGGGTCGTGATGCAGTAGATCTGCGGGCAGTCACCGTCGTCCGCGCACGCACCACCGCAGTCGGAGTCGGGGTTCGAGCAGAAGGTGTCGCACTCGCCGTCGCCGTAGTAGCCGTTCGCCTCGCAAACGTCGCATCCCTCGGGGAGCCCGGCGTCGGCGCAGATGCGACCTTCGAGCGACGAGTCGAATTTGCCGCCCCCGAAGAGCGCGCGTTTGCCGTCGCCTGAGCCGTTTCCGCCGGCGCCCACGGACGCCGTGCACCCCGCGAGAATCGCCGCCGTGGCGCACACCCAACCGATCGACCTTCGTTGCATTGGCACACCCCTCTAAGCCGTTCGCGCTCGAGGCGCGGCACGTGTGCCCGAGGCCTAGCAGGTGCGCGAAGCGCCTCAAGTGCCCGCGCCGAGCACGGACGTTGTGCAAGCTTCGTTCGGTTCTGAGCTAGTAGAAGTTCTGGACGGACCAGACGTCGCCGCCCGGCGTGGTGAAGAACCCGCACGCGACGTGCGTAAACGAGCGGTTCGTCATGTTGAGGTAGTGACCGTGGGCGTGGAAGTCCTCCCCCGGCCCTTCGTCCCACATGAGCTGCATGCAGTCCGCGCGGATCATCTCTTTGCTGTCCCACCCCGGGCATTCGTTCTGCGCCATGCCGCCGGGCTTGCAGATCACGGCGGCGAAGCCCGCGTGGTACTCGGTGGCCGTGCTGTCGTACTCGGCGTGCTGGTCGGCGCAGCCTTCACCCTCGGGCCAACGCTCGAGCGGCGGGTACTTCTGGCACTCCCACCGCAGCTGGTTGATGCGTGTGACGCAGTCCTCGTAGGGGTCCCCCGTCGGGGTGGGCGGCGTCGGCGCGCAATTGGCGATGGGTGCGTCGAGGGCCTGGCCGAAATCGAGGGGCGCCACGTTCGGGTAATCCCAATCGTCGGTCTTGATGCCGTCGTTGCCGTCGTCCTTTGCCAGCACGCAACCGCCGAGGCAAAGCACCGCGCCCATCCAAGCCAGTTTCGACATAGTCTTCGAAAGGTATCGTGCCGAACCTGCCCTCGCTACCCGTCGACGCGCGCGTTCCCGACATTGTCGCGCAGGTGCGCACCCGGGGCGCCTTGGTACTTACGGCGGAACCGGGCGCGGGAAAGACCACGCGTGTGTCACCCGCGCTCATGGACGCGGCGGGCGACGGTGAGGTTTGGGTGGTGGAACCGCGCCGTCTCGCCGCGCGCATGGCCGCAGCGCGCGTGGCCGACGAACGGGGAACCAAGCTCGGTGACGAGGTGGGTTACACCGTTCGATTCGACGACCGTACGTCCAAGCGCACGCGTCTTCGCTTTGTCACCGAAGGCATTTTCGTGCGGCGCCTAACGACCGACCCGACGCTCGCCGGGGTCGACGTGGTGGTGTTCGACGAGTTCCACGAGCGAAACCTCGACGGTGATCTTGGGCTCGGCTGGGTCGAAGCCCTGCGCCGGAACGGACGGCCCGATCTGCGCGTCTGTGTCATGAGCGCCACGCTCGACCCGGGGCCCCTCGAGGTGTTCCTCGGGGCCCCGTCGCTTCACGTGGAGGGTCGCGCATTCCCGGTGGAGGTGGAGCACCTCGACGCGCCCGACACCCGCCCCCTTGAGCAACAGGTGGCGGCGGCGGTGCGAAAGGCCGTGCTCCGCGATGCTTCGGGGGACGTTCTGGTTTTTGTTCCAGGGGCGTCCGAGATCCGGCGAGCCATCGAGACGCTCGGCGACTTCGCGCGGGCGAACCAACTCGATCTCGTGCCGCTTCACGGTGATCTGCCCGTCGCGGAGCAGGACCGCGCGGTGCGCCCGGGCGCGCGTCGCAAGGTGATCGTGTCGACCAACATCGCCGAAACATCGCTCACCATCCCGACGGTGACGGCGGTGGTCGACTCGGGCCTCGCTCGTGTGGCGCGCCACTCGCCCTGGACCGGCCTGCCACGCCTCGACACGGTGCAGATCTCCCAGGCGTCCGCCGTCCAGCGCGCCGGTCGTGCCGGGCGCGTGGGCCCGGGCCTGTGCCTTCGCCTGTACACCAAACACGCGTTCGCCTCGGCGCCTCCCCGCGACGTGCCGGAAATTCGGCGCGCGGATCTCGCCGGAACGGCGCTCCTCCTCCATGCCCATGGCCCCCGCGATTTCGCGTACTTCGAGCCGCCTCCGGCGCCCGCGTTCGAGGCGGCCGAGGCGCTGCTCGGGCGCCTCGGGGCCGTGGATGGGTCGGGCGCCGTGACCGAGATCGGACGCCGCATGCTTTCGCTTCCGCTCCACCCACGGCTCGCGCGCGTGGTGCTCGAGGCCGAAGCTCGCGGGTCCGGTGCCCGGGGCGCGCTCCTCGCGGCGGTGCTCGCCGAACGCGAGCTTCGCCTTGCGGCACGTACACGCTTCGGCGATGCGCGGGGGGCGTCCCACGAATCGGGTAGCTCCGATGCCCTCGCACGACTCGAGGCGTTCGAGTGTGTCGAGGCGGAGGGCGGTGGGCGAGGGGCCCTTCGCGCACACGACGTGGATGGACAGGCGTTCGACGCCGCTCGCCGGGTTCGCGATCAGCTCGTGCGGGACATGCGTGTCTCCGCGGAGCCCACGCGCATGCTTGCGGATGAAGAAGATGCGCTTCGCCAGGCGCTCCTGACTGGCTTTGGCGACCGGGTTGCGCGCCGGCGCACGCCCAACGGTCGCGACGTGGTGTTTGGGGACGGCGGGAGCGCCTCCCTCGCCGAGTCGAGCGTCGTGCGTGAGGCGGAGTTTCTCCTTGCCATCGATGCCGACGACGGTGCCCGCGGCGGCACGGTAGTGAGGGTGGCGAGCGCGATCGAACCCGAGTGGCTTCTCGATGCGGCGGAGGAGACGGCGGTGCTCGCCTTTGATGCGAAGACCGAACGCGTGGTCCGACGGGTCGAGCTCCGATACGGCCGACTGGTGCTCGACGCCTCCGAGCGCCCGGCGGAGCCGTCGCCTGAGGCAACGGCGGTGCTCCTCGAAGCCGTCGCCGCGCGGGGCTGGGGAGCCCTCTTTGATGTCGACGAGGCGGAGGCGTTCATCCGGCGCTGGCGCTTTGCGGCATCGGCGGACTCCTCCATTCCGGCTCCCGGGGACGACGTGATCGGTACCGCGGTGCGTGCGCAGGTGGGTGACGCCACGTCGTTCGATGCCCTCCGAGCCCATTCCCTCGCCGTGCTCCTCCGGGGCGTCGTCGGGGCGAAGGTCGCCGAGGTCGAGCGCCTTGCGCCGGCGTTCGTTTCCCTTCCGGGGCGCTCGAAGGTGCCGGTGAACTACGAGTCCGGCAAACCGCCTTGGATCGAATCGCGCCTTCAGGATTTCCTGGGTCTCGGCGAGGGCCGCGGGTGGGCGGTGGGCGTGAGCCCCTCGTGTTCCACCTGCTTGCCCCGAACCACCGGGCCGTGCAGGTCACGACCGATCTCGCGGGGTTCTGGTCGCGGCACTACCCGGACCTGCGCAAGCAACTCATGCGCCGCTATCCCCGCCACGATTGGCCCGACGACCCCCGGAACGCGACGCCCACGCGAAAGCGCTGACTGCGTTCCCAGGTTGGGCTCGACTAGTTGCCGTGGAGCCCGCGCCAGAGTGCGCGCCCGATGCGGTCGTTCGCAGCGCGTGCCGCGTCGATCACGTTGCCCAGCTGGAGGAAGCCGTGGATGAGGCCCGGTTCAAGTTGGTACGTCACCGGAACGCCGGCGGCCTCGAGCCGTGTGGCGTAGGCCTCCGCATCGTCGCGCAGCGGGTCGAACCCGGCGGCCACGATGTGCGCGGGGGGTTGGCCGCGGAGATCCGTGGCCCGGGCGGGGGACGCCTCGACCCGCGTGCGATCGGCGTCGGGCCCGAAATACTGCGCGAGGAACCAGTCGATGAGCGGGTCGGTGAGGAAATAGCCGTCCCGGAACTCCTCGCGCGACGCCGATCGTTCGACGCATTCGAGCGCCGGATACACGAGGAGCTGAAAGCAGGGTGGCGTCCAACCCTCGCGAAGGGCGGTCTGGCAGACAACGGCGGATAGGTTGCCCCCGGCGCTGTCGCCTCCGATCGCCAGTCGCGTTGCGTCGATGCCGAAATCGGATGCGTGGGCCTGCACGTACCGGAACGCGGCCACGGAATCCTCCACGGCGGCGGGAAAGCGGTGCTCGGGCCCAAGGCGGTAGTCGACCGAGACGATCACCGCGTCGCCCTTCTGTGCGAGCTCACGGCAAAGGCCGTCGTGCGAGTCGAGGTCACACAGGCAAAACCCGCCACCGTGAATGTAGACGAGGCCAGGCCGCGTGCCCGACGTCGCGGCGGGGTGGTAGACCCGCACGGGAATCTCGCCGTGGGATGAAGGGATTCGCCGCTCCTCCACGCGGTGCATGCGCGGTGCCGGTGGTGAGACAATGCGGATGGTGCGCGCGTTCTCCCGCCTCGCCTCCTCGACCGAAAGGGTGTGGAGCTCGGGGAAGCCGAGCATGCGGTTGAGCTCGAGGATCATGTGCACCTGGGGATCGAGCGAGTGCCCGCGTCGATTGGTCACGGTGCCGCCGGCGAGTCGTGAGAGGAGCCGGCTCGGGAGCCGGAGCATGACTTCGCTTGAAGCGCGGAGGAGGCGTTCGGAGACGGGGGACGATCCGGTGCGCATGGCTCGTTTCTACGGCTGTCCGAGCGTGATCTCAATGGCCGTGGCGCTGGCGTGTTCGCGAGGGGGCGGCCCGATCGACACCCGGGGGGGAGTCCGTCACACTTTCTTGCGGTGTCGAAGGATCTCGACGGTTTTGAGCGCGCGCTTGGGTACGATTTTCGTGAACGTGCCCTGCTTGAGGAAGCGCTCACGCACCGCTCGTTCGCCAACGAAGCGCGCGATGCGGCGGTGCGCGACAACGAGCGCCTCGAGTTTCTCGGCGACTCGGTGCTCGGCATGATCGTGAGCGAGCTGCTTTCCGATGCCTTCCCCAGCGCCGATGAGGGCGAACTCACGAGACGCCGGGCCGACATCGTGTGTGAGGCGAGTCTTGCCGAAGTGGCGCGGGAGCTCGCCATCGGGGAAGCGCTCCGGATCGGCCGTGGCGAGGAGCAGACGGGCGGGCGCTCGAAACCGCGCCTCCTCGCGTGTGCCCTCGAAGCGGTCATCGGGGGCGCGTACCGCGACACCGGCTTTGATGCGTGTGTTGGCATCGTGCGGCGTCTGTTCGGCGATCGGCTGGCGGGTGCGACGCCCGGCAGCGACGATCACAAGTCGCGCCTACAGGAACTCGTGCAGTCGCGTGGGGGCTCGCCGCCAACGTACCGCGTGCTCGGGCACCGTGGCCCGGATCATGCCCGCGTCTACGAAGTGCATGTTCGCGCGGGCCAGGGGGTCGAAGGCACGGGCGAAGGGCGATCGAAGATCGAAGCAGAGCAGGCCGCCGCGCGCATGGCCCTCGATGCGCTCGAGGCGCGCGCAGGGGACGGCGTGGAGCGGGGCACGTGATGCGTTTGCGGGCCAGCGCCCGGGTCGTTTCCGTGGTCGTGGGTGTCGCCGTCCTCGGGCTCATGACCCATGCGTCGGTCCCCGCCCTCGCCGATGCGGGGCACCCGTCACGCGGGGCCGCCGCCGGTGCGACCGCTGGGGTGAGCCGCGCCAAGCGGGTTCGGCGCTCCGGCGGAAGGGCGAAGGGCAAGTCTGCGAGGGCAAACGCCAAGCGTCGTGCCAAGCGTCGTCGTGCTTCACGCCGCCCCGCCGTTTCGGCCGCGTACCGCCGCATGCGGGCCCGCTGGCATCGACGTGCGCCGACGCATGAGGTGCGCGCCTGGCAGCGCCGCACGCCGCCGCCCATGGTGCTCCACCCGGTGAACGGTCGCGGCCACTACGAGGTTCGCCGAAACCTCGAGACCGGCGTGTTCGACGACGACGCGTCGAACAATTTCATGATCGCGCTCGCCCACCACAAGGGGGACGGATCGTCGCGTCCGATTCACCCGCGCCTGCTTGAGGTGCTGCACCGCGCCGTGGAACATTTCAACGTGCCGTATGTCCACGTCATCAGCGGCTACCGCCCCGATCGCGCCTCGAGCCGACACACGCAAGGCCGAGCGGTGGACGTGGTGTTTCCTGGCGTGTCCGATCGCCGGCTCGCGGCATACCTCCGGCAACAGGGGTTCGTGGGCGTCGGCATCTATCCCGTGAGCGGGTTCGTACACCTCGATGTGCGGGCCCGGAGTTACTTCTGGGTGGATCGCTCGGGGCCCGAAGAGGCGAACCGCGCACACGGCATCCTCGCGGAGCTCGCGCGGCGTGAGGATCGGCGTGCTGCCCAACGCGGCGAGGTTCCGGTGCCCGACGTGGGCGCGAACGCAGACCCCGACACGGACGAAGCCGAGTCGCCGGGCCAGCTCGTGCCGATGCCAACGACGGCCGACGAACCCGCGAACGACTAACCCCGGCGGGGGCTAGCTGTTGTGAACGCGGTGGGCGTCGATCTGCGCTTCGAGCCAGTCAAACTCCCGCGAGAGCTCCTGGTACTCGGCCGCGGACGTGTTCTCCGCGAAGTTGCGCATCTTCTCGTTCACGTCGGCCTGGCGCTTCTGCACCGCGGCGACGTCCACCTCCGAGGGCAGCTTGAATGCGTCCGTGAGGATCAGGACGCGGTCGGGTTCCGCCTCGACGAAGCCGGGGCCCATGGCCGCCACCTTCCACTGCCCCGCCTCGTGGTAGCGAAGCAGGCCGCCCTTGAGCGCGGCGAGCATCGGCAAGTGGCCCGGGAGCACGTCGAAGTACCCGTCGACGCTGCGCGCCTCGACCGAGTCGCATTCGACGGCGAGCTTGAGCCCGAGGGGCGTCGCCACCTCGAGCTTGAGCTTGTCGGCGAGGGCGCCGCTCACGGCTACTTGCCCACCTTCGCGAGCTCGGCCGCGTGGGCCTTCACTTCGTCGATGTTGCCCTTCATGTAGAAGGCCTGCTCGGGAAGCGAGTCGAGGGCGCCGCTCAGGATCTCTTCGAAGGCCGACAGCGTCTCTTCGATGCTGACGTACTTGCCTTCGAAGCCCGTGAACTGCTGGGCGACGAAGAACGGCTGCGACATGAAGCGCTGAATGCGGCGCGCACGGTCGACGACCGCGCGGTCTTCTTCGCTGAGCTCGTCCATGCCGAGGATGGCAATGATGTCCTGGAGGTCCTTGTAGCGCTGGAGCGTCTGCTGGACGGCGCGGGCCACGTTGTAGTGGCGCTCGCCAAGGATCTGCGGGTCGAGGAGCGTCGACGTGGAGTCGAGCGGATCGACGGCCGGGTAGATGCCGAGCTCGGCGATGCCGCGCGAAAGAACGGTCGTCGCGTCGAGGTGCGCGAAGGCCGTGGCGGGCGCCGGGTCGGTGAGGTCGTCGGCGGGCACGTAGATGGCCTGCACGGAAGTAATCGAACCCTTCGTCGTCGAGGTAATGCGCTCCTGGAGGGCGCCCATCTCCGTACCGAGGGTCGGCTGGTAACCGACGGCGCTCGGGATGCGGCCGAGGAGCGCGGACACCTCGGAACCCGCCTGCGTGAAGCGGAAGATGTTGTCGACGAAGAGGAGCACGTCCTGGCCTTCCTCATCGCGGAAGTACTCGGCCACGGTGAGCGCCGAGAGGGCCACGCGGGCGCGGGCGCCGGGCGGCTCGTTCATCTGGCCGTACACGA
>JAWKRM010000015.1:0-89147 GCA_041389625.1 Polyangiales bacterium
GAGTTCGGCGCGCGCGGATTCGGGTACGGCCACGAGGAATGTCTCGGGGGATATCGCGCGTATCCACGCGTCCGCCATGATCTTGCCTCGCACGTTCGTGAACAGCGCATACACAGCGTGTTCACCGGTTGCGGGACGAATGTCCTGCGTAACTTGGCCCTGAAGCCATGTCGCCGCATCCTCGCCGGTGACGCGGAGCACGAGCAGCGACGGAAGCGCGCATGCCGCCGGCCGTGCTGCGAAATCAAAATCTGCGGTCAAAGCGCCCATGGGTCCGAACCTTTGTGCGGTTTTCACGCGTCGGGTGCAAGCTCCCGATGCGGGCCCGGGCGCAGAGAACGTGGACGAGCGCGGGGGATCCGGTCATTCTGTGAATGTTCCGGAGTTCTTTCACTTGCCTTCCACCAAATCGAATGGGCCCGCGCAACGGGTACCTCTCGCAATCCTCCTTCCATTCTCGTGTGCGCTCGTGCTCGTCGCGTGTGGGGGATCGAAGCGTGACCACGGACAGCCGGACGCGTCGTCGGACGCCGCCCCCGACGACGGGGGACAGTGCGACGTCCCGGCCGCCGTCGTCGTCACCATCGGCACCGGGTCGCGCTGGGACGTGGGCTGGACCGGCTTCGGACACGGGCTTGATTTCCCGGCGGGCGCAGAGTTCGCGCTCGCGATCGAGCGTTGCGATCCGGATTGCCAGACCTGCGACCTGGTGGGGCCCATCCTGAACGAGTGGGGGTCCAACAATCGCCGCTGTACGACGGACACGTCGGTGACGTGCTCGTCCGCGAGCGACTGTCCGAAGGGAGGCACGGGGACGCTTCCTCCGGCATGTGCATACCTGGCGGGACCGCCATTTTCCTTTGGCGACAACACCTGCGTGCTGATCGAGTTCGCGCCTCGCCAGGATGATGCACCTCCCATTCGCGGGAAAATCGATCTCAAGACCGGCGCGCTCAGCGTCGACGTCAACGTGAGTGTTCGTCAGTCGCTCACGGGGGCCTGCGCCCGTTGCGAACCGGTCGGTACCGAAGACCCGTCCGACGGTGGCACGGACGCTGGCCCAGCCACGGATGGTGGTGGCGGCGAGTCCGTTTGCTCGGGCGGGCTACGCGGCGGTCAGGCCTGCGAAGTGCACGGGTACCTCGGCGAGAAAGCGTATTCCTACGACTGTCCGCCGGCGGATTTGCCCACCTCGCACACGGACATCGACGTGGGGAGGGTTTCAAGCGTTGGCGAGTTGTGGTCACTCGATGCGTCGCGACCCAATTGCTCGCGTGTGGGAAACACGGCGGATCGCTGTTGGTGTGGGCTTTGCGACTCGTTGCCCCTTCGCGGGTGCACAAGCGATCGCGACTGCGGCGGCGCGAACGGAAAGTGTGGCAAAGGTCCCGAGGGGCTCACGGGTCCGCCCACCGCGCCGAACGGGTGTTCCGGTCGGTGTGACGATGGCGAATGCGAGGATGAGCACGGCAACCCGGAGGACCTGTCGTGTTTCCCCGGAACGCCGGGTTCGGTGATGCGTGCGCCGGGCGTCTCGAGTCGACTCGGCGAGGACCGTTACGAAGCCACGCTCGGTGGCCTCACCTGTGTTCCTCCGACGGCGAACTCGTTGCTCGATACGGTCTTCGGGTTGCCCGGGCCGGTGCGCATGCAGCTGAACGTCACGCTACGAACGCCGAAGTGATCGCGGCGCGCCGGTGAACGGGTTCACGCTTCGTCGATGACGAGGGTTCCGGCGACGTGCTCGGTCACCTGGCCGTCCCGTTCCACGCGGAGGGCGCCGCTCGGCGCGACGCCGACAAGCTGAGCGGGCTCTCCATCAAGGGTAATGCGCTGCCCGCGACCACCGAGTCTCTCGCCGACCCGTGCGGCGAGAGGCTTCGCTCCGCCGAGGACAAACGCGTCCAGTTCCTCCTCGAGTGCGCGCAAAACGGATGCGAGGATGCTCCCCCGATGGCAGCTCGCGTTGCGAGCGATTCGCAGCGAGGTGGCGCGCGCCGCGAGCTCCGGAGGGAATTCGTCGCGATTGACGTTCAGGCCGATGCCGACGATCGCCGTCGTCGCGTTGCCGGCCTGCCCGATGTCGTTCGACGTCGCGGTTTCCACCAGGATGCCGGCGCACTTGCGTCCGGCGAGCACGATGTCGTTTGGCCATTTGATCGCCGCGCGCGTGTGGCCAGTGATCTCGTCGACAACGCGCAGCACGGCCATCCCGACGGCGAGGGTCACGGGGGGGAGCTCCACGAGCGGTACGGGAAGTCGCGTGACCACGGATACATAGAGGTCGACCCCCGCCGGGGACACCCACGAACGCCCATGGGAACCGCGCCCGCGTCGCTGATGATCGGCGACGATGGTGTGCCCGTGCACAGCACCCTTCGCGGCGCTGCGTTTCGCGTCGTCATTCGTTGAATCGGTTTCCGCGACGATCTCAAGGCTTCGCCCGGCCCACGCCGTGGTGAGGAGCTGGCGTGCGTGTTCGAGATCCTCCGTGGAGTTCAATCGACCGCGTCCCAGTCGAGGCCGACGTCGGCGGAGGGCGCCGAATGGGTGAGGGCGCCGACGCTCACCACATCCACGCCGGCATGCGCCAGCTGCGGTACGCGCGCAACGGTCACTCCGCCGGACACCTCGATGAGTGCGCGGCCTGCGATGGTCTTGGCGGCGGCAGCCATCCGAGTGTCGTCGAAATTGTCGAGCATGATGATGTCGACCCCGGCATCGAGCGCCTCTTCCATTTGCGCTTCGGTGTCCACCTCGCACTCGATGCGGGAGGTGTGGGGGGCATGGGCGCGCGCGCGCTCGATGGCTTGGCGCACGCCACCGGCCGCTGCGATGTGGTTGTCCTTGATAAGCACGGAGGTGCTCAGATCCTCTCGGTGGTTGTGTCCACCCCCACACCGAATCGCATACCGCTCAAGGGATCGGAGACCCGGGGTGGTTTTTCGCGTGCCCGTGATGCGCAGCTTTGCTCCGTCGGGCACGGCGTCGACGAAGGAGCGCGTCAGCGTTGCGGTGCCGCTCAAGCGCTGTAGGAAGTTGAGCGCCACGCGCTCGCCCCCAAGGATGCTCGCGGCGCGGCCGACCACGCGTCCGATGGGCGCACCCGCCTCCACGATTTCGCCGTCCTTCGCGCGGTCGTGGAACTCGAGATCCGGGTCCACCTGCCGGAACACCTCGCGCGCCACATCGAACCCCGCGAGCACGAGCCGGGTGCGCGCTCGGAACGTGGCGGCGCCGCGTGTCCGTCGCGGTACGCACGCCTCCGTCGTCACGTCGCCACGCCCAAGGTCTTCCTCGAGCGCCATGGCCACGATCCGCTCCACGACGACCCGTGGCGGCGGAATCTCACGGCGGACTACGTCGTTCAGATTCATGGCCGCGGACCATATCAGACGTGTGGCCCGCTACCGAAACCAGCTCTCGGCGAGCGTGGCCGAGAACAGATTCGACGCGGCGTGCACCACCATCGCGGCGCCGATGCCGCCCCGGCGCGCGCGGACCCAGCCGAAGAGCAGGCCGGGAAAACAAACCGAGAGGCGAAGCGCATTCAGGTCGGCGATGACGTGAACCAAGCCGAACACCCCCGCCTGCGCGATCCAAGCGGGAACGCAGAGCTCCGCGCCCAGGATGCGACGGCGTGTCCCGAGGGCGTCCGAAAGCCGCGTCTGCAGGTAGCCCCGGAAGAACGCCTCCTCCGGAAGGGCGGCCACGACCAACTGGTTCAACGCGAAGGTTGCCGCATCCGGGGGCAGGGCAAGGTGGAAGGCGCCCGGCGCGGGACCGACAAACCGAAACCAGGCCCAGAACCCGACCGCGAAGGGCGGGAATACGATCGCGCAGACGAGCGCTGCGAAGCCGATCTCCCGCGCGGCATCGCGAACCACCGCCCCCCATCGTGGGCTCGCGGCGCCCGTCGCGGCGACTGACGGCGGGCCGTCACCGAAGAGACCGCCCAGGGCGAGGCCAAAATGCCTGAGGCTTGCGTCATGTCGGCCCGCGAGGCGCACCGCCGGCAGTAGGAATACGATCGCCACGGCCACGCCCGCGTATGCATCGAGGGGCGGTCGCGCCATGAGGTGCACGAGCACGACGGCAACGGCGCTGACCACCGCCGTTGCCACGACCGCTTCGCGAAGGGCGGTGCGGTCCTTGGCGCGCGTACCTGAGTTCGGGTTGTCCACGTGCGGAAGCGTCCAATATCCCTACGGGATTCCGTGAGCCCGGTCACCGGCTCGCGGTTGACAAGGGGGGTCCGGCCCCTAGAGTGGCCGGCTGCGCGGAAGACAGGCCCCGTGATCCCGGACGAGAAAATACCAGAAATCCGGGAGCGCACGGACATCGTCGCGCTGGTTCAGCAATACGTGAACCTCAAGCGTGTTGGCGCGAGCTTCCGGGGTCTGTGCCCGTTCCACGCGGAGAAGACGCCATCGTTCTACGTGCACCCGGCGCGGCAGTTCTTCCACTGTTTCGGGTGCCAGGCGTCGGGCGACGTCATCTCCTTCTATATGCGCCTCGAGGGCGTTTCGTTCCCGGAGGCGCTTCGGGTGCTGGCGGACCGTGCCGGCGTGGAGCTGCCTTCCCTCGATCCGCGCGCCGAAGCGGACGAGCGCCGCTCAAAGGCGAAGTCCGCGCGTTTGGTGGCGCTGATGGACGCGGCTGCGGGCTACTACGTCAAGCAGCTCAGTGAGCACCCGCTGTCGCACATGGCACGCGCGGAACTCGAGCGGCGTGGCGTGTCCCCGGCGTCCGCCGAGGCGTTCCGACTTGGCTATGCTCCCCACGGCTGGGATGGCCTCGCATCCTGGCTCAAACAGCATGGCTTCGGCGCGGCCGATGCGGAGGAACTCGGCCTCCTCGTCGCGCGCAAGAGCCGCGACGGCCACTACGACCGCTTTCGCCATCGACTCATGTTCCCCGTCAGCGACCACATGGGGCGCATCGTCGCCTTCAGCGGCCGTGTGCTTGACCCGCCGCCGGACGAGCCGCTCAGCGATCGCATGGAGCCCGCGGCGAAGTATGTGAACTCGCCGGAGAACCCGCTCTACCACAAGGGCTCCGTGCTCTACGGCCTTCATGAAGGGCGCGTCGAGGCGCGTCGCGAGGGCTGGGTCCTCGTGTGCGAAGGCAACTTCGACCTTGTCGCGCTCCATCAAGCGGGCTTCAAGAACGCCGTCGCTCCGCTCGGCACCGCATTCACCGCCGACCACGCGCGTCTGCTCAAGCGTTACGCACAGCGCGTCGTGCTCCTCTTCGACGGAGACAAGGCGGGGCGCAAGGCGGTCGGAGCTGCGTACCCGCTCTTGCAAGCGCAGGGCATCGCGGCGCGCGTGGTGCGTCTCCCCGAGGGCGACGATCCCGACACGCTCCTGCGCACCGAGGGGTCCGAGGGGCTTGAGCGGCGAATCGCTGCCGCGCCCAACGTGCTCGAGTTCCTCATCGACGAGCGCGTCGCGGAAGCGGGGGGCGACCCCGCGCAGACGGCGCGTTCGATCGAGTCACTCGGTCCCATCCTCGCTCAGGTGGATAACCCGGTGGAGGTGCGCCTCTACATCGAGCGCGTCGCCCAGAAGTTCGGCATCGCTGACATCGATGCGGTGCGTGCGCAGTTGCGCCGTGGCGTTCGGCAGGACCGATCGAAACCGCGTCGACAGGATCCCTCGTCGAACGCGTCCGCCCGGCGAGGTGACGCCGACGGAGTGCGCGAAAGCTCACAGAGGTCGGATGCGCACGCGCAATCACCTACATCACGACGGGGCCAATCTGACACACCGACGTCGGCGTCGGCGCGGCGCCTTTCCCCACTCGAATGCGAGGTCGTCGGCGTGTTCCTTGATCAGCCATCGCTCTTCGATTCCGAGGAGGGTGGAAATGTCACGGAGCTTTTGACGAATCCAGATCTGAGGCGCATCTTCCAATCCGCTCGGGAAATCGTGACCGAGCGTGGCGCGATCGACGCGCCGACGCTTCTTGAACGACTCCAAGACAACAGTGCGCTCCCGTGGCTCGAAGGGAGACTGGCGGTTCAAGAGCATGAGCTCGAGGCTGCTAAGGAAACCCTCCGCACGGGTATTCCCCGATTGGTGGAAGAACGTGTGACGGGAGAGCTCTCGCGGATGAGTGAGGAAATCCAAGCCGCGAGGCGTGCAGGTGACGAAGAACGTGCAATGGTGCTGACTCGCGAGCGGGATACGCTCCGACGCAGCGTCTTGAGTCCGCAACAAACGACGAATCCGGCGCAGAGGTGATATGACGAGCAAGCGAGCAGCAGGGCAGAAAACCAGCCGTAAGGCGCGTGGCGCATCGAGCCCCCGTGCGACGGCGAAGGCCAGTGCCCGGGCGTCTTCCAAGTCGGCCAAGGTCAAGCGTGGAACCGCTGCGCGGGTTCAAGCGAACGGCAAGTCCAAGGCGAAGGTTGCTCCCGTGAAGGCGGCCGTCGCTCCGAAGGCCCCGAAGACCAAGGCGAAGGCCGCGGCGAACGGCCATGCGAAGCCGAACGGCTCGAACGGTGCGGCCGTGGAGAAGGCCGATTCGCGTCCGGCGCTCCAGCCCGCGCGCGTTGCGCCGCCGAGCAAGCGCCGCGAGCGCAAGGAAATCGCCATGCTCGTCGAGCGTGGCCACCAGAAGGGTTTCCTTACGTACGACGAGATCAACGACACGCTTCCGCCGGAGATGGTCACCGCGGATCAGCTCGACGAGCTGATGGTGCTCCTCGCCGACGAGAAGATTGAGCTCGTCGACGCGCAGGCCGCACACGCGCGAAAGAAGGTCGCTCCGCCGACCTCCACCATTTCGGTTCGCGCGAAGAAGACCACGGTTCCGCCGCCTGCGTTCGCCATGGAGCGCCCGTCGATGCCGCCGACGAGCCTGCCGCCGAGCGCCGAGGAAGGGTTCACGAAGTCGACCGACCCCGTGCGCCTCTACCTGCGCAAGATGGGCAGCGTTTCGCTGCTGACGCGCGAAGGTGAAGTGGAGATCGCCCGTCGCATCGAAGAGGGGGAGGACCGCATCTTCGAGGTCATCCTGAACTCCCGCGTGGGTGTCGCGGAGATCATCGACATCGGTGAGAGCCTTCGGAAGGGCAAGATCCGCATCAAGGATGTCACGAAGGACGCGGACACCGAGGACCAGGAGTTCGACGAGGAAGCCGCGAAGAATCGCGTCATCCGCCTCATCGACAAGGTGAAGAAGCTCGAGGGGACGAGCGCGAAGATCCGCGAGACACTCGAGCAGGACAAGCGCCTCTCCGAGAAGGCTCGGAAGGTGGAGCTTGCGGGCCTCGAGAAGAACCGCCGGGAGCTCATCGGCGCGCTCCGCGAGGTGCGCCTCACGAAGAAGCAGATCGAAAAGGTCGTCTCCCGCATCAAGGAGTACATCCGTCGCGTCAACCGCGCGGAGAACAGCTCGGAAGACGCGGCGCGCCGCGCGGCGGGGATGAATGTCTCCGACATTCGGAAGACGATTCGCGAGATGCAGGCCTCCGAAGAGGTCGAGCGCAAGGTTTCGAAGAAGCTCAGCGTGACGCTTGAGTCCCTTCGCATGGTTGAAGAGGCCATCCGCGATGCGCAGAAGCAGATCGCGCAGGTCGAAGAGGACATGGGGCAGCCCATCAAGGTCCTCAAGAAGACCTACCAGGACCTCTACCACGGTGAGCGTCAGGCGGAGAAAGCCAAGGCGGAACTCGTGGAAGCGAACCTTCGCCTCGTGGTCTCCATCGCGAAGAAGTACACGAACCGCGGCCTGCAGTTCCTGGACCTCATCCAGGAGGGCAACATCGGCCTCATGAAGGCGGTCGACAAGTTCGAGTACCGCCGCGGCTACAAGTTCTCGACCTACGCCACGTGGTGGATCCGCCAGGCCATCACCCGCGCCATCGCGGACCAGGCGCGCACCATCCGTATCCCGGTGCACATGATCGAGACGATCAACAAGCTCATCCGCACCCTCGCGTTACCTCGTGCAGGAGCTCGGCCGCGAGCCCGTGCCGGAGGAGATCGCCGAGAAGATGGAGATGCCCCTCGACAAGGTCCGCAAGGTCCTCAAGATCGCGAAGGAGCCCATCTCCCTCGAAACGCCCATCGGCGAAGAGGAAGACAGCCATCTTGGTGATTTCATCGAGGACAAGTCGGCGGTGTCGCCCATCGAGGCGGTCATCAACACGAGCCTCGAGTCGCAGACGCGTCGCGTGCTGAAGACGCTCACGCCGCGTGAAGAGAAGGTGCTCCGCATGCGCTTCGGCATCGGCGAGAAGAGCGACCACACCCTCGAAGAGGTCGGTCAGGACTTCGAAGTGACGCGCGAGCGCATTCGCCAGATCGAGGCGAAGGCCCTCCGCAAGCTTCGGCATCCGAGCCGCTCGAAGCAGCTCCGCTCGTTCATCGAAACCAACAATTAGTCCGCTTGGTGGGCCCACCTGGACTTGAACCAGGAACAACCCGGTTATGAGCCGGGGGCTCTAACCATTGAGCTATGGGCCCTTAGAGCGCGTCCGATTGTGCACGGGTGCGACCGGGTGTCGAGGGGGCAAACCTGCGACAAATCTGAGTTTCATGCTTCGAGCCGCTTGCACGCGTCCGGGGAACGGGGTAGACGCGGCCCGTCTTTCCTGGAGGCGTTCCAACGTGATTGAAGAGCTTAGGGCACTGGTCAGGGTGGCGGAGATCGACGACTCGGCCAAGAACCTCGACGACGAGCTCAAGGCGATCCCCGTCGGGATCGAAGAAACACGTCAGAACGTCCAGAAGCTTGAGACGTTGCTCGCCAACGAGCGCAACCAGCTCTCGGAGGCCGAGGCACTCAAGAAAGCCCAGGACTCGCAGGTTACCGACAGCAACGACCGAATCGCCAAGGCGAAGTCGAAGGGCGCCAAGGCGTCGAATGCGAAGGAGGCCGAGGCCGCCGATCGCGAACTCGACGCCGTGCGACGCGGACTCAAGGATCGCGAAGACGAACAGAAGCGCCTTGCCGACGCCATCGAGAAGGTGCGCGGCTCGCTCGAGAACCATCACAAGGAATTCGAAGAGTTCCGAAGTATGTTCCTCGAAGAGGAGAAGGCAGCGAAGGTGCGCCTCGCGGAGCTCGAGGTCGAACGCGCCAAGGTCCTTGAAGGTCGCGATGAAATCGCGAAGGCCGTGCCTACCGATATCCTCCGCCGTTACGACCGCATCCGCGAGAAGCGCGGATCGGGCATCGCCGAGGTCGTGGCGGGCAACTGCGGGGCGTGCCGGGTGCAGGTCCTTCCGCAGCAGGCCATCGTGATTCAGCGCGGCGAGTCCATCGAGCAGTGCCACCACTGCCAGCGGTTCTTGTACGTGCGGCCGGCGGCCGACTGAGGCGAGGGCGGGCTCCCATGGCCGCGCGTCGCCTCCGCTCCATCTCGACGCCCATCGTGCTCGCGGCCATCTCCGTGCCGCTCAGCATCGCGTTGCTCGTCGGCTGGATGTGGGTGGTCATCGAGAACCTGAGCCTCACGCAGCAGGTCACGCAGAACACGCTGCTGATGGTGCTCGGCGGGCTCTTCTTTGTGGTGATCATGGGCGTGCTGATCACGTTCAGCGTCTACCTGGCGCGTGAAATTCAGGAAGTGCGTCGCCAGGACAGCTTCATCGACTCGGTGACGCATGAACTCAAGAGTCCGCTCGCGTCTCTCCGCCTTTGTCTCGAGACGCTCGGACGTGCGGAGCTCGAAACCAAACAGCGAGAAGAACTCCGCCAGATGATGTTTGACGACGTCGAGCGTCTCTCGTCGTTCATCGACGACGTGCTTCATGCAAGCCGCCTCGCCGCGGATCGTGTCGGCATGTCCGTGTCCGACGTAAACGTGCGCGAGGTGGTCGAAGCATCGGCGGATACGGTGGCGGCGAGGCACCACGTGGACCGTTCAAGCATTCACATTGAGGTGCCTGAGGTCGTTCGTTTGGCCACGGACGAAACGGCGCTTGCGGTGGTGATTCGCAACCTGCTCGACAACGCCGTCAAATACTCGCCCGAGCCCATTCATGTGACGGTGCGTGCGGGCGTGGACGGCGACTCCCTTGAACTCACCGTTGTGGATCGCGGCATCGGCATACCGACGAACGAACTCAAGCGGGTGTTCCAGCGATTCTTTCGCGTGTCGAGCGAGGACGTGCGGTCACGCAAGGGAACGGGCATTGGCCTCTTCGTGGTAGCCGCGCTGGTCCGAAACCTCGGGGGGACCGTGCGTGCCGAGTCGCCCGGGCAGGGGCTCGGCACCGCCATGCACGTGCGCCTACCGCTTCGTGGGCGCCAAAACTCCGTGGAGGCGGCGTGAGCGACGACCCGGAGGGGCGGGGCGCCCGTCAGCGCCTTCTCGTCGTCGAGGACGAGGAGCACCTCGCGCGGGGGCTCAAGCTCAATCTTGAGCTCGACGGGTACGAGGTCGACATCGCAGGCACGGGTCGTGAGGCGGGACAGAAGCTCCTTTCGTCCGAGGGCTACGACGCCATCGTGCTCGACGTCATGCTGCCGGATATCGATGGCTTTGCGCTCTGTCGCCGTCTTCGCGATTCGGGCAACTACGTGCCTGTGATCATGCTGACCGCGCGAAACTCGGCAAACGATCGCGTGCGCGGCCTCGAGTCGGGTGCGGACGACTACATGGTCAAGCCGTTCGAGCTCGGCGAGCTCCTCGCCCGCGTGCGCTCGATGCTTCGCCGTCGTCGTTGGGAGCGTGGCGCTGAAGCCCGTCGCAAGTCGCCCACGCTCACCTTCGGCGGGCGCGTGCAGGTGGACCTCGATTCGCACGAGGTGGTCGTGGACGGAGCCGCGGTGCGCCTCACGCAGCTTGAGATCGATCTCATTCACTACTTTGCGCAGCACGCGGGTCGCGTGATCTCGCGTGAGGAGCTCCTCGAGCAGGTGTGGAAGCTGCGCAACTATTCGCACACCCGCACGGTCGACAATTTCATCGCCCGTCTTCGTCGCCATTTCGAACGTGACCCGGCGAATCCCGTGCATTTCGTGTCGGTTCGCGGCGCCGGGTACCGCTTCATGCCGGATGGCGCACCCGAAGATGACGGCGAGCCCTAGCGCGCACTACGACGCGGTGCGGCGAAGCTGTGACCAAACAATTACATTCGCTGATCGAACCGTGACGGTGCCACGCCGGGTCTGTCGCTACCTTTTCGGGTGATGTCTACCGAGAAGGCGACGAAGCTCGCGCAGGCCAAGGATCCGGTTGAGGCGCGGTCCCTTTCGTTCTGGGACCGCTACCAGTGGAAGGACATGGGGCCGTTTGTGGCCGTGCATGTGCTTGCGCTCGGCGCGTTCTGGTCCGGGGTGACCTGGCAGGCGGTGGTTTGCTGCGTCGCGCTCTACGTGATCCGCATTTGGGGGGTGACGGCGGGCTATCACCGCTACTTCGCGCACCGCACGTACAAGACGAGCCGTGTCTTCCAGTTCGTTCTCGCCTTCATTGCGCAGTCGAGCTCGCAGCGCGGTGCGCTTTGGTGGGCCGCGCATCACCGTGCGCATCACCTCTATTCGGATTCTGACCGCGATTTGCATTCCCCGAAGCAAGATGGCTTCTGGCATTCCCACATGCTTTGGGTCTACGCGTACAACGACGAGACCGACTGGAAGCGCATCAAGGACTTCGCCAAGTACCCGGAGCTCGTGTGGCTCAACAAGTACTGGGTGGTACCGCCGACGGTACTCGGTTTCGCCGTTTGGTTGGCGCTCGGGTGGCCAGGCCTCTTCGTTGGCTTCTTCCTCAGCACGGTGATCACGTGGCACGGCACGTTCACGATCAACTCGCTGTCACACGTCTTCGGTACGCGTCGCTACGACACGACGGACACGAGCCGCAACAACTGGCTCCTCGCCATCCTCACGCTCGGAGAGGGCTGGCACAACAATCACCACCACTACATGAACACTGTGAAGCAGGGGTTCTACTGGTGGGAGTACGACATCACGTACTACGTGCTCCGCGTTCTCTCGTGGTTCGGTATCGTGTGGGACCTCAAGATGCCGCCGGCCCGCGTCTACGAAGAGGCGAAGGTCGGTCGCACGACGCCCTCGCTTGCGCCCATCGCCGACGCAGCAGAGTAACGTTCTCGCGGACTGCGAAACCCGGTTGGAGGTTCGCGCCCCGGGGCGCCTAGACCCGCGTCACCCAGTTCGGGTCGGGTAGCTCGGTGCCACGGACGACCTGGAAATAGCGATCCTGGACGCGCTTGGTCACGGGGCCGCGCTCGCCAATGCCGATCTTCCGGTCGTCGATCTCTCGGACGGGTGTCACTTCCGCCGCCGTACCGACCATGAACACCTCGTCGGCCACGTAGAGTTCGTCGCGCGTGAG
Organism: Polyangiales bacterium; assembly: GCA_041389625.1. Classification (GTDB taxonomy): domain Bacteria; phylum Myxococcota_A; class Polyangia; order Polyangiales; family JAWKRM01; genus JAWKRM01. The sequence continues at coordinate 12,323 of JAWKRM010000015.1, forward strand.
CGTGCGTTCTTCGAGGCGGAGGCCCATGTCGCGCATGAGGCGCATGACCGTGTCCCGCGTGATGCCGCCGAGGATGGACGAGCCAAGGGCCGGGGTTGCGACCACGTCGCCGCGCACCACAAAGATGTTCTCGCCGGAAGCCTCGGTGACGTATCCCTGCGGGTCGAGCATGATCGCTTCGTCGTAGCCGGCCTTCATCACCTCGCGCTTGGCGAGGATCGAGTTGACGTAGTGACCAACGACCTTGCCCTTGGCCATCAGTGAGTTCACCCCGGTGCGGGAGAAGGAGCTCACCTTCGCGCGGATGCCCTTCCGGAGGCCCTCCTCACCGAGGTACGCGCCCCAGCGCCACGTGATGATGGAGACCCGCGTCGGATTCGAGGTTGCACCGAGTCCCATGGGTCCGTCGCCCATGAACGCGAGCGGCCGTAGGTAGCACTCGTCGAGCTTGTTGGCGCGCACGGTCTCGACGCACGCATCCACCAACTCGTCGACCGAGTAGGGAAGCGTGAGCGTCACGATGTGGGCCGACTCGGCGAGACGCTGAATGTGTTCGCGAAGCCTGAAGATGCCGCTCTTGCCGTCCGTCAGCTTGTAGCAGCGGATGCCCTCGAACACGCCCAGGCCGTAGTGAAGCGTGTGCGTGAGGATGTGGACGTTTGCCTCGTCCCACGGCACGAGCTTTCCGTCCATCCAGATCTTGTCCACCTTGTCGACCATGTTCGTCTCCTGAGGGCGTCCGTTCTAGCACGCCGCCGGCGACGCACAGGAAAAAACCCCGTCGTGGGGGCGCTAGGATTCACGCCACTCGGGCGGGGCATTCACCTTCCCAACGAATCGTTCGAACAGCATGCGCACCTCGTACGCGTGCTCGCGCCAGGTTCGAATGAGCACTTCGCCTTCGTTTTCAGAGCCGCGTTCGCGAATGCGCATTTGTCGGGCGATGCGCTCGGCGTCACGGGTGCCGGCGAGGAGCGCGTGCTCCTTTCCCGGTCGCACGAGGCGGAGACCGCGGTCCACCTCCTTGAAGAACGCGTATGCGGAGCCGAGGACGTTGGCTTCGTATTCGCCGAGGATGCCGTGCTGCGCCAACGCCGCGAGGGCGTCACGCGTGGAAGGTACGAGGACGTCTGGCTTGTCTTTGTTCCGAAGGGCGAGGAACTGGACGATGAACTCGACGTCGACGATGGCGCCGAAACCGAGCTTCGGGTGGTACTTGCCGGGGCGCTCGCGGGCGAGCTCGCGCTGCATACGGGCGCGCATTTCAGCGATGCGCTCGCCTTCGGGGGCGGGCGCGTCGAGGACCCACGCGCGGATGTGTTCGTTCATGACGTCGCGCATGCGGGGCGCGCCGGCGATGGCACGGGCGCGCAGGAGAGCTTGGCGTTCCCACGGCGCCGCCGACTTCTCGTGGTACCGGTCGAAGGCAGCCACGGTGACGACGAGCGTGCCTCGGCTTCCGTCCGGGCGGAGACGTGTGTCCGCTTCGTAGCCGTCGCCACTCGGATCGGGCTGGGAAAGCAGGCGCATGGTGCGCTGGGCAACCCGTGTGAAGAGCTCACCGTGCGTGATGCTCTCTTTCCCGCGCCGCACGGTTCCGTCCGAACCGAACGCGAAGAGAAGGTCGAGGTCGCTGCCGAAGCCGAGTTCGCCGGCCGCGAGGCTTCCCATGCCGACCACGCACATCGCCGCGGGTAGCTCGCCGCGCTTGGCGCGCGGCTCGCCCCAACGTTCGGTGACTTCGCGGGTCGCGTAGGCGAGACAACACTCGATCTGACTCTCGGCGATGTTCGTGAGAAGCGCTTCGCATTCGCGTTGCGTGCGCTCTTCGGAGACGGTTTCGAGGCCGAGGCGCAACGTTGTCTCGCGTTTGACGCGACGAAGCTCACTCACGAATTCTTCCTGATCGGGGAGGGCTTCTTGCACGAGTGAGACCAGCAGTTCGCGGTGTGCGTCCCGAATCTCCTTGGACGTGAGCGGTCCGGCCAACAGGGTTTGGCTCACCGATTCGGGATGCCGCACCAGGGAGTCACTGAGGCGTGGGCTTGCACCGAACAGCGCCACGAGTCGCCGGAGCAGGCCCGGCGATTGGACGAGCAGACGACCGAAGCCCGACACGTCGCCAACGTGGGCGAAGAAGTCGGTGACGTAGCGGAGGGCGTTGTCCGGGCTTGCCGCGCCTGCGATCTCCCGAAGTAGCATCGGAGCAAGTTCAGGGATGCGCTCGCGTGTGACCGAGCCCAGGGGCGCGTCGGCTCGCTTGCGCAGCCGGGCGAGGTGCGCAAACGCCGCGTCGCGGTCCGTGGTGCGAAGGGTCGATTCGATGGACTCCACAAGTTCGTCGAGCGATGCCTCGGCGACAATCGCGTCGGCGAGTTCGGCAAACTCGTCGCGGTCGTCCTTCGTGGTCCGAAGCGAGCCGAAGAGCTGAGCAACACGACCACGCGCCGAACGAATGGCGTTTCGGAATGCGTCGCTCGAATCGAAGCCGAGCGATTTGGCAAGCAGGGCAAGTTCGGGGCCGTGGTTCGGGAGGGAGTGCGTCTGGTATCCGAGTTGCACGTGGATGCGATGTTCCACGGTGCGGAGGAACGCCCAGTCGGTCTCGAGAATCTCGCGTTCGTGGTCGGTGACAAGGCCCGCCGCCCCGAGTCGCCGAACGGCTTCCACCGTGCCGGGCGTCCTCAGTTCCGGATCACGTCCGCCCCAAATGAGCTGCAACGCCTGAACGAAGAACTCCGCTTCCCGAATGCCGCCGTGCCCGAGCTTGAGGTCGCGTTCGTCGTCGACGCGTAGCTCGCGCCGGGTGCGTTCCATCATTTGCGCCATCTCATCCGCGAGGCCGGGGTTCACTTCGCGTCGAAAGACGAACGGTCTCAATACATCGAGGAGCTCCGTGCCGAGCGCAATGTCGCCTGCGATCGGCTGAGAACGGAGAAGCACGGCCCGCTCCCACATCCGGCCCCACGTCTCGTAGTAGCGCTCGGCGCTTGCGATGGAGTTGGCGACGGGACCGCGCGTTCCCTCGGGGCGCAGGCGTAGATCCACGCGGAAACAGGCCCCGTGGTCCGTCACCTCCGAGAGCGCCCGCACGAGGCGCGTGGCGAGCTTCGCGAAGTACGCGTGGACGGTCAGTTCTCCGTCGTCGACCGATCCTTCATCGGTGCCGTAGTAGAAGCAGAGATCGATGTCGCTTCCGATGTTGAGCTCGTCGCCGCCGAGCTTGCCCATACCCATTACGACGAATGGGATCCGTTGACCCTGCGTGTCGCGAGCCTCTCCGTGTTGCTCGACGAGCGTGCGCTTGACCCCATCCAGAGCGGCATCCACGACGGCGCCGGCGAGGTGTGCGATTTCGGCGGCGGTTTGATCGACATCCGCGATGCGCAGTACCTCACGAAGGGCGATGCGTACGACGCCGCGGTGGCGTGCTCGCCGGAGGGCGCGGTCGAGTTCGGGGCCGTCGCCGAGGCCTCGAACCGCTTTGCGGACCACCTGTCGCAGCGTCGCCCGGTCGTCGTCGAAGGTGAGCGGGCGCCTGAGGACATCCTCCGGAAGCGCCACGTCGGCGATGGCGAGCGGCAGGAGCGCAGGCGCGTGTTCGCCGAGCGTCGCCACGAGCGACGTGACGTCGGGATTCGATTCGCTCCCCCCGGCCCGGACAAATGCTTCCACCGCGCGCCGTCCCGCGGGGGAGGGCGGCGTCGACATCCAGGGCCGCGATGGCCGAAATGGCGGAGATGACGGCATTTCCTGGCGATGGTGCCACGGTTGACCAAGCAAAAGGCATGGAGTAGTACAGCGCGGCCCCGGCGTCCGGCGTCGGAATTCGCTGCGATCCCGCGTCTTTCGAATCCGCGCCGTCAACGACGAACCCCCCCAGAAGAACGCCGTGCTCGCAATCCTCTTCGACATCCTCGTGGTCCTGCAATCCGCTGTCTTTGGTGATGGAAGCGGTGGAGGTGCTGCGGGCGGTGGCGCAGCGGGTGGCGGCGGTGCCACAGGTGCCGGCGGCGCGGCCGCGAGTGGCCCCGTGGGCGCGGAGGGCTGCGCCGCACAGGCGCTCCCCTTCGCCGTCATCATGGTCGTCTTCTACTTCCTGCTCATTCGTCCGCAGCAGAAGAAGCAGAAGGAAATGGACGCGATGCTCAAGGCCCTCAAGAAGGGTGACGTCGTGCGCACGACGGGCGGCATCCGTGGCGAAATCTTCGACGTCGACGATCGCGCCGCCACGCTCATCGTGGCGGACAAGGTCAAAATCAATGTGCTCCGTAGCCACATCGCCGGGCCCGACGTCGGGCCTGACGACGCTGCGAAGGAATCGGCTTCGTCCAGCAAGGACGACGCGAAGTCAGGGAAGGGAAGCTGAACATGGACCGGGGTTGGTACCTCCGTCTCGGGGTTGTCTTGTGCGCCGCGGCGTTCGCCTGGCTCGCGCTTTGGCCGAGCTTCGACGAATGGAAGCTCATCCCTGCGCCCGACCTGGTGAAGGAGACATTCAAGGGGCGAATTAGCCCCGGTTTGGACATCCAGGGCGGCCTGCGACTCATGTACGAAGTGGAGGTCGACGAGGCCATCCGCGATCGCCGTGACCGCATCGCGCAGCAGCTTCGCCCACGCCTTGGCGTGCTCCTCGGGCTCCTCGACGAGTCGAGCTCCACGTCCGCGACACCGCAGCAGCTCTCGAAGCTCGACGAGCGCTTCAAGGTGCAGCTCATCGACGAGCGGAACATTCGCGTCACGTTCAATCAGGCGAACGACACTGCGAAGGTGACGAACGAGTACATCGCGAAGAACTTCCCGGAGCTCAAGCGCGTGAGCCGTGGCGGAACGGAGCTTGAGCTCACGATGAACCCGGACAGCCTCGACCGGCTTCGCACGACGGCCGTCGAACAGGCGGTCAAGACGGTCTCGAGCCGCATCAACGAACTTGAAGTGCGCGACATGTCCATCCAAGGCCGCGAGGACGACCTCATCATCGAGATCCCCGGCGCGAGCGAGGCCATGTTCGATCGCATCCGAACCATCATCGCGAAGACGGCGCGGCTCGAGTTCAAGATCGTCGACGACGAAGCGCAGTTCATCGCTGGGCTCAGCGATCTGCCCGAGGGGGTCGAGAAGGTCGCCGAGCAGGCACAGGTCGGCGAGGGCAAGGTTTCGAGCACCGCGTACCTCACCGCCTCCGGCGAGAATTCGCGGCAAAAGCTCATGGCCTACGTGAAGTCGCTGCCCGTGCCGGACGACCACCAGGTCCTCGTCGGCCCAAACGAGAGCTCGGAGAAGGCGGAAGGCGGCCAGAAGCCCGAGGAATCGTGGCGTACGTACTACCTCTGGAACGCCACCGACGTGACCGGTGAAGACGTCGAGAACGCCTACGTGGGCTTCGACAACGACAAGGGCCAGGGGCAGCCGGTGGTTCAGATCGAGTTCAATGGCCGTGGCGCCGACGCCTTCGGTCGTCTCACGGGCGCGAACGTCAAGCGCCGCATGGCCATCGTGCTCGACGACGTCGTCGAGAGCGCGCCAAACATCCAGGAGCGCATTGGCGGTGGACACTGCCGCATCACGCTCGGCTCCTTCCGCGACTACAACTCGCTTCTGCGCGAGGCGAACGACCTGGTGGTCGTGCTCAAGGCCGGCGCGCTTCCGGCGCCGATTCGGCCTGCGAATGAGCAGCTCATCGGCCCGACGCTTGGGCGCGATGCGGTTCAGCAGGGTGCGAAGGGTGCCGCCATCGGCATTCTGTTCGTCCTCGTCTTCATGCTCATCTACTACCAGGTGGGCGGCGGCGTGGCGGACCTCATGGTGATTCTGAACGTGATGCTCCTGCTCGCGACGCTCGCGTTCCTCGAGGCGACGCTGACGCTGCCCGGCATCGCGGGCATCGCGCTCACGGTCGGTATGGCAGTGGACGCCAACGTGCTCATCAACGAGCGCATTCGCGAGGAGCTTCGCCTTGGGAAATCGCCGCGTGCGGCGGTGGAGCAGGGCTTCGGGCGTGCGTTCTGGTCCATCTTCGATTCGCAGATCACGACGTTCATCGCGGGCGTCGTGCTCTTCCAGTACGGCACGGGCGCCATCAAGGGCTTCGCGGTGACGCTCATGATCGGCATCATCACGTCGCTCTTCACGGGCGTGTTTTGCTCCAAGGTTTTCATGGACTGGATCGTGCGCGGCTGGCGCGTGAACCGGCTCCCCATCGGCTGAAGGAACGAGGCGATCATGGAATTCTTCGCTCCAGGCACGAAAATCGACTTCATGCGCATCCGGCGCCCGATCATCGCCCTGTCCCTCATGGGCATGGCGCTCGGTATCGTTTCTTGGTTCGCTCCCGGACCGAACTTCGGCATCGACTTCAGCGGTGGTACCGAGCTCCAGCTGGCCTTCCAGGGGAAGATCGCGGGCGGCGAAGTTCGCAAGGCCCTCGAGTCGCTTGGGTACAAGCGACCGGACGTGGTTGCGGTCGCTGGGAAGTCGAACGAGTACATCATCCGTGTGTCAGAGGTTTCGGCCCTCGGCGACGCGGAGAAGAAGAAGGTGGAGGCTGCGCTTCCCGGCAAGCTTCCGACCGCGTTCCCGGCTGACCCCGCGAAGCGCGCCGACGGATCGCTCCAGGCGGTGACCTGGTCACCCGGTGGCGACAAGCTTTCGCTCGACCTCGATGCGCCGGTCGCCACGGACGAGCTGACCTCGATCCTCGCGTCGCTCGGCGTGCGCGTGCGCTCCGTGGCCCAGTTCGGCAAGGAACAGGACTACCGCTACGAGGCTCAGCTTGTTGGCGTTGCGGACAAGCTCGTCGCTTCACTCAAGGAAAAACTCAGCGACCGTGGCCCGGGCGATCCGCTCCGTGTGGAATGGGTGGGCCCGAAGGCCGGCGCTCAGCTCCGGGATGCGGCGATCCAGTCGCTCCTCTATTCCATCGTTTTCATCATGGTGTACGTGGCGTTCCGCTTCGACCTGCGGTTCGCGCCGGGCGGCGTCGTCGCCCTCCTTCACGATGCGCTTTTGACCGTGGCGTTCGTGGTGTTCACGCGGCTCGAGTTCAACCTGCAGACGGTTGCCGCCATCCTCACCATCGTCGGCTACTCGATCAACGACACGATCGTGGTCTTCGATCGTATTCGAGAGAACATGGGGCGACTCAAGGACCACTCGCTCCTCGATCTCATCAACTTGAGCACGTCACAGACGCTTTCCCGCACCATCATTACCAGCGGTACGACGGTTCTTTCCCTCGTGGCGCTCGTGTATTGGGGCACGCCGGTGATTCGTGATCTCGCGATCACGCTGATCTTCGGCATCGGCGTTGGAACGTACTCCTCCATCTACATCGCGGCGCCCGTGACCGAGTGGATGGACAAGCGCTTCTACAACAAGGCCGCCGCCGCGCGATGAGCGCCGGCCGGTGAGCTGGACGGTTCGCACAGCCGATCCCGACGCGGCGCGCGAGCTCGGACGCGCGTCGGGGGTGGGTCCGACCCTCGGGCAGGTGCTCCTCCATCGCGGCTTCGGTGACGCGGAGGGTGCGCGTGCGTTTCTCGAGCCAAAGCTCGCCTCGTTGAGCGCTCCCGATGCCATGCGCGACAGGGCGCCCGCCGCGGAGCGGCTTGGCCGTGCCGTGCGAGCGAAGGAACGCATCGTCGTGTTCGGCGACTACGACGTCGATGGAACGACGAGCGCCGCGATTCTCTCCGACATTCTCGCCGCCCTCGGGGCGGACGTCGTGGCCCTCGTCGCCCGACGCTTCGAGGGTGGGTACGGCTTTAGTCGCGAGGCCCTCGCGCGCGCCCGCGACGCCGGGGCCGAGCTCATCGTGACCTGCGACTGCGGTTCGAGCGACCACGAACGCATCGCGGATGCCATGGCGGCGGGCATCGACGTCATCGTGATCGACCATCACTTGGTGCCGGCGGAGCCGCTTCCCGCGTTCGCGTTTCTCAACCCGCATCGTCCGGACTGTGGATTCCCGTACAAGGGCCTCGCGAGCGCCGGCCTTGCACTTAGCGTGGGCGCCGCGGTGCGCAAAGAAATCGGCGCAAACCTCGACGTGCGTGCATGGCTCGATCTCGTGGCCATCGGCACCGTGGCCGACGTGGCGCCCCTCGACGGGGACAATCGCGCGCTTGTACGCGCGGGGCTCGAACGGCTTTCGGAGGGCGCGACGCGTCCGGGCATCTCCGCCCTGCGCGAGGCGGCGCAGATGAAGCCGGGGTTCGTCGGTGCGGTCGACATCGCGTTTCGTCTCGCCCCGCGTTTGAACGCCGCGGGGCGCATCGGTGATCCGCAGGTGACCCTCGATTTGCTCCGCGCCACGAGTCCGGAGCAGGCGCGTACCCATGCGGCGGAGATCGAACGTTTGAATCTGGAGCGGCGCATGCTCGAGCGCCGCATCACGGCCGAGGCGGAGGCGACGGCGCTCGCGCAGTACGGTGATGCGGCCCCGGAGGCGGTGGTGGTGGGCGGCGAGGGCTGGCATCGAGGCGTGGTGGGCATCACCGCGGCAAGGCTCGTCGACCGCTTCCACGCGCCGGCGCTCGTGGTCGCGTTCGACGGAGACGAGGGGCATGGCAGCGGCCGCGCACCCGAAGGGTTCCCGCTTTACGACGTGCTCAAGCGCGCATCGGAGCCGCTCTCCGCATTCGGCGGTCACCACGCCGCCACGGGTTTCTCGCTCAAGCGATCCAAGTTCGGTGAGTTTCGCGAAGCGTTCGAAGCGGCGGCGAAATCGACGGCGTTCGTGCCCGTGGCGCCGACGCCCGAGGCCGACGTTCGCGTGGACGGCGCAACGTTTCCGCTCCCGACGGCGAGGGAACTTCGGCTGCTCGAACCCGTCGGCGAGTGCAACCGAGAGCCGCTCTTCGAAGTGGCGGATGCCGAAGTTGCGCGCGCGTCCGGTGTGGGCGAGGGCGGCGCACACTTGAAGCTCGACCTTCGGGTGGGCGGGGCGCGCCTGTCCGGGTTCGGCTACGATCTCGGTGCAAGGAAGCCGCGTGTGGGCGAGCGCCTTCGAATCCTCGGCCACCTTCGCCCCGACACGTGGCGCGGCGGCGACGCGGTGGAAGTGCGCTTGCTCGAGTGGTCGAAATCGTAGGTCCGGGCGCGAACGGCTACTTGCCGGTCCACACGGGTTCCCGCTTCTCGAAGAATGCGCGGATCCCCTCCTGCGCGTCCTCGGTGCCGAGCAGGGCGAAGAGCGCATCGCGAAGCTCGGGCACCGCTTCCGCGAGCGCCAAGTCCGACTGGCGGTGGTAGGCGCGCAGGCCGTGGCCAAGGGCCGTTGGGGAGAGGGCCGCGAGCTTCGTGGCGAGGTCCGCAACCGCCCGGTCGAGCTCCGCGTCGGGCACCACGCGCGAAACGAGGCCGACGCGCTCCGCCTCGGTGGCCGTGAGTTTTTCGCCGAGCAACATCATTTCGAGGAGCCGTCGTCGCGGCACGACACGGGCGAGCACGGCCATGATCATCATCGGGAAGAAGCCACGCTTGATCTCCGGTGTGCCGAGAACCGCCGACTCCGCCGCGATCGCGAAGTCCGTGGAGGCGACGAGCCCCACGCCGCCGCCGAATGCCACACCCATCACCCTCGCGATGGTGGGCTTTCCCATGGCGGGAAAGCGGAGGAGCAGGTCCGCGAAATCACCCTTGAGCGCGAGCCGTTCCGCGTCATCGCTTCCGTCGCCACCGAGCGCCTTGAGATCGGCGCCCGCAGAAAACGCGCCGCCCTCTCCAGTGAGCACGACCACGCGCACCGCATCGTCATCCTTCGCGTCGTCGAGCGCCCACAGGAGCTCGTTGATGAGCTCGGGGCCGAGCGCGTTCTTCCTCGCGGGGACATCGAGCGCGATGGTGCGAACCGCGCCCTCGTCCCGGACCTTCAGCGTGCGGTAGTTGCGCGTCGTCATGCGGTTTCCTACGCCGGAACTCCGTGACCCACGTCCTTCGCGGCGTCGCGGCCAGCGGCGAAGGCATCGAGCTCGAGGATCTTGCGCGCCTCCTCCACCGTCGCGGGCTCCCGGCCCACGTGGCGAGCAAGGGTGGCGGCGGCGGCGACCATCTCGCCGTTCGACTTCGCCATCTCACCGCCCGGCAGGTAGAGGTGATCCTCGAGGCCCGTGCGGATGTTGCCGCCGAGCACGAGCGCGGTGGCGAGCATGCGCCAGTGGCCGTGGGAGATGCCGATGACCTCCCACTGGGAACCGGGCGGCGCGATCCTGGCCTGCAGCTGCAGTGACTCGACGAGGGGCGGAATCCCGCCGAGGACGTTCATGATGAACGAGAACTGGAGCGGCTTCTTGAGCACGCCCATGTCGAGGAGCGGCCATGTGCCGTGCGTGTGCCCCGAGTCAAAGCACTCGAGCTCAGGCTTCACGCCGGCCTCGTTCATCGCCTCGAGCAGCGTTTGAATCTTCCCGTACGTGTTCGGAAAGACCATGTCGAAGGCGAAGCTCTTCCGCTTCGGCGAGTACTTCGAGTAGTTCATGGTGCCCATGTTGAGCGCCGCGATTTCAGGCCGAGACTCCTTGATGTAGGCGACCTGCTGACTCACGTCGTCGAGGATCGTGCCCGTCGAGAAGTTCAAGATGATCGGGCAGCGCTTTCGAATCTCCGATTTGATCTCGGCGAAGACCTTCGGCTCAAACGTGGGCTGCCCTTCGGGTGTCCGCGCATGGATATGGACGACCGACGCGCCCGCGTCATAGGCGCGCTTGCACTCGTCGGCGATCTCGCTGGGCGTGTAGGGGATACCGGGGTTTTGGGTCCGGTTCGCCAGGACGCCGGTCACCGCGCACGTCAAAACGACCTTGTCTTCAAACGCCATGGAACGCACAGAATGGCGGATTTCCGAGGCGGTGTCTTCGGTTGCCGCCCCTGGGCAACGTGTGTAGGCTAGCCGGCGCTATGTCGCGGAAGTTTCAGACTTTCTCCCTCCCGGCAGTGTTCCTTGGCTTGCTCCTCGGAGTCGCGGCGCCCGTCGTCGCGCCGACTTCGAAGGCGCACGCGCAGACCGAGAAGCAGATCGACAGCAACATCCAGGGGACCGTCGGCCTCGGGCTCATCGGTGCTGAGGTCGGCCTCATGATTCCGGCTCTTGCGGACATGGATGGAGCGTGGCCGTACATCGTGTTTCCGGTCGCCCTCGGGGCGGGTGGCGGTGTCGCCGGCTATTTCCTCATCGACGACAACAACCATGTGAATGCCGGCGTGGCCGTCCTCGCCACGGGCGTTGCGCTCATCATTCCCGCCGTGGTCACGGCCCTCGCACTCACCGCGTACGATCCGGATGACGACGAGTCGTTGACGTCGTCAAAGGCGAAGGTGCTGAAGGACAAGGACTTCGGTGACGCCGATGCCGAGGACCAGGAAAACGCGCAGCCGTCTGCGCCGGCGCCAACGGAGCAGGGCGCGCCCGCCGCGGAAACGCCGGCGACCGAGGCGGCCCCCGCGGAACCCGCGCCGTCCGAATCGCCCCCGCCGGCGACGGAGACCCCTTCTGTGGGTGCGCCCCAGAGTCGCAATCGGGTGCTGGACGGTGGTTTCGGCCTCGTCCGTTACTCGTCGACCGGCGCCGTGAAGGTGGGCGTGCCCATCGTTTCGGTGGGCAGCGTCTACAGTGCCTCGGACGTTCAGCGTTACGGCGTGCGTCAGCAGACCGAGGTGCAGGTACCCATCCTCACCGGAACGTTCTGACGTCTCCGCGCCTCGAAACCATCGTTCGCCGGACGATCCGCGAACGTAACCTCCCGCTCCGCGGCGCGCGGGTGGTGGTGGCGTGTTCGGGCGGACCCGATTCCGTTGCGCTCGTGCGAGTGCTGGCCGCGCTCAAGGCCGAGCTTGCGCTCGAGCTCGAGGTGGCATCCGTGGACCATGGCCTCCGTGCCGAGGCCGCCGATGAACTGCGGAGCGTCGACGCGCTTGCGCAGGGACTCTCGCTCGCGTTCCACGCCCTCAAGGTCGAGGTGACACCGTCGGGTCCATCGCTCCAGGGGCGGGCGCGGGCCGCGCGCTACGAAGCGCTTCTCGAGCTCGCGGCGCGTGTCGGCGCCGACTGCGTGGCCCTCGGGCACACACGCGATGATCAGGCCGAGACGGTTCTGGATCGCATCCTCCGGGGGGCGGGGCTCCGGGGTATCGCCGCCATTCAACCTCGACGTGGCGATGGCGTTGTCCGGCCGCTCCTTGATGCGACGCGCGAGGATGTGCGCGCCTACCTCGGGTGGCACTCCCTCGGATTTGTCACCGATCCCAGCAATGCGGACGGGCGCCACCTTCGAAGCCGCATTCGGCACGGCCTCCTGCCCGCGCTCGAGGTCGAGGACCCGGCGATTCGAGAGCACCTCGCGAACCTCGCGGACGACGCCCGGGACCTCGAGCAATACGTGGAAGCGAGGGCCCGCCGCTGGCTTGCGCGCCATATGGGCGTCGACGGGACGCTTCGGGCCGAAGCGGTCGTGCGGTTGCCGCGTGCCCTCCGGCGGCGCGTGCTCGCCGAATGGGTGACCCGGAACGCTTCGGGCGTTCGGCCCGGCCGCGCCCAACGGGTCGCCCTGGAGGGGCTCGCTGCGCTTCCCGGGGGGCCGATCCTCCTTGGGCAGGGGTGGGGCGTGACGCGGTGCGACGGAAACCTCCGCCTCGAGCGCCGAAATCATTGGCCGACCCGGTCGACTCCTTCGCTTGCCGCGCCCCGCCCGGGGCCCCAAGAGATGAAAATGCCCGTTCCCGGGTATGCTACCCGTTCAACCGAAGTTCCCTTGCCCCCCCTCGAATCCCGCGCACGCCGGAGGTCCCCGTGAAACAAGGTCAGAAGACCATCGCCCTCTGGATCCTGATCATCGTGATGGCCTTCATGGCCTACAACGTCGTGAAGAACGGCGAGCAGCCACGCAGCGTTCCGTTTAGCGATTTCGTTGCCGAGGTTCGCGCGGGGCGTGTGGAACAGGTGGAGGTTCGCCCCCACGACAACAGCGCGGAGATCACCTTTTTCGTGAAGCGCGGTTCGGGCAACGCGCAGGCCGCGCGGGATCGGAAGGTCACCGTCGGCGTGCTCGGCGAGCAGCTCTCGAAGGAACTCCTCGAAAAGGACGTGCGCCTCGACTACGTGCCGGAGGATCAGAACTCCCTTTGGACGAGCATCCTCATGACGTGGCTGCCCATGGTGCTCGTGGTGGCCGTGTTCTTCTTCTTCATGCGTCAGCTCCAGGCGTCGGGAGGCAAGGCCATGAGCTTCGGCAAGTCGAGGGCGCGCCTCCTCAACGAGTCGCAAAACCGCGTGACCTTCGCGGACGTGGCGGGCATCGACGAAGCGAAGGATGAATGCGAAGAGATCATCGCGTTCTTGAAGGACCCGAAGAAGTTCCAGCGCCTCGGCGGCCGCATCCCGAAGGGCGTGCTCCTCGTGGGCGCGCCGGGCACCGGCAAGACGCTCCTCGCGCGCGCCATCGCGGGCGAAGCGGGCGTGCCGTTCTTCTCCATCTCGGGCTCGGACTTCGTCGAGATGTTCGTGGGCGTCGGCGCGTCACGCGTGCGCGACCTCTTCGAGCAGGGAAAGAAGCACGCGCCGTGCATCATCTTCATCGACGAGATCGACGCGGTCGGTCGGCACCGCGGCTCGGGCATGGGCGGCGGCCACGACGAGCGCGAGCAGACCCTGAACCAGCTCCTCGTGGAGATGGACGGCTTCGAATCGAGCGAAGGCGTCATCATCATCGCCGCGACAAACCGTCCGGACGTGCTGGATCCTGCCATTTTGCGCCCCGGCCGCTTCGACCGTCGCATCGTGGTGCCACGCCCGGACTTGAAGGGCCGCATCGGTATCCTCCAGGTGCACACGAAGAAGGTGCCCCTCGCGCCGGACGTGGACCTTGAGATCATCGCGCGCGGCGCACCCGGGTTCTCCGGCGCCGACCTCGAGAACCTCGTGAACGAAGCGGCGCTCCTCGCCGCGCGCCTCGACCAGGACTACGTGTCCATGCGCGACTTCGAGATGGCGAAGGACAAGGTGCTGATGGGTTCCGAGCGCCGCTCCATGGTCATCAGCGAGAAGGAAAAGCGCACGACGGCGTGGCACGAGGCGGGCCACACGCTCGTCGGCATGCTCCTGCCGAACCACGACCCGATCCACAAGGTCTCCATCATCCCGCGCGGTCCGGCCCTCGGTGTCACGGTCTCGCTGCCCGAAGAGGACCAGCTCAATGCGTCGCGCGACTGGCTCCTCGACCGCATCTGCATGGCCATGGGCGGCCGCGTCGCGGAGGAGATCAAGTTCGGTCAGCTCACGACGGGCGCGAGCAACGACATTCGCAAGGCGACGAAGCTCGCCCGCGCCATGGTCACCGAGTACGGCATGAGCGACAAAATGGGTCCGCTCGCCTACGGCGAGAAGGACGAGAGCGCCATGTTCCAGTTCGGCCCCGCGGCGAAGTACAACGATTTCTCTGAGGAGACGGCGCGCGAGATCGACGGTGAGGTGCGCACCATCATCAACGCCCAGCACGAACGTGCGCGGAAGCTCATCGACGCGCACCCGGGGGTGCTCGACCAGCTTGCGGAGGCGCTCCTCGACCGGGAGACCCTCGAGGCGAGCGAGATCGAGGCCATCATGGAGGGCAAGCCCCTCCCGCCGCGCGAGCGCGTGGTGATCCCGACCTACGCCGAGAAGGCCAAGCAGAAGAAGGACGGCAGGGAAGGAACGAAGGGTTCCATCTTCCAGCCGCCCGCCCGCGAAGTGCCCCAGGAAGGATGACGGGGGCGGGCGCCGCGGCCGGCCGGGCGCCGAGTGTGGCGACGCCCCCCGCGATCTGGGGGGTGCTCAACGTCACGCCCGACTCCTTTTCGGACGGGGGGCGCTTTCTCGACGCAGAGGCCGCGCTTTTCCACGCGGAGCGGATGCTCGCGGAGGGGGCGGACGTCCTCGACGTCGGCGGGGAATCCACCCGTCCCCGGGGGGATGTCTACGGGGCGGGCGCCTCCCAGGTATCGGAGGAAGAGGAGCTTCGGCGGGTCCTCCCGGTGATCGAGCTACTCGTGTCGCGCCTCGGTGCCCGGGTCTCCGTGGACACGACGAAGGCGGGGGTGGCGCGCCGATCGGTGGACGCCGGCGCGGCGATCGTGAACGATGTTTCTGGGGGCGCCTCGAGCGAACTGCTCGCCGTGGCCGCCCGAAACAACGTGGAACTCGTGCTGATGCATAGCCGCGGGCGCGGTGAGGTGACTCCAACCGTCACCGCGTACACCGACGTCGTGGGTGACGTGGTCGGGGAGCTTGGCGCGTGCGTCGAGCGAGCCGCGTCGCACGGCGTGCCTCGTTCGAAGATCTGGGTCGATCCCGGGCTCGGATTCGCGAAGACGGCCGAACAATCGCTCACGCTCCTCGCCGGGCTTGAGTCGCTCCGCACCCTCGACGCGCGGGTGCTCGTCGGCGCTTCGCGCAAATCGTTCCTCGCGGCCGTCACTCGACGGTCGGGCATGGAGCCCGCTTCCGCGGATGCGCGCCTCGGCGCGAGCGTTGCCGCGGCGATCCTTGCGATGAATCACGGCGCGCATGCCGTGCGCGTTCACGACGTCGCGGAGACGCGGCAGGCCCTCGACTTCGCGGTGGCGTTCTCGGGCGCCCGGGGAGCGGCGTCGTGATCACCGACATCCTCGCGGGCCTTCGAGCCTTCTTCGATCGGGATCCGGGGCCCATCTTCCTCGACTTCGCAGACATCCTTGTGGTCGCGTTCCTCGTCTATCGAGTGCTCCTTCTGATTCGCGGCACGCGCGCGATGCAGATCGGTGTGGGCTTGGCGTTGGTGTTTTCCGCGTACTGGGCCGCGCGCAGGCTCGGGCTCATCACCGTGTGGACGGTGCTCGATTCATTCCTCGCCTACGCGGTGCTCATCGCGGTGGTGGTGTTTCAGAATGACATTCGCCGCGCGCTCATGCGCGTGGGTACCCGACCGCTGCTTCGAGGAGGCGGCGACAGCCGTACGACGCATGTTTTTGAGGAGGTTATCAAGGCGACCTCCGCCCTCGCACAGAAGCGGATCGGGGCGCTCATCGTGTTTGAGCGCGACGCCTCACTCGATGACTTCGTCGAGCCGGGGACGGAGCTCGACGCGGCCGTCACGAAGGACCTCCTCTACTCCATCTTCATTCCAAGTTTCGAAAATCCGATGCATGACGGTGCGGTGATCGTTCGCGAGGGGCGCGTTTGGCAGGCCGGAGCGTTCCTGCCGCTCGCCGCGTCGCCGAAGCTCGATCGCTCCCTCGGCACGCGACATCGTGCGGCGATCGGACTCTCGGAGGAAACCGACGCGGTGGTGGTCGTGGTCTCCGAAGAACGCGGCGCCGTCTCCATCTGTTTCAACGGAAACATCATTCGCGATCTCGACTCCGCGTCGTTGCGTGAGGCGCTCCTTGGCCTCTTCTACCGCGGCATCGGCAAGCGACCGAAAACGACCACGCGTTCAAGTCGCGTCTCCTCGATTCCGCCGCGAACCTCCGAGGCGACCAAGCCCGTGGAAGCGCCGAAGCCGACGCCCGTGGATTCGGGGGAGGGCGCGCCGTGAGCGCTGGACTCGTGCAGCGCCTGCTCGCGGCCCTTCGTCGTGGCGTCACACAGGACGTGGGGCTCAAGTCGTTCTCGCTCGTGGTCGCCGTCGTCGTATTCGCCTACGTGCGCGGTTCGGAGGACGCACAGCGATACGTTTTCGTGGATGTCGTCGCGCTCCAGCCCACCAGCGATTCGGAGTTCGTTCTCGTCTCCGAGGTCCCGGATCGCGTTCGACTCGCGCTCCGGGGAAGCCGTGCGGTGCTGAACTCGATTCGCCGAGAAGAAGTGAGCACGGTCCAGATCCAGGTGGATCCAAGCCGTCGCAATTACTACTTCGAGCCTTCGGACTTCGTGCTTCCAGCGGGTGTGACCGTCGATCAGATCGTTCCCGCATCCTTCGCCATGACATGGACGCCCCGCATCGAGCAGAGCGTGCCCGTGCGCGTTCGCTTCGTGGGAAAGCTCGACCGGGGGCTTGAGCTCGATGGCAAACCGGTGACCCAGCCCGCCATGCTGACGGTGCGCGGCCCCGCGGCGGAAGTGGAAGCCTTCCCCACCGTGGGGACGGAGGACGTGGACCTGTCGCGCTTCGGCATTGGGCGGCATGAGTTCCGCGTGCGGCTCGAGGAACCGTCTCCGCATGTCAGCTACAACTGGGACGGCCCGGTTTCGGTCGCGTTTGAGGTTCGGCAGGAGCTCGTGGAGCGACGCTTCGCCGCCGTGCCCATCGCCGTCGTTGGTGGGCACCCGTTGGTGGACCTCCGACCGCGTCGTGCTCAGGTGGTGGTCCGCGGCCCCCCGGCGCTCGTGCAGGGCCTCGACGCGGATACCTTGGTTCCATGGATCGATACTTCCGACTCTTCCGGGGAAACCCAGTCGGTGGAAGTTCACGTCCGCGGGCTACCCGAGGGCGTGCAGCTCGTCCGCGTCGAACCGCGTGAAGTGTTCGTGTTCCAGCGAACTAGGCGGTGATTTCGCGCTTCGCCTCGTCGGCGATCCCATTCGCGATGGACTTAATGGTGGCCTCGTTTGGGCCTTCCACCATGACGCGTAGCTTTGCTTCGGTGCCGCTCCATCGGACGAGCACGCGACCCTTCTTTGCGAGCTTCTTCTCTGCGGCGTGGATTGCGCGCGTCGTGCGCGGCAGCTCCTCGAGAGGTTTGCGTTCGGGGAGCTTCACGTTTACCAGCACCTGCGGAATGCGCTCCATGGCGCCCTTGGCGAGCTCCGACATGGGTCGCCCTTCGCGGAGCACGATGGCCAGGAGCTGGAGTGCGGCGACGAGGCCGTCGCCAGTCGTCACATGGTCGAGGAAAATCATGTGCCCGGACTGTTCACCACCGAGGTTGTATCCGCGCTTGCGCATCTCTTCGACGACGTAGCGGTCGCCGACGGCGGTTCGCACGAGCTTTCCCTTTTCTCGCTCGATGGCGCGTTCGAGGCCGAGGTTGCTCATCACCGTGGTGACCAGGGTGCGCTTCTTCAACGTTCCGGCGCGAATCATGCGTGTCGCGCACAGCGCCATGATGGCGTCGCCATCGACCTGCTCGCCGTGCTCGTCGAGGATAATCACGCGATCGGCGTCACCGTCGAGGGCGATGCCGAGGTTCGCCTTTCGCTTTCGCACTTCGCGGGCGCAGGTTTCTGGATGGAGCGCGCCGACGTTGTGGTTGATGTTTCGCCCGTCGGGCTTGACGCCAATGGCGTGCACATCGGCACCCAGCTCCGAGAACACGAGCGGTGCCACGCGGTACGCAGCTCCGTGGGCCGCGTCGACCACCACGCGGAGGCCCTCCAGGGTGAGGCTTGACGGGAACGCGTTTTTGACAAAGGAGATGTACCGCCCGGGCGCATCGTCGAGGCGCTCCGCACTTCCCACCTTGAGGCCGGTGGGGCGCGTCGAGTCGATCTCTTTGCCGAGGATCAGTTCCTCAAGCTCAATCTCCTCGGCATCCGGGAGTTTGTAACCGTCGGGACCGAAGACTTTGATGCCGTTGTCTTCGAAGGGGTTGTGCGACGCGGAGATGACGATGCCGACATCGGCGCGCATCGTGGTCGTCAGGTGCGCGATGGCGGGGGTGGGAAGCGGGCCGGAGATCATGGCGCGGCCGCCCATGGCGCAGATGCCTGCGGCGATGGACGTTTCAAAGAGGTAGCCCGAGAGGCGCGTGTCTTTGCCGATCACGACGCGGGGCGCGTGCTTCGTACGACGGCGCGCCAAATAGGTCACGGCGGCGCCCAGGCGGAATGCGACCTCGGGGGTCATGGAGCCGGCATTCGCGAGGCCGCGAATCCCATCGGTACCAAACAGAGTGCGAGTCATGCGTGCTTCCGGTCGAGTTAGGGTTCCCAGAGAATGTCGATGCGCCACCTATCCGGTGGTGCCCACAGGCCTTCGAAGAACAGATCATAGGGGAACTGGAGTTCGAGGAGGTACTGCGCTGTGTTCGCGGCGCCACCCTGGTTCGACGTGCCGCTGTTCGAGCCCGTGGTGTCGGTGGCGTTGGGGTCGTTCGAGGGGAATTGGCCCTCGAGGTAGACCCCCTGGACCACGTCGCGGAGCGCTTCGGGGATCAGGAAGTCAAACTGCTGGCCGATGCGATACCCGTTCGCATCGACGGAGAACTGGGGGATGTAGTCGCCAAAGGCTTCGCGGAGCGTCAGGGCCATGAAGCCGGAAAGGAATCCGCCGACGAAGTTTGCGGTCTGTTGCTCGGCCTCGCTGGTGTTCGAATAGCGGCTTCCGGCGCGCCCGGTGACGAGGAGGGAGATGATCTCGCCCGGCTCGGTCGCCTCCGTGGACGAGAACGCGATTTGGGGATGCTGAAGCGTTCCCGACACCGTAACGGTGACCGTTCCGCTCCCGCGTAGGCGATGCACGGCGGAGAAGTTCACGGACGGGTCGATTTTCGCCGTTCCGTCGAAGTTGATGGCACCCCAGTCGATGTCGAAGCGACGACCGTAGATGGTGAAGAACCCATCGTGCATCTCGATGTAGCCGCCGAGCAGCAGGTCCGGGTCCGCGTAAGTCGCGTCGATCTCCGCACTCACCTGAACGCCGAAATCATTGCGTCGCACCCAGAAGGGCTGCGATGCGTTGATCATCATGCTGATGACATAGGGCGGGCCATCGGCCGCTTCCTCCTCGGTGCCCGCGACGCGAATGTCCGGGTGCGAGTCGAGGGGCTGGGCGGTGTGCTCCGTCTGCTCCGGGATGTCGATGGCGAGGTTCGGAAACGTCACCACGAGATCGGCAGCGTTCGAGAACTCTCCCTCGATGCTCGCCACGCCCGTGAGCGACGCAAGTTCGGCACCCTCGCGGCGGATCGGGAAGTGGTTCCCGTGGAGTGCAATCCGAAGTGACTGCGGACGCCATCCGTCGAACAGCAGCGACCCATCGACCCGCAGGCTGCCGTTCCCGTCGGCCACTTCGACGCCATCAATCTCGATCCAGTTGCTGTGCAGGATGAAATTGCCGTTCACGTTGGTGAGGCGCTGGCCGGTGGCGGCGAGCTGCAGTTCACCATCGTTCATGCGGATTTCGCCGGACATCTCCATGGACCCGGGTTTGCCACGCAGTTCCGCCACGCCGTCGAGGCGTCCGCTCGCCTTGTCGACCTTCGGGAGGAGCCCGACGAACGGCGCGACGGGGGCGTCGGCGACGTCGACCGCGATGACCGAATCGTCGCCAACGATGGACGGCATGATCGCATTCGGGGGCCACTCGAGGGGGAGTGAGACCGTCGCGGTCGCGCGCTCGGATTCGTTCCAGCTGAACGTCGCGTCGCCGCTCACCTCTTCCGGGGCGATCTTGAGTGCGAGCGCCACCTTGAATGGCTCGACGCGGCGGAGCTGGAGCGAGTCGGAGCTCGCATCGAGGGTTCCCCGCACATTGGACGTGAACACGTCCGTCAGGTCGAGCGTGGCAGCGAGGGTTCCGTCCGCCTCCTGGCACACCACGGGAAGTTGTTTGACGGGCGCGTTCGGCATGGTCGCCTGGATCCGAACGGGCGGGAGCGTCGGAATGGTGGCGCTGGCAAGCCAGTCATTGACCGGCGTCGGGATCGCGACCTCGGCGTTGAACAGCGCCGCGCCTCCGCTGAATGCGTGTAGATGGGCGGTCGTGACGTCTTCCTGGAGTTCCGCGTCGATCTGCAGCGCACCGCGCCCGTCGGCGTCGCAGAAGCCAAACGCGGTCTCGCCCGTCCAGCCGAAGGTGGCACTGACGGTTCCGTGGGTCTTGAACGCGCCACCCGAGAATGTCGCGCTCCCCGCCAGGCGAAATTCCTCGCTCCATGCCGGAAGCTTTTCGCGGATCGGTGCTGGGTACGACGCGAGCATCCGCTCCGGCAGGTGTACGGCGACACGCCACGGCAAGCTCTCGAGTGTGGCGATGGCTTCGCGGGGGTGGCTCGCAAGGTTTACGACGTCGATGAGCAGCGCGCCCTCGGCGTCGGCGAGGGGGCCTTCGGCGTCCTGCGTCGCGACGCGGGCAACCAGGTAACTGTTCTGGTAGCGGAAATCGGTGCTGACGGTGAGGGCGGGCCAGTCGCGGAAGGTGACGTTCGGCAGGAGCACGCTGCCGTCAAACTCCGGGGCGAACAGCGCGCCGCCGAGGTGGACGCGGCCGGCGGCTGCGCCCCGCGTGACCGTGCCGGTTTCCTTGAGGTGCTCTTCGAGGATCGACGTGTCGAAGGCCTGTACGTCGATGTCCACGTCGAAGATTCCGCCGAGGATTCCTTCCCATGGGGTGGGTTGGCTCGTGTCCACGAGTTCGCTCCCGGTGATGGTGATCGTGCCGCGCCCGAGCAGGTCCCCTTGGACATCGATGTCCAGTCGTCCATTCTCGAACGCGAGCACACCTGCCGCCCGGCCCCCGATGCCGTACGCCTTCGTCTCTTCAACGCTGCCCTCGAGTCGCCACACGGGCTCCGACGCCGTGCCGCTTGCCGTTAGATGTGCATTTACGGTGCCGGTTAGGTGCCCGGCATTGGCACCGAGCAGGAATGCGACGTCGTCCAAGCGAAGGGCGTTTACGTCGGCTTCGATGGAGATGGGGCCGTTTCCGTCAACCGAGGCACGACCCTGGATGCGTGCGCCTGAACCGGCCAAGTCGAGGTCGTTGACGTAGAAGCCGCCATCTTCGAGCACGCGCGCTCCGAGCACGTGCCCGCGCCAGGCGCGACCTGACTGTTCGAGGGCAACGACCGGTGCATCGATATCGACGCCACCGGGTCGGAGGCGAACGGAACCGGTCGAGTGAATCTTGCGCACGCCACTCGTACTGGTGACGTCGTAGCCGTAGCGGTCGGGGCCGCCGCCCACGTGGCCGCTGACCTGACCGAATGCGACGTCGCCCATGGTGGCACCAAGTGCGCGGACATCGACCGCGACCGAAACGCCCTCGGTGGACTCCGAGCCGGCCACACTGCCCTCCACGAGCAGCGACTCGGCTTTCAGAGCGCCATAGTGGACGTGGGCGAGGACGAGCCGCAGGCGCAGGGACCAGCGGCCGCCGCCGAGGTCCACGACGACGGTACCTCGGCCGTCGCCCCCCAGGTCTGGAAGGTGCGCGCGGATGTTGGGTTCCCGCTGAAGGGCGGCGATGGATCCGTCGACCTCAAGGTGCGTCGTTCCGTCGAAGCCCACCGTGCCGTGAACTTCGAGGTCGCTGTTGGCGGAGTGAAGCGTGGAACGGTTGATGCGAACCTGATCGGCTTCGAGCGTTCCCTCGAGCTCCGCATCGGGCACGTAGTACCCCTCGACCGTAAACGGCTCCGTCCGGATGCGGAGCGTCGTGCCCTTGCTGGGATCGGCGCTTGTCTCGATGTCCGCCGAGCCCGCGATGCGCGCGCTTGGCGCACCCGCGACGACTTGGCCGAGCTCGATACCATCGGTTTCAAGGTGAATGCGGGCGACCTCACCGAGGGTCCCGTGGATGCGCGCTTGTCCTGCGGGCGTGGATGGATCGCCGTCGAGGGTGAGGTGGTCTGTGGGGCCACGCAGCCGGAAGTACCCCGTGACCGGTGCGTCGAGGGACCTTGCCCAGCTAAGACCAAAGGCGGCGAGCGTCTCGCCGTGCACCGGGTCCGCTCGTAACGTGAGGTCGAGTTCCGCAGGAGCTTCGTTCGGCGCCCCCTCGGGCGTGCGGTAGGTGAGGATGGCGCGGGCCTGATCCGTTGTGCCGTGCACGGGGATCGACGCGCTCGCGCGCAGTTCGAGGCCACGGTGCGGGTCGGTGCTGAACACGCCGCCCACGTCCGAGAGCATGGCGGGCTTGGTCGCTGGAACCGGCGCGATCACACGCCCGCCCGCGTTCCAGAACCGAATCTCGAGGGTGTCATCGAACGAAATGCGGCCATCCGCGTGGGTATCTTCGAGGCGAAACCGTGGAACGCCCGGCACGGAACCGTATGCCGTAATGCGGCGCACCTTCGCGTTGGCGATGAGCAACTTCACCGGGGAGCCCGACCCCGACGATGTCGACGCGACCTTCGGATAGAACGCATCCAGGAACGTCGGGCGGCCGTTCTCCTGCCACTCAATGCGGAGCGTGCCGCCGTCGACGATCGCTTCGGGAATGTCGATGCGACCTTCAAGCAAGAATTCGGGGCGGAACCGCGCGTGGACATGGTCCGCGTGGATCACGCGCGTGCCCTCGGCATCGAAGATGTCCACGTTCGAAAGCTCGACGCTGTGGAACGTGAGGCGTTCGACCCGATGCACCGAGATTCGACCCTGAATCTCGCCGTTCACGAATCGGAGGGCTTCGCTGAGCACGATGCCCTGCGCGTGCGCGTCCCGCAGGTGGAACGCCGCGCTCGTCACGATGGAGCCCACGAGGAGGGCGAGAACGATGGTCGCGTCTCGGCTGAGGTGGAGCCACCGCATCCTAGAACGCCTCCCCGATGGTGATGTTGAGCGCGCCGGGGAACGACCACGCAGAAATACCAAGCGGCGCCGACTCCTCCCGCGGGCTCGAGCCGCCGAGAACCTGGGCGCCGGGGACCTGGAAGCCGAGGTCGATTCGGAACGTTCCGAGGGGCGTAAAGAAGCGTAGGCCTCCCCCCATGGACAGGTGCAGGTAGTTGAACCGGAACCGGGGCGTGCGGCCGCCGTCGTCTGCGCCCGCGTCCCCATCGTCGACGTCGCCCGCATCGGCGAAGAACACGAAACCGAAGAGTTCCCAGGGGCGGAAGCGCAGTTCGACGGAAGCTTCCCACTCGCGGAGACCGCCGTTGATGCTCCCCCCGACCCGGTTCGGCAGGTACCCGCGGTTCGAGCTCGCGCCGCCGCCGCGGAAACGGTACGTGCGCGGCCCGAGCTTCTGATCGACTGCGCTTAGGCTCGAGTCGGCGTCGAGGATCCACGACATCCCGATTCCGAAACGGGCGGCGAGCACGACGCCCGCCGGCAGGGGCGCATAGCCTCGAATCTCGGGCGCAACGCTCAGGAAGTTCCACGAGGAGGGAAGGAAGAAGCCACCTTCCGTGAAACGCAGCCCGAAGAACGCGCCCTCCGTCGGAGTCGCGGGATTGTCGCGAAGGTCGACGTTGACCACCTGTTCGAGCGCGAGGGTGTGGTAGTCGGATGGCGCGTCGGGGTCCTTGTCGGGGACGTAGATGTTCGAGTGTAGGCGGAGCGCGACGAAGAGTTTGCCGTCGAAGAACTCGCGTTCGGGGCCGATCTGCGAGTCGAAGTCGTGGCGGAAGAAGAGCTTTGTCGTGTCGGTGACGTTCGGGTCGGGGCCGTAGTCCCAGCGCGACCCGAGGGCGAGGGTGGTACGTGGCTCGATGAACGCGGGCTGCTTGAAGTCGAGGCGAACTTCGTTGCCGAACCGCGGCGTGGTCACCGCCGGGAAGATCGCGGGGAAGATCAGGCGCGGGCGTTCTTCGATGCGGAGCTTGCGGAGCCCCCCGAGAAAGTCGCGGAATTCAACGAACGGCAGGATGGCGTGGACGTCCCACTGAACGACATCCTGTTGGAGTCCCTGGTACGCAAACGTACCGATCTGAAAGCCCGCACCGAGGCCCGCACGGAACAGGCGCCCCGGGGTGACCTTGATGACAACGGGGATGACGTTGCCGCCGTCGTCGTCGGGCGGGAACTGCGCTTCCACCTCCACCGACGAGAACACACCGAACGCGAAGATTGCTCGCTGGGCTTCGGCGAGTGCCGATGCGCTGAATGGGTCGCCCTCCACGAGGTAGGAGGCGCCGAGGATGGGTTTCGCATCGAGGTCCTGGTTGCCCGTAACGGTGACCTTGCCGAACTTGCACGAGGGCCCGGTGCTGATCTTGAAGCCGATGTCCGCCCTTCGAGTTGCGGGATCGATGGTGACCTCGCCGTTGACCTGTGCGCGGGCGTACGAGCCGTCGGCAAGGGCGTGTTGAATGGCCGTCTTCGAGCGATCGTAGACATCCTCGTCGAAGCGATCCCCTTCGCCGAAGAGCACCACTTCGCGCAGCCGCTCGCGAAGCACGGCGGGGACTCGGTCGTCACCGTCGAAGGTGATGTGGCGAACCAGAACCGGCTCGCCTTCGTCGACGCGGATTCGCACCTCGAGACGGCAGCCTTCCCCGGGGCCGTCGCGCTCGCACTTCGCGCCTTGGTCGGGAACTTGGTCCGACTCCCGCGCCGCACGTGGAACAACGCGGTAGTTGACCACCTTTGCGTCGTAGTAGCCGCGCGCGCGGTACCAGCGCGTGATGCGGAGCAGGTCGCGCTGAAAGGTCGCGTCGTCGTAGACCGGCCAGTCGGTCCACGGCCACCGCCAGAAAAGAAAGCTCGGACGCTCCTGCGTTACGATGGCGTCGCGAAGCTCGGACTCGTCGACCTTGTCGACACCCTCGAACTGAACTTCGTCGATGCCGTAGCGCGTTTGGGGAATGGTGGCGGCGCAACCCGACGCCGTCGCGGCAGCGACGCACGCCACGACCACGCCCTGAAGCCAGTTGCGCCGCCGCTCCACCGAGAGGGGGACTGAGCGTTGCTCAGTTTGCGCCGACGCCCGTCACGGCGTTCAGCGTCGAAAGGTACGCCATGAGATCCGGAAGCTTGTCGTCCGCGAGGCGCTTGGCGGGGATGGGCTTCATCTTGCGCGAGCCGTTGCGGATCTGCGCGGTCATCTTGTCGACGGACCACTTGATGTCCTTGAGCGTCGGTCCGATGTCGTCCTCGCCGCCCGGGTGGCACGAGTCACAGAACTTTTCGTACGACTGGCTGCCGGCGGCCACGCGTGCGTCCCAATCGGCGCCGCCTTCGCCGCTCGTGCAGCTCGGGTCGTCGGCGGGGCACGGCGACGTGGCGTCCGTGAGGGGGCCGTTGGCGGTTTCACTCGCCTCGGCGCCTTCGCCACCCGCGGTCTCCGCCTGTTCCGAGGCGGGCGTGGTCTCGGACGTGCCGCCGCCACCGCCGCAACCGACGCCGAGGGGCGCCAGGGCGAGGAGGAGCGCAAGGGAAGTCTGGAATGGGAAAGTCGATTTCATAGTAATCTCTCGGGTCAGTTGGCGGCCGATGGTACGCTGCCTCGCGCCGTGACGCCACGGATGGTTGCGGCGATTCGGCCCAGATCGACCCAAGGAGCTTTCGCGATGGCTGACGAGACGAAGGGCGCCGCCGAGCGCCGGGGCTTTCTGAAGGTGGCTGCCGTGGCGCTGGGCGCCGTCGGCGGCGCAATCCTCACAATTCCGGGTGTGGCGAACGTGCTCGACCCCCTGCTTCGGCGGACGGCGAGCAAGTCCGAATGGCGGCCACTCGGCGCGATCGATCAGGTGGAGCGTTCGGAGCACCCGGTGGCATTGCCCGTGATCGGCGAGCGCGTGGACGCGTGGACCCGTGCTCCGAAGCAGACCCTGGGCACGGTGGCTCCGGAAGAAGGGCGATGCCGTCGAAGCGCTCAGCGCAGAGTGTCCGCACCTCGGATGTCGCGTCGGGTACGACGAGTCGAAGAAGAACTTCGTGTGTCCGTGCCACGAGTCGGCCTTCGACCTCGAGGGGAAGGTCCTCTACGGACCTTCGCCGCGTGCGATGGATACCCTTGAGGCGCGCGTGAACGATGGCGTCGTGGAGGTGAAGTTTCAGCGCTTCCAGCCGCAGATCAAGGACAAGGTGGAGGCGTAATGCTCGCCAAGGTTCGTACGTTCCTCGAGGAGCGGACCAAGCTTCCTTCTCTCCTCGAACGTCACTTCGATGAGCGTATTGCCGGTGGGGCAAGCTGGGCACACGTGTTCGGCACGGCCATCGTGCTGCTGTTCGCCGCGGAGGCGTTCACGGGCACGTTGCTCATGGTGACCTACGCGCCGTCGGTGAAAGACGCCTGGTCGAGTGTGTTCTTCATCGAACACCGCGAGACCATGGGCTGGTTTGTGCGGGGCTCCACGCGAGCGTGGGCAACGCAATGCTCCTCGTTGTCAGCGCGTACATGCTGCAGATCGTGCTTTACGGCGCGTACAAGCGTCCGCGCGAGGTCACGTGGTGGCTCGTGCTGGGGCTGGTGGCCCTGGTGCTCGGGTTCCTGATCACCGGCTATCGCCTCACGTGGGACCAACGCACGTTCTGGGCGCTCAAGGTCGAGGTGAACATCACCCAGTCCATGCCGGTGCTGGGCGATGCGATGGCGCGCATGCTGCTCGGCGGCGCCGAGATTGGGCAGGCGACGCTCACGCGGCTCCATGCGCTCCATGTGTTCGTGTTGCCGCTCGCGTTTGTTGCCGTGCTCGTGTTCAAGCACTACCTCGTGCGGCTCCATGGCCGAGCGCCAGCCCCGCGGCGGAGGGTGCACCGGCGGAGCCGGCGTGGCCCGGGCAGGTGGTGCGCAACGTGGCATTCGCCGTTCTCGTTCTCGGAGCGTCGGCGGCGTACGTGGTGATGCACGGCGGCGAGCCCCTCGACGCACCGGCCGAACCCGACCGGTTCTATCCGGCACGTCCGGAGTGGTTCCTGCTGCCGCTCTACAAGCTGCGCATGCTCGTTCCGCCGGAACTCGAAGTGCTGGTGACGGGCGTGCTCCCGGTCCTCCTTGGTGGTTTCCTCTTTGGGCTGCCGTTCGTCGACCGCGGCGAAGTGCGCTCCGTGTCGAAGCGAATTCACTGGATCGGCGCCGTGGCGGGGGTGTTCGTGGTCTCCGCCGTGCTTGTCGGTTGGAGCGACCACGTGGACGCTTCGGACAAGAAGCATCAAGCGCATCTTGCGGAAGCGAGGGAGCGCGCCGAGCGAAGCGTGGAACTCGCCATGCGTGGCGTGCCTCCGGAGGGGCCCGTCGCCATGATGATGAATGACCCGATGACGCGTGGCGCCGACGTGTACAAGCAGTTCTGCACGAGTTGCCACGTGCTCGACGGCGAAGGCGAACGGAAATCACCGGATCACGATGGCTTCGGCTCGCGCCCGTGGATCCTCGCGATGCTCAAGGACCCGAAGTCCGACCACTTCTTTGGGAAGGTCGAGCACGACGAGAAGATGCCGTCGCAGAGCAAGCTCGGCGATGAAGCGCTCGCCGAGGTGACAGAGTTCATGTTCTCGCTGGGGCGAGAGGAGCAGGACCCGCCGGTCAACGCTGCGCTCGTGGAAAAGGGCGCCGACGTCTTCGAAAAGAAGTGCGTGAAGTGCCACATGTACGAAGGGGAGGGCGACGACCTCGACGTGGGCGGCCCCGACCTCACCGTTTGGGCCTCGCGCACGTGGATCATGCGGCAGGTGCGGTCCCCGGGCGGCGCCACGCAGTACGGTGATCTCCACAAGATGCCCGCGTTTGACGACCAGCTCGACACCCACGACCAGTGGATGGTGGCTGGCTTCCTTCGCCAGCAACGCTTCCGAACGGCGGGGGTCGCTACCGGGGCGAAGTAGGCGCCGCCGTCGGCGCGCCCGCGTCGTTCGCTGACGGGAGGCCGACGGACGGGGCCACCGCTGCGTCCACGTTCGTGGGCGCGTGGTCGGAGTTCACGTTGAAGTGGTGCAGGCGCCACTGCCCCGCTTCGAGTTCCATCTCGAGGACGCCATCGATCGTGGCGGA
The DNA here is from genome assembly GCA_041389625.1 of Polyangiales bacterium. Taxonomy (GTDB): domain Bacteria; phylum Myxococcota_A; class Polyangia; order Polyangiales; family JAWKRM01; genus JAWKRM01. Next base: position 40,867 of record JAWKRM010000015.1, read on the forward strand.
CTCCGTGAGCAGTGTGAACCCAACCTGTGCGGTGCGTCGCGCGGGGCCACTCGAGCTCTTGCCGTAGTTCATCTGGATGCCGCGCATCTGGGTTGTGATCGTCCCGGCGTCCGTGAGGCCGAGACGCGTCGCGTCGCGTGTGAATTCCTCGAACGAGACATTCTTCCGAAAACCTTCGGTGGTGCGCTTGTACGCCGCGTCGAGTTCGCCGCGGCCCATGATTTCGAGCGTCGTGCGCGCTGCGGATTGCGCGGCGTTGGTGGTCTCCATGGTGGCCTTCCCGCAGAAGAAGGCGCTACCGATGCACGTGCTCAGGCAGCCGAACACGATGACCGCGCCGACGGCGAGGAGGATGAGCCAGAGCTTGCTGCGGTTCCGTTCCATGGGGATGGGCCTGCGACGGCGACGCCGCGCAACGTTGCACATCTGGGTGGGCGGCTCAATCGCGCGTGCCGAGCCCGCTCGGGGATTCGAGCGGGAGGCCCGCACGCTCAATGCGGGCCCCGTGTTCGTCCGCCCCGAGAAGCACGCGCCCGTTCGCATCCGTGGGCACGAGGCGCGCGGATCCCGACGGATCGACGACCGTCACCCAGGTGTGCCGGAGCGGCGCGTCCAGCATGGAATCCCAGATGGTAACCGCCGTCGTTCGGTGCGAATCGACGGCGGCGCCCTGGCTCAGTCGATGGAGGGCGGCGCGGGCCGCGTCGGCGACGGGCCAGCGCCGATCGTCAAGTGCGGGGCGAATCGCGTCTCGGTCGTGGTCTTCGCCGCATTCGCCAAGCGCGAGCAGCGCGGCGGCCCGCGTGTCCGGGTCGCGCTCCTCCGCGGCGATGCGCCGGAGCGCGCGTCGCGTGCTGGGCGACGGCAACTCGCCGAGGCCCGCGACCCATGCGGTGCGTTCCCGGGCTGGCAAGCGGCCGATGCCGTGAAGCAGGGCCGGGACGGCTCCCACGTCGGCCGAACGTCGGACGACCTCGAATGCGCGAGCCCGCAGGCGCGGGTCGTCGTGAACCAGGAACGAGCGCACGGCGGAACGGATCTCGAGTCGAAGTGCCCGCGAAAGCGCGGGCACGTCACGGCGGCGGTCGTTGAGCCGCCTGCCGAGGGTCTCGATGAGCGTGGCGCGATCATGGGGCGCCGGTTCAAGCAGCGCGCGAAGCACGTGGCGGATGGCGTATTCGTCGCCCCGCGTGCCGAGAAGGCTCGAGGTGCTCGCGCGGACATCTCCATGCGAGTCGCCAATGCCCTCGATGACAGCGTCGTTCCTTGGGAGGACGCCCGGGAAGCCGACGAGGGCGTCGAGCGCGGCCCGCCGAACCTCGGGGCCGCCCGTTCGCACGCATTCGAGCAGGAATCCGACCGAGCGCGCGGCGTGCTGCGCGCCGATGAGTCCCACGACTTCGGCGCGAATCGCTTCGTTCGGAGCGGCGAGGAACGCGTCGCGCAGGGGCTCGACCAGTCGCCCATCGGGGCGCGCGTAGCGCGTGTAAAGTGCGAGCCCCCGGAGCGCGCTCCTCGCGCGTGCGACGTTTTCATTTCGTGCTGCCGAGAGCAGTGCAGGAAGTGCTCGCGCATCGGCGGTGGCTCCGAAAGCGGTGAAGAAGCCTTCCGGTTCCTGCTCGCCGGCGTTCACTCGGTTCGTGAGGGTCGCTTCGAGGGTCGGCGCAAACGGCGTGAGCGGCGCCTTTTCGCCGAGCCAGGCGAGTACGGTGACCGTGGGATCCGTGAGCGCCTGTGGCGGTCCGGCGGTGGCCCATCGTTCAAGTGCGGACGCGAGCCCGACGGGAACCGCATGGCGCGCGACGATGGTGCGCGCGACGATGTCCGCAAGGCGGCTGTCCTCGAGAAGCGCCACCGCCCGATCACGTGCGAGCGGGTCGTGGGCATCGAGGAGCATGGCCACGGCGAGCTCCGCCTCGTGTGTCTCCGCGCTTCGGGAATAGGCTGAGAGCGCGTCGAGCGCCACCTCCGACGGATGGCCTTCAAGCGCGCGAAGGGCCTCGCGTCGGACGCTCGGGTCCGCATCCCGGAGCCCCCGGATGGCCGCCGCCTCTGCCCGTGGATCGTTCGATACGCCGACCGCCCGCATGGCCGCAACGCGAACGGCGACCGCGGAGTCGAGCGTGGCGCCGAGCACCGCCGTCGTGGCGCGCGGGTCGGCCACGTTCCCGAGCGCGCGCACCAGGGCTGCCCGGACATCCTCATTGCTGTCGGAGAGTCGGGCTTGAATGGCGGCGGTATTCGCTTCGCTTGCCATATTCGAAAGCGCCTCCGCCGCGGCGAGACGAACTTGTGCGTCGGAGTCGGAGAGCGCTCGGAGGATACGTGCCTCGGCCTCGGGGCTCGGCATTCGCCCGAGCCCCTCAATCGCAGCGCGGCGCCGTTCGGGCATCGAATCCGTCGACCAATCGAGGAGGATGGCCGTGACCCACGGAAGCTGGAGCGCCGCGGCACGTTCCACGGCCGCGCGCCGAACCTCTTCGGGCTGCCCGTCGGTGTCGACGATGCGCCGGAGGGTCGGCGCCTGCGCTTCGGCGCTCGCGGATTTCGGGTGAAGGAGCACCGCCACGCGGGCGCGGCCCGTGGTTGCGGCGGCGAAACGCGCCTCGAAGTCGGCGCGACCGCCATCCCAGTCGAATGCCCGGGCGGGCGTCGCGATCCACACCCCCATACCGAGGACAGCAACAACGGTCAATTTTTCTACCACTGGAAATGTCATTTTCCAAAAACTTCAATAAATTCTGCTGTCGTACCTTGTAGGTTGTGGTGTGACTGAAAAAATATGATGCAAATCGAATCCGCTCAGGTAGAGTTGTTCTTGTGACTCGCACTTGGACATCGAATGGGCTCGCGATTTGTGGGTGTCTCGTTCTCTTCGGCTGCGGTGCAACGCCCGATGATGGTGGTGTCCAGGTGACGATTGCAAACCTCTCGGCGGGCGACTCGACGCTCGAGGGTGCGTTGGTGGTGCGCGACGAGCTCGGTGGGTCGCAGACGATCGATCTATCGGAAGTGGAACTCACCGCCGAGGTTCAGAACAGCGACGGCTCGTGGTCGAGCGTGGCGGTGCGCAAGGGAGGGGGCACCGTGCGCTCGCATGCCGTCATCGTGGCCGACAACAGCGGTAGCCAGGACGGCAACCTCGCGCGCATGCAGGCCGCGGAACGCGCGTTTGCGGACGACTTCCTCGGCGACGCGAACCAACTCGGCGTCGTGCGCGTCAGCACCGAGTCGAAGGTGATGAGTGAGCTCACCGCCAATCCGGAAGAGTTCGATGCGGCCGTGGACGCAATGTTCGTCAGCAATGGATGGACCGCGCTCTACGACGGCGTCCGAATGGCGAACGAGGTCCTCGAGCGTGCGGACGTCAGCGTTGAGCGGCAAAACAACCAGTGGGGCTGCATGGAACGCCCGCTGAACTCCATCGTCGTTTTCACCGACGGTCGCGACAACAACTCGTCGGACATGCAGAAGACGAAGTACGCGGGCGATGGCGTCGATACGACGTTGTCGGATCTCTACGGGCTGAACGTGTTGGGTTCGCAGACGACGGTGTACGCGGTGGGCGTCGGGCGCGCCGTGGACGAGGTGTCGCTTCGCAGTCTGTCGGAGCGGAGCAACGGCTATTACACGCCCATCGACGACTACAAAGCCCTCGGGAAGACCCTCTCGCAGCAAGCGAAGAGCATGAAGAGCGCCGCTCCGTTCTGCTTCGCGCTTCCGTACTGCGATGCGCAGAAGGTGCGGGTCCACGCCAGGTTCATGCTCGGCGGAACCGCCTACGACGAGACGCTCGATGTCGACGTGCCAGCCGGCGCCTGCGGCGGTGGCGGCTCGAATGGGAACTCGAACGGCAACGCGAACGGGAATTCGAACGGGAAGAAGAAGTAGTAACCGTTTGAAATCATAGTCGATTTCGCTCGGTCCGGGGGCTTGCCACGAAGGGGCGGTGCCCGGACCGCGTTGATATGATCCGGCGGGCTCTTCCGTCGTGTTTCCGCTCCCAATTTTCCCGACGAACGGTTTCGACACCAGCATCCTGACGCCGGTGCTCGTGGGGATGGGCTTCCTTGCCATCTTTGCGGAAACCCTCGGCTGGCCGTTCGTCGGCCTCGTGGTGCCCGGCTACATCGCCGCCGTCGCCATCGCGGCACCGGCCTCGGCGATCACGATCCTTGCGGAATCGTTCGCGACTTTCTTTCTCTCGCGCGTTGTCGGCATCTGGATTCCCGAGTCGGGGGCGTGGACGACGTTCTTCGGTCGCGAGCGATTCTTCCTGCTCATTCTGAGTAGCGTCGTCGTCCGTCTCGCGTCCGAGGGCTTTGTGCTGCCGTACCTCGCAGCCAAGTTTGGTTTCGGGTACGCGTCGGAGCTCTACTCGATCGGTCTCGTGTTGGTTCCGCTCGTCGCCAACGCATTCTGGAACATCGGCTTTGCGCGCGGGCTCTGGCAGATGGCCGTGGTCACGGGGCTCACGTTCCTGGTCATCAAGTGGGTCCTGCTGCCTGGCACAAACCTGACGCTTTCGCGGTTCGAGCTCACCTACGAGAGCGTCGCGCTCGACTTCCTCGCGTCGTCGAAGGCCTACGTGATCCTTCTCGCGGGAACGATGCTTGCTGCGCGCAGCAACGTGCGTTTCGGCTGGGATTTCAACGGAATTCTCGTCCCGGGGCTCCTCACCGTCGCCTGGTACGACCCCGTGAAGCTCGTTTCGACCTTCGTTGAAGCGTTCATCGTTGCGTGGCTTGCGCGGAAGGTCGTTGGCCTTCCCATCTTCCAGCGCGCGCTCATTGAAGGTCCGCTCCTAACGGTGCTCGTGTTCATCGTCGGCTACCTCGTGAAGTACTCGGAGGGGTTCATCGCGATGTTCGCGTTCCCCGGCGAACAGATCACCGACTTCTACGGATTCGGCTACGTGCTCCCGAGCCTCCTCGCCGTGAAGGTATGGCAGAAGACGAGCCCCGGGCGGGTGCTGATGCCCGCGTTCCAGGTTTCGGTCGCGGGGTTCCTCGTGGGAAATCTCGTCGGCTATCTGTTCACCGTCGCGATTCCGTACACCGAGGACAACGCGCTTGAGGGCGAAGTGCGCATGACCCGCTCCGCGTCGCTCACCAGTGACGCGGCGCTCCATGTTGTCGCGCAGAAGAACCTCGATTCACCCGATACGCCCGTCGGCAGGAGCGTGATCGCGCTCGTTGCATCCGCGCGAGGCCGCGGCCGTGGAATCGACTTCGCGTTGCGGGCGTGCTCGGGGGAGGGGCTTCGCGTCTCGAACACGACCCGCGCTGCCGGTGGGCAGTGGTGGTCGCTTCGACGCAGCACCGACGGGGAGTCGGGAGACGGTATTCCGCTCGTGGCCGTCACGCGCTCGCCCAAGGCGAGTGGCGTCGTTCTCGGCCTGACGGCGAAGGACTCGCGTGGTGTGATTGTGGCGAGTCGCGTTGCGAATGCCGCGCGATGCGGCCGCGCTGGTCATCGCGCCGGCGCACCTTGAGGGGCGCGTTGGACGCCTGGGTGGATGCCGTTGAGCTCGCGACCGGGTCGCGCGCTACTTGTCCGTGTCGATCCCAGTGCGTCCGGCGATGTGGAACTCGCATGGACCCCGCCGCGACCGCTCCCGTCGCGCCGCAACGCAGGCTGCATTGGAACTTCGTTGACGGCGATGGAATGGTACCGAGTCAGAAGTCGTGGAGGCGATGGCGCGCCCGCGTGGTCGCTCCATTCGACCCTGCCGCGACGGCGATCACGGACGCAAACGCAGACTCGACCCGACAACGAACACCTTTGTGTGAGCGAGTGCTGGGTGCGTTCCAGTCGGTGAGCAACGTCGAGTCGGCCGACATGGACGAGCGCCGGACCTTCTCCCGCGTGCTTGCGCCCGCTGTTCAACGTTGCGAACGGCAACGATGAGGCGATCACGCCGACGGTTCGGTTCGCATCACGCCATTTCCGCACAGACCACCTTCGGCCTGTCGGTCGACCCGACGTTGCTCGTCGACTGGAGTGATGACACGCGGGACCTTTCCCGGGAGCGCGCGTCGGGTCGAGTCCGTCTGTCTTGAGGTGGCCTGAAATTGACGCGGTGCTTCCTGTCTTGCGATACGCGGATACGGCGATGGGCGGCGGACCAAATTTTCGTCGCACGTCGGCCATCTGCACACTCGCTCTATCGATCGCCCGACACTTGCTTGGGAGCGGCGCGGAGTTTGTGGCGATTCGAACCAACCACGACCCAACAGTGCGCGCGTTCCCATCGTACTGCCGAGCGTGGGCGACGTGGTTCGTGCCGCGTGGGTGTGCCTGAGTGACGAAGCCGACCGTCGGTGGTCGGGGCTTGGCGTGGAGCCCGTTTGGTATGACGGCCGGCGTGAGCTTTGGTCGCAACGGGGATCGACCTCGGACGTGCTTCTGTCGATCCAGCACCCGCAGGGGCGACGCAATGTTCTCAACGTTTGGGTGGCGCCGTCCGTGTTCGCCACGCTTGCGCCGCGGCCGCTCGACGCAACCAAGCTGCACCTCTGGGAGGCGGCGGGATGGGGGCTCGAACACGGCGACGTGGCGAGCCTGCTCGAAGAGCGGTCGAAGCGGCCCCCCGTGCGGTGCGAGTGGGATGCCTTTCGGGCGGCCATTCAGCGTTACGTGGAGTCGCGGAACTGGCACGCGTTGGCGACCGCCCGCCGTCTGGGTTGCGAAGCCGCGCTTGTGGAAGATCAGGCAACGCAAGTGGTCTACGTCGTCGCACGGCCCGACGCGCACGCGCGAGCGGCACGCATCGACGCGCGCGGTGTGGATCGAGTCGTCGAAGACGTGTCGTCCGCGCGAATCGCCGTGCTTGGCGGCGCGCAGACCATCGTTTGGGAGGCCGCCCCGTGATTCGCTGGGGCCTCGTCGTGTTCATCGTCGTTGTGGTCGGGTTCACCCTCCGCCCGATGTTCACGAAACGGTTTCGCATCCCGGAAGGTGTGGAGGAGACCCGCATGTTCCTCCTTGAAGACCGAACCAACGTTCGGTTTACGCTTCCGGCGCGCACGTCCTTCGTGGAACTCCACGTCGTTTCGGAGGTGGCCATGGAGCCCAAGTACGATCCCACGGAGGGGCACCCCTTCGGACTTGAGGCGGTGCTCACCAGCACCGGCGGAGCCATCCTGGCCGAGTGGGAAATCGATGGAAGCAGCCGGGTGAGCCTCGAGCATTTTCCCGTGGAGTCCGACGACCGTCGCGGTGCGCGCCTTGCCGGAAGTCGCGCGTGGGTGACCGACAACCGAACCATCACGCTGCCGGTGAGCAACTACCTCGCCTCGCAGGACGGGCTGCTCCTGGTGCGAGCAAAACCACGCAACACGCTCTACGTGCGTGGGTTCGGCGTTCGCGGAACGCGGAATCGATTGGCCGTGATCGGAGCACGGGGCCGCGACTACGAGCTGCGCAAGGTCATTCTCTCGAAGTATCGCCGTCGCGGTGGCGATGCGGCTCCTTCGGTGCGCGAGCGTCCGCTTCGTGTGCGCGCGGGTGACACGGTTGCGATCAACGTTTCGGGGATGGCCGACTTTTGGCTCGCGTCGGACCAGGACTGCAGCCTCCGGGTCACGGACGGCATTCACCATGGTGCGGTCGGGGAAAACCTTCCGCTCAAGTTGAGTCGGGGGATTGAGTCACTCATCGGGCTTGCGGACCTCGAGGCGCGTACGCTCGCTCTGACGGCGGACAACGATTGCGCGTTCCGGGTTCTGACGAATCAGGATGGCGTGGGTGCGCTGATCGGTGGCCGAGTTCAGCCCACGCGGGATGGTCGGTACGCCGTCCATCCCGATGTGCGTTCCGCAGAGTGGATCGCCCTCGATCCCAACGTGCCGGTCGTGACACGTGTCGAACACGGCGAATCCGAACTGCACCTGATGTTGCGTCGTGCGGGTGGCGATGAATCGACGGAACGCCGCGCGGAGGTCGGGGCGGAGTACCGCGTGATCCGCGCGAACGGGAGCGCGGTGAGCCGGCACGTGGAGGTGTCTCGCCCATGGTCGCGGTACGAATCGATGGATGGGGGGCGCATTTCGTCCTCACACCAGGTGAACATTCATCTGCCGGCGGACGCACTGCGTGTGGAGGTCCGGGGGGCACGTTCGACGTTTGTTCGTTTCTCGGTTCGTACGGGGCTTGAGAACGAGTTCGAGTTTCCGTACGACGGTGCGTTGCCCGAGGGGCGCGATTGGTACGCCGCGCCGAAGCGGATGCACGCGTGGGCGTCCATCGAGCCCGATGCAGTTGAGTCGCTTGCCCATGCCCAGCGCCTCCGGACCGTGCGCTACCAACCAAGGATTGTCGGCGTCGGTCTTTCCTCCGAGGGGGATGGCGAGCGAACAAAGAGTCGGCGACGACGTGGCGACCGTGCGGGCGATGGCAAGCGGGCGGTGGAGACCGTGCCGATCTTGCTCGCGCCGGAGGGCAACGCATTCGCGCATCGAGTTTTCGTGCGCGTTGAACAAGGTGCATCCCGTGACCAACGGGCGAAGGCCTGGACGCGCGTCCCCGCGGCGGGTGCCGAGGTGACGGTCCCGAAGGCAACGGGCGGGTGGCTCCGTGTGGCGTGGCGTACCAACAAGGAGAGCCTCGGTCGGGCTGCCCGTGTGCTCGTCGACGACGTGGAGGTGCGCTCCGTGAAGGCGGCGACGCTTTCCGAGGAAGTGCGCGTGCGAACGTCCCCAGGCGTGCACCGCGTCCGTGTGGACGGACTTGCTGCGGAGACGGAAGTTCTTGTGGACGTGCCGGCCAAGTCCGGTGGGCGCGGGTACCTCCTTCGCCATGCCTATGAGGTCGATCGCGGGGAGTCGCTATCGTTTCGGATCCCGACGGAGCAATCGGCCGCGCGGCTGCTCGTTTGGCAGGTGTTCACGGAGAACGCGGAGCAGTCGTGGGTGATGCCCGTCAACGTCTTCGGCAACGAAGGCGCGGAGAGAACGCCGCATCTTCTTGAAACGGGCTCCGTTCAAGGGTTCGGCTCGCGCAAGAAGGGCAGCATGCTGTGGGACGTGGTGGATGGCCTCCGCTCCGGCTACGACGATGCGCGACAGAAGCTTCGCCAGCCCGACGCACCCACCATGCGGACGGTGACGATCCGCCTCGCCGGCGGCACGGCGAATCGAGTTTGGGTTCGCCCGGTGCTGATGGGGCACGCTGAGGAGTCGGTGGAAGACCACTGGGTGGTTTCGCGCCGAAAGGTGAAGCCATGAGCGTGAAGCGGCGCACGATGAAGGGAGCGCTCCCGGCCGTGGCGTTGCTCTCCGCGTGTGGCGGCGGGCATCCGACGGACGTCCGGGCGGCCGTTTCGGCGTCGACGCCGCCCGTCACCTCCGCCGCACCCGAGTCCGGGGACGCCGCGTGGGACATCTTTCGCGATGCGCGGGATGCGAACGGTCGGTTCCGCGTACCCGGACCCGCGTCGAGGGCGGATGTGGAGGCGTGGGTCCGCGAGTTTGACGGCGACGCGAGGCGTATCGCGCCGCCTCCGTTCGAAGTTGCTCCACTCGGTGGTTCGCGCCGCGTGGTGGTGCTCCGGGAGCGCGGCGAAAGGGCGGGCGGCGGTGTCTACCTGCTTCGGCTCGGAATGGCCGCGCCCGTGGTGCCCATCGTGGTGGAGGTTCCGCATTCTTTCGCGGATCGCGACACGCTTCCCATTGGCCTGACGCTGTTCCGGCGGGCCGAGGCCGAAGCACTGTTGGTCAACTCGGTGCACCGATACCGCGGCGCGGCGTGCGATCCCGCGCTTCCCCCGTGTGCGTCCGACATGGCGCACGCGGGCGAAAGCTATTTTCAGGCCGTGCATTCGGCGCTTTCTGCGCGGATGCCGAAAGCGGTCGTTGTCGCGGTGCACGGATTCGAGGAGGGGGAAGGAGACCCCGATGCGGTCGTGAGCTCGGCCGGCACGTCGCTCGACGTGGCTCCCCTCGTTGCGGCGCTTCGTGCCGCGTTTCCCGCAAGGAATGTGGCCGCGTATCCCTCGGATTTCGCGCGTCTCGGGGGCACCACGGGTGTACAAGCGCGCGCGCTCCGCGAATCCGGAGGGCGCATGTTGCACCTTGAGCTCTCGGGCCGGTTTCGCGCCGAGCTCGCTTCCAACGCGGCGCTCCGAAGTGCGTTCGCCACCGTGGTCCGAAATGCACTTCGAACCCAGGCGGGGGAGGCGCGTTGACCGGAACTCGTCTTCTGTGGCTTGCGAGCGCGGTCGTGTTGGCTTCTGCGGCGTCGCGCGCCGAGGCGCAGGCACCGGTGTGGCACCCGCTCAAGGATGACCGGGCGGTGCTTCGGCGCGCGACCGGCTCCGAGCGCGTGTCCATTGGGGGCGGTGACGTGATTCTCCCGGATGACGCCGTGCTCTGCTTCCGTGTTCGGCACGGTGTCGCCGTTCGCGGGGACGGTGCCGAGCACGAGCTCGGGCTCGGCTACGGCGAGGCCCGTGGCGATTTCGCTGTGAGCTGGGAGCGTCGCGTGTCCCGGAAGACGGTGCTCGTGATGTCGGCCACGGGCGGAGCGCAGTGGGTATGCGCTCGAGGGGCGGGCGAGGTGCACTTTGACTCTTCGCTTCCGACCTACGATTCCATGGCGCGACAGCGCTTTCGAGAGCGACTTGCCGGTTGGATTTGGGATGGAGATGCCGAACCAGAGTCGCACACGCCCGGGAACGGACGCTGCTCCATTCGCGGCCGAGGGGCGCGCTATTTTCGGCGAAGCACGCGCCACGGCGTGGAAGCGGTGGGTGTGGTCAAGCGCGGAGGAAGTGGCCATCGCGGATGCGGACCTCGCTTCTCCGTGGTGGCGCGGCACCGAGCTCGCGGCTCGCGAAATCGAAGTTCGAGCGGGGACGCCACTCGAAGTTCCCTTCGGGCGCGCGGATCTCGCCTCCATCGCGCTGCGCGGAGCGTCGGGCGTGCGCACGCACGTTGAGGTGTTCCGCGGCGCGTCGCGGGTGGCGGCCTTCGACTGGACCGGCGGTGAGCGGGGTCGGCACGGGTACGCCGACACCCGACGATGGTTGCGCGTGGCGCGTCGAGGTCAGGCGCCGCTCCGCGTCGTCGTGACGGGGGAAGGGCGAAGCTCGTATGGCGCGCCTACGAGCGGGTGAAGACGAGCACCGAGTGGCTCGATCCCCTTGCGCCGAATCAACACGCGCTCGGTCGCGATGCGGTGTCGGAGATGGTCGCGCTTGTCGATGGCTCTCGTGCCGCCGACGCGCGGACCGCGACGCTACTTTCGGACCCATCGGTTCCTGCCCGGGAAAAGGCCCTGCTCGCGGCGGCCGTGCTGGAGTCCGCCGCGCCCGACGCACCCATGGCGAGTCGGGCCGCGGCCCTCGTGGCCGCCGACCGCTCCCTCGAGCCGTTCCCCGCGCTCTGGCTTCGCGCCGTGGATGCGCTTCGGCGATCCGGGCAGGAGGTACCCCGCGACTGTGGGCGTCGTGGTGGGGGTAGTGATCCGTCGAGCACCGCGGCGCGGGCGCTGCTTCACAGCATGACGTGCACCGGCGATTCGCGTCCCGCGGCGACCGCCGCGCTCGAGAGCATTGTACAGAAGCGACCGAGTGAAGCGCGTTGGGTGAAGCTGGCTGCCTACACCAGTCGGCGCGAGGTCGGCTGGGTGGATGCGAGTCCCGTGCGCGAAGTGCCGGTAGTGGAGACCTATGCGCAGGTGGACGACGGCGCGCCCGACGGTCTTTGTCGTGCGCGGGGTGCGCATGGCACTCGGTGGCGCGTCCTCGCCGCCGGGGACCACGCCTTCACCATGTCGACATCGTCGTATCTTCACGTGCGGGTCCGTGATCGAGCGACCGACTGGGAAGGCACCGTTGAGCTCGATGGCGCGCCGGTTTCGGTGCACGGCGCCGCGGGCATCGAATCGCGCGTGGGGCTCGACGCGGGTACGCATGTCCTGCGCATCTCCGGGGACGCGCCGCCGCTCCTCGTGCGCTGGCCCTCCTCGGAGCGGGCGGAATGCGCGACGCTTCGGGACCGCGCGCGCCTCTACCCGCTTGAGGGCGAACTCGCCTTTCGTTTGGGGGGCGAGGGCGCGCCGACGGTGGCACGGATCGAGGTACTGCGCGCACATGGCGCGCCCCTGCCGACGGAACTCGAGCTCCGCGCCGGTGACGTCACGCGGGCCGTCAACGTATTCGCCAAGGGCATCGCGCGCGTCGAGATCCCGATCGGTCCGACGACGAGCGAACTTTCGATTCGCGCGCCGAATGGACGAGGCTATGTCCGTGTGCGGTACCGCGTGCGCGCCGACGACGCGGATGACGACGACCTGATCGAGCTCCTTCCCCGGCGGGATGCCGAGTCTTGGTTGGCGGATGTGGAGCGCTTGTCGATGCGCATTGCGGTTGCGCGTGCCGGCGCGTCCGACGAGGACCCGAATGCGCTCCTCGTCGAGCGCGCACGTGCGCTCCTTGCGCTTGGTTACCGGTGGTTCGCCTTCCGTGATTGGACGCTGGCGGGGCGGGACGAGGTGTCGTTCGAGTCGCTTCGCGCGCCCCGCGACGAAGTTCGTCGCCTCGATGCGGCCGCGCGAATTCCGCCGTTCGAGGAGTTCGATGCGAACGAACTGCGCATCGCCCGTGAAGCTGTTGCCCACGGCGAGTGGCAGACCCGTGGGAGCGCGGTGCACGTGGCGCCGGCCGAGGGCGGCCCGCTCGCGCTCCTCGGTGCCGCCATGTGGAAACGCAGTCGTGCGTACCGACGGGCCGCGGAGGCGTGGGAAACGGTGGGCCATCCCGCCGCGGATCTCGAGGCCGCACGTCTTTGGGCCGACCTCGCGGAGAAGGGGGGAGGGGCCGACGGCGAGGGTGACGAGGCGTTGCTCATCCGCGCGTTGCGCCTCGCGGTACGCGCTTCACACCACCCGGAGGCCACGGAACTCGCGCAGGAGTGGCTGCAGGCGCTACGCGGCCAAGCTTGACTGGATTCGGGCCGTTGTCCACCGACGAATCGGGTGGTACGCGTGTGCTGACGGAGCCCAGCACGCGCGACGAGGCGGGAGATTGCGCGCGTGCGCGTACGCGGCGCTCTCGGGCGCGCCCGATGCAGGTGCCGAAGTTGCCCGAAGGGGACTGCCGACTGCGACGGTGGGGCCGGAGACCCACCTCGGGATCACGGGTGGATGCACCTCGGATGATCCGCGCGTGTCCTGCGCGCTTCGCGTGCGCGTGGATGGTGCGGAACCACCACCTTCGATGCCCGTGCCGACATCACGGTGCCGGCGGGGACGCACACCCTCGAAGTCGAGACGACCACGTGGGGGAATGCGTATCTGCTTCGATTCGAACGCAAGCCTTCGCACGCCCAGCGTGGGGCGTCGCTGGTTCCTCGCCACGCCGACGCGACCCATTCGTGTGAGCTCGGTCGGACCGACGGTCGCGCGGCTCGACGTGCGTGCGCCCGGCGAAGCGCGGTGGGAGGCATCCTTCGACGACGGACCGACCGTGGGAGGGCGGAGGCGCCGGCGATCACACGCTCTGGATCGCAAAGGCGGAGACGGGCACGACAACGTTGACGCTTCGCCTGGACCGCACCCGTCTACGTCCGGGTGTCTGCCTGCGTCCGCGCGGAAGTTCGGCGCAAAGACGGTGGTGTCGGCACGCCAGCCCTCGAACCGGCACCTTCGAGTGAGCTCGCCTCTACGACGGCCCCATGGCGTTCATTCGCAACGCGCGGGAGCCGTGGCCCTTCAGCTGGGGCCTAAACTCGGCGTCGTTGGTGTGGACACGCGCGACCTCGATGTGGGCGCCTCCGGTGCACCCTACTCGAAGTGAATCCGTTCATCGCCACGTCCTTCGACGGCCTGGTGTATCTACTTGATCTCACCGTGCGTGCACGGTCGGGGCCCTCCTCGTACGGCGGGCGACCCGCGTGGAGCTACCGGGTCACGGCCTGCTCCCACGACTCACGCTCCGCACGGCAATCGCCGCCCAGGAGCTGGTTGAGCAAACCTTCGTCGGTTTCTCCGCAAAGGGTGGCGCGACATGGAGAATAGCGCTCGACCCGATGCTCTCCCTCTACCCGTCGTTGTCCCTGCGTTGGGTTGGCGTGGGCGATGCCCGCGGGGGTGCTGCATGGACTCTGACGTGTACACGTACTTCGATTCCTCGAGTTGCAGTCCGCGACCGCCGAGCTCAGCTGCGCTACGCGACCGTTCGTGGACCTCGCGAGCCGGATTCGCGCGCGGGTTGTGACGCTGTTCGAGACGCATTTGACGTCGACCGCATGGAGTTCGGCGTCAGCTTGGATGTGGTGCCCGTCGGGGCTACACCGTGGGTGTCACTTGCCTACCTAGCCTCGTATCGATTCCAGACGGATCTTCGGAACGACACGTTCCTGCGGCACAGCCTGTCCGCCAACGCGATGGCGTGGAACTGGGGGTTCGGCCAGAACCGTGTCGCGCTTCTCTTTACGTCGCGTTGGATTCCAGACATCCAACTGTGGAGTGGGGGCTGACGCTCTCCTACCTTGGCGCGCGTCACCGTGGCGTGGACGACATTCCGCGCGCCGACGTGGAGCACCGGGACCGCATGAACGAAGGCGCGGAGGAGGCCGACACGCTTTCGAACCGCAAATGGGGCTTTGTGGGGCGAGTCAGTGGCGACTAGAAAGATCAGCATCCCCCGTGACTTTGACGAAGTCATGCGCGGCTTTCTCTTCCCACACGAGCGAAGGTGTGGGGCGCGAACTGCTCGCCGACGTCAGGCGCCACGCGCTTTCGTGAAGGAACCGCGCAGCCCACGCCGGGGCGCTTCGCGCGGCGGGATGTGCGGGACTTCGGCGAGCTATGGAGTCGCTGCGCGTCGTGCAAGAGCGATCCGCGCGGCTTCAGTAAGATGCGTTGTGGACGATGCGGAACGCCGCCAGGTGATGATCGCGCACTTGATCGAGGATGGTGCTGACCGGCCGACGAAAGTGAATTCGCGCGCTCGACCGGGCGTCGACATCAGCCGGTCGATCGGGAAATCGAGCGTGCCGCCTGAAGTGACGCAGACCGGGATGATGTGTCTTGAGATCCTGCGGCGTGTACGTGGTCGCGGGTCCCGAGAGCCGTAAACGTGGCGCGAGGATGGAAAGCTCCTTCCCTGATTTTGCGTCGTCGGGAGCGACTTCTGCTTCCCCCGTTCCGGGAGAGGAGGCGTCTCTCACCCTCGCCGAATGGGTGCACGTGGACCCTGCGCTTGCCGCACACGTGGAACGCGAGCGCGTGGAATGCGGCCGTATCGACCGTCGCGAGAACGTATGGGTCCAGGCCGCCATCCGTGCCCTCGCTGTGGCCGATGTGACGCGGGGATACGCGTCGTGTGAACGGCTGCAGACCACGCCGAAGGTGACGACTCCCTCGTCCGGCGAAACGCGATGCTCACCGCGTTTGCGGTGCTCGAGGCGAAGCCTCCTCTGTCAGCCATCGCGGAGCGGCGCGCGCATGGACCCGAGGAGTACGTTCGACAGTCCTCGCCGAGGAAGCCCAGCGCGGAACACCGGAGGCACTCGAACAGACCGTCGACCTCGTGCGCTCCGACGCGGCACAAAGGTGCGCGGCCGGCACCCGTGAACTCATCCGCAACGCCGAGCGGAGCCGCAGCGATGCGGCGAAGTCGCCGCGGCGCGCGGCCGTGCATCACGCGCCTTCCGTGGGCACTTCGCCCTCGGGATCCAACTCGCCGTGAGGCCTCGTCGACCTCAAGCGCAAGGGCGTCTTTGGCGACGTGGCCGATTTCGTTCCCGCGCTCGTTGCGCGCACCACGGGTGACCCCGACGCCTCCGAGCGCGGCCGCCGCGCTTCGAAGCCTGCAGGCGCTCGAAGACCCGCCTGCGGCGGAGATGAGCGAACGCCTCGTTCGATCCCGCCAATCTCGCGAATGGGCATCCGCGCGTTCTTCGAGGTGGCCCCGTCGCCGAGCACGACGTTGCGATCATGCGCCCTCCGCGACCTGGCCTGGGGCGATTCAACCGCGGCCGCCGCGCGTGACCGGGGGAGCCACTGCATCCTGCGCGGCGAGCGTCGCGCCCGACGGGCCTGGCGCACACTGCACGAGCTACGCAACTGGCCCGGACAAGCGCTCTGGCTACATCCATACGAACGCCCGCGTGTCCGAGGGTGAAATTCTCGTCCCGCCCATCGGCATGGCCGAAGTCACGCCGACGCCCGTGCCCGGCGAGCGGAATCTCGTGAAGCAGGTGGCGAGTTGGGGGCCGTTTCTTCCGCGTGTCGACGACTTCCTTGCGGCGTCGCGGCGTACGGTGACGACGTACATCGTTACGAGTGCCGGCATCATCAGCTTGATTCCGCCCGCGGGTCGTGCGGCGCGCCTTCGCGCGTATCTCCGGCTCACGTTCAAGTACTCCGACTACGCCGACACGCGGGAGCATTCCCTGCGTTCCATCGACCCACCGGACCGCCAGAAGTATCTCCACGAGATGGAGAAGCTCGGCTTCCGCGTCGTCCGCGACGTGGAACCGGGTGAGGTGAGTGGGGTGCCGTACGAGGTGCAGCTGCCCATCGTGGGGACGTTCTTCCCCGCGTCGCACGCCGTGCTCGCGCTGCTCGTCGGCCCCCTCGCGTACATGTACTCGAACACGGGGAACGTCCCGGCCCACCTCGCGGTGATGACCTTCTTCATGTACGCATACGTCGTGCTCCGCGCCGCGCTTGTCCAACGCGGCATCGAGGGCGCGCGCGAGTCGATTCCGCTTCGCATCGGCGGTTGGGGGACCCGCGGCAAGTCGGGCACCGAGCGCCTCAAGGCGGGGCTCTTCCAGGGCCTTGGTTACAACACGGTCGTCAAAACCACCGGCTGCGAGGCGATGTTCATTCACGCGGTGCCGTGGCAGAAGGCGAACGAAATCTTCCTTTTCCGGCCCTACGACAAGCCGACCATCTGGGAGCAGCGCGACGTGCTTCGCACGGGGCAGGCCATGAAGGCGCAGGTCTTCCTCTGGGAGTGCATGGCGCTCCGCCCAAACTTCGTGGCGCTTCTCGGCCATGGGTGGATGCAGGACGAAATCACCACACTGACCAACGCGTACCCCGATCACGAAGACGTGATGGGCCCGAACGGCGAAGAAGTCGCCCGTGTCATCAGCATCTTCATGTCCCACGGAGGAACGACGTTCACGACCGAAGTGGAAATGCTCCCCGTGCTCCGTGAGGCGGCCGTGAACTCAAAGACCCGCCTACGCGAAGTGCCGGTCACGGAGGGCGACCTCATCACCGACGACATCCTCAGGCGCTTTCCCTACGACGAGCACCCGCGAAACATCTCGCTCGTCGCCACCATGGCCGAGTTCCTCGGCATCGACCGTGAGCGCGCCCTCGTCGAGATGGCCGACAACGTCGTCCCCGACCTCGGCGTGCTCAAGACGTACCCGAAGAGCTCCTACCGCGGCCGTACGATCCAGTTCTCAAACGGCATGAGTGCCAACGAACGTGCCGGTTTCCTTTCGTGCTGGGGCCGCCTCGGATTCGACAACTCCGACCCCGACGAGAAGCCCCTCGAGTACGTCGTCACCATCATCAATAACCGCGCCGACCGCGTTCCGCGTTCCCGCGTGTTCGCCCGCATTCACGTGCGCGACGCCGAGCGCCACGGCTCGCTTTGCATCGGCACGAACCTCACCGGTCTCGTCCAGTTCATCGAAGAGGAGCTCGGGGAGTGGCTCACCGAGGCGTGGGTCGCCGACGAGAACTTCAAGCCGGGTGACGCCGCCACGGCGGAGCCCGTGCTCGCCCGCTACGACGAGACCATGAAGAAGGTGAAGATTGCGTCGCAACACGAGCGCGTCCTTCGCCTCCAGCTGGGCGCCATGCTCAAGGGCGCTGGGCTCGACGGCGCGGCGGCCGACAAGCTCGCCGCCGAACTCGACTGGACGAAGGACCCGGGTGACCTCTTTCGCGAGACCCTCAAGGCCGCGTCCGTAGACGATGTCATGATCGCGGACGCCGCCGGCCACGCCTCCAAGGAATGGCAGCGCATGCAGATCGCACTGGAAGCCCGGGCCGCCATTGCGAAGGCCAAGTCCGCCGACGAAGCGAACGCGCTCTTTCGCGACGCGTACAAGCGGGTGTTCATGGACCGAATCCACGTGCTGTGGAACGCGCTTTCGACGGGTGACCAGGTGGCCGACAGGCTCGTGTCGGTGGTGCCGCCGGGGTTCAGCGCGCGACTGATGGGCGTGCAGAACATCAAGGGCACGGGCCTCGATTTCGTCTACCGCTGGCTCTCCCTCGATTCGGTGGAGGACACGCTCAATCGCCTGCGCCGTGACCCGGACAAGGCCCTCGAGCCCCTCGGTTGGCTCGCCTCGTACAACTACGGAATCATCGAGTGCAACCACGCCCTCGACGCGCTACGCGCCATCGAAGCGGATCCGCCGGAGGCGATGGCGCCCTTCGAGGAGCAGTTCAAAACGACGCTCGAACACGTGACTCGACTCCGCGCGAAGCTTGCCGAGGGGCTCGGCGAGACCCGCAAACCGAGTCAGTGGGAGATCGTGGCCGCGAAGATCGAGCCGTGGCTCGACTTCATCGATTCGACCATGCGCCGCCGCGCCGCGGACGGCATCCTGCGGGATTTCATCGAGCGCCGCTCGGGCCACCTTGGCGCCGCCGCCCTCATGCGCGACCTTACCAAGCGCGACAAGGGCGGCTGGCTCGTCAAATGGGTGCAGAAGAAAACGGCAAAGAACTAGCGCCCTCGTTCGTGAGTGGGCTCGGCGTTTCACTTCGCCACGCCGGGTTTCAAGTGGATCCGGCGCGCACCGTGGCGGCGCACCGCGCGGCGCTCGCCGTGGGTCTCGGTGACCGGAGCCGAGTTCGGGCGGCGCTGCGCAGTGTCTACGCTTCCAACGAGGAGGAATGGCACAGGTTCAACCAAGTCTTCGATGCGTACGTCGGCACCGCAGCGCTCGGCGACCTGCAGAGCCTCGTGCAGCCTTCGTCGGCGGAGCGCGCGCGAATCGAGGCGAAGCTCCGTGCGGAGTCGCGACCCGAGGCGCTCACGGCCTTTGCCCTCGCCGTGGGCGGCGGCGGGGCGGGCGGCGTGGAAGCGACCCTTGCCGAGGCGCTCCATCGCGTGGACCTCTCGCGCCTTGAACAGCGCATCCAGGTCGGTTTCTTTACGCAGCGCCTTCTGGCCGCCGCGGGGCTTGGCGAGCTCGACGCGGACGTGGCCGCGATCCTCGACGCCACCGAAGGATTGCCTGAGCTCCGTGAGCCTTTCTCGCGTTGGGGGCGCGCCGTCCGCGGGCATGCGCGCGCGCTCATCGCCCTCGAACTCGAACGCCGCCGTCCCCTCGCTCGGGAGCGCTTCCGTGCGGAGCAACTCGCGACCACCCCGTTCGCCGCCATCCCTGTCCACGACCGGGCGGCGCTCGAGGCGGAAGTGCGCCGCTTTGCGGAGCGCTTAAAGGATCGCGCGCGCGCCCGCCGCCATCGGTTTCGCGGTCGCCTCGATGTGCCGCGCACCCTGCGCGCGAGCCTCCGCACGGGCGGTGTGCCGTTTCATCTTCGTTTTCGGCGCCCGCGCAGGGAGCGGCCGCGCGTCGTGGTGGTCGCGGATATCTCCGATTCCATGCGCACGGTCTCGCGGCTCTTCCTGTCCCTCGTCCATTCGCTTCACGAGGTGGTCTTTGATGCGCGCTCCTTCGTATTCGCGGGCCGCCTTGCGGAGGCGACGGAGGCCTTCGCCGGGCGAGATGCCAATCAGGCGGTCGAGTCGATTCTCCGCGGTGAAGTGGTTCCCGTGGCGGCCATGACCGACTACGGCGCTGCGCTTTCGGATCTTGTCGCGTTCCATCGCGACGCCATCGACCGCCGAACCACGGTCGTCGTCCTGGGCGCGATGCGCGTTCGAACCGACCGCGCCGCGTGTCGAGCTACTCTGCCTGGCTGCGGGCCCATGCGCACCGGGTCATCTGGCTGAACCCCGAACTTGAGGGCGTGTGGGGTTCGGGCGATTCGGCCATGCGCGCCTACCTGCCGCACATCGACGAGGCGCATTCGGTCCGCGATCTCGAGCCTCCGCACGGCCGTGGGAGCGGCTGGCGGGCCTCGCGTAGGCCCTGTTCCCGCCCGTTCGCGGCCCCCGAACCCCGTGCTAAGCCGAGGCCCCATGCCTCGCTATCTGGTGCAGACCTTCGGTTGCCAGATGAACGTCCACGATTCGCGCCGAATCGAGGAGGTGCTCTCGGAAGCATGGCTACGAGCCCACGGATGAGTCTGCCCGTGGATCTCGTGGCCGTCAACACCTGCAGCATCCGCGAGAAGGCAGAGCACAAGCTCATGAGCCTCCTCGGCATCCTCCGCGGCCTCAAGGAAGAGCGGCGCGGTGTCGTGCTCGCCGTCGCGGGGGTGCTCCAGCAAGAAGGCGAAGCGCTCCTCAAGAAGGCCCCGTGGGTCGACATCGTCCTCGGCCCCGACAACATCCCCGAGCTGCCCGCGCTCGTGGGCCGCGCGGAGGGCGGCGAGCCCCCCGTGGCACGCACGGTGTTTGACCTCGACGACCCGCAGTTCTTGGTCGCGACCCCACGGACGAGTGACCGTGAAGTCACGTCGTACGTGACCGTGATGAAGGGCTGCGACGAACGCTGCACCTATTGTGTCGTGCCGTACACCCGCGGCGGCGAGCGCTACCGCCGCGCCGACGAAATCGTCGGCGAAGTGCGCGACTTGGTGGCCGGTGGCGTCCGCGAAGTGACGCTCCTCGGGCAAACGGGTCAACTCCTGGTACGAGCCGACGACGGATAGCGAGGCCGTCCGAAGAGAGCCGTTCGATTTTGCGGGCCTCATCCGCTGAATCGCGGAGGAAGTGCTGACCTGGCGCGGCTCCGCTACACGTCGCCGCACCCGCGGCATTTGACCGAAGAGCTCATCGCGGCCCACGCGGAGCTCAGGGTGCTGCCCGCGCATCTGCATCTCCCGGTGCAGTCCGGTTCAAACCGTGTCCTTCGCCGCATGCTTCGTCGCTACCGCGTGAGGAGTACCTCGACTGCACCGCGCGCCTCAAGGCCGCGCGCCCGGGCCTGACGCTGTCGACCGACATCATCGTCGGGTTCCCCGGCGAAACGGAAGCGGACTTCGAAGAAACGCTTTCCCTCGTGCGCGAGGCCGGCTTCGTCGCCTGCTTCGGCTTTACCTATTCACCGCGCCCCCACACGCCGTCGCTCAAGTTCGAGGACGACGTGCCGGACGACGTGAAGTCGGAACGCCTCGTGCGCCTTCGAAACGGTGGCGGTGCAGCAGCAGGCGTACCCCGACTCCCTGTCGGCAAGAAGGTCGCTGTGCTCATCGAAGGCCTGGCGAAGCGAGGACCGCTGGAGTGGCCGCTCGGAGCGCAATGAGATCGTGCACGCTTACGTGTACCGAGGCCGGCGACCCGATGGGCACATCCTCGAAGCCACGGTGACCCGCGCCAACAAGCACAGCCTCTTTCGCGCAGCACGAAGGCGCGCTCTGCGCCGCGCTACGCGCCGGTGAAGGTCGGCACGCGGCGGCCTCGTGCGCCGGCACCGCCGCGGAAGGCGCCTAATCCGTGCGGCTCCTCCGCGTACGGCTCCCGCCCGCCGCGTACATGGGCTTGAGCTGGTATCTATCGTCGCTCCCGTCCGCACACGTGCCCTCCGAGTCATTCCCCTTCCACGACAGGCCTCCACTTCGTGGAGTACGCCATGCTTGGGCTGCTCGCGCTCGCCGCGCTTCAGACGTGGCCAGACCGCGCGAAATGGAGGCTTGCCGCGGTCGCCATCGTAGTCGCGACGGGATGGGGCGTGCTCGACGAGTTCCACCAAGCCTTCGTCCCCACGCGCTCGCCCGATTTGCACGACATCGTCGCGGACATCCTCGGCCTGGCGCTGGCGCGATTACACCGTTCATCGTCGTCCGCTTGCGACGCGCCGCGACGGCCGTTGCCGCAGCCCTTGCGACGTCCTCGCGGGTTTTGGTCGATGGTGACCCCGTGACGTCACCGCTCCACCCCTTCCGAGGTCAGCTCCCCATCGTGAACGAGAGCGCGCCTTTGTCGCGCCCACTGCCGGTCATCGGCGACGTGCACGTCGGCGCCGAGTCGAGCATCTGGTACGGCGCAGTCCTCCGCGGCGACGTTCAGCCCATCCGCGTCGGTGCGCGCACTTCGATCCAGGACAACTCCGTGGTGCACGCCACGTCGGGCCTGTCCCCGTGCACATCGGCAGCGACGTGACCGTGGGCCACGCCGTGATCCTCCACGGCTGCACGGTGCACGACCGCGTGCTCGTCGGCATGGGCAGCATCGTCCTCGACGAAGCCGTGCTCGAAGAAGACGTCATCCTCGGAGCCGGCTCCCTCGTCACCGCCCGCACCCGAATCCCCGCCGGCATGCTCGCCTTCGGCCGCCCCGCCAAACCCATCCGCCCCCTCACCGAAGCCGAACGCCAGTCCATCCGCGAGGCCGCCGCCCACTACGTCGAGAACACGCGGGTGTACCGCGGGGCGTGACCCGTGGCTTGTGTGTTCGCGATCGGGTCGGCGTGCGCTGCGCGCAACGTTGCTTCGCCACGCTTCGGGAGCACCATGTCGACTTGAGGCTGGTATCAGGTTGGGCTGGCGGTTCCCCGAAGTTCGCGTATGAACGTACGCGCGAAGCGCGTGGCCCAGCTGGTCTGGATGGGGCCCAATTCCGCGATCGGCACCGTCAGGTGCCGATGCCAAACTAATTGTCGATCTTGAGAATCGCGTGGAAGGCGGCTTGGGGAATGTCGACGCGGCCGACACTCTTCATGCGCTTCTTGCCTTCCTTCTGCTTCTCGAGGAGCTTGCGCTTGCGGAAATGTCGCCGCCGTAGCACTTCGCGGTGACGTCCTTGCGCATCGCCTTGACCGTTCTCGTAAGCGATGACCTTGGCGCCGATGGCCGCCTGAATCGCCACTCGTACTGCTGTCGCGGCACGATTTCGCGCAGCTTCGCCGCGAGTTGACGACCCATGTGGTAGGACTTCGCGGTGAACGATGGCCGAGAGGGCACTTCGACCTTTGTCGCCGTTGATGAGTATGTCGAGTCACGAGGTCCGCTCGGGCGGTAGCCGATGAGCTCGTAGTCCATCGAGGCGGCTCTCGTGCCGCGTTTTGAGCTTGTCGAAGAAGTCGAAATGACCTCCCGCGAGCGGCAAATCGTAGGTGATGATCACGCGGTCGGTGGAGAGGTACTGATGCCCTTCTGCTCGCCACGCCGGTCCTGGCAAAGCTTGAGGCACTGCGCCCACGTAGGCACCTGGCACGGATCGACACCTTTGAAGTAGGGCTCCTCAATCACGTCTTGCCGGGTCAGCGCCGGTAGCTCGGACGGATTTTCCACTTCCTTCATCTCGCCGTTGGCCATCTGAACGCGGTAGACGACGCTCCGGCGCGGGTCGTGATGAGGTCGAGGTTGTACTCGCGCTCGAGCCGCTCCTGGATGACTTCCATGTGGAGGAGCCCGAGGAACCCGCACCGGAAGCCGAACCCGAGCGCCTCCGACGTGTCGGGCTCGAACACGAACGCGCTGTCGTTCAAGTGCAGCTTGTCGAGTGCGTCGCGGAGTTCGGGGTACTGCGCGCTGTCCGTGGGGAAGATGCCGCAGAACACCATCGGCTTCACTTCCTTGAAGCCGGGCAGCGGCTCGGTGGCCGGCTTGCGCGCGTCGGTCACGGTGTCGCCAATCTTCGTGTCGTGCACCGACTTGATCGCAGCGGCGAAGAAGCCGACTTCCTCGGGTCCAAGCTCGTCGAGCGCGACCGGGTGGGGCGAGAAGACGCCGATCTCCGTCGCTTCGTAGTCGGCGCCCGTGGCCATGAGGCGCACCTTCATGCCTCTTGAGCACGCCGTCGATCACGCGAACCATGACCACCGCGCCGCGGTACGAGTCGTACCAAGAGTCGACCATGTGAAAGCGCAGCGGAGCTGGCCTGTCGTTGCCGGGCCCGGGCGGCGGGATTCGCTTGACGATGGACTCGGAGGATTTCGGGTACGCCAACGCCCGTTTTTGCGCTTACAGGCAGCGATTCCGAGCACTCGAGGCCGATGATCTCCTCGACTTCGTGCTTTGTCTTCTGATGTCTGCGCCTCGGCAAGTCAATCTTGTTGAAGACGGGAATGATCCTCGAGGTCGTTTTCGAGCGCGAGGTACACGTTCGCGAGCGTTTGCGCTTCGACGCCCCGCGTCGCGTCCACGACGAGCAGCGCGCCTTCGCACGCTTGGAGCGAACGGGAGACTTCGTAGTTGAAGTCCACGTGTCCGGGCGTGTCGATGAGGTTCAGTTGGTACTGGACGCCTCCGTCGACTTGTACTTGAGGCGAACCGTCTGCGCTTTGATGGTGATGCCGCGCTCGCGCTCGAGATCCATCTTGTCGAGGAACTGCGCCTGCATCTCCCGGTCGGTGAGCGCACCCGTGGCTTGAAGAATGCGATCCGCCAGGGTGCTCTTCCCGTGGTCGATGTGCGCGATGATCGAGAAGTTTCGAATCCGACTGGGATCGGCGGGCATGGTCTGAAGCTCGAGGGCGCGGACCCTACTACGGATCCGGCGGTGGGGCTCGCGCGTGGCGGCGGGGCCTAGCTGGCCTTCTTCTTCTTCGCCGGTGCGGCGGCCGCGGCGTCGAGGGTCAGCTGACCCGGCATGAGGTCCGCGTGCTGCTCAAGCACCAGGTCGATCCCCTCGCGAATGTAGACAGCCACGGGCACTTTCGTGCGCTCATGGAGGAGCTTGAGCTTCTCGTTTTGCTCAGGCGTCACGTAAATCGTCGTTGAGATCTTCTTGCGTGCCATGGCCCAAAGGGGGTGCGAATGCGTGGTCATGACAATACATGGCACCACCCATACAGTCAATGCGCGGAGGGCGGGGTTGCGGCCCTCCCGAAGCCGGGACTATGCTCGCGCCCGCTTGGCCCCCGTAGGGCAGAGGAACCGATCTCACTATGCGTAATCGTTTGTTTTTCGTCCTCGGCGGCAGCGCCGTTTTGGCCGCGCTCGGCGGGTGCGGCGGCGCCTCGACCGAGGGGGGCCTCGGAGGCTCGCAGGGCAAGTCCATCTCCGACATCTGCTCCCTCTCGGGAAGCAATGTTCAGCAGGTCGATGTGAACGGTGACGGCAAGCCCGACGTTCGCCACGCCATGAACGGCGGCAAGCGCCTCTGCTCCTCGTACGACATGAATTTCGACGGCAAGGTCGACGTGCGTAGGCTCTACGAAGCCGACGGCACCACGCCCAAGCAGGAGGAGCACGACTTCGATTTCGACGGCAAGGTCGATCAGATGTCGTTCTACTCGAACGGAAACCTCGTGCGCAAAGAGCTCGATACGAACTTCGATAACCAGGTCGACACCTGGATTTGGTGCACCGATGGGCTCATCGCGAAGTCGGAGCGCGCGCGCGCACGCAAGGGCACGGACCTCTGGGAGAAGTACGACCAGGGCCTCCTTACGGAGATGGCGTACGACGACAACCACGACGGCAAGGCGGAGAAGTGGGAGCACTTCGACAAGGGCCGCCTCGTGGACACGGCCTACGACTCCAACAAGGACGGCAAGGCGGACAAGACCATCCCCGCCGCCGCGAAGGATGCGCCGCTCGACGAGCCCATCAGCTGCGACGGGCGTGAAATGAAGCTTCCCGCCGCGGCGCCCGCCGCGAGCACCGACGCCGCTGCGGCGACGTCCGAGGAGTCGAGCGCCGCCGGAGAGGGCGCGGATTCCGCGGCGAATCCCACGGACAGCGCCTCGTCCGCGAACGGCACGACGACCACGGAGAAGAAGTGATGACCCGCAACCTCTCGCTCTTCCTGGTGATCGCCGTCGCGCTTGCTTCCGCCTGTGGCGGTGGCGCCGAGGGCGAAAAAAAGACGACGTCGGGCAAGGCGATCAGCAACTCGTCGCGGGCGACGCCCCTCGGCAACTCCGACCCGGGTCGCTGTGACGCGACCGGTGCGGACCGCGAGATCAGCGAGTACGACACCACCGGCGACAACGTGCCGGACGTGCGCAAGGTGTTCATGAAGGTGGGCGCCGTGCCGTTTTCGCGCCTCGTCATGATCTGCCGTGAAGCCGACGTGAACGGCGACGGCGACAAGGACGTCGTTCGTTACTACAACGACGAAGGTCGCCCCGTGCGCGAGGAAGCCGACCGCAACTTCGACGGCAAGATGGACGAAATCACCGTTTACGAGAACGGCCGCATCGTCCTCGTCGAGCTCGACGCCGACCACAACGGCATCGTCGACTCCAAGACCTTCTTCGAAGGCGGCCGCCCGGCACGCTCCGAGAAGGACACCGTCGGTCGCAGCACCACCACCGAGTGGAAGCCCGACCGCTGGGAGTACTTCGAGCACGGCCGCATGGTCCGCATGGGCACCGACGTCGATGGCGACGGTCGCGTCGACCGCTGGGACCGCAACGAAGAGCTCCGCAAGCAGCTCGATCAGGAACACGGTGGCTCGGATACGCCCGCCCCGACCGACGACGACGCCCAGGCCGACGGCTAATCCACCGCGCTCGCCACCGCGAGCCCCATGCAAGAACGACTTCAAAAGATCCTCGCGCACGCGGGCGTCGCCTCCCGGCGGGCCGCCGAGGCGCTCATCCGTGACGGCAAGGTGCGCGTCAACGGGCGCATCGTGCGCGAACTCGGCTCGAAGGCCGACCTTCGGCGCGATCGCGTGGAGGTGAGCGGCCGTCGCCTCGTGGCCGAGGAGCCGGCGTACTACCTCTTTCACAAGCCGCGCGAAGTCGTCACGACCCTCAGTGATCCGGAGGGGCGCGAGACCATCAAGGACTTCCTTCGAGGCATCCCCGAGCGTGTCTTCCCCGTGGGTCGCCTCGACTACCACACGAGCGGCGCGCTGCTCCTCACGAACGACGGCGTACTTTCCGAGTCGCTCCTTCGACCCTCGCGCGGCATTCCGAAGGTCTACGCCGTGAAGGTGCGCGGGCGTCTCGACATCCCCGAGCTCGATCGTTTGCGCCGCGGCATCACCCTCGACGACGGCTACACGACGAAGCAGGCCGAAGTGTTCGTGCTGCGTGAAGAGGACCGCAACACCTGGATCCAGATCACCCTCCACGAGGGGAAGAACCGTCAGATTCACCGCATGCTTGAAGCCCTCGGTTTCCGCGTGCAGCGCCTCGCGCGCCTGTCCTTCGCGGGGCTCAACACCGACGGCCTCCAGCCCGGCGAGTGGCGTCCGCTCACCAAGCGCGAGCTCGAGAAGCTCATGAAGCAACACGGCCAAGAGGCGGTGCAGGCCCAGCGCCTCTCGAAGGAGTTCGCCAAGCACACGCCCAAGGCGCCGCCGAAGAAGCCGCGTCGCAAACCCGTTCGGCACGGCTCAAGCGACGCGAAATCTGCTGGCGCCGGACTGGGCGCACGGTCGGCGGCGAAGCCCGGCGCGCGACCGGGCGTGGGTACGAAGGTCGGCCCGAAGGCGGGTTCGAAAGCGGGCCCGAAGGCCGGCTCGAGGCCCCACGGCACGGGTTCGAGGCCCCACGGCGCGAAGAAGGTTCGCCGTGGCCCGGCCCGCTGAGTAGCTGGCTTGAGGAGCCACTCGGAGCGCCCCGAGTCGCCAGCGATCGCCGAAAATAGCTCAATCAATTCGGCGCACCTTCGGCGGTACGATCGTTGCTCAATGGCTGCGCATGCATCGTACGTCGCGGCGCGGTGGAGTGTCGGGTGAATCCCTCGCCCTGATCGTGACCGTCGCCCTGGCGGGGGTTGGCGGCTTCGGCGCCTTCGGCCGCTCCGCCGAGGCGAGCATCGCGGGCGGTGCGGAAGGTGGCGCCCCTCGGGTCCCCCGAACCGATGCACAAGGCAAGCCCACCGCGTCCGGCAGGCCGACCCACGGCGTCCACGTCGGCGTGCACGAACACGGCGCCGCGGCGGTCGGTGCCGAGGCGGCCCTGGCCTTCGCCCTCGCGCACGAGTTCGAGGAGCTCGCATCCGCCGAGCGCGCCGTGCTCCACGGTTTCGCACGCGTGCGTGCCACCGCGCGGCACGGCGCGGACACGGCGCTCATGTGGGCCGCGCACCCGGTTCTATGGACGGTGAACGGCGAACCCCGTCGCATGGCTCCGTTCGGCAGCACGTGGGAGTGGCGACTCGCGGGCCCGGAGAAGTGGCTCTACAACGCGGCGCACCGCGCGTCCGTCCGCCGTCTCGGCGTGGTGGGCACCGACGCGCCCCTCGGCCTCGCCAACCGCGTGCTCCATGAACTCCACCCGGCGGAGGTGGACCTCCTCGGTGCGCGACTTCGTGCCCTGCCGCCCGAGCAGGCCGCGCGCACCATCCAGCGCCTCGAGGGCCTCGGCGCCGGCGAGATTCGCCGCATCGCCGTCGAGGGTGACCTCTTCGAGCGCATCGCCGCCGGCGAAATCACCTTCGAGCTAGGGGATGTCATCGACACCTCGGACAAGTTCGCGCGCACCAAGCGCCGCGTCGTGCCCATCACCGAGTCGGACGAAATGTTCCGCTCCACCTACCGAAGCCTCTACGTCGGCGCCCACCGCTCCCACGACGCGAACGACGTGCTCGAGAAGCTCGTGTTCGAAGCGCCCATCGAGGGCTACGCAAAGCATATTCGTTCCGAACACCTCGGCGCCCTCCGGGACCTCGTCGCGCACTTCGAACGGAACGCCGAACGCCTTGGCGTCGAAGTTCAGCACTACCGCGACGTGGACCGCACGCGCATTCGCATCCCCGTCAAAGCGTTCGCGTCGTACTGAGTGCTGAACGCTGCGTGTTGAGCGGAGCGCGCCCGTCGCCGGGGTGTGCCGTGCGCCTCAGAACCATTCCGGTGAAGCCTCAAACCACGCCGCCTGATGCCCGGCGGGCGCGTCGCCCGCGAGGAGGCTGCCCGCGGCGGGCACCGGGTAGAGCTCGGCGAACGTGCGAATCTCCGACATGGAGACCCGGCGGTAGATGAGCTCGGGGCGAAGGTCGCGCGGGTGGCGAAGGCCCGCCGCGCCGAGCAGCTCGCCAACGCTATGCACTGTCTTCGCGTGGAAGGAGTGGACGCGGGCCGCCTTGTCCGGAACGACGAGGCCGTGGACGAGGTTCTTGTTGTTCGTCGCGACGCCCGTGGGGCACATGTTCGTGTTGCACTTGAGCGCTTGGATGCACCCAAGCGCGAACATCATCGCCCGCGCGGAGTTACAGGCGTCGGCGCCGAGGGCCATCTTCGAGAGGATGTGAAAGCCCGACGTGATCTTGCCCGCGGCGAAGAGCTTCACGTCGCCGCGAAGGCCCGTGCCCACGAGCGCACCGTGCACAAGGTTGAGCCCGTCGTTGCACGGCATCCCCACCGAGTTTGAAAACTCGAGCGGCGCCGCGCCCGTGCCGCCCTCGGCACCGTCGACGGTGATGAAGTCCGGGAGGATGCCGGTCTCGAGCATGGCTTTCACCACGCCAAACCATTCGCGCACGTTCCCCATGCACAGCTTGAACCCGACGGGCTTGCCGCCCGAAAGCTCGCGGAGCGTCGCCACGAACTCGATGAGGCCACGCGGCGTCGAGAAGCTGCTGTGCCCCGGCGGAGAGAGGACATCGACGCCCATGGGCACACCGCGAATCTCGGAGATTTCCTTCGAAACCTTCGCCGCGGGCAGGATGCCGCCGTGCCCGGGCTTGGCGCCCTGGCTGAGCTTGAGCTCGATCATCTTCACGCTCGGCATCGCCGACTTGTCGCGGAACTTCTCCGCGTCGAACTTGCCGTGGGCGTCGCGGCAGCCGAAGTAGCCCGTGCCAATCTGCCAGATGATGTCGCCGCCCGGCGCCAGGTGGTGCGGCGAGAGGCCGCCTTCGCCCGTGTTGTGCGCGAACCCGCCGCGCCGCGCGCCTTCGTTCAGCGCGAGCACCGCGTTCTTGCTGAGCGAGCCGTAGCTCATAGCCGACACGTTGAGGATCGACGCGGAGTAGGGCTGCTTGCATTCCTTCCCGCCCACCGTGACGCGCAGGGCGTCGTCGTCCGCCGCGCACGGGTTCAGCGAGTGCTGAAGCCATTCGTACTCGTTCGCATACACGTCGTGCCGCGTGCCGAAGGGGAGGGTGTCCTGGACGCCCTTGGCGCGCTGGAACACGAGGCTTCGTTTCTCGCGGCTAAAGGGCCAATCGTCCGAATCCGACTCGATGAAGTACTGCCGAATCTCCGGCCGAATGGACTCGAAGAAGTACCGAAGCCGCCCGATGAGGGGGAAGTTCCGCGGAATCGTATGCCGCGTTTGGATCGCATCGGCGACGCCGATGAGAACGAGCGGCACAACGAACACGTATGCAAGGAGCGCCCACGGCGTGACCGTCGCGGCGAGCGCCACGCCCACCACCGCGGTGGCCGCCGCCAGGTAGAACCGCCGCCGCGTCCACCCTTCAAAGATGGAGCCAATGGGATGATCGATCTGAACTTTCACGGTTCGACTTTGCCGAGCGAGCGGAGCGTCGCCAAAACCTCTTCGGCGTGCACCGCGGGGTCCACGTCGGGGAAAATACGTCGAATCACGCCGTGCTTGTCGATGATGAAAGTCATGCCGTCGCGCGAGGCCAAGCGTCGTCGGCACGCCGTAGGCCGCGGCGATCGTGCCCTTCTCGTCGGCGAGGAGCGGGAAGCTCAGGCCGTGTTCCTTCGCGAACTCCGCGTGGCTTTCCACCGAATCGAGCGAAACACCGAGAACGCTGGCCCCCGCCGCCTCAAACTCCGACCAACGGTCGCGGAACGCACAGGCCTCCTTCGTGCAGCCGGGCGTCGCGTCCTTCGGGTAGAAGTAGAGCACCACGTGCTTGCCGCGGAACTCCTCGAGGCTGCGCGTTGTGCCGGTCTGGTCCTTTGCTTGGAACGCGGGCGCCCGTTCGGAGACCTTCGGCGCCGTGCTCGCGTCCGGCCGTGAACAGCCACCGCACCCCGCCGCCAACACCGTGAGCGCCGCCGCCGCCAAGCCCATGCGACCGAAACCCGCGAACTGAAAAATGCCCGTGTGCATGCGGGCTCGATAACGCAGCCCGTGCGCGCCGATCAACCCGCGTTCGATTCCCACGCCGATCGGCGGGGTATCGAGTCGACGCCGGGGCGGGGTCGATGGTCGCTCGTGTGTCCACGACGGTTTTTGCGCAGCGGGTATTCCCGCTCGATCCGCCACCTGTTTGTCACGCGGTTACACGGCACGCGCTTTGCTCAGTACGCGCACCCATGCGGATGCAATCGATTTTGCGGGATGACCGCGGGGATGTGCAGGTCGGGTACACGGCCCTCCTGCTCGCCATCGGAGTGGCCGGTATCGTCGGCTTCACGCACCTCGGCGACACCTTCCAAGCGACCATCGACACCGGCACCGACGACGGCACGCCGAGCCATGCACGCAGCACGGGCATCCGCGTCGCCACCGCTACCGCGCCGCGCAATGCTTCCTCCGGCATCAAGTCGCCCGCGTCCGTGGCGGCGCAGGCGAGCGTCGCCGAGTTCATGGCGCAGTTCGGCCGGAACCTCACCGAGCTCGCCAGGAGTGGCGACCTCGCCCCCGTCGTGGGCCGCGAAGCTGAAATCGAGCGCGCCATGGAAGTGCTCGGCCGCTACAAGAAGAACAACCCCCTCCTCCTCGGCGAACCGGGCGTGGGCAAGACCGCCGTCGTCGAAGGCATCGCGCAGAAGATCGCCAAGGGCGACGTGCCCGACTTCCTCGCGGGCAAGGAACTCTACGAGCTCGACCTCGGCGCCCTCGTCGGCGGCACCCGGTACCGCGGCGACTTTGAGGAGCGCATTCAGACCCTCCTCAAGGTCTTCCGCGAGGACCCGAACTCCATCCTCTTCATCGACGAAATCCACAGCCTCGTCGGTGCCGGCGGCGCCTCGGGCGGTGCCGACGACGCGGCGCAGCTCCTCAAGCCCGCCCTTTCCCGCGGCGAGCTCTCCGCCATCGGCGCGACCACGGCTGACGAGTTCCGTAAGTACTTCGAGAAGGACGCCGCCCTCGAGCGCCGCTTCCAGCCCATCCAAGTCGACGAGCCGAACGTCTCGACCACCGTCGAGATCCTCCGCGGCCTCCGCGACATGCTCTCGAAGCACCACCGCGTCGAGTTCACCGACGCCGCGCTCGAAGGCGCCGCGAAGTGGGCCGACCGGTTCATCCCCGACCGCTTCCTTCCGGACAAGGCCATCGACCTCATCGACGAGGCCGGCGCCGCGAAGGCCATCGAGCGCGTGCGCGCGTCGACCGCGGGCACGGAGATCGAAAGCGTCGTCGGCAAGGAAGACGTCGCCAAGATCCTCTCCGAATGGACGGGCATCCCCACGCAGCAGCTCTCCGAGGCGGACGCCGAGCGCCTGCTTCGCCTCGAGCAAGTGCTCCACGAGCGCATCATCGGCCAGGACGAAGCCGTGGGCGCCGTTTCGCGCGCCATCCGCCGTAACTCCGCGGGCCTCCGCGACCCGAAGCGCCCCATCGGTTCGTTCATGTTCCTCGGCCCGACGGGCGTCGGCAAAACCGAACTCGCGAAGACCCTCGCCGAGTTCCTCATGGGCAGCGACACCGCGCTCAAGACCATCGACATGTCCGAGTACATGGAGCCGCACTCCGTGAGCCGCCTCGTCGGCGCGCCCCCCGGCTACGTCGGCTTCGAAGAGGGCGGCCAGCTCACCGAAGCGGTTCGCCGAAACCCGTACTCCGTGATCCTCTTCGACGAGATCGAAAAGGCGCACCCGGATGTGTTCGACGCGCTCCTCCAAGTCCTCGAAGAGGGCCGCCTCACCGACGGCCAGGGCCGGAGCGTCGACTTCCGTAACACCGTTCTCATCATGACGTCGAACCTCGGCGCCAGCGAACGCGCCAAGTCCGCCGTGGGCTTCGCGGCCCGCGGCGAAGAGGCGAGCCAGGCGCGCAACGTGGAGGTCGCCGGCAAGGCCCTTGCCCGCCACTTCCGCCCCGAGTTCCTGAACCGCGTCGACGAGACCGTCGTGTTCCACCAGCTCACGAAGCCCCAGCTTCGCGACATCGTCGACGTCAACGCCCACGGCCTGACCAAGCGCCTCAAGGATGAACTCGGCATCGACCTCGAGCTCACCGAAGCGGCGAAGGATTTCATCGCCGACAAGGGCTACGACCCGACCTACGGCGCGCGCCCGCTCCGCCGCGCCATCCAGCAATACGTCGAAAACCCGCTCTCCGAAGAGCTGCTCAAGCAGACCTTCAAGACCGGCGACCGCATCTCGGTCGAGGCCGAAGGCGACGGCGCCCTCGCGCGCCTCCTCTTCAAGAAGACGAACTCGACGAAGTAGGCGCCGGCGCCGCGGGCGTATCCGCGGGGGCGTTCGTTCCCGGGCGGCCGGGTTCGGTGGGCACGCGTGTCCGCTCGACCCACGCCGCCCACGGCACGAGGAGCCACATGAGCACGCCCGCGACCTCGATGGCGCCCACGCTCGGCGGCGGCGGCCCCGCAAGGTTGCCCGCGTACATAAAGAGCAAGAAGAAGACGAGCGACCGGAACGGCCAGTGGCTCGCCCCCGGCCGCGGCGCGGTCGCGCGCGCATACAGGAACACGCCGCCGAGGAAGATCAGCATCTCCACGACCACCGTCCCCGCGACCGAGTTCCAAAGCCCGAGCCCCACGAGCGTCGTGCTCCCCGGGTAGAGCGGCATGTCCGGCCGGTGCGTGACGAAGTCGAGCACCCAGTGGCTGAACACGCCCGCGCCAAGGAGCGCTGCGCCCGCCCGGTCGCGGTGCCGCGCGAAGTACGCCCCGCCGAAGAGCACCGACCACACCACCGCCATCAGCAAACTGTGCGAGTACGGGTAGTCGTGCAGGTCGAGCGGCGTCACCGCCGTGTCGCCCGGCGCGATGCGCACCGACTCGACCCCCGCGATCAAAAACAGCGGCCAAAGCAGGTCGAGAAAGACCGGCGCCGCCACGAGCCACGCCAGCGGCACCCGCGGCCGCACCGCCTTCGACCCAAACCCCACCCCAAAGTGCCCAACGAACATCCCCGCATCCTACCCCCGAAATTCCCCACCATTGACAACCCCGGAGCCCCGACTATAAACACGCGCAATCCCTGACGCGGGGTGGAGCAGCCTGGTAGCTCGTCGGGCTCATAACCCGAAGGTCGTCGGTTCAAATCCGGCCCCCGCAACCAAAGAGGCCGCTTCCAATCGAGGCGGCCTCTTCCATTTGATGCCCGGCGACCAGCATGCCGATCCCCGACGGGAGGCCAAGGTGCCAGAGGCGTTTACAGGCGAAGCGTCGACGTCCTGCGCGGCCGCGCCTTCTCCGCCGGCGTGCGCGACGGTAGATTGCGCTCATGCGGTTTCCCCGCACCATGTTGCGAGTGCGTGATCTTTCATCGTCCGCCGCGGGACGGTCGCATGGCGTTCATCAAGTCACCCGACGGCCACTCCATCGAGCTCCTCCAACGCGGCAACGCCCTCGCGCCCGCGGAACCGTGGGAGTCCATGCCCAACGTCGGAGATTGGTGAAGCGAGGAGCGTGGGTATGCCTTGGGTGATCGTCGGTGTGCCCATCTTGGTTGGGCTTGTATGGCTGTGGCGGTCCTCCCGCCTTCCAGGGTCCATCGCGTGGCGAGCTACGCGCGTGCTGAATGCGGAGCTCGAACGTCTGGAGCGTGCTCCCATCGACGTGCTGGTGAAAGAAGTTCGCGAACGGATCCGCGGCAGCCATTGGGAGCAAGTCCCCGCTGCGCAAATGCTGCTGCATGGCGAGGAGTGGGACGAGGCGAAGCTACTGGCGTCGCTCAACCATTTGTACAGCACGCTTTTGGCTGCCGATGAGGAACAGAAACGTACTGGGCAAGAAAGCAGTGTCTATGCGTTCCACGATTGCGGGTTCGCATTGGTCTGCCAGGCGTTGGAATTCAGGGCTGCGGATGGATCCGGCCGGTGAATTCGGTCCGTGCGACGCCGCTCATTTCCACTGCCACGTTTCTGAGTTCCACTGGCCCGAACTGCCCGCAAGCACCGGATTCAGGAAGCCACGCACCGCGACTTCAAGCTCGTGCAGCGTGCGCCACATCAGTTCGTCGTCCGCCGCCATCTTCGCGTAGACGGGTTCCCAAAATGTCGGCGCGGCGGGCACCTCCGTGGGTACGTCGTGCGTGCGGCGGTGCTCGAAGGTCGTGCGGATGGCTGCACGGAGTTCCTCCGCGGCGAAGGCCTTCGTCCGGGCGAGTAGGGCGATATCCGGGAGATCTTTTACGCGCGAGTTCGGTGAGGGGCGCGGCATCGTGAAGGCGTGGAGTTTCTCGGCGATGTGCGTGGGCACGGGGTAGACACGAACCGAGACGGGCTCGATATCCGCGAAGGCAAGGAAGTCGCTCCCCGGAAGTTCATCCACGGCACCCGTCATGGGCTCGGCGAAGGCGACATCCACGCCGAACGGTGATGCGAAGAGCTTGCCGGCCATGATGGGCTCGACGCGGAAACGGCGCCCTTCGTAGGCCATCCCTGCGGCGTTCAGTTCAGGGTTGTGGCGGTCCGGGCTCACCTCGAAGGACAGGAAGTCGCCGAGGTCGTCTTGGCCTGCGGTCCGTAGCTGCTCGAGCACGTCGTCGGCGCCGCCTGTCCACCGGAAATCGATATCGCGGGTGGTGCGTGCGCGGCCGAGGCGAAGCTCGACGACGATGCCGCCCTTGAGGACAACTGCATCGCGATACCGGAGGAAGATGCGGGCGAGGAAGCGGTCGAAGACGAGCAGTTGGCGAAGACGGCTCACGTCCGTGCTCTGGGCGCGCGCCTCGGTTCGGAGCCTGGCTTCGAGGCTTTGGAGGAACGCCTTGGGTGTGGCGAAGCGAGATGTCATGGGGCGGCATCGTTTCGTGGCGGTGCAACCCGCACGTCCGCGCGGCTGAACATGCCACGGCCCACGCCATCACGGACGGCCTTTGCGATTATTTCGGGCGACACGTGGGCGATCTTGGCGTCACGCACGGCACGCGCTGGTATGGTGACGGGAACACTTCCGAACCACGCTCGGTCGCGCGCCGGCACGTCGTTGAAGTGGAGCGTGATGTTCTTCGGTATCCGCAGGCGGCGCTTTGCCCATGCGGCGGGCACGGTGAGGTGAATCGAACGCGGCATCACATCCGAGAGTTCATGGAGAGCGAGGGCGGTCTCGTGACTCACGACACCTTTTCCCTCGGACCACAGCCATGCGACGGCGAGATCTTCGTGGTCGCCCGGTGGGTACTGCGTGAGCCGGTAGATTCCTCGAAGGACGCGCTCGAACTTTCCCGCTCGAACATGATGCGCGATGTCCTGGATGGAGAAGTTCACTTCGTCGGCCTGCGCTGCGGAGAAATACCCATCCTGCGACGCCGCGAGGGCGTAGAGGGCATTCCAATCCGGGGGAGTGGGGCCGAGGCGGGGCATTCACAAAAGTATAATAGGATTATATGTTTGTGCAACGCCGTGAAAAGCCCTTGGGACAAAGGGGCTACCTCCCCAACCGCACCCGGAGCGGAACCCTAACCACCTCCCCATCGAGGCGGCCTCTAGCATTTCGGCCGCGAGAACCCGTGGGCCGGTTCCGATCGCCGATTGGGGTGGAGGGGTGCCGGAGCTTCTTGCGCGCGATCCTGAACCTGCCTCGGGTGTCGGATCGCCGCCACTCTCAAGAAGGCCACACCAACAACCGGCGCGCTCAACCGACCGCCTGAGCAGGGGTAGAGTGCGCTCATGCGGTTTCTCCACACCATGTTGCGCGTGCGTGACCTTGAGGCTTCGCTGGGTTTCTTCGTGACGAAGCTTGGGCTTCGGGAGACGCGGCGGCGGGAGAGTGAGAAGGGGCGGTTCACGCTGGTGTTCCTTGCGAGCGGCGCGCCGGGCGACGACGCGGAGATCGAGCTCACGTACAACTGGGACCAAACGGAGCCGTACGCCACCGGTCGTTTCTTTGGGCACCTCGCGTTCGAGGTCGACGACATCTACGCGACGTGCGCGCGGCTCCGCGACGCAGGTGTGACCATTCATCGTCCGCCGCGGGACGGTCGCATGGCGTTCGTCAAGTCACCCGACGGCCACTCCATCGAGCTCCTCCAACGCGGCGGTGCCCTCGCGCCCGCGGAACCGTGGGAGTCCATGCCGAACGTCGGCGAATGGTGACCGGGGGCACCCGTCATGGATGACGAAGTGTCCGTGCAGTGTCCGTTTTGTTACGAGGAGCAGCTCCTCGTGGTCGATCCCGGTACGGAGGGCTCGTTCGTGCAGGACTGCGATGTGTGCTGCCGGCCTTGGCAGGTGCACGTGTCGCGGAGCGAGTCGGGCGAACTCGAAGTCACCGTCGAGCGCGGCAACTAGCTCCGTACCTGAAATCGCTCGGGTGTCCGCTTGTGCCGGAAGCGCGTTCCGCGGAAGCTACGCAACAACTGCGGCGGCGGGTTCGCGCCCGCCTCCGAGCAACCATTCAGACCCTGGAGACCCGCCATGCCCGAACTCGTGACCTGTCTTTGGTTCGACCACGATGAAGCCAGCAAGGCCGCTGCGTTTTACGCCGCCACGTTTCCCGATAGCCACGTGGGCCGATCGAACAAGGCGCCGGGGAACTTTCCCGGGGGGAGGGCGGGGGTGGAGCTTACGGTGGAGTTCACCGTGCTCGGCCGGCGCTTCATCGGCTTGAACGGCGGGCCGGACTTCAAGTCCAACGAGTCGGTGAGCTTCATGGTGGTCACGGAGACCCAAGAGGAAACCGACCGCTACTGGAACGCCATCCTCGAGTCGGGCGGCACCCCGAGCGCCTGCGGTTGGTGCAAGGACCGCTGGGGCTTCTCGTGGCAGATCACGCCGCGCCGCCTCCTCGACCTCACCACCAGCAGTGACCCCGAGGAAGCGAAGCGCGCCTTCGCCGCCATGATGGAGATGGGCAAGATCGACATCGCCGCCCTCGACGCCGCCGTCGCTCGCGACTAGCGACTCGAGTCGAGTCGAGTCGAGTCGAGTCGAGGCCAGGCGAGCCGAGCGATCGGCCGCCCGCGCTAGAACGCCAGGCCGGCGCTTCCGCTGGCGCCCGCGTTGCCGGGGCCCGCTCCGCCGTTGCCGCCGGTGCCGCCTGCGCCGCCTGCGCCTGGGACGTTGGCACTGTCGCCGCCGTTGCCGCCGTTGCCGCCGTCACCACCCGCGCCGGCGTTGGAGTTTCCGCCTGCTCCGCCTGCTCCGCCTGCGCCGCCGGCGTTATTGCTCCCACCGCCGTCGCCGCCCGCGCCGCCTGCGCCGCCATCGCCGGCATCGGCGTTGCCACCCGAGCCGCCGAAGCCGCCCGCGCCACCGGCGAACAGACCCGAGCCGCCCACGCCGCCGGCACCGCCGGGGCCGCCGGGGCCGTCGTTGATGCCGTCGCCGCCGTTGCCGCCGAATCCGCCCGAGCCGCCGAACAGTTCGCTGCCGCCCGCGCCGCCGAAGCCACCCGCGCCGCCGCTCGCGCCGAGGCCCACGCCACCCGGGCCCGCGTTGCCGCCGTTTCCGCCTGCGCCACCCTGCAGCCGCCGATCGTGCCGTTGCCGCCCGCGCCGCCCGCGCCACCGGCCGTGCGAAGCGTGCCGCCCGTGAGGACCGGTGCCGAACCCGCGGTCAAAACGATGGTGCCGCCGTCGCCGCCGTTGGCGCCGTCCGTGCCGTCGGGCGACACCACGACGCCGTCAGCGCCCGCGCCGCCTGCGCCACCGCTACAGTCGATGGTGCCGGTCACGGTGATCGTGCCCGTGGCGATGAGCTCCACCGTTCCGCCTTCGGCGCCGTCGCTGCCGAGGATGCCGTTTGCGCCCTGGGCCACAATGCTGCCGCTCACGGAGATGTTCGTCGCGTTGATCTGAATCGTTCCGCCGCCCGCAACCTGGATGTCGCCGACGATGCTCGCCGTCCCCGAGGCCGACAACTCGAACGGCCCGGAGCCTTCGATGCTGAGCGTCGCGCCCGAAGCGAGCTCCACGCCGCTCGTCAGCACCCACGCGCCGCTCGAGAACGAGGTG
Organism: Polyangiales bacterium; assembly: GCA_041389625.1. Lineage (GTDB taxonomy): Bacteria > Myxococcota_A > Polyangia > Polyangiales > JAWKRM01 > JAWKRM01. Next base: position 79,841 of record JAWKRM010000015.1, read on the forward strand.
CCCGCGGGCAGGGCCATGCCGTCGAGGAGGCCCGTGTCGGTGTTGAACGTGTGCGCGCCCGTGATCTGGAGCACGCAGCTCGAGCCGTCGCCGCTGTACCCGTTGTTGCACGTGCACACGATGGAGCCGGTCGAGTCCGCGCACGTCGCGTTCACATCGCAGGAGTTCGATTCGCACATGACCGCGGCGTCCATCGCGGCGTCCATCGACGCGTCGTTCGAGGCATCCATCGCGGCGTCCATGCCGCCGTCTTCGCTTGCGCCGTCCGTGGAACCGTCTTCTTCCGTGGAGCCGTCCTTGGTGGAGCCATCCGCCACCGAGCCGTCGGTCGTGGTCAACCACATCGCACCGTCACAACCGGAGAGAACCGACGCGCCAAGAAGAGCGCCAAGAACAAGGACGTACGCAAGCTTTGTATGCATGCCCGCAATGCTGACAGAAGAGTCCATCGCGCCACAAGCAGGTTGCCCGCCGCCCGCGCCGAGCGGCCCCCGCGGAGCGGCGCCTGCGCTATGCTCCGCGCCCATGAAGCTCTACGGAAGCACCACTTCTCCCTACGTACGTCGCGTTCGGGTTGTCGCCGAGGAGGTCGGTGAGCCCATCGAGCGCGTCGAAACGGCGACCGAGGCGGGGCAGCGCACGCTCCGCGAGGTGACGCCCATCCGCAAGGTGCCGACGGCGGAGGTGGACGGCCGCGTGATCTTCGATTCGCGCGCGATCATCGAACGCCTTCTCGAAAAGCACGGCTGGAAAAACCTCGCGGCCCCACGCGACCGCTGGCGCACGCTGAACCTCCTCAACGCCATCGACGGCGCGCTCGACGGGATCGTCCAGGTCTTCTATCTGCGGAGGGATGGGGTCGCCATCGACGGCACGCCCTTCGCCGAACGCCAGATCGGGCGCGCCGACGCGGTGTTCAAGTGGCTCGGCGCCGAGCTCGCCGATGACAAGTGCTCCTTCGACGGCGGCCTCGGCCTCGCCGAACTCGCCCTCATCACCACCCTCGACTGGATGGACTTCCGCGGCGCCTACCCGACCGACCGCGCCCCCGAACTCGCGCCCCTCCGCGCCAAATGGAAGGGCCACCCCTCGCTCGCCGCGACGATGCCCACCGACACGCCGAGCCCGTGACTCGGTCGCGACGAACCCTCGTGGGTGGTCACAGGGCGTCGTAAACGATTTCCACCTGTACGGGCGAGCGGCTCGGCGGCGGCTTGGTGTTCAGGGCGGCCGCGACGCAGCGGGCCCCCACGAGCGAAGGCGCGAGTTTCGCCGGTGCGCGAAGGTCGCGAATGGACGCGACGTTGATCTCGTTGACCTCCGTGACGTGGAGTGGCTTCCCGTCACCGGCTTCCATCGAGACGTTGATTGGGGCGCCCTTGGGCCAACCGGCATCCGCGGCGCACGCGCGAACGCGCGACTCGGCGGCGGCCTTGAACGCGCTGAGTGCGTCCCACGTCGCGGCGGTGCTTCGGTAGGCCGCGCGCGCGACGTTCGTGGACAACGTCGGGGCGTAGGCCCGCGTTTCTGCCTTGGCGAAGGCCGAACCGCCTTGCCGCTGTGCTTCCGCGCCGCACACCGCTTGTCGCTGGCCGGGTGCGTAGAGGAGGAGTTGCGCCTCACCGTCGGTGCACTCGCCCGGGGCCGTCACGGCGCGGATGGGCTCCTCGATGGCGGCACGCATCTCGATCTCGCGTTCAATCCGGAATGACGTCCATTCCGTAATACCCGCATGCGACCGTTCGACGGTCACGAAACCGTTTTCAAGTGCGATGGAGCCGGCGGGTTCGGGCGATGCGCTCGTCGGCTTCCACTCCACGATGGGCCGCGGCTTGTATCGTCGAGGAGGCGGCGCCACGCCGTAGCCCGTGTCGGTGTTCGAGTCGGTGTGCCATTCGATTTGGTCGGGGAGCGCGTAGAAGTACGCATAGAGTTCCTGAAGCTCCGACGTTCCCCGGCACCCGTAGTCGTTCACGTGCTTCGTGTCGCGCCCGAACGTGACGGTCACGTCGCACGTCGAGTGGTCCGTTTCCTGCACCCGGTACGTTGAGTCCAGGCTCATGAAGTCGGCGTCGTGAACGAGCTTGGCGATGGCCTCGCGCGCGCCGGCTGGCAATTCGCCTCGGAGGCTACCGAGCCTTGGCATGTGTGCATGGGCATCCAGCGTCGCTTGACCCGTCGCGGGCACGGTCAACGTGAAAACAGGACAGGGGCCAAAACACGCGTCCGTGGAAAACGTCACCGCGTCCGGTGCGAGCGCCGTCGCGGTGCCCGAGCGATCACAAGCGGCGGTGACGACGAGGGCGACGAGGCAGGCGATTCGCATCATGGAGGACCATAACCCCGCTCCGCGGGAAACCTTGGGTTTGGTCCGGTGCGGTAATTCGCCGCCACCCGGCCGGTAGGGTTTTCCATTTCGATATCCGAATTCGACTCCGCTCCCCCCACCGCTCCCGTTCCCTCTTCCCGCTCCCGCGCCCGCCGGGCTTTCTGGAGTTCCACCCGGGTCATCGGGCCGCGGAGGAAGCTCATGGCCCACCTTGGTTGCACGAGCCGTGTGCCTTCGTTCGCGTGGACGTTCCGCACGAGGAACCACCGCGGCGCGAGCTTCTCGACCACGTTCCCCACTTCCCGCGCTTCGGCGGTGGAGCCGGTGATGCCGTCGACGACGCGCGCGCGGTCGGCGTCGGTTTGTAACCTGCCGATGCACCACACGCCCGCGTTCGAGAGGGCGCGGTAGTCCAAGTCCATCGGGTTCTGCGTCGCGAGCACGACGCCGACACCGAAGGCGCGCGCCTGCTTCATGAGCTCGACCATGGGGCGCTTGGTCGGCGGGTTCGCGGGGTGGGGCGGGATGAGCCCGTAGACTTCGTCGAGCATGAAGAGCGCGCGGAGGCGCCGGCTCCCGGGGAGGGAGCGTGTCCAGGCGAGCATCTCTTCAAGCACCACGCCGAGCACGAGGGCGCGTTCGTCCGTGTCGAGGTGCGCGACGCTCACGATGACGGCGGGCGTCCGGCCTTCGCCGTCGGGGGCGAGCCAGCTCCCGACATCCACCGGGGCGCCCGTGCGCCAGCTCGCGAACGTCGGCGACGCGATGAGGCCGTTCAGCGCCGCGGCGAGCTTGCCGCGCTCCTTCTTCAGCATGAACGCGTCGAGCTTGAGCGCGCCGATGTGGTCGATGGGCGGCTTCTGCAAATCGCCGACGAGCGCCGTCAAATCCGCGTCGCCGCCCGCGCGGAGCCGCCGCTCCGCCAGCACCGAGAGGAGCACATGCTCCTTGCTGCGCGCCGGGTCCGGGTCGCGCCCCACGAGGCGCAGCACCAGCGATACCGCCGCCGAGAGCTGCGCCCGCGCACTCTCCGGGTCCGACTCCCACCGCGGCGAACGCCGCTCGAGCGACGAAAGCACATGGAGCGGCTTCCCCGCCGTCGACCCGGGCGTCAGCACCCGCACCCGCGTCCGCGCGTTCCAGCCCTCGACCGCCGCCGCGGTGATGCCCCAACTCCGGAGCCCCTCGGCGCGCTCCCGCGCAAGCTCCGCCGCAATCTCCACGTCGCTCCGCTCGTCGCCCGGCGCCGCCATCGCCTCCGCCCACGGAAGGAGCGCCTCCCCCGACAAGTCACTCGGCGTCATGAGCAGATTCGTGAGGTCCCCCTTCACATCGATCATCACCACCGGCACCCCCGCCCCAAGCGCCTCCTCCGCCGTCACCAACAAAAGCCCCGTCTTCCCACTCCCCGTCATCCCCACCACCACGCCATGCGTCACCAAATGATGCGCCGGCAACTCAAACCGCCCCCCCGGACCCGACCCATCGGGCCCGAGGGAGCTACCAGAAAGAACGAACGCGCGTGCGACATCCCGAGGCCCCGAGTTAGCCAACGAAGGGGAGGAGCCGGGAGGCCGGGTGCGGCCGAGGCCGCGGGGGCGCTCGCTTCGGTGCCGGTGGGGCGGTGTTCGGCTCGGCGTTTGCGTCGTCCTTCTTTGCCTGGGACTCGCCGTTGCGTCGGTTGCGGCTCGCGTAGAGCGACGGCGCGATTTCGTCGGCGTCGCCACGCTTCCAGCGCGCGTAGCCCACCGCCTGCCGCACTTCGTCGTAGGCGCGGACCATGAGGGTGAACGCCTGGTTCCGCGCGCGTGCGGCTTCCACCGAACGCCGCGGCGATTCGTCCTTGAGGCCCGCCTCGTAGACAAGCTGCGTGCCCGTGTCCTTCGCCTCGAGAAGCTCCGCCTCCGTGAGCGGCAGCCTGCCGTCAAGCCGCGGCCACGCACTCAGGAGCAGCGATGCGTACGCGATGACATCGTTCGCGACGTTGCGGTACCCGACGTTCCCGGTGAACCCACCGAGCGACGCCGCGTCGAGGAGCCCGTGGTGCACCGCGAGCTCTGCGTTCATGCGAAGCGTTTCACGAAGCTCGAGCGCCCGCTCGTTGAAGATAAGCACCGCCGGCGAAGGCTCCGCCGCGTACATGTAGCGCGCGTGTGCCTCCTGCGTGGCGAGGGCGTAGTCCTCAAGGTTGTCGATGAGGGTTTGGTTCGTGAGGGGAAGCGCGCGAAGGTCTTCGCGCACCTCGGCGATTTCGGGAAGCGACCCAAGGATGGTCATCACCGCCGCCCGCACGTCCATGTTGATCAGCGCAAACTCCGATTCCGGCACGGCGGAAATCTCCGCTTCGCGCCGCGCGTAGGCCTGCGCGGTCCGACTAAGCTCCACCGCGCGGGTGGAGGTCGGTGTCGGGTTGGTGTTCGTGGACACGCCACTCGTCTGGGACTCGTTCTGATTGGATACGTCGCTCATCGTTCATTCCTCTGTGAATGGAGGCAGTGCCCCCGAGTTGATGAACGCGTATCGGCGCCGGTTCCGCGCAGTTGCCCCCCAAAACGAAAAAACGAAAAATTTCGTTTTTAAAGAGTTTTTCGCGTTTTCCCCGTTTTCGACGTTTCCCGAGTTCTGCCCGTTTCCCCCGTTTGAGCTCCCCAACCGTTCACGGCGAACCAAACCAGGCTCCCCGCAGCCCCAAACCGTTCGCCAGGAACGAAAGGAGGGCTCAGGTGAGCCTAAGTTCGAATGACGTGAACGGTGGGGGGGCTCACGGGAGCTTGGAGGAATTGAGGTGAACGAGGGGAGTAGCGAGGTGCGGGCTGAAGCGCTTGTTGCTGCACTTGGTGCACCACGAAGGCGGGGAACTCCACTCCACCTCGGCCGCCCGATACAACTACAGGTACCACTCGGAGTCCAGAGAACGCTTATCCCGACAGCTACACCACACCGTCGCGTTACGCATTGACCTACACGGCGGCTTCATGATGAGTTCCCGACCCGAAGACTTAGGTCGCAGGTGGATCAAGAAGCGATTTCACGTCATAGGCGCTCATTCAGCGGGGAGTCGAAGCAGGGAGTGGCGCAGACGTCTTCCAATTTCACCGAGAAACATCAGCGCTGCGTGGCGTACTAGTGTGTTGGTCCCTGCCGCCGTGCAACCCACAATTTATGTTCTCGACTGAACGCCGCCTCCGCGTCATGAGCTGCCTGTGCCCACTCGCTCTCACTGAGTCCAGGTTGAGTACTCCCCTTCACGAGCTGCACTTCGTGGCTCGTGACGGAATACGCCTCGCTCAGCACAGAATAGTTCTTAACTTGCTGCCACGCGCCCACGCTCGCAGCAGCGGCCGAAAGGATGCCCAGCCAATCTACGTCCACAACCTCCAACGCCCGAAAGAGCCCCAGAATCACGGCAATGGCTTCGAGACTGATCATGGTTCCCAGCCACCACTTCGCACGTGTTCGATTCCAAATCGCCTTTTGCGCGTACCACAACAACTGGTCGTCTATTCGCTCACGTACGTACACAGAAATACGATCGTCGACTGAGCGATGACGCAACGCGTTCATCTCACTGGTTACGCCGCAACCGCCGGGCGTTGCCGGCACGTTCAGGTTTGGAAGCGCTATTAGTACGTCCCGCAGCAGGTCAGTGAAGCGGCTCTCCGATGTGTCATCGTCCCTACGAAACGCTTCACCGCATACCGCGTATTGCCAGGCCGCGGACTTGATCGATTCGGCTGCGGCGCGCGCGTCGTACCACCGCTTCTCGGCCTTGCGTCCGACACCCGAAACGCGAAGTACGAGCGCAACGGCGAAGAAGAGCCACGCGGTTTTGGGACCGATGCCCCACAGAACATCGCGAGGCAGTTCGGCAAGGGCCGCCGCAAACACCAGCGCGGCCAGCTCTGCGCGACACACAGCAAGAAACGTTTGTTGGCATTCAGCAGACACCGTCTCGCACGCTGCGTAGAGGTCCGGAAACTGCACGGTCTGGCATGCCTGCGGTGCGCTGGTGGGCATACTTACGGCCTTACTCGAGTCTTGGCTGCGATGGGGTGCGACCGTTTCGCAAACGCTGCTTCGATGTGCGCCGTCGGGTCCGCAACAAAATCGTCCCACGTCACGAGCATGCAGTACCGGTCGTCAGCGGTGTGCGCACACTTGCCATTCGGGATGTAATAGTTGTAGCTGAACTCGCGAACCGTAGTCTTGTCGTTGATGTGGACTTGGTTGTGGCGTCCCGTGCACGTAGAGCACCGATACTGTCCCCCGTAGACAGTGCTGACCATTTCCGGCAGAACGATGCCCAAAATCCCATTCTTGGTGCTGCCACCATAGAGGGACGCTTGGAGCTCGCGCTTGATGAAGCGTTGTTCCTGCTCGCCTCGTTCTTCGGCACCATACTGCCCGATCAAGTGGACCGTGACCGTTGAGTCTGCGAGATACTCTTCGCGGATTCGTCGCATGATGTAGTCCTCATCGACAGAATCGATCGGCTCGTTCAAGGACTTGTCTACGAAATCAAATCCGAGTTTCTGTATCTCCAACTTGTAGCCAGCATCTTCCGTCTTGAAAGATATGTAGACCTTATGACCCATTTTTCGTTCCTATTTCGACGTCGCGCTCATGTGAGTTACAGCGCCTCGTTAAGGTCAATCGGGAATTCTGCTGCTCTCAATTCCTTCGCTAGCAGGAGCTTCCAGTTGCCTGACTCGTCGAGAGGAACAAAGAGCACGCCAGCGTAGTCGGACGGAATCTCCACGCCATCAACGTACAAGGCGCAGACACGCGCCCTCCCAAGACGACCCAAGAAGTATCCAAGTTCGAGGATCACGTTCTGCCGTGCACGGGCGCGGAACGCGTCGCGATTGCCTTCGGCAGCGCCACCGAGATCGTCCGGAGTCAGGAGTACGACAGCAAACCCGACGTCGGCGTATGACTCGAACTTCTCGATAATGGTGCGCCCTTTGTTCGGCTGTTCACGAAGAATGGTTACGCGAACAAATTTTTCGAGAAACCGAGCGACGCTATCTAAATGCCGCTCATCGTGACCGTGAACAAGAAAGACCCCATGACCGGTCGGGACAGCTTGGCTTGCTGCGTTTCCGCGTTGGAGTTCCGATTCGGTTTTCAACACATCGATCAGCACTGGCATTTTTGCAAGCTGCCTGCTCAGCGTCTCGCGTCGCTCGCGTTCGTACTCACGTTCGCTTCCGCCGATAACAAACGCGCCGATCGTTCCGGTCTCCATGATCGAGCTGACGTTCGGCGATCCGACCCCGAACGCCTTCTCAAGATAGTTCCTTGTCTTGAGCGTCCACGCAGAGTAGCGGTCTGAATCAATTCGACCGGCATCCAGCAGTGCCTGCCCTTCCGCGAGGATCGTTTCAAGGAGGCCGATCCCTTTCTCCGAAGTCACTTGAGGAGCGGCCGGGACCGCCGGTCCCGACGCCTTACGTCTATTCGCCATACTTCTTTTTTCTCCGTTCCACAGGGGACCCCCTCACGATTCCGCTGGCCGTGTGGCGCAGCGAGGTCCGAAAAAAACGCGTAGCCCATAGCGGGACGCGAGGCTCGCCATCGGCTTCTCCGTGGTATCCCACGGGGCCACTGCCGGCGTCGTCGCGATGCCACCGGAGTTCGAGCGGTACAACAGTGGAAGCACCCTCATCATTCACCTCTCCTTCCGGTTTACGAACAGTGGAAGTTGCTCTTCTGCGCCCGCACCATCGAACTCCGCCGACTGAGCCCAAAGAGCAGTCGCGATTCGAATGATGTCGGTGCGGCTCAGGCCGTTTACGGGAGGGTCGTAGGAAAAAACTCGACCATCTCCGAGCTCAATGCGGTTTGCGCCCGTCTGGCGCTTGGTCGGCTTGATCTGCAATTCGTGCCTCGCACGCCAAAAAGTGTGCGGGTCATCCACAGACTGGAAAAACGCCTTAAGCGTCGTCTCAACCCGGGAGCGGTAGGTTAGTCTCGTGCTCTCCTTGACCCCTTCCTGCTTCAGGCGCTCCGCAAGGATGGATGCATGCTCAAGAACCCAGCGCATGTCACCCTCGGGCTCTCCCGCTTTCATCAGGCCCCCGAGCCGGTGAACCGCGGTTCGGCGCAATCGCACTTGTTCCGAGTCATAAAATCCCGCGTCCTGCATCCGGAGAAGCCAGTCATTGAAGGCATCCACATGGCGATCATGGCGCAAAATTGATCTTTGTCAAGACGCTGAATGATCGGTGGTCCGCATCTATTTTCGCTTAAGTGCCTTCGACGACGAACTAGCCCTAAGAATGACCGCGTTATTGATCATTCTTCAATAAGTGGTTATGCAGGCGATGATCAGCGTTCGTATCTCTGCTGATACTCGACGGGCGCCTGGAGAGCTCTTGCTCTGCGAAGGGGCACGTGGGCTCGTCGTGTGCCTCCGGTAGCTCGCTGCTCCGGAGGCGCGAAACTTCTGGAGTCGTATCGAACCCGAATGACGGTTACTCCACGCTCAGCTGGCACGAAGATCGTCGCTGCGCTCGCCGTAGTCGTCATTTCTCAAGTCGGCTGCGTAGCGATTCTGTCCACTGAAGTGGATCAATCCCAGTTGGTGTGCTTGACCCGAAGCTCGACGGTCCCGAAAAATCGCCAATTCAGTTCAATCGCTCACGAGGTTTCGATCAACCGGAACCAAACGCACCTTGCAGCGAGAGCATCGGGCACCGATTGCGCTTCCGCGAGCCGTTGGAATGCGATTCCTCGCATTGCAATTGACTCAGACGAAATAGACGTACTCGCATTCCGCGTACGCAATCAGTTGATCGAGATTCCTATTGATGACTGCGAGGCTGCGACCGCCCACGTCGTGGGCGGCTCGGTTACCAGTTTGCGTCGGGATTGGAGGGGTCGGCCCACTGATCGTAGGTTAGACAGACCGTATGTGAGTGATCGCTGGCGAGCCTGCAAAAGTCCTTCTTGTAGTTCGTGTTTAGCCAGCAGTCT
>JAWKRM010000016.1:0-88443 GCA_041389625.1 Polyangiales bacterium
CGCCTGGACACGTCGACGGGCCAGGTGGACGGCTACTACCAGCCCCGCAACGAACCGCTGGCCGAGTACAGCCGCGTGCAAGGCGCGACCGTGGAAGAGTTCGTCAAGACGGGCCTCGTGGCGCCGTCGGGCATCGAGCTCCACGACGGCACGCTCTTCGTGTCGGACTACGGCTCGGGTGACATCGTCGCGTACGACGAATCGGGCACCGAGATCGGCCGCCTCGCGACCGGCGCACGCGGCATCATGGGCATCACCTTCGGCCCCGACGGCAAGCTCTACTTCGTCGACGGACGGGATAACCTCCTCGTCCGCGTCGACCCATAACGTCAGCGCAAACGACGACCTCGTCGTCGAAGCACAAGAACGGCGAGCACTCCGACAAGGAGGCTCGCCGTTTTCATTTCGCCCGCAACCAAGTCCCCGGTCCCCGCGCGCGACGCGAGGGCGCAGCCTCCTCCGCCGCCCGATTCGCTCGGCGCCGCGGGCTCGCCGCCGCCGCAGGCCAGGTCGAAGGCCTCCACGGCCGTGTGGAGCTGAACGTCGGCGTCGGATTCCGCGCCATAGAGCCACGCGGTGAACTCGGCGTCGTGCTCGCCAACGGCGAGCCCCACGGTACCCGCGGTCGGCGGCGGGGGTTCGCAAAGTGCATAGACCGATGTCGTCGGATCCGGCGTCGCGGACGCCCAGACACGGATATCGATCTTCTTCTCGATGGCGAGAAGCGAAATCCAGGGGGCCACGTCCTCGCTCGGATCGAGCGCAAGGCCACGGGTCACCGCATCCGCGTCCGCCATGCACGCCGCGTCGTTGGTCAGGACACTCACGGTTTCACGCACGGGCTCGTTCGCCACGACGGTGCCGAGGTCCGTGGGCACGGACGCCTCCGGTCCCACGGAGAACGTCGCGCTCCGGGCCGCCACGCCCGCATGCTGCCCGCAGAAATCGGTGACGCGTAGCTCGTACGTGGCGCCCTCCTCGAGGGGCGCCTCCGGAACGATGCGAAAGAGCGACGCGTTGATCGCCACGAGGGAAACGCCGAGCGGCGTTTTGGTTTCGCCCTCCACCTTCACGAAAACCACATCGTCGTCGACGGAGGGGACGGTCTGCTCCGACACCGTGCGATCCACGTCGAGGCGCCAGGGGAACGCGACGGCGTTCGCAGGGACGGTCCCTCCATCCGCGGGAAGGAGCCAGCCCTCCTGGCACGGGGCACCACCGCAGGCCTGGGCGTCCCCGGGCACATTTGCCACGACGGCGACTGCAAGGACCGCCAACCCGACCCCGAGGGTCGTCGACTTCGAGCGCATGGCCCGAAGCCTACTCCGCCGGCGACTGGGATGCTCGCTGCGGTGCGAGGGAGCTTCGACCGCGCCGGCCGGCGCGCCACAGAAGGAACGCGGGGAGGGACACCACCGCGGAAGCGACGCACGTCACCTCGCTCACGGACATGGCAATGCCAAAGGAGCGAATCGCGAGGTTGCCGCTCACGCAGAGCGACAGATACCCGATGATGGTCGTCAGCGAGCAAAGCGCCACGGCGCCGCCCGCGCCGCGAACCGTCGCACCAACGGCGGGGTGCTGGCCGAGGCCCTGCGCCCGTTCGCTCACGTACCGCCGCATCACGTTCACGCCGTAGTCGACGCCGATGCCAAAGGTGATCGGGAACGCCACGAAATTCAGGAAGTTGAGCTTCATGCCAAGCACCGCCATGGTGCCGGAGAGCCACAGCACGCCGAGCAGAAGCGACACGAGCAGCAGCAATCGCTGGCGGTACTCCGTGAAGGCGAGGAACACGAGCACCAGCGTCGCAAGGAACGACACGCCGATGGCCAGCGGCCCATCCCGCCAGATGGTGTCGAGGATATCGGCGAAGACCGCCGGTCGCCCCGCCACCGGAGGTCGCGACCCATCGGGCAGCGACCTGGCGCGTACATCCTTCGTCCACTCCACGAGGTAGCGACCGTCCCAGTTGAGGCCCGGCTTGGACTGCTCGGTCACCACGATGCGTCCGAGGGTGCCGTCCTTTTCGGTAAACGGCGCGGTGAGCGCCTTCGGCAGCTCGTCGGGGGTCAGCGGCTTGAGGTCCGCGGGAGGGATCTCCTCGTCGATGATCTTCTGATCCTCCTCCGATAGTCGGTCGCGGACGGAGAGGAGCTGCTCACGAATCTCCCCGAGCGCCGCGATTTTCCGCGCTTGGTTTGCGGGGAGGAGGTCGAACACGGTGTTGACGGGGCCGTAGGAGGCTTTCCCCGCGTCCCGGTCGGCCTCGAGCGTCCGCTCGAACTCCGCGGCGGCGTCGCGTGAAGGCGCAAGGGCAGCCACCACCGTACCGGTCTGCGTGCGCGACATGAACTCGTTGATTCGGTCGTTCAGGTCGCTCGTGGCCTGCGTCGACTCGCGCGACGAGCGCAGCTTCGTCATGTCGTACTCGATGGGGTCCGACGCAATGGCGATGCCGGTGATGATCAACGCGATGACTCCGAGCGCAACGGAGCCCATCCACACCGCACCGGGGCGGCTCCGAACGAGGCGCTCAAGGACCACGCTGTACACACCGTGCTGCGCGTTCCCGCTGACGGCGGGGAGTGGGCGCCAGCGCTCCCAAAGCACCGCGCCCGCGGGGAGAATGAAAAGCGCACCGATCCAGCAAAGGACCATTCCCACGCCACCGATGATTCCGAAGTCGCGGAAGCCACGGAAATCCGTGATCACGAGGGAGCCGTAGGCCGAGGCAGCGGCGAGGGATGCGGTCAGCGTGGCGGACCACGTGGCACGGTGCGTCTGGGCCACGGAGGCTTCAAGCGACACGCCGGTTCGGCGCTCCTCGAAGAAACGCGCAAGCCAGATGATGCCCGGATTGACGCCGTTTCCGACGACGATGCTCCCGAGGAACGCCGTCGACGTATTTAGGTAGTGCACCGTCCACTGGGCGATCGCAAAGGTGACCACCACGGGCGGAAAGAGCTGCAGCGCAAGGAGCGGAACCGCGCGGGTCTTCCGAAAGAACGCCACCACGGAAAGCAGCACGAGCACGATGGTCATCACCGTGGCGATGACAAGCTCCTGCTCGACGGCCCCGTGCTCCTCGATCGACTCGGGAACGTCGCCTGCGAGCGTGACGCGCAGGTCCGGTGCGTACGCCGCTGGCTTCGTCGCATCGACGACGGCCTGCACGCGCTCCATGAACGCCACCGAACCCGGCACGTCGTCGCTTTCGAGGTACGTGCGGATCAGCACGATGTAGAGGTCGCGCGCGGAATTGGCGAGGTAACCGTTGGGGTAGCGGTCGAAGGCGGTCTGCGCCCCCTGCTCCCCTTCGCGCTTCACGCGCTCAATGATCGCGTCGAAGGTCGGTGGCTCGTCCTCCTCGAAGCTTACGTAGAACGGATTGGCCGTTGCCTTCTCGAACTGAATCCGCGCGTCGAGGTCGTTCCGAACGCCCTCAACCGTCTTGAGGTCGGCGTAGAGGTGTCGATGCTCCTCGACGAACTGCTCGTAGGGCGTGACGGACCAAGCCACGTGACGCACCGGCGGACCGAGCGCCTCGATCTTTGGGGCCACGTCCCGAACGAACCGCTCGATGGCGTCGTGGTCCTTCGATTCGACGGCGACGGTGAGCGTCGACATGCCACCAAACCGATCCTTGATCGTCTCAAGGTCTTCGACGCTGGGCGCGTTCGATGGCAGGAGCGCCGTCCACGCACTGTTCAGGCCGAGCTTCCCGACGACGGGGAGCAGCGCCGCGGCCAACACGAGCGAGGCGATGAGAACGGTTCCCGGGCTCCGCGTTTGCCACGCGGCGACGCGGTTCCAGAAACGATCCATCGCGGCCGACACGGCCGCGAAATAGCACGGAGGGCCCCGTCTGTCGCCCTACTGCATGGCGGGTTTTGCCGTTGGCGCCGCCCGCCCGTTGCCCGGGGCGAGCTCGTCGAGGGCGCGGCGAAGCTCGTCGAGCGAGCGCCCGTACCCGGCCCAGTCCCCCTTGCGCGCCGCCCCCTCCGCACGCTCGAAGGCCTCGCGGGCGCGGACGGCGGCGCTCCGGGGCGCCGCGGGCGCTGTGCCGGCGGATTCCGGGGCCGCTTCGGCGGGTTTCACCGCAACGCCCGCGCCGTCGACCTCGTCCGTTTTCTGCGCGGTTGCGCCGGCCTCGGCCCCATCGGGTGCGAACAGTCGGTCGAGCGCCTCGTCGAGGGAGGCCTCCATCACCATCCGGTTCTCGTAGCTCACGATCACACGCTTGAGTTCGGGCAGGCGCCCACCGCTCGATTGGAGGTAGAGCGGACAGACGTAGATGATCGACTCTTCGATCGGCAGCACAAGCAAGGTGCCAAGCACGGTCTTCGAGTTCGCATCGTTCCAGAGGGTGATCTGGCGCGAGATCTCCGCGTCTTGATTGATTCGATTCATCACCTGGTCCGGGCCGAACACCAGGCGGTCCTTCGGGAAATGGTAGACAACGAGTTCACCAAGGTGCTCGTCGTCCATGCGGGAAACAAACCACGCAGCAAGATTGCGTTTGCCCTTCGGGGTGAAGGGCAGCATCTGAATGAACTCGGGCTTCGCCTCGGACGGCAAGCGCATGATGGTATAGAAGGGGCGCATCGTGGACGCCCGCGTTCCCGCATCCGCGTCCTGCGCGATGGGCGACGTGATGGTTGGCACGTCCCACGCGTCTTCGCGGTTATAGAGCTGCTCGGCGGTATCCATGTGGTACGTCGCGAGCATCTCCGATTGAATGCGGAAGATGCGCTCCGGGTAGCGGAGGTGCGAGCGCACGTCGCTCGGCATGGCGTCCATCGACTGGAAGGCGTGCGGAAAGATGCCCCGCCACGCGCGCAAAATGGGGTCCTTCGGGTCGGCGACGTACGCATCCACGGTCCCGTCGTACGCGTCGACGACGAACTTCACGGAGTTGCGCATGTAGTTGACGCCGCCTTCGTAGCTCTCGCCGTAGGGGTAACGGTTGGTCGCGGTATACGCGTCCAGGATCCACACGAGCTCGCCGTTCTGCCGAACGACCATGTACGGATCGTCGTCGACGAGCAGGAACGGAAAAAGTCGTTCGACGCGCGCGAGCACGTTCCGATGCAGCATGACGCGGCTGCCTTCCCGCAGGTCGTCCGCGAGCAGCACGTTGAACGAGGTGGTGTTCACCGCGAGTGCCAGCTTCGTCAGCAAATCGAGCGGAATACCGCCCTTGCCCTGGTACTCGCCGTACACGTCCTTTTCCGCCGGGTAGTCGAACTCCTTGTGGGCGGTTTTCACGAACACGTAGTCGCCCTCGTTCGGCACCTCGCCGACGTAGATCCCCGAACGCTTGACCTCGAGATCCGCCACCGTCGAAACGGGCGGGATGTCGCGCACGTAAAGTTCCGGCAGCCCCTGCTCGGTCGCGAGGTTCACGGGGCCAAGGGTGATGCCAAATCCGTGGGTATAGACGAGGTGTTCGGTCACCCAGCTCCGGTTTGGAAGGCGGGCCGTGTTCAACTCGCGCGGCGACAGCATTACCTGGCGCAGCTTCCCGTCGAGGACGTAGCGGTCGTTGTCGACGGCCTGGAAGTCGTAATAGGGCCGAATCTCCTGAATCTCGGCGAAGGTGTTGAGCAGCTGTTCGTGGTCCCACACGCGCACGTTCTCGATGACGGCGCGGTCTCGCTCCACGTCTTCCTTGGAGAGTTGGGCATTGGCTGACAGCTCGCGTGTGCTCACGCCGTCGAGGGCAAACGCGAAGCGCGTGGCTTCGATGTTGTGCTGGATGTACGGCGCCTCGAGGGAAATCTCGTTCGGCACAACGGTGTACTGGTGCACCAGGGCCGGGATCCCGCGAACCCCCACAAAGAGGACGCCCGCGTAAAGCGCCGCGGCAAGGAGCAGCGGCTGCCTTCGATCGGCGCGAGCCGCGACGAAAACGAGAACCGCACCCGCCACCGACACCACGACGAGGGCTCGGAGCGCGGGCAATCGCGCGTGGACATCCACGTAACTCGCCCCCTCGACGCGCCCCATGTTGGAGCGAAGCAGGCCGAGGATGTCGACGGCGGCGTCGCCCGCGAGCACCAGGAAGAGGCACGCGCCGAGCGCGGCGAGATGCGCCTTCGCTTCGCGGCCAATCGAAGGAAGCCCGACGCCAGGGCGAATCGCCCCCAGAACGACGTATGAAAACGCGGTGAGCATCACGCTCAGCGTCACGAGCCAACGCAGGTAGAGCACGAGCCCCTCAATGAAGGGCAGCCGGAAGACGAAGACCCCCGCATCGAGGTGGAGCAGCGGGTCGGCCTTCCCGAAGTCCACGGCATGCGAGAAGAGGAGCCAGTCGTACCAGCCCGACGCCGACGCGATCGCGAAGAGGAGCGCCAGGCCAATGGAAACCGGCAGACCCACCCGCGCGGCGAGCGGACCGAGATTCACGCGCGGACCCACGGTGCCGTCGCCGATGGTGAAGCCACCGAGGTTGGCCGCACGCCGCAGGGCGAGGCGGACGTTCCCAAACAGAACACCAAAAGCGACGAGGCCTCCCGCGGCGGCCAAACCGAGCTTCGCCGTCAGCTGGCCACGCCAGATGTCGTACTGGCGCAGGACCCCGAACCATTTGGCATCGAGATAGAGTTCCGCCAGCCACGGTACGCAGACCGCGAAAACAAAAACGCCGGCGATGGTGAGCGCGAGATTGCGGGTTTGGCGAACCTCGCGCACCGGGCGGCGCGGAGCGCGCCGTGGCCTCGGTGAGGTGGGCATGGGGACCGGCTACCACGCGCGGGCGGTGCCAGCAACGCTCGCGAATCGCCGGCGACTCGGTTAGCGTGGCGGCGACCACGCCGAGGTGGCGGAATTGGCAGACGCAGGCGACTTAAAATCGCCAGTGGTGATCCCACGTGCGGGTTCGAACCCCGCCCTCGGCACGAGCTAACGCTTTGCGACGATGTAGGCGTTCCAGGTGGCGTCGGCGGGAGCGATTTTGCGTTTGCGGAACGTGCCGAGGCCCTTGCCGCGCTTGTCTTCGTCTTCCCAGTAGACATCGACGCTACGGAAGCCGGCCTCGCGAAGGAGCTCCTGAATCTCGGGGAGCTGCCAGAGGCGCCAGCTGTAGGTGAACGCGCGCTTCCACGCGGAGCCGTCGTCGAACTCAAAGTGAATGTGCGCGAGGAAGTCGTGATCGATGGGATTGAAGCGAACCTGTTCCCACTTGTACGTGTAACCGCGGCACCGGCGCGTTTCCGTTTGAACCTCTTGGGCGTTCGACCCGCCAAACGCGTCGAGGAACAGGAGACCGCCCGGCACGAGGCTCCGCTTCGCCGTCTCGAAGTAGCTGCGCAGCGTGTCGCGATCGCGAAAGCAGAAGTAGCTGTAGTTGTACGCACAGATGGCGTCGAACGTTCCGGCGGGCGGTTTGAGAACGTTGGCGCGCACGAGCTTCACGCGCTTCGCATCTTCACCGAGCGGATCGATGTGCTTCGCCTTGCCCCAAGCGAGCACCCCCGCGTCCAGATCGATCCCCACGGCCTTGCGATCCGCGCCGCGTTTCACCCACTCTGCGCAGAGCCACGCGGTGCCGCAAAAGTCCTCGCGCAACGTGCGCGGGCGCCGGCCCATTTCACGCCGGAAGATGTTTTCGATGAGATCCGCATCGATGTCGGCGCTCTGCACGGCCCGCTCGTAGAGGGCGTGGCGTTCGGTGTTGGCTCGGGTGAGGATGCGCTTCGCGCGGCGTCGGGATCGGGGCATGGGGCGCTTCTAGTCGCAGCGGAACCGCGCTTCAACGGCGATCTGCGGGTGATTGGCCGTGTGCGGTGACAATTCCGGGACGCGTGGGCGATCGCCTTGAACACCGGGGGATGCGGTCTATCGTCCCGCCGCACATGCACGCCCCCCGATTGGCTCGGTTGACCGCTTCACTGTTCCTCTTGTCGCTCGCGGCTTGCGCGGATGGTGGAACGAACAACTCACCGGACTCGGGCACATGGCCCGACGGCGGACCTCCCATTGGCTGGGTGCCGAACACGCCTCCCCCGAAGGTCACGACGTGCCCCGGCGATTCGATCGCGCCGCCGGCCACGGGCACCTGCTCCGTCGAAGCCGGGAGCCCGGCACTCCATCACCGCCGACGTGCTCACGCCGGGTGAGGTGTTCCGGCGGCGGCCAGGTCGCGGTGGATGAGACGGGCGTCATCACGTGCGTCGGATGCGACTGCGCCACGGCGACCGGCGCGGCGGGCGCAACGAAGCTCGTCTGGCCCGAACGGCGTCCTCTCCCCGGATTCATCAATGCCCACGATCACATCACGTACGTAAAGAACGACCCCTACGACAGCACCGAGGAGCGGTACGAGCACCGGCACGACTGGCGCTCCGGCGGGAACCGCGGGCACACCGGCATCCCGGCGGGGGGCTCCTCGTCGAACGCGCAGAAGGCATGGGGTGAGCTGCGCTTCGTCATGGGCGGCGCCACCGCCATCAACGGCTCGGGCGACAGTGCCGGATTTTTGCGCAACGTGGACAAGACCGAGGATGCCTCGGCCATCGCGCACAAGTCGGTGTACTACGAGACGTTCCCGCTCGACGACAGCAGTGGCACGCTCCGCGCATCGGGCTGCTTCTACGGCTCGGACATGCAGCTCACGACGGACCTCGACCCCGTGGACGCCTATACGCCCCACGTTTCCGAGGGAATCGACGCCGAGGCCCGAAACGAGTTCCTCTGCCTGCGTTCGGGCGAACACGACATCATCACGCCCAAGACCGCGATCATCCACGGCGTCGGCCTCCTCACGCCGGACATCGCGGAGATGTCCCTCGACGGAACGTCGCTCATCTGGTCCCCCCGCACCAACATCACGCTCTACGGCGACACGGCGCGCGTGCCGGTCTACGCGACCCTCGGCGTGCGGATCGCCCTCGGTACCGTCTGGGTCGTCACCGGCTCGATGAACATGCTGCGTGAGCTTCGCTGCGCCGATGAGCTCAACACGCTTCGCTACAACAGCTACTTCACAGACGAACAGCTCTGGCTCATGGCGACGCGCGACAGCGCCGCATCCATGGCCATCGACAATGTGCTCGGCGTCATCCAGGTGGGCGGCATCGCCGACCTCGCGATGTTTGACGGCGCCACCCACGCCGACCACCGCGCCATCCTGGACGCGACGCCGGCTAGCGTGGTCATGGTCATGCGCGGAGGAAAGGTCCTTTACGGCGATGACTCCGTCGTGAGCGCCCTTGCGCCAAGCGACGGTTGCGACGCCATCAACGTGTGCGGAACCGCGAAGCGCGCCTGCGTGAGCCGCGAGTACGGGCAGTCGTATTCGGAGCTCGAGGCTTCCGTTTCCGGCATGTACCCGCTCTTCTTCTGCGACGAGCCGGAGAACGAGCCGTCCTGCGTCCCGTCACGCGACGCCATGGACCCGTACCCCGATCCCGAGCGCAACGGTTCGACGCGCTACTCCGGGGAAATCACGGCCAACGACATGGACGGCGACGGCATCCCCGACGATGTCGACAACTGCTTGCTGAGCTTCAACCCGGTGCGCCCCGTGGATCAGGGCGTCCAGGCCGACTTCGACGGTGACGGCCTCGGCGATGAGTGCGACCCGTGCCCCATGGACCCGGGCAAGCTCACCTGCGACGCCCTCGACCCGAACGACCGTGATGGCGACGGCATCCCGAACGATCAGGACAACTGCCCTGTCATCCCGAACCCCGCGCAGTCCAACAAAGACGGCGACGCGTACGGCGACGAATGTGACTTCTGCCCCGATGCCAAGAACGGCGAAGGGGCCGGGTGCCCCGCATCCATCTATGACATTCAGATGGGCACCATCCCCGTGGGGAGCCCCGTCACCGTCGGACCGAGCGTCGTGACGGCCATCGGCCAGTCGGGGTTCTTCATGCAGGTCCCGCCCGGCTCGGACGGATACACCGGGGCAGCGCGCTCGGGGCTCTACGTGTACACGGGCGCCGGGCCCACCGTCGCCCGCGGTGACTTGGTGAGCGTGTCGCTCGCGTACGTAAACGAGTATCGCGGTCAGAAGCAGCTCGGCTCCGCCGTCTTCACGGCCAACGGGACCGCGGCCGTGCCGGCGCCCGTGGCCGTGGGCGCTACGGACGTGGCGCCGGGCGGCGCGATGGCCGTGGCCCTCGAGTCGGTGCTCGTCGAAACCCGAACGCCGCCGTGACCGCACTCGACGAGAAATACCCCGCCCAGTTCACGGTGATGGGTGGCGCTGTCGTAAGCGACTTCCTACGCGGTGGACCCGACGCCGTCCGTGGGGGAGACGTTCGCATCCATCGCCGGCGTGCTCGTGCTCCGTGGAGGGGGCGTGAAGATCATGCCGCGCGACGGCGCGGATGTCGCCGCGGGCATGCCCGGCTTGAGCGAGTTCGGTCCATCGCCAACCTACATTCGTGCGGGTGGTGGGGCTGGCCCCACCATTCCGACGGCCCTCATGGTCACGTTGTCGCGTGCGCCGGCCACCTCGACCACCGTGACGCAGGTCCGCATCGGGCGCGGGGCTCAGTGTTTCAAACGTGATCGTGCCCGCGGGCATGAAGAGCGCGGTGGTGCCCATTCAAGGTGTGACACCGTCGGCGACGCCGATCACGGTCTCCGCAACGCTCGGTTCTACACCGAGCAGGTGTCGGTGCGCGTCATCGGGGCAAGCGAATCGCCAAAGGTGGCCGCCATCACGCCGGCGAATGCCACGGTTCCGGCGGGGGGCTCCCTGTCGATGCGCGTGGAGCTCGAGATTCCCGCACCCCCGGGCGGTACGACGGTGACGTTGGGCGTCTCGGGAGGCGGTTCGGTGCCCGCGTCCGTGCAAATCAACGGCAACGAACTCTACGGGACGTTCACGTACACCGCGCCGGGCTCCGATGCGTCGGCGATGATCACGGCCACGGGCCCCCTCAACTCGAAGACCACGGGCGTGACGATGACCACGCCGAGGGTCCTCATCATCAACGAGGTCGACCACGACCAGCCCTCGAACCTGACTCCGTGGAGTTCGTCGAGCTCTACAACAAGAGCGGCTCGATGATTTCGCTGAGCGGGCTTGGCACCTGTGCGCGTCAACGGTTCGAACGGCTCGGAGTACGGAACGCGCGTGATGCTCACGGGCAGCCTCGCCGCGGGCGGCTACCTCGTCATCGGCAGCGCGGGCGTGTCGGTATCGGCGGCGCCACACGGTCGACGCGTTCAGCGAAAACGAGCTCCAGAACGGTGAACCCGATGGGATCGCCATTCTCGACACGGTCTCGGGCACGGTCGTCGACGCCCTGAGCTACGGCGGCACCATGGGCAACTGGCCCCTCGGCGGCATCACGGCGAGCGCCGTGGCCACGGATCTGGATGACCGGGGCGCCGAGTCGCTCTGCCGCATGCCGAACGGGCAGTTCACCGGTTCCGCCATGGCGGACTTCGCCGCGTGCACAACGCCATCCCCGGGCGCCGCGAACCCCTAAGCCCGCCCTACACCGTTGGCTCGAAGCGGGCCCGCAGACGTGCGAGGGCCCGCGGCACCCGCACGCCGTACCAGAAGAGATCCTTCCCATCCACGTGCTCGACCCGCGTTCCACACGCGAGGAGCGCCCGCTCGAGCTCGAGGCGCTCGGCGTCCGTGAACGCATAGGGTTCGTCGGGCAGCAACGCGAGGCTCGGCGCGCGGCGTCGCACCTCGTCGAGGGTAACGCGCGGATACCTCGTATCGCGCTCGCCCGCATCCACGGGTTCCATCCGACCGAGGTCCGCCGGGAGCGGATACCGCCTCGCACGATCCGCGAACACGTTCGTCACGCCCGCGTGGGCGAGGAGATCCGACGCAAACGTCCTCCCATCGAAGGTCATCCAAGGCTCCTTCCAGATCGGCACGAACACCGCCGGACGTGGGCCCGTAGCGTCACCGGAGTCCGCCGCGGCATGCACCTCCGCCACGAGCGCGCGCTGCGCCTTGGCGATGGGGTCCCCGGCGCCGCGCCCCGCCAGGCGACACATGGCCTCCACGTACGCCGCCGACGCCTCCACGGTGCACGGAAAGCTCACGTGCACCGGGATCCCCAGCGCGCGGAGCTTTTCCACGGCGCCACGGGCGTTTTCCTCTTGGTTCGCGAGGACAAGGTCCGGGGCGAGGGCCCGTACGGCCCCCACATCCACGCTCTTGGTGCCGCCCACGCTCGGGAGCGCTTCCACGCGGCCGCGGGGCTCGATGCAGAACTCCGTGCGCCCGACGACGTTCGCCGCCCCAAACACCTCAAAGGCCGTCTCGGTCTCGCTCGGCACCAGCGAAACGATGCGACGCGGCGGCGACGCGAAGTGGAGTTCGTGGCCAAGCGCATCGACGACGCGCAACGCCCTACACCCCTACGCCAAGCGCCCCCGGCTCGAGGGGCCGAGCACTACGTGATGTTCCGTGCCGTTCCACCTCCGGGTCACGGAACGTGATCCCGTGCCGCGCGAAGTCCCGCGTCATTTCGGGCAACCAGTGCCGCATCTTCCGAAGTGTCGCTTCGTACGCCACATCCTCAATCTCGCGGCGGTAGAAATACTTCATTGGCGACCCGGACAGGATGCGTCGTTCATCTTCCTCGGGGCGGAAAAGATAGAACGCCACGTCCGGGAACATTTCGCGAATGGCGCGCACGGCCTTGTCGAAGCGACCGTTGATGAGCGCCTTGAGCCCTTGCATCGTCGAGTAGATCGCGCCCCGCTCCTGCACGTAGCCCGGCAGCGCCGAAGCAATGGGCACAAGCGGATCGATGAGGATGACGAGGGTCGCCCCGTGCTCCACGGCGAGACGCATGTTCGTCGTGCGGGAGAAGGCGCCGTCGATGTAGTAGCGACCGTCGATGTTCTCCGCGCGGTAGAAGGGCGAGAGTGCCGCCGAGGCGCGCACGGCGCGGTGGATCGGAACGTGGTCGAATCCCGGCTCGCCGAACACCACGGCCTCGGAGGTGTCCTGGTCGGTGGCCCCAATGAGGAGCGGTCGGCGAAGGTCCTTGAACTGGTTCTGCATTCCGGGCTTGGTGAGCTGCCGCTCGAGCCAGGCACGGAGCCCGTCGCCGGCGAACATGGCGGAGGGAACGGCACGGGCCACGGAGGACACGGCCCCCCTCGGACCACGCCCGCCGCGGATCAGGTCGCCCGCGAGGCGCAGCGCCCGTTCGCCAAGCTCACGGAAGTTCGGATCAAACAAGTCCGAGCGGCGCATGGGATCGATGCGCGCCGAACCGCCGGCGAGGCCGCGGGCGATTTCGTCGGGCCCAATCCCGTTCGCGAGGAACGAACCGATGACCGCACCCGAGCTGATGCCGCAGAAGAAGTCCACATCCACAATGGAGCGGTCCGCGAGGAACGTCTCGAGGGCCCGGAGCACACCGACCTCGTAAAGGAGGCCTTCAATCCCGCCGCCCGCGATGCACAACGCCACGCGACCTGGCTGCGCGCCCTTGAGGAGGGATTCGAGTCGACCGATCAGCTCCTCGAGCGACGGTTCGACGAGCACGCCCCCGATTCGGTGCGCGCCAAAGGCGAATGAATCCCGTGCCCCCACTTCGCCAGCGGCGACCACGCCAAGGACCCGCGCGCGGGGCACCGACCCCGAGGGCTCGCCATCCGGGAACACGCGGGCGAGAAACCGACCTGCCCGGGAATCCGCCAGGGGGGTGTCCACCTCCTCGCGAAGATCGACGACGACCGCATCGACCGGGTGGGTATGGACGAATGCCGCCGCCGCTTCCGGGTCCGTGAGCAGGACGAGGCGGTGCTCCCCCTGATACGGCGGCGCGTTCCGCCGCTCGAACACGAAGGAACCGTCCGACTCGCGCCGCATGGTGGGCCAGTCGAGGAGCCCGAGGGCCTCGGCCGTCCGCCCGAAAACTACCGTCGTATCCATGGGATCGAGGGACGACTCTACCCCAAAAGCAGCGGGCGGGCCGGGAACCCTTCGTCGATACTGTGAGGGTTAAAAGCGAAAGGGCCGGCTCCCCTCGGATGCGGCCCTTTCAAAGCAAGCCAAGAGGCTTGGCGAATTCAGTTCGCGCCCACCATGACGCCCT
Source organism: Polyangiales bacterium (assembly GCA_041389625.1). Taxonomy (GTDB): domain Bacteria; phylum Myxococcota_A; class Polyangia; order Polyangiales; family JAWKRM01; genus JAWKRM01. The sequence goes on from JAWKRM010000016.1 coordinate 14,049, forward strand.
CCGCGAACGGCCCCTTCGGACCATCACGAAGCACGAAGTTCACCGGCATCCCCTCTTCAAGGGTCTTGAAGCCTTCGCCGGAGATCTGGGAGTAGTGCACAAACACGTCGGGGCCCTGCTCAAGCTTGATGAAGCCAAAGCCCTTCGAGTTGTTAAACCATTTGACGGTGCCCTTTTCGGTCATCGACTTCTTCCCTCCACCTAACTTCGAGGCCAGGGGCCTCGTCCACGTATCAAGCGCGGCCAGGTTATGTGCGACCGTGTGCGAGTCAAGAGGTGTTGTCGGATTCAAACGCGCACGTCCGAAGGCCGGTGAGAAACCGCACGAGGGAGGCGAGTCTGCCAACCAACGCGCACGAGGGAACGCACACGCAACGCGATCGCGCTACGGCGCAAGCCGCGTGACGCGCCACATGGCGCCCGCCCGTTCGTAGAGCTCGCGGTCGTGAAGGCGATAGTCGCCCTCCTTCCAAAACTCCACGCGCGACGGCGCCAGCAGATAGCCGCCCCAATGGGGTGGCCTCGGGACGTCGGCGCCCTCGAATCGTTTCTCGAAGGCGTGGTAGCGCGCTTCGAGCGATTCGCGTGACGCGATGGGGCTGCTCTGCTCCGAAGCCCACGCTCCGATCTGACTGCCCCGCGGCCGCGATGCGAAATACGCGTCGGAACGTCCCGCGGAAACACGCCGAACCGTGCCGCGCGCTCGCACCTGGACACCGATGGAATCCCAGTGCCACGCAAGGGCTGCAACACCCGTTGCTTCGAGGTCCTGCGCCTTGGGACTGCCGTAATTGGTGAAGAACTCAAACCCCGAATCCGCGTGCCCTTTGACGAGCACAAACCGCACGGACGGTTCCCCCGAATCGCTCACCGTCGCGAGCGCGGCGCGGGCACCTGCGAACGGTTCGGTCGCCGACGCGCGTTCGAAGAGGTTCTGAAAGCGTGCGAACGGATCGGTTTGAACGGGTTCCATTTCAGGCGTCCCCCACCGTCGGCGATGTCGCGAGTTCTTCGATCATGCGCGCGGTGGCCACAAGCTGTTCGACAAGCTCTCCCACCGTACGCGGACCACGGCCCGCGCTCGCAAGCGGCCGCGGGTCGAGCACGTACGGGAGCAGCGCCTGGAAGGCATCGGGGTCATCCGTCGCGGCGATGGCGCACGCCGCTTCGGCGGCCGCATCCGCGTCTGGATCGTCGAGCAGACGGAGCAGAAGCCCCATGGGGGCGGGCCCCTCCGGATCCGCCGTTGCGAGGAGCAACGATGGGAGCTCCCGCACGGCGGGACCGGACCGCGATTCGAGGAAGCTCGTCGCGGCGCGCACGAGGTCATCGCTTCGCCCGCTCGCCCAGCGCCGAAGGGCGTCGTGGGCACGGAGACGAACCACGGCGTCCTCATCATTCAAGATGAGCAAGAGCGCGTTCGCCGAGTCAATGGACGGAAGCTTCGCGAGCAGGTCGGCGACGGCCTGGAGTTCGAAAGCAGCCTCGTGACTCGCTCGCGTCGCGCGCGCGGTCATCACCCGTTCGAGGAGCGCGCGCGCCAGCGCCTCGGCGTCGGAGGTTTCCACGAGCTCGGCCTCCGTGAGGAGGGCTTCGCGGCGGACCGAGAGGTAGCGATCGAGACGATCCTTCACGGAGAGGCACTATAGCCCTTCTCTGGTGGGCCTGGGCGGGGTGTGGGCGCACCCGGATTTCACCTGCTACCGTCCGCCCGCCCCATGGACGCCGTGGAATCGGACCTTGCCGCAAGGGTGGAGCGCGATCCGGACGATCTCGAAGCCTTCGAGTCGCTCGTGGCGAAGCTCCGCGCGGACCACGAGCACCTCAAGCTCGTGACCGTGCTCACCGGCTGGACGGAGCGGAGCGGGCACAACCACCGCAAGCCGAGCGCGCTGGCCGAAGCGGCGCGACTCCTCCGGGGCCCCCTCGAAAACCCCGCGGCCGCCATCGAGCTGCTTGAACGCTCGATCGCGGAGTGGCCTGCGGACACGGAACTCGCCAGCGAGCTCACCGCAAGCCTGCCACGCAACCCCGACGCGAACGCGCGGCTGGTCCGCGTGTACGAGTCACGCGTGAAGGAGATTCAACGGCTCGGGCTCTCGAGTGAGGCCGCCGCCAGTGCGATGTATGACCTCGGTGCGCTCTGGGAGAATGTCCTGCACCGGCCGGAGAAGGCGCTGGCCAACTACCGACACGCCACGACGCTTGACCCGAAGAACGTGAGCGCGCTCTACGCGGCTCGCAAGCTGCTTCTCGGTTCGGGGGATGTCCTCGAAGCACTCAAGTTGCTCGACCTCGAGGTCACCGCGGAGCCGAACCCGCAACGAAAGGAACAGCTCCTCGTGGAGCTTGGCCACCTCCGCCTCGAGGGCACGGGCGACGTTGCTTCCGCCATCGAAGCATTCGAGCGCGCGCACAACCTCGCGCCCGAAAACCCCATCGCCACGCGCATGCTCGCCCAGGCCCTCGCTCGGCAGGCGGAGTTGGTGGATCCATCGGAGGCGGGGCAGATTCGCGATGTTGTGGCGAGCCTGTTCTACGAGCTCGCCCTCACTGCGCCGCCCGAAGAAAGCCTCGCGTACCTCGAGGACGCGCTAGGCGCGGCCCCCGGGCACGGCCCAGCCCTCGAGCTGTTCGAGCACCACGCCATCCAGCTCGAACGCAACGACCTGCTTCCGCCTCGATGGGTGGCGTACATCGAGGCGAAGCCCGAGGGGGCCTTCACCTCCATCCGTCGCCGCCGGCTCGGCCGCGCGTACATTCAGAACAAGCAGCCGATGGATGCCATCGCATGCCTCGAGCCCATCGCGGACCGCGGTGATCCCGAGGCTGCGGACATGCTGTTCGACCTCTATCGAACCCTCGGTCGGGATGACGACGCCGCACGCACGATGACCATCGCAGTCGCCGGCTTGCCGGTGGAGCAACGCGTGCCTCGCCTCCGCGACGCGCTTCACCTGCGGATCGACCAAGGGAAGTACGACGAGGCCGTCCGGTGCGCGCGCGAGATCCTCGTGGTCGCACCCGCCGACGAAGTCGCCTTTGAACTCCTCGAGTCGGAGTACACACGCCGAAACGAGTTGGAGCTGCTCCAGGGCGTTTACCGAAACGCTGCGCGCGCGCCGGGCGTATCCGACGCTCGACGTACGCAGATCCTCGCGTCGCTTGCCCGCCTCTCGGAAAACAAGCTCGGCGACGTCGAGGCCGCGGTGCTCGCCTGGGAGGCCCTCCGGGGAATTGAACCCCAGAACACCGATGCCGCGCGGGAACTCGAGCGGCTCTTTGAGGCGCACAAGCGATGGCCCGAACTGGCTTCCGCCCTTGAGAACGCCACCCTCGGCGTCACGGACCTCGCCGAACGCGCCCGACTCCAACGCAAACTCGCGGACCTTTACGCCAAGCGACTCGACCGGCCCGCCGATGCGGCGCGTGCGCTCCGGAGCTACCGCGCGATGCGCCCCGACGACAAGGCCGCACGCGACGAGCTCGCGGAACTGCTCTTTCGAACCCGCGCCTTCGACGAGGCTTCGGCCCTCATGCGGGCTCAGGTCGCCGAATTGCCCGCCGGCGCAAAGCGGACGGGCCTTCTCCGCCGGCTCGGCGCCCTCCTTGAAACCGAACTCGATGATCCGGAGGGCGCGTACCAGATGTACACGGCGCTCCTCGATGAGGCGCCGCAGGACACATCGGTCCTCGATGCGCTCGCACGCCTCGACGCGAAGCTCGAGCAGTGGGAGCGACTCCTCCAAACGCTCGCGTACTACGCCGAACTCACGCAGGGAGCGAAGCAGTGCGCGCTTTTCATGCGCATGGGCGAAGTCGCCGAGCGCGAACTCCGCGACTTTGATCGGTCCGCGAGCTTCTACGGACAAGCGCTCGTGATCGACGGCGACAGCGAAGCCGTCCTCGATGCCCTCGTTCGAACCTACGGTCGTGCAGACCGCGCGGAAGATCTTGTTCGCGTCCTCCACGAGAAGGCGAAACGCGAGCCGAACCGCACAAAGCGCGCGGCCATCCGAAAACGCATCGCCCGCACGCTTGAGGCGCAATTTGGCGCGTCGAATGCGACGCTGGAGGCCTGGCAACGGGTGCTCGCCGACGACCCCGAGAGCGCCGAGGCGCTCCGGTATGCCGCCGAGAACGCGCGTCGCGTGGGCTCCCCGAACGAACTCGAGACGATCTTGGCGAAGCTCGCCGATGTGGTCGAAACGGAGCTCGAACGCGTCGACCTCCTCGTTCAGCGCGCCGATCTACTCGCCCAGAAGCTTGATCGACGCACGGAGGCCTTGGCCATCATGCGGAGCATCGTCGACGACCTGAACCCGGGACACCTGGGCGCGCTCGACTGGCTACGTGCCCACTATGAAAGCACGAACGACATGACGCAGCTCGCCGCGGTGCTCGACCGGCAGGCCAGCGTCATCGCCGAACCCGCCCTCCGCGCACCCATCCTACGCCGCCTCGCGGACCTCGCCGCGCATCAGCTCTCCGACCCGGCACTGTCCATGCACGCCCTTGAGCGCTGGAGCGACGACCTTCCCGACGATCCCGAGCCACTCCGCCGCATGGCGGCGCTCCTCGAGCGGGACCGCCAGTGGATCGCGCTACGCGGAATCTACGACCGGCTCGCCCGCATCGAGTCCGACGCCGCACGGCGCAATGCGGTGCTTCGTGCCGCCGAGCTTTCCTCGACGGTGCTTGGCGACCCGGATGGCGCCTTTGCGCGCATCCGCCCCCTCGTGGAGAACGGCGACGGAGAGGCGCTTTCGCTCCTTGAGCGCATCGAACGCAAGGAGAGCATCGCCCCCGGTGCGGCGGACGCGCGCATCAAGCGCGCCGACGCGGAACGGGATGCGAACAAGCGCCGCAACCTGTGGCTCGACGCGGCGCGCCTCCTCGACGGCGTTCCCGGCGAGGCGGATCGCGCATTCGAAATCACGCTCCGCGCCTTCGAGCTCAATGCGAGCGACGACCGCGTTCTTGGCGCCCTTGAGCGACGTGCGACGGCCGCCGATCGCACACAGGAACTGGCCATCGCACTCGGACGCGCGCGCACGAACCTCGAGTCAACCCTCGCCTCCGCGACCACGCCAAAGGGCCGTGTGGCCGCCCTCGTGAAGCTCGCCCACTTTGCCTGGAACCACCTCGACGATTCGAGCAGCTTCGCGGGCTACGTGGGGCAGGCGGTGGATGCGGCGGGCGCGGATCCCACGCTTCTCGACGGCATCGAACGCGGCATCGCGAGCCTCGAGAGCCGCGGCGGCCTCCAACCTGCGGAGACCTTGGTCGCGGAGCTCGGACGCGCATCGGATGCCGCCGACGCGGAGGAGGAGCCCGCCAAACGCGCCGAACTTCTGCGACGCGCGAGCCGCCTGCTCGCCATCGAACTCGGCGCCCCGTGGGAAGCGATCGACGTGATTCGAAACGCGTCGTTCCTAAACCCCGGCAACGAGGCCATCTTGAACGAGCTCGAGGCCATCTGCCTGCGCGCGGGCGCCGTCCGAGAACTCGAGCAACACCTCGATGCACTTGCGCAACAGGCGACCGAAGCCAGACCCACCATCGAGGCGCTCCGCCGGCGGGGCAACGTGCTCGTGGGCCTCGCGCGCTTCGCGGAGGCGGCGGAGGTCTACCGACGCCTGTCCATGATGAGCCCGAAGGATCGCGCCTTCACGCGCGCCCTCGCCGACTGCCTCCGCCACACGGAGAGCTACGAGGAGCTCGTCGCATTGCTCGATCGATCCCTTTCCCGCGCCGAGTCCGCCAACGAACGGGCGGAGTTGCTGCGTGAGATCGCCGAAATCTGGGAACAGAAGCTCGATAACCCCTGGGAGGCGGAACGGGCGTGGCGAACACTGCTCGCCGCTCGCCCCAATGATCCCGTTGCCCGCGAGGGGCTGATGCGCCTCCAGGACGAACTCCACGTGGCCACCGACCCCGAGATGCGCCGGAGCGACGCGCCCCCTCGCTAGCCCGCGGGGTTCGATGAGCGCGAGCTAGGCGTTCGCGCGGCTAGGCGTTGTCCGTGTCGACGTCCGTGCCCGGGTCCGCGTCGTCGTCCTCGTCGTCGTCTTCATCGCCGAGATGTCGGCGCGCGACCTCCGCCCAGGGACCCGAGGGATCGAGCTCGAGGTAGGACTCCCAGTGCTGCCGCGCCTCTTCCGTGCGCCCGAGCTCCTCGAGGGCCATGGCAAGGTTGAAATGCGCGTCGGCGAAGGCCGGGTCCTGATCGAGGGCCTGGGTAAAGTACACCGACGCGCGCTCGGTCTCGCCCTCCTCGTAGAGCAGAAAACCAAGGTTATAGAACGCCTCAGGCTGCGTCGGGTCGACCGCAAGCGCCTCTTCGTAGAGACGACGCGCCTCCCTTGCGTCGCCGCGCCTGAATCGAAGGTTGCCGAGGTTCGTGAGCGCATTTGCCAGACTTCGGTCGAGGGAGATGGCCTTGCGGTACGCCTCCTCCGCACGATCGAATGTCGCCTCGTCTTCGTCGTAGCGACACCCTTCAAGGTAGAAGTCGTAGGCTTGCTTGCGCGCGGCTTCGTTCGTGACCTTGGGTCGCAACACGCGCACCACGTCGTCCTCGAGCGCGCTCACCTGGAAGTCGAGTGAGAGCTGGCCCGTCGTGGGTTCGTACATCGACTCGTTGTCGCGCACGACGACCGAGTGGCCGTCCGCCACCACGCGAAGCTCCGCGAGGGGCCGCGTGACCTTCGGCAACGAACCGCGGAGGGCCTCCACCGCCTTGCGTACCTTCTGGAGCGGGAGCCCGCCGTCGAGGAGCGATTTGGCGACCCGCACGCCGATGAGATCCTGGAACGTGTACACGCGACGTCGCCCCACGCGGCCGGAGGGCGCCAGAAAACCCGACGTATCCCAGTAACGAAGTCGGCTGGGTGTCAGCTGGAACAGGCGGCTGACCTCACCCGTGGTGTAGAGGTCCGCCAGGGGGTCGTGGACACGGTCCGGCGTTCGCGCGGGCGCAAGGCGCGCTGGCGGCGGCTCCTCCGGCTCCACGACCGCAACACGTCCACCGTCGGGACCGAAGCGCACGTGGATGACGTTGTCGTCACTCTCGGACACGGCCCGAGTCATAGCAGGTCCTTACTGGGCCTGCTCGGCCTCCGCGAAGTCCTCAAGCACAGGCGCCTCGAAATCCACGTCCAGATGGAGGCGTGTCCCGCGTAAGGACACGTGAACTTCCGTGCGCGACGTGCCGAGCACCACCGTCGACGCGCGGCGCTCCGCCTCCGCCCGCGCGAGGCGCATGGCACGCAGGTGCACGCGAACGGACCGCTCAACCGACGCCGCAAGCCGCCCCGAAAGCTCCTCGGTCAACGGCTCGCGCACCACCCACTGGAGTCGCTCCAGGTCGATGGCAATCATCGTGCTCCCATGGAACGAGGGGCCGTCGACCTCCCCCTCCGAGAGCACGTCCGCCATTCGGAAAAGCTCCTCCTCGGCGGCACGGGTTAGGCAGTCATGGTCGCCCACCCGGAACACCGGGCAACGGACCGCGCGGGCGAGTCCCTTGATTTGCCGTTCGGACCCGGTGGCACGGATGGTTCCCCTCTGTTCCATGGGAGAAGCGTACAAACACCTACATTGGAGTACCAAATTTCCTCCGGGAGCTGCTAGGTTCCGGCGACCATGCCCGTCTCCCCGACCCCCCAGGGCCCCCTCGCGTTCCTGAGCGACGTGCACGGAAACCTCGCGGCCCTCGACGCGGTCCTCGGCGAGCTCGAACGGGAGGGCATCAAGCGCATCCACGTGGCCGGCGACCTGGTCTTTGGCGGCGAGTCCCCCCTCGAGGTCTGGCGTCGGCTCGAATCCGTGGGCGCCATCTGTATCCGCGGCGCCACCGACACGGCCCTCGGAACCCTCGACCCGGGAACCCTCGCCGCACGCGATGCCAGCGACGACGCGCAGCTCGCGAAGTTCCTCGAGACCCGCTCGAAGCTTGGCGACCTCGTGCTCGAACGCATCCGGCGCCTGCCCGAGCGACACCGAATCCCGCTCACCGATGGACGCGAGGTGCTCATGGTGCACGGCTCGCCGGCGGACCCCCTCACGGAACTCTCCCACGACCTCGACGAAGAGGAGCTGCTTGCCCTCGTCGCCGACGACCCCGCCGACGTGGTCGTCTGCGGCGCAAGCCACGTGCCCTTCGTGCGGAACGCCGGTGACGTGCTCATCGTCAACGTCGGTAGCGTCGGCGACGCCCCCGAAGGTCGCGTTGCCCACTACACGCTGCTCGCACCCGCCGTCGAAGCGCCGATCCTCGATCAACGCTGGGTCGAATACTGACCCAAAAGCCGAACGGCCGACGCCCCGCAGCGCTGCGGGGTGCCGGCCGCTTGGCACGGGTCGTCGAGACTCAGAAGCCGATTTCGCAGGTCGGGCCGTCCCAACCGAAGTCGCACACGCAGAAGCTCATCTGCGTGAACGAGTCGAACATGCAGAACCCATTCACGCACGCTGGGCTACAGGATCCGCTGCCGTTGTCCGGGGTAGTGCAATCCGGCCCAGTCCAACCGGATGAGCAAGAGCAGGAGTACTGCCCACCGCCCACGTCATTGCAGACGCCGCCGTTCTGGCACGGGTTGATCGCGCACGGCCCGTTGTCGACGGTGTCGCACAAGAAGCCCGTCCACCCCTGGTCGCAGGTGCAGTCGTACGTGGCGCCGAGGTCGTTGCACGTTCCGTGGTCGCACGGGTTCGGCGTGCACCAGCCACCGTCGGGCGTGGTGCAGTCCGTACCCGACCAGCCGCTCGTGCACGCGCAGCTATACTGACCACCGCCCTCGTCCGTGCACGTCCCGCCGTGCTGGCACGGGTTCAGACCGCAAACGTTCGCGGAGGGCAGGACGGTGCAGTTGTCGCCCGTCCACGTGGCGTTGCAGGAACACGTGTACGACGTGCCGCCTTCGTTGCACGTACCGCCGAACGCGCACGGATTGTCCGCCTCGAAGAACCCGCACATGGCGTTGTCCATGTCGTCGAGCACGTGGCAGAAGGCGCCATAGTAGTCGCCCACACACGTGCAGATGAAGCCGTTCTGCTCGAGCGCGCACGTGCCGCCGTTGATGCATGGGTTCGGATGGCACGCATCCGGTTCGTCTTCGCATGTGTCGCCCACCCACTCGAAGGGGCAGTCGCAGTAGAAGCCCGTGCCATCCACGTTGCACGTCCCGCCGTTCTTGCACGGGTTCGGCGAGCACGGATTTGCGCTGACCTCGGTCTCGCAGGTCATGCCTTCCCAGCCCGCGGCGCAATCGCACTCGAAGGTGGTGCCATCCGGACTGCAGGTGCTGTTGTGCTTGCACGGATTCGGCGAGCACGGATCCGGGTTCACCGCGGTCGTGCACGTCGCCCCCGTCCAGGCCGCGTCGCACGCGCAGCGGAAGCCTTTGCCATCGAGGGAGCACACGCCCCCGTTTTGGCAAGGATTCGTCGGCGTGCAGGCGGTTGGCTTGTCGAGGCACTTGCCCGTGGTCGCGTTGCATGTCTGCTCGCCGGTGCAGGTGCCACCGCACGAATCGGTGGGCGCTTCGCCCGCCGAGCCCGAAATCATCACGACAATCGGCGGGCAACCGAATGCGTCGGCCGGCGGGTAGCTCACGTCTTCGAGGTTCTGCGCACCGAACTCCGGATTCGACGCCAGGAAGATGTTTCCATCAAAGTCCTTCGAGGTGACGGCGAGGACATACTCGCGCTCAACGTAGTTGGCCGACGCGGAGGCGCTGTAGTCGTAGTGGATCGCGAGTTGAACCTGCGGAAACGTGGAAACAAAGAACGACCCAGCGGCGCTCTGTCGAATTCCACTCACCGCAAGCTCCGAGTCCGCGAGCACGCCGCGCACTTCAATCCGACGGACCCGGATCGACTCCCCTGCATTGTTCCCGACCCGCAACACCCGGATGTTTCCGCAGTGTGCCGTGGGCGCCGCTTTCTCTTCATCCGCAGTCCACGCGGAGACGGACCAATAGGAGAAGTGGCTCACCGTGCCGACGCAGTAGAGCGCGTCGTCGTCGCCCTGCTCAACCTCGCACGTTCCGCCTTCGACCCAGTGGCGCTTTGCTTCATCGAAGGCCAGGAGCGTGACCGTGTCACCCGCTTTGTGGGACGAAAACGCCTGAAGCTTGAACCAAATGGCGCCTTTCTGGCCGTCGGCGAGCTCCACCTTGCCACCGGTCGAATCGGACAGGTCGACCTGAACGAGCGACTCGGGAACCGCCATGCGCAGCTTGCCGTCCTTCATGAGCATCATGGAAAAGCCGTCCGGCACAACGTCGCGGTCGACGTCCGGCCGAAGGGTGAAGTCTTGCCCCTTCAGATCCTTCACGAAGTCCGACGCGTCGAGGCCACGCATCGCAACGGTGACCTCACCATCAAACGCATCCCCGTCCGCGTCGACGAATCCGCCAGCGGGAAACAACACGGTGGCGCTCCCCTGGCCAATCCGCGCCCCAACGCTGGCCGAGAACGTCGTCACGAGCCCGGCGCGGAGCAGCACCACACGAAGCGCCCTCGCACCCGCGCTCTGGTACGAAAGCTGCGCGGTGCGCGGCATGAAGCCATCCATCGTCACGCGCGCGACGGGAACGCCCCGCACCTTGACGTTCTTGAGTTCCGCCCTGCCATCGTCGTCGGTCGTGACCGACTGGTTGCCAAGCGTGACGGTGGCGCCCGCAATCGGCGTCTGTCCGTCGAATACGTCGACCTCCGCGGAAAACGTGGCGTCCGGATCGTCGATGTCGAACGGCAGGTTCCCGTTCAGGTCCACGGGTTCCGAATCGACAACTTCGGTGGTCAGGCGGTCCGCGCCGTCACAGCCCGAGACCGCCAACGCGGCGCCGAACCCGAGAGAGGCCCAACCAAGGCAAAACTGAACTGATTTGTGGATGTGCATGCCTAACTGCCCCCCAGCGTCGTCACTTCGCGGTACGCGAGACATTCAAGGTCCTTGTTGACCACCGCGTAGCGGCGCGTGGTACTCGCCTCCTGGTACGCGCCCATCGGCACGCGCACGGAGAGCCCCGGGGCCTTGGCGATGGTGCCCACGAGGGTCGCTTCCGAGTCGCTCGTGGCTTGGATGACCCCGAGCTGCTCGGCCTCGCTGTCGGTGCCCGTCCGCAACTCGATCGTGAGAGACACGGGACGGCGACCTCTCCCGTTCCGCTCGCCCAACGTGGCGCCGATGTTAACTTCGTCGCTAGTGCACTTTGACCAGCGCGAGTTGTCAAACTGCGGCGGCGTCGCCGTCTCACACAGTCCAGGGTTGCTCTTTTTCTCCTCCGCAATCGAAGCCGCGCAGGTCAGATTGTCATCCTTCTGGACGCCACTCCCGGCGCAGCGGTAGCCCGCAAAGTAGATGTTCTGCCAAGCGCTGTCGTCCGCCCCCTTCGGCCGAGTCTCGAACGTCGAAGTCGTCGAACCTCCACCGCTCGTCGCGAAGGTCGTCTTCTGCTCGAACACCTGCTCCCCGCCGCCGCAAGAACAGCACGTATACTCGGAGATGGACGATGACGAGTTGTCGGTGGGGCAACCTGCGAGTGCCAAGATCGCCACCGCGAGCGCGCCACAGGCGACGCGCGCAGACGGTCGGTAGCAAGTAAGTCTACGCATCAAGGAGAGCCTTTCGAGTCGCGCCCGACGACATGGCCGCTCGGACGAGGGAGGGCGGCGAAGGTAGGGCCTCCGGTCGCTGTTCGGCAAGGGTCTACGTGGCGCGCTCGGGCGGGACGTACCGCGACGCTATTCGGCCGCCTGAGGCGGCTGCGCACGCTGGATTTCCACGCGCCGCACGCGCTTCTCGTCCGAATCGCGAATCAAGAATCGCATGTTACCGAGGGTGACGCTCTCGCCAACGCCAGGCACACGCCCCGCGGTTTCGATGAGAAGCCCCCCCACGGAGTCGTAGTCGCCCTCCCCGCGGTCGAGTCGCTGACCGAGGAACTCTTCGAGGTCGTAGACTGAAATGCCCGCGTCCGCGAGGTAGCGACTCGGCGCGATTTGCTTCACGGGTGGTTCCGCCTCGTCGTGCTCGTCTTCGATCTCGCCAACAATTTCTTCGAGGATGTCCTCGAGGGTCACGATGCCGCTCGTGCCACCGAACTCATCGACGACGACGGCCATGTGAAACCGCCGACCCTGCATCGAGCGGAGCACCGAGCTGATCTTCTGGGATTCGGCGACGAAGAGGATCGACTTACGCACGAAGCTCGCGATGTCGAGACTCTCAGGTGTCGCGCCGTTGGCAAGTGCGCGGAACACGTCCTTCGCGTAGAGGATGCCCTCCATTTTGTCGAGGGTGTCTCGGTACACCGGGTACCGACTGTGGCCCTCCACCGCAATCTTCTCGAGCACGTCGCGCACCGTTGAATCCAACGAGAACGCCACCATCCGCGTGCGCGGAACCATGACTTCCCGCGCCACCGTGTCCTTGAATTCGAGGACGGATCGGAGGAGTTCCGCCTGCGCTTCGTCGATGTCGCCGCTTTCTTCGCCGTCCTCGATGACCTTCTCGACGGTCAGCGTCGCGATGCGCTCGGTCGCTTCGGTGGGTTCCTCGTGCTCGGGAATGCGCTTGCGCGCCTCCCGCCCCACCACCTCGAGCGGCCAAGCCAACGGCGCGAGGACGAGTTCCACCGGTCGGATCCAACGCATCATGCGCACGGACCATTCGGCGGACATGTGCTGCCCGAGCGTCGTCGAGACCTCCGCGAGGACCCCGTAGAGGAGCGCCACCGCGCCCGCCGCGAGGTACCGAAGCCATCCTGGCCCGAGCTGCTCCCCCGCGGACCACGCAATGACCGTCGCGGCGGCGATGCAGATGGCTCGCCCCGCCAAGAGCCGGGCCCGAACCGCGTCGAGGTCACGGGTCAAACGGTCGGCGGATGCCGCCCACGGCCCCCCGGCCTCCCGAAGGGCCTCGAGGCGAACGGCGCCAAGACCCACAAAGGATGCGTCCAGGGCGGCAAAGAGGGCCGCAACACCGACGCCGACCACAATGGCGGCGAAGCCTATACTTGGGAGGTCCAACGCTTCGCGTAACTCCGGGCGCACAGCGCCCTTGGAAAAAGCATCCTAGCGACCCCCCTCGGTCCGTCGCAAGGCGAGGGCTCGAAGGGGGCGCCGAAGCCGCCTACTTCGCGTCCCTAAGTGCGCGAATCCGCAGGCGAAGGGCATTCAGGCGAATGAAGCCCGTGGCATCCGCCTGGTTATAGACCTCGTCCTTTTCGAAGGTCGCGAAGTCGGGATCGTAGAGCGTCTTCGGGCTCCGGCGGCCGGCCACCGAGACCGAGCCCTTCCAGAGTTTCACGCGAACCTCACCCGTCACGTCGCGCTGGGCGTCGTCGATGAGGGTCTGGAGCATCTCGCGCTCGGGGGCGAACCAGAAGCCGCGGTACACGAGCGACGCGTACTCGGGGATGAGCCCGTCGCGGATGCGCATGACCTCGCGGTCCATCGTGAGTGACTCGATGGCGCGGTGGGCACGGTGGAGAATGGTGCCGCCCGGGGTCTCGTAGACGCCGCGGGACTTCATGCCGACGAAACGGTTCTCGACCACGTCGACGCGGCCCACGCCATGCGCCGAGCCGAGCTTGTTGAGCTTCGCAAGGAGCGCCGCTGGGCTCAGGCGTTCGCCGTCCACGGCAACGGGATTTCCCGCTTCGTACGCGATGGTCACGTAGAGCGGCTTGTCCGGGGCCGCCGCGGGATCAACCGTCCAGCGGAACATGCTCGGGTCCGGTTCGTTCCACGGGTCTTCGAGCACACCACCCTCGTAGGAGATGTGGAAGAGGTTCGCGTCCATGGAGTACGGCTTCTCCGCCGTCACTTCGATGGGGATCTGGTGCTTCTTCGCGTACGCAATGCAGTCCGTACGCGACGTGAGGTCCCACTCGCGCCAGGGCGCGATGACTTGGATGCGCGGGTCGATGGCCATGGCAGTGAGTTCGAAGCGCACCTGGTCGTTGCCCTTGCCCGTGGCGCCGTGCGCGATGGAGTCGGCGCCCTCGGCCTTTGCCACGTCCATCATCGCCTTTGCGATGACGGGGCGCGCGATGCTCGTGCCAAGGAGGTACTCGCCCTCGTAGACGGCGTTTGCCCGGAGCATCGGGAAACAGAAGTCCCGCACGAACTCCTCGCGGAGGTCGGCGATGACGCACTTGGTGGCGCCGGTGCGCTTCGCCTTCTCATCGAGGCCGCTGAGCTCCTCGCCCTGCCCCACGTCGGCACAGAACGCGACGATTTCCGCGCCGTACTTTTCCTTGAGCCAGGTGAGGATGACGGAGGTGTCGAGGCCACCGCTATAGGCGAGCAGGATCTTCTTCGGTTGGGTCATGACGCGCGGACCATAGTCAAAGGCCCGTTCTTGCCAAGTGGACGGAGAGCGCATATCCACAGGCCCATGCCGAGCCTCGAAGAAATCCTCACGAATCCCGAGAAGAAGAACGCCGTCACCGAGGCGACCTGCAAGGTCATCGACGACGAAGTGGCCGACAAGGGCGGCCTCTCGGGGATCGCGATCAAGACCGGCTACAAGGTGGTGCAGGGCATCAAGCCCGGCTTCGTGAGGAACGTCGTCGGCGACCTCCTCCCCGAGTTCGCGCGGGCACTCGACCCGATGTACCAGGAAGCAGTCGCGAAGGGCGTCGGCATCAAGGCGCACTTTGTGGCGAACGCAAGCCGCGTCGCCGACGCGCTCCTCGCCATCACGGATGCCAAGGCCGCCAAGTCACCGAACGGTGCGGTGAAGGGCGCCTACGACAAGCTCCGCGGCATGGCGAAGAAAAACGTTGAGGCCGCCGTACCCAGGCTCGGCGGCCTCATCGAACAGTTCGGCAAGTAGTCGGCGAGCAGGCCCGCCAGCCGTTCACGTCCCCGAAGGAACGCGGGGCGGGGGCGGAATCGGCGGATTCGAATCCGACGCGCTCCGCACCACGCCGGGCGCGGCGCCCGCGGGAGGATGCGGGCGCTTGACCTGCGTCTTCATGCGCGGCGCGAGAAGCGCAGTCATCGCCTTGCCTTCGAGGCGCGGCGACTGCTCCATCATGCTGATGTCCGACACACGGTCGACGATGGTCACGATCTGACGCTCGGCCATCTCCGGGTGCGTGATTTCACGGCCGCGGAATCGCACGGTGAGTTTGACCTTGTTTCCCTCTTCGAGGAAGCGACGCACGTGCTTTGACTTGAAATCGATGTCGTGGTCGTCGGTCTTCGGGCGGAGCTTGACCTCCTTGAGGTCGGTCTTGGTCTGCCGCTTCTTGGCCTCGTTGGCCTTCTTCTTTTCCTCGTACTTGAACTTCCCGTAGTCCATCACCTTGCACACGGGCGGGACGGCCTTGGGGTTCACTTCGACGAGGTCGAGGTCGCTTTCACGGGCAAGGCGACGCGCGTCGTCGGTGCGCATGACGCCGAGCATCTCGCCGTCCTTACCGATGACGCGGATTTCCGGAATACGGATGCGTTCATTGATGCGGGGCCCCATCGGGCGCCGATCGCCACCACGGGGACCGCGCGGTCCACCACCGCCGCCGCCGCCGCCGCCCGGGCCGCCACCGCCACCCGGACCGCCACCGCCTCCGGGGCCGCCGCCAAATCGGCGTGGGCCGGGGGGCGCACCGCCCTGGTTGGGACCGGAGTTGTTGCCAGCGTTGTTGAAATTGGTCGAGATAACGTTCGTTCCTTGTTGGCGGGGACCGCCCCGCGGGTTGCTGTCTGTGGGTTGTAACCTTAGCCCGGTCGACGCGACGGAGGGAGCCCCTCCTCACGGAGACGAGCGATCACCGCATCGAGCGGCATAAATCCGAGATCCTTATCCTCGTCGCGCGACCGAATCGCAAGGCCACGCCCTTCGACCTCTTTCTCGCCGATCACGCCGAGATACGGGGTCCGAAGGAGTCGGGCGCGGCGAATCTTCGCGCCAAGTTTGTCGCCCGAAAGGTCCGTGACGGCGCGGATGCCCTGTGCGCGAAGGAGCGCCGCGGCCTCCTCGGCGTAGGCGTTCGTCTTTTCGCTCACGGTGAGGAGCGCAATCTGCTCGGGTGCAAGCCACGTCGGGAACGCGCCACCCACGTGCTCCACGAGCACGCCGAAGAACCGCTCGAGGGAACCGAGCACCGCACGGTGAAGCATCACAGGACGGTGCTGCGTGTTGTCTTCACCAACGTACGAAAGGTCGAAGCGCTCGGGGAAGTTGAAATCGTACTGGATGGTACCGAGCTGCCAGGGGCGACCGAGTGCGTCCTTCAGGTGGAACTCGATCTTTGGTCCATAGAACGCGCCCTCGCCCTCCACGCTTTCGTAGGCGAGGCCCTTCCGTTCAATGGCATCGGCAAGCGCCTTCTCGGCGAAGTCCCAATCCTCATCGCTGCCGTAGCGCTCCTGCGGTCGCGTCGCGAGCACCACACGAACGTCGAGGAAGCCGAAGTCTTTGTAGACCTCGTAGATGAGATCCATGAAGCGGAAGATTTCGCCCTGCACCTGCTCCGGCGTGCAGAAGATGTGCGCGTCATCCTGTGAGAATGTGCGCACGCGCGTCAGGCCCTGGGTCACGCCGCTGCGCTCAAAGCGATGGAGGCGCCCGAAGTCGGCCATGCGCCATGGCAGGTCTCGGTACGAGCGACGTTCCATCCCGTAGAGCAGGCAGTGCGACGGGCAGTTCATCGGTTTGACGCCGAAGCGCACGGTCTCCTCGACCATCTTCACGGCGCCTTCGGCGTCCGTGATGTTCTGCTTCGCGATTTTCGCCCGAGCGTGTTCGAAGTCCTCGTTCGTGACGGCGAGGAACATGTTCTCCGTGACCTTGGGCATGTGCCCGGAGGTCAGGAAGAGCTCCGTGTCGAAAATCTGCGGCGTGATCACCTCTTGGTAACCATCGCGGTCGTATTTCTCCCGCACGTAGTCCGCGAGGGCCGTGTAGATGGCGGCACCGCGGGGCAGGAAGAACGGCGACGCGGGCGCCCAATGGTGAAACCCGATGAGCTCGAGCTCTTTTCCGAGCTTCCGGTGGTCGCGCTTCTTCGCTTCCTCGAGCTGCGCCAGGTGTGCGCGGAGCGATTTTCCGTCGGCGAACGCCGTCCCGTAGATGCGTTGGAGCATCGGGTTACGTTCGTCGCCGCGCCAGTACGCGCCCGACACGGTCGTCAACTTGAAGGCCTGAAGGAAACGGGTGCTCGGGACGTGGGGGCCCGCGCAGAGGTCGACCCAGTCACCGTGGCGATAGAGCGAAATGGGCTCGCTCAAGCGCTCGAGATGCTCGAGCTTGTATTTCTCCCCCATCTTCTCGAGGAGGTGACGCACGTCGGGCTTCGGGAGCTCCTCGCGTCGGAAGGGGTGATCGTGCGCGATGATCTCCGCCATCTTGTCTTCGATGGCCCGGAGCTCCTCTTCGCTGAACGCCCCTTGGGGGCGATCGAAGTCGTAGAAGAAGCCCGTCTCGGTCGCAGGACCGAAGGTCACCTGCGTACCCGGGTAGAGCTTTTGCACCGCGTCCGCCATGACGTGCGCGCTCGAGTGGCGAATGATGGGGAGCGCCGCCTCCTCGCTCGCGCGAATCGGCTCGACGGACTTGGCACCCGCAGGCAGCGGCGTGTGCAAGTCAAAGACTTCCCCGTCGACGCGGACGCCTACGACGTCGCGACCGAGTCGGTCCTCGCGCTCGAGAACCTCGCGCGCGGTCGGTTGCTGATCAGACATCCAAGGAATCGGTAGGCACGGGCGGGATTGAACCGCCGACCCCTACCGTGTCAAGGTAGTGCTCTACCACTGAGCTACGTGCCTGCTGTTCTGCTGCCGTTTGCACTTGGATACGGGTGCCTCGAAAGACGCGGACGAATAGCGCCGGCCGAAACGTGTGTCAAGCTGTGCCCCTTGCAAGCGCCGAAAGGCTCGTGCCAAATCCCGCGCGGGGGAAGCCTTGGAAGTCTCGTTTCGTGACGTATTGAGAGCGTGGCCGCTGGTGCGGCGATACCTGCACCGGACACCTCTTTATCGATATGCCCTGCTGAGCACACGCCTCGGATTCGATGCGTACGTAAAGCACGAAAACCACACGCCCATCGGAGCCTTCAAGGTTCGTGGGGGTGTGAACCTGTTCGCGAACCTCGCCGATTCGCAGCGGGCCCGGGGGGTGATCACCGCGACGCGCGGCAACCACGGGCTCTCCATGGCTTGGTGCGCCCGCACCTTCGGATCGCGCGCCGTGATGTACGTGCCCAAGGGGAACAACCCCGAGAAGAACGCGATCATGACGTCCATGGGCGCCGAGGTCGTGGAGTCGGGTCGCGACTTCGACGAGGCACGCGCGGAGGCAGAAGCCCATGCGCGCAACGAGCGCCTTCGTTACGTTCACGCCGCGAACGAGCCGCTCCTGATTGCGGGCGTCGGCACGTACGCCATGGAGATTGCCGAAGATCTCCCCGACGCGGATGCGGTGATCGTACCCATCGGTGGCGGCAGCTGCATCGCAGGCGCCGTTCTCGCGCTGCGCGCACTTCGCCCCGATGTTCAGATCATCGGCGTTCAGGCGGAGCGCGCATGTGCGTTCGCGCGTTCGCTCGAGAGTGGAAAGCTCGAGTGCATCGAAAGCGCAGACACCTTCGCCGACGGCCTCGCGACGCGCTACGCGTTCGAAGTTCCGTTCTCGGTGGTGCGCGGCAAGATCGATCGCATCGTGCTCGTCTCCGAAGAGGAAATGCGCGAAGCCGTCCGCCTCGCACTCGAGACGACGCACAACGTCGCCGAGGGTGCGGCCGCCGCGGTGTACGCCGCCGCATGGAAGCTCCGCGACCAGCTCTCGGGCAAACGCGTGGTCCTCGTGCACACCGGGCAGAACATCGACCGCGACACCCTGCGCTGGGCGATCGGCCTGTTTGACGCGTGATCGGGCGCCCTTTCTAGCCGTTTTGCCGAGCCCCGAAGCCGCTGATAAGACGCGCGGCACCATGTCGGGGCAGCCCGAGGACCCCATCGAGCATGTTCACCGGCCTCTGCCGTCGGTGGACATCCCGTTGCTAAAGGAGGAGCGTCGCGCGGCGCGCTCCCGCTACATGGTGATCTGGACTGTCGTCGTGCTGGCGCTCGGCGGTGTGGTCGCCATCACCGCATGGGGACGCCTGCAGACCAAGGACGACCATGCGGCGCCCGCCGACGGGCTCTCGACCACCGTGGAAGGGCCGCCCCCGGCCGACACGAGCGTTGCGGTCGACGCCCCCGAGGCGAACCCACTCCCGGCCGCACCGCCAACGCCGACCCCGCCGAGGTCGTCGGAGCGACGCCAAGCTCGGCTCCACGACTCCGACGATGCTGGGTGCGGTGGAGCGCATTCTCCGGTCCTTCGGCCGCGCCCGTTCGTTTCACCACGCACTGCTCGGCCTCGGCTTGGACGAGGGCACGGCGCAGGCCATCGAGGCGTCGCTCACCAAGCTTCTCGACTTTCGACACTGCCACGCCGAGGACCAACTCGTGCTCGAAAAGGACGAGCGCGGCACGTTGCTCCTCTTCGAATACCACGCGTCCCCCACGGAGTATTACCGCGTCGAGCGGAAGGGCGACGGCACGTACAGCGCGGAGAAGGTCTCGATTCCCATCGAACGAACGCGCATCCGCGGCGGCGGTACGGTCACCAACTCCCTCGGGGATGCGCTCTCGAACGCCGGTCTCGGGCGCTCCCTCGCGGGAATCTTCACGTTCGCACTCCAGCGAAACGTCGACTTCACAACGCAAACGCGTTCAGGCGACACGTTTCGCATCATCGTGGACGAAGAGCGCATCGGTGACCGGTTTCTCGGCTACGGCGACGTCCACGCGCTCGAATACAGCGGCCAGCGTACGGGAACGTCACGCGCATTTTGGTACGCCTCCGGCAAGGACGACGACGGTGACTTCTACGACGACACCGGGCGCGCCCTGCATGGCGGCTGGCTCAAGACGCCGCTGCGCTTCGACCACATCTCCTCGGGTTTCGACCCAAAGCGCCGGCACCCGATCCTGAAGCGGATCATGCCCCACAACGGCGTCGACTACGCCGCCAGTCGAGGGACACCCGTCTGGGCCGCCGCGGACGGCGTCGTCACCCACGCGGGACCCAAGGGCCCGAACGGCAACCTCGTCAGCATTCGCCATGGGAATGGCTACACGACCCACTACGCGCACCTCGAACGGATCCAGAGCGGCATCAAGCCCGGCGCGAACGTGAAACAACGTCAGATGATCGGCACCGTGGGTTCGACCGGGCGTTCGACCGGGCCGCACCTGCACTTTGGCCTCGAGAAGGGGGGCCGCTTCCTCGACGCGGTGCCGGTGATCAATGGCCCGGGCGCACTGCTGCCCGCGGGCGACCTCGCCAAGTTCCGCGCGCAGCAGCGGCGACTCGCCTCCGAGCTTGAACGCATTCCCATCCAGGGACGCAAGCCCGGCGTCGACACTGCGGCCTCGACGGCACCGACGCCGGAGTCGAGCACCGAGTCGCCGATGGACTAACCGCGGTCCCCGCGGCGAACGTGGTATCGTCGCGGGCGCGATGCGGCGAATTGGGCCCCATGCGGCGCTGGCATTCGGCGCAGTCCTCCTCGGAGCGTGCACCGACGGCGAGTTCCGCACGCTGCTGCCGGATGGCGCCGTCGCCGGGTACCCCGAGGTCGTGCGACTTGTGGACGAGCGAGTGCTCGACTTCGACGCGGTCGCGGACGACGAAGCCACGGGGGGCCTTGGCGTGCATTTCAAGCTCCGTGTGCCGGGCGAAGCGATCGCCGTCGGCGTCATGCTCGAGGGCAAGCTCAGCGGGGCGTACCGAGTGGGGGAGTGGCTCGACGACGACCAGAAGGCGCTCGCGAGCCTCGACGACGGCGGCCTGAACCCCGAGGTTTGCTACGACTGCCTGAACCCGACGGCGAGTTCCGACGTGGTCAACGCGGCCATGGCCCCCAACAACGAACGCGTGCACTTCGCTCCCGGCACGCACCGCCTGATCGCCATCGGCGAGCGGTTCGAAATCGACCTCAGCAAGGAGGGCGTGCGCACACTGGTGCGAACGGGCGATCCCATCGGCGGCGTGGCGCGCATGAGCGCCTACGCAAAGATCGTCCCGAAGCTGCCGGAAACCGGTCGCGTGGATCTGAACATCCACTTCACGGGCGCCCAGGGCTGGGACGCGGCCTCGGCGGCGCAGAACCCCGCCCTCGCGGCGGTCCTCGCACGGGTTACGGACATCTGGTCGCAGGTGGGTCTCTCCATCGGCAGGGTTTCCTACTTCGACGTGGACCCCGGCTTCGAGGTGATCAACGACCCGGGCACACCCGCCCCGAATTCCGATTTGCACAGCCTGCGCCGCGCGGGGACGAAGGAACCCGGGGTCAATCTCTTCTTCATCGGCACCTTCGGCTTCACGTACGGGTCGTTCCACCCGGTGGGCCTCGCGAGCGGCATCCCCGGGCCCTGGCGAAACGGCACCTCTTCGAGCGGCGTCACCGTCGCCCTCGACGATCACGTGGAGAACGAGGTGCTCGACACGGCGGCGGTGGCGCGAACGGTCGCACACGAAGTGGGTCACGAACTCGGCCTGTTTCACACGACGAGCCTCGGTGGCGTGACGGACCCCATCGGCGATACCGATGACTCGTGCACGCAGCTCATGTACTTCGCCACGTCGTGCGCCACGGGGAGCGACCCCGTCGGCGACAAGCTCTCCGTGGAGCAGGGCAAGGTGCTGCGCCGGAATATGCACGTCTACCACGGCGACGCGGCGGAGGACGTGAACCCATGACCCAACGTGGAACCACACGAACGCGTGGCGCGCCGTGGACGTACGCGCTCATCCTGACCCTGGCCTTCGATCTCCTCCTCGGTGCGAAGGCCCAGGCGGATTCCACGAACCACGACCGAGAACTCCTCGCGTTCCTGAGCCAATACGAACCCTCCCTCGCGGCGTGGCCGACGGTCCGAGCACGACTGACGACCCCGGAGACGGAGCTCGCGCGCATCGCCGCCGACCCCGCCCTTCGCTCGGTCGTGCGCATCCGCGCCATCGACCTGCTGGGGCTCTCGCCCGAATCGAAGACGGCGCTCGCCGCCGTGCGTCGCGCGTCGACCGACAAGGGAACCTACGTCCGCAGGGCGGCCCTCCTCACCTTGGCAAGCCGCTTTGCGGCGCACCTAACCGGCGCCGACCGCGTCGTGATCCGAACGGCCGCCGCGACCCCGCAGCACCAATTGCAGGTCGTCGCCGTGCGCGCCCTCGCCCTCCTCGAGGACCCCACATCGGCGGAGCTCTTGCGGCGCCTCGCGCGCACATCGAGCGACGCGTCGATCCGTGAGCTTGCGGCGCGATTGGTTCCGATCGGGCCAAGCTCCGGTTTGACGGCGCCGGGATCGCGTAAGTAGGCTCCCGCCGCCCATGAACACCCTCGCCCGAAGGTCCGCGCCTGCGTTCGTTCTCGCGTTCCTTGCCGCGTGCTTGTTCGTACGCCTCGCGTCGTTCGGGATCTGGGATCCGTGGGAGCTCGAGCGCGCCGACTCCGCGCGAGCCCTCCTCGGCGGCGAGGGGCCGAAGGGGTTTGTGGGGCTTTCCACGTGGGCCGTCGCCATGGGCTTTCGGCAGTTCGACGTGCACGAATGGTCGGGGCGCATGCCCATTGCGCTGTTCGGACTGCTGACGATCCTCACCGCCTATGCCATCGGGCGGCGGGTGTCCGACGCACGTGGCGCGCTCTACACGGCGGTGGTCGCCGCCACGTCCCCGCTCTTTCTGCTGAACGCGCGACAAATGCTGGGCGTCGCGCCCTCCTTCTTCGCCCAGGCACTCTTTGGATTCGCGCTGGTGTCGTTGGTGCGGACCCTCGTTGCGCCGGACCGCTCGACCACGCGGCGCGACCTCGCCGTCTGGTCCCTCTTCGCCATGGCCACGGGGGCCCTCGCCGCCTTCGCCGCCGGCGTCCTTCAAGGGGTGCTGGCGCCACTCGTGGCGGCCGCCATCGTGCCACCGCTCTTCGGGCGTGCATCGGGCGGAGACTCCGCCCGCACGATGGTCTACGGCGCGCTGGCGCTCGCGGCGGCGGGGCTCACGGCGGGAACCGTGAACGCGATCCTCCACCCGGAGTCGGCCTCGGCGCTCTGGATCGGGGGCTCCCCCGTGTCGGGCACGCCGCCCACCTTTGAAATCGCCTTGGAACGCATTTTCCACGGCTTCGCACCCTGGAGCGCGCTCCTGCCCGCGGCCATCGCGGTGACGATCGGCGCCGGGATGTGGACGCCGGACCCGGACGCGGCCCCCGCGTCGCCCGTCGACGCCGAGACGGACGCGGGCCGTACGGACGCGCGCCTCTACCTCGTCCTTTGGGCGGCGTTTGGCTACGCGGCGCTCACGTATTTCTCGTCGCACTACGGAAACACGACGTATCTGCCGGTGGTCGCGCTCGCGGCGCTCGTCGCGAGCTTCCTGCGCGATGTGGAGCGGAGCGACAGCGAGTGGTGGGTCGCCGGCATCGTTTCCGCGCTGCTCGCCGCGCTCATCATTCGCGACTTTGACCTCTACCCCTCGTCGCCCCTTGGCGGGCTCACGGTGGGCGAAGTGGAAGTTCCGGACGTATTCCATCCGAACATGATCTGGGCGGCGCTCCTCGGCGCGTTCGCGGTCGTCACTGGGCTCGTGTTCGGAATCGCGCCGATCCCCACCCGACTCGATCTGCGTGCGCCGTTTCGTGCGCTACGCAGCCTCTGGCGGACGGGAACCGGCCAGAAGATTTGGCTCGTCCTGGCCGCGCTCCTCTGCGTCGCCCTCGTCGCCCTCGGCGTAACGGCGGCCGTCGCGGCAAAGCCCCTCCACCTCACCACGGTGGCGGCAAAGTGGGCGAAGCGCGTGGCCGTGCTGCCGGTCCTTGTGCCCATCGGTTTCGTCGTGGCGCAGGTGGGCCTCTGGCTCCTAACTCGACTTGGGCGTTTCCGCGTGGTGCCGGTGCTCGTCGTCGGCGGGGTGATCGGAGCGTACGTCGCGCAAGGGTTCCTCCCGACCCTGAGCGCCCACTTCTCCCCGCGCGAAGTGTACGACCGCTACAACGCCCTCGCGAAGGCGGGCGAACCCCTTGGTGAGTACCGCCTGGGAAGTCGCGCCGCGGCGTACTACGCGCGGGGCGACGTGAAGGAGCTCAAATCCCAGGACGCCCTCGTCAAGTTCCTCGCCGAGCCCGGACGGCGATGGGCGGTCATCCCCGCCGACGAACTCGCGGCGGTTGATCGGAACTTCCGACAAGCGGCGGGGCGCCATTTGTTTGTCGCCGACAATCGAAGCGCGCGCGTCGTGCTCGCTTCGAATGAACAGGTCAGCGGCGTGTCCAACAAGAACTTCGTCGCGAACTCGGTGTTGCGCGAAGCGCCCAAAATCGAGCATCCGGTGAACGTGAACTTCGAGGGACGTGTTGAGCTCCTCGGGTACGCGCTCAAACTGCCCCACAACGGCTACGTGGGCGCCGGTGAGAGCTTCGAGGTCACCTGGTACTGGAAGGCCCTTCGCGGCGGCCTCGGGAGCTACAAGGTATTCGTGCACGTCGATGGTGACGGGCAACGGCTCAACGGGGACCACGACCCGGTCGATGGCAAGTACCCCGTGCGACTCTGGGACGAGGGCGACATCATCGTCGACCGACAGGAGCTCAAGATCCCGTCCAACTACGGCGCCGGGACGTACACGCTCTATCTCGGCCTTTTCTCAGGCGAAAACCGCATGAAGATCACCGGCGGCCCCGCCGATTCGGACAACCGAGCGAACGCTGGCACACTCACGGTCAGGTAACGACCTGAACCGAGGAGCGACGCGATGGGCGAGGAAAAAAGGGTCGCGAACGAAGGCAGAGCATTCGATATCCGACCCACATTCAGGTCGACTACTCGAACGGCGACAATTTCCTGTTCTCGTACATTGAGAACATCAGCGACATGGGCATCTTCATCTACTCCGAAGACCCGTTTCCTGTCGGCACCGAGCTCACGCTTCGCTTCGGCCCGCCGGGCCAAGAGCCGCTTGAAGTGCGCGGCGCCGTGACGTGGGTCAACCCCGTGCGTCAGGATGGCAACATCAATCCGGGCATGGGTGTGCGGTTCGAAGGCATGACGCCGGAGATCCGCGAACGCCTGTGGACCTCGTGCACACCATCGCGTACCTCGACGATACGGGCGAAGGCCTCATCAACTAGCGAATCGTCGTCGCGGCGCGGGCTACTTTGAGAACGTGGCCAGCGAAGTCACGTACGTACCGAGCCCGCCCACAACGAGGGCAAACACCCCCGCCGCCGCGAACACGCGCGCCGCCGCACGCCGATACTCGGGACGATTCCGCGGCGCCAGGAACGCGGTCGCCGCCGCCCCGAGAACCATGGCGAGGGCCATGAACCCAGCGTGTTCCTTCGTTTCAAAAAGGAGCCCCGCGGTGCGCGATTCGAGGAAAAGGGTGCCTCGAACCAGCGTTCGATAGTCGGAGTAGAGGGCAACGCCACAGGCAAAGGCGGCAAAGGCAAACCCGGCGGAGAGCGCGACGGCAACCTTCGATGCACGCGTGAGCGGCGCGCCGCGCCAAAGCACGATCGCGGGGTGGAACAGGAGCGCGATGGCCAGCACGCCGACGTGACCGTGGATCGAAGTGAGGAGCCGCAAGAACATCACGGAAACCACCAGGCCAACACGAGCAGCAGGCCATACCACCAAGGCAGCACCCGCGCGCTGAGCGCAACGCGGGCCCGAGCCCGGTCCGCGTTTCGTGCCAACGCGAAGAAGGCAGCGGCGATCGTTCCGCCGAGCCACGTGGCCGAGGCGATGCGCCAATAGAAGCCGATGTGCGCCTGCGCGAGAACGAGCGCCGGGTCCTCCCCCCCACCGCGGACAACTTCGTAGAGCCGGTGCACAACGTACATCGTGGGTGCGGCCACGGCGAACACAAGCGCAGCGACGGCGAAGCGCTCCCGGGTGGTCAGCGGCTCGGGCGCGTTCATTTCAGTCGACGTCCTTCGGTGCCGCCGTCGGTGGTGGCTCCGACGAGTCACCGTGGGAACCACCGGCACTCCCGCCCTCGGATTCGGGTCCGCGGTCCGTGCGGGCGTTCAGCCAGACGGCCAGGCCTGCGAGCAACGCGGCCCCCGCCGTTCCGGCGAAAAGCACGTAGTCGACCACGCTTCCCACCGACGAACAGTTCGCACTATGCCCCGGATGCACCCAAAGGATGCGCCCCTCGCCGCGTTCCGGTTCCTCCGGCGACGCTGTGCCCTCGGTGCCACTCACAGCGCGGGAGCCTACCTGAGATTTCAGTACCACCCGAGCACCGGATTCCAGAGCGCCCCGAAGGCGAATGTCCACGCAATCAGCGCAACGCACGCGCTCGCCGTCGCCACCGGCACCACCCACCTCCCCAGGCGCGCCGCAAGGCGGCCCGCACCACGACCCGAGGCGTGGGAAAGGAGGGTGAGCGTCGCGACACCCGCTGCCCAGATGGCGAGCACCGGCGCCAGCGAAGCGTCGCGTGTGTATCCGATGGCAAACCCACCGATGGCTGGCAACAGGGTCACTCCCACATAGCCAAGTCCGCCCACGAGCGGTCGCCGACGCGGAAAGCCCCACAGACCGAGTACGACCAGGAACACCCCGGACACCGCGAGCGCAACGCCCGACACGCGGAGCACGCGCGCGATACGACGATCGCGCTCAATGTCGGTCGCGATGGCGCCACCCGAGACGCCGCCGGCACGGAGCACAGAGAGGGCCTTTGCGTCCGATCCGGCCCTGCGGGCGGCCGCGGCCACGAGGCGCACGAGGCGAGCCCGCGCATCGACCGACCAACCCGGCAGCGTTAGCGCTTCCTCGCCGAGGCGCATGGCGATGGCTGGATCGCCTCGCTGGAGCTCGGCATCCACCAGCCACATCCAGGCCGCATGCCCCGGTTCGGAATTCGGCAACGCACGCACCGTCGCCTCGGCCCGCCGTAGGTCGGGGGCGTGGAGCTCCACCGTGGGCTGACTTCGGAGCTTTGCCAACACATCCAAGCTCGCCCAATCGCCCGCGGCGGCCTGCTCCAGATTGCCACGACGGGTTTTCGCCCTTGCGGCGAGGCGCGACGTGGGCGCGGCCTCCACCACCTTGCCGTAGAGTTCGTACGCGCGGAGGGGCTCCGCCGACTGCTCGGCACTCGAGGCCTCGCGAAACAGGTCATCGACACCGTCGGCGGACTGCGCGTGCACCTCGCCCGCGCGCACGTGCGCAATCACGACAACGCAGGCGACTAGGGCGCCGACTTCGTGTACGCGAAAGCGTCGACGACTCCGCCGGTGACCGCATTGACCACACGGACGTCGATCGAGACGCCGTCGATCTGCACTTCCACGTAGTGATACACGCTCATGGCGGCCTGACTCAGTGCACATGACGAATCCGCGTTGTAGAGGCTAGCACTCGCGCCGCCCGTCAGAAGATAGATCGTCCCCGAAGCCACGCCGTTCTGCCCAGGGAGCGGCACGCCGTTCTGCCCCGCCGGCGCCGCAACGCCATTGCCGCCCGAGAGGCCTCGAATGGGTTTGGTGCGTTCGTATTCGTGGTTGTGCCCATTGAACACGATGTCGACGCCGTGGGCGTCATAGATGGGCTGCCACGTGGCCCGCAGGTCCGTCGCAGCGGAGTGGGCGCTGTTGCACGTGTACGGCGGACGGTGGTGTGCCGCGAAGACCCACGGCGTCTTCTTCCGGTCGACCTTCTGGAGGTCGCTCTCAAGCCACGCGGCTTCGGCGGCAATGGTCCCCGACGAAGCGGTGTCGTTGAGCACAACGACATGCACGGGCCCGTAGTCGAACGAGTACCACTCTTCGCCGTTGGCGCCCTCGCCGGCGGAAACCTCCTGCGGCATGGCGAACTGCGTCACGAAATTCAGCGCAAGGGCGTCGTGATTCCCGTTCGCGACCATGAACGGCAGTTCCGCAAGCCCATCCTGCACGGCGAAACCGTCGACGGCGGCCTCGAAGAACGCATTCCACTGGGACTGGTTCGTGCCCGCCTCCACGGCGTCGCCCGTGGTCAGGGCAAAGTCGGCACCGAAATCCCCCGACTCACGGACGATGGTGGGCCACACATCGCCATTCAGCCCCCGCGAATCCCCGAACACCGCGAAGCGAATCGGGGACGACGCGCCCGGGGCCGGCGCGGTCGACACCGGGTGGACTTCGCTCCACACGCCACCGCCGCCGACCTTGTAGTAGTAGGTCGAGTTTGGCGACAAACCGCACACGTGCACTTCGTGCAAACGCGTTCCGGCGACGAGCATGGAATGCCCCCAGCGCCACGACACCGCATCGGTCACCACCGGCGCGGACTGCGCCGCCACGGCGGCAGCATCGGTTCCAAAGATGACGACCGCCTCGCGCGAGTCGGAATCCGAACGCCAGTTCACAGCGAAGCTCGACGACGCGTCGCCCGCGTAGCTCAGGTGCAGGTGATCCACGAAACGCGCGCCGTCGCCATGCGCGTCCACGTGCGGGCCAGCTTCCGTCACGGTCTGTGTTGTGACCGGGTAGGCACAGCCCGCGGGCGTATATGCGTACTGGGTCGAAGGGGCGACGACGGGCACCTCCCCCGGCGCGGGTCCGAGGCTCGGACCAACCACGGGGTTTCCCCCCGCGTCCCCGTCCGCCCGCACGCCCGCGTCCTCGGTGGGCGGGACGAAGGTGGCTCCGTCGGGGTTCTCCATCCGTGGACCCGGTCGCCGTTCGCTTCCGGCGACCACCTGCCCCTCGCAGCCCAGGGCCAACAACCCCAGCGCCGCAACCCAGGGCGCGCGCACCGGCTCAACCCTTCGAACGTCGTTGTCGGACACACCACCCATTCGGACGCTAGGAGAGCAAAGCTTGGGCCATCGGGGAATCGGCAGACAATTCCGCTGCGCATTTCAGCGATTGCGGCGTGATCGCCCGGTCCAATGGCGCAGCCCGTGCGCCACGGACACGCCAGTGGTCACCGCTCGTAGAGCGCATAGCCCCAGGGCGCGACGTCGAAATGAAGGTGATTGTCGTGCCGCGGCCAGCCGGGCCCCACGACGCCTCGGAAGACGTCGGGCTCGTTCCGCACCGCATCGGCGAGCGCGTGGAGGAACTTCGAGTGACGCTGATCACGGGGTCGCGTCGCATTCCAGTGTTCCGGGCCACGCGCACGCGAAAGGAGCGCCTGCACCGCCGCGGCAGGCCAGGAGGCGTTTCGATGCCCGTGCGCCGATATGCGGGAAGTCGAACCCTCGCAAGTCGAGGGCGTTACCGAGCGCGTGTTCGCTGATGCGCACCGAGCTCCCGCGCACTCGACGGCAGTTGAAGCCGCCGCTGTGCACAAGGCGGAACGGTGCGCGCCCGTAGTATCGCTTCCCGACCTTGGCGACGAGGGCTTCGAATCGTTCGAGACGCTCTCGAAACGCACGATGGACGCGAACCGTCGGTCGGTAGCGGATGGTCGTTCCGCGGTACGCAACGGTCTCCGGTTGGGGGCATCGGAACTTCGCGCCGTCCACGTAGCGCGGGTGCGCGTCGAGCTCGTAGGGCTCGGCGGTCATTCGGCGAAAAATGGTCGGAAGCGCGTTCTCCACGCCCGGCGCGTCGGCACGGCAAATCGCCGTTCCGACGAGAGAAAACGCGACCGCCACGGCGGCCAGGGCGCCGACCGATTCCCTCATGAACCCGTTTACTCTAGCGCAGAAGCACTAGGCCGCGAGTCGGAAGGGGAACGCGAGCGGCGACGTCAGCATTTCTCCCACGGCGAAGAACTCGATTTCCTCGGCATCGAAGCCGTCGTCGAGCCCGAGCCATTCGCTCACTTCGTAGATATTCACGCGGTCGCCGAGGTCTTCCTCCCACGTGAGGAGCGACTCGACCCAGATCAAATCCGTCCGCTTCGTTTCGTCCGCAAATGGCAAGGGAGGTGGAATGCCCTCGAGCGCAAGTCGCAGTGCGTCGCGCTCCCACGGGTTCAGGTCCGTAAACGCGATGCCCATGCCTGCCGCGGGTGCGCCGAAGCGCCGTCGCTGGAGATCCACGCGCCGAACCTCCGCATTGACGATGAGCGGGCGTCCCGATTTCCAGCGGGGTGGGTGGAAGCGGAGGCGAAGCGAATCGCCGACATCGAGCGGAAGTTCCGCATCGAGCCACATCCCCCCCACGGAGAGATCGAGCGCGAGAAGCGAGACGGGCTCGTCCCAGTATTGGCTGAGCACGTCGCATTCGACGTCGATGGCGCGGCGAAGCGAACGGCGGCTCCCTGCGAGTACTTCGACGGTTTCGAGCATGTCGGACCCCCTCCTCCCGCCCCAGGGGCGCGGGTTGTCCTACATGGTAGGCAAGAGGCCTACAGCGACCCAGAAAGTGACACATCGAGCGGGACGACGGTCCCGTCGAGGGCGTACTCGGCACCCGCCCATCCGCCGCGAAGTGCCCGAGATTGCTCACCATTGATCTCGTACACCCAGAAGCCGTTGTGCTTGGCATCCGTGGCGCTGCCGGCGCAGAAGGTTTGGAGCGGCATGCCCGGAACGTGGGCGGTGCCGAGGTGAAAGCAATCGTGCAGGTGGCCGTGGATCACCATGCCGCGGCGAATCCCCCTGCACGCATCCTCGAAGGCCGACCAGTTCTCGAGGCCGTGCCGGAAGGTGTCGGGTGTGCCGTCGGGACGACGCGGGGCGTAGTGCGTCATGACCACGATGAACCGATCCCGGATGCGTTCATCGGCCACGGCGCGGGCGAGGCCCACGAGTTGCGCCTCGGGAATGCGACCACTCGAGCGCCACGGCTGGGGGTTCGGCCGCGCGCTGTTCACGGCCACGACGGCCAAGTCGTCACCGATGCGTTTGACTACGGGCCACGCGCCGTGGGTGGTGAGCTCCGGAAAGTCCGTTTCCATGAGGTCGCCGAAGCGAAAGCTGAACCGGTCATCCCGGAGCGTGTCCCCGAGGTAGAGGTCGTGGTTCCCCGGCACCGTCACGAAGCCGAGGGGCGCACCGATGAGGGGTGAGAGCAGCTGACGGGCGCGGCGCAGTTCGGGGCCCGTGCCAAGCGCAGTGTGATCGCCGGAAGCGAGCACCAAATCGAAGTTCCCCTGCTCGTAGAAGCGCGCGAGCGCTTCGAGCTTCGGGACTACTTCCCGAAAGCGCCAGCCGCGACGGAGCCAGAGGTTCATCAAGCCGATGAACCGCTTCGAGACGAGCTCCCCCTTCGGAAGCTCGGCGAAGGGCACTTCCACATGCACATCGCTGAAATGCAGGATTCGAATCACGGTCGACGCTGCCTAGGGCCAAACGGCCACGGCGCCGAGGCCGGCGCCCTCATCGAAGCCGAACCGGACGTTCATGCACTGGATCGCCTGCCCGGCGGCTCCCTTGACCAGGTTGTCGATGACCGACTGGCCGACGATGCGGCCCGTGCGCGCGTCGACGCCGTAGGAGACGAAGGCCCGGTTCGAGCCGCGCACCCACGCCGTATCGGGGTTCGTGCCCGGATCGAGGACCGTGACCGACGGCGACCCGGCGTAGAGCTTCGACGCGGCCGCCGTCGCCTCCTCGGCCGTGACCCCGCTGCGGGCGGGCGTCGCATACACCGTCGCAAGGATGCCGCGCGTCATGGGCACGAGGTGAGGCGTGAACGTCACGCGGACCGTCTCGGAGGCCACGGCCGAAAGCGTCTGTTCGATCTCGGGGACATGTCGGTGGGTGCCGCCCGTCTTGTACGCACGGAGCCCTTCCGCGGTTTCCGAAAATTGCGTGCTCGGCGACGGCGAACGACCTGCGCCCGACACTCCGCTCTTCGCGTCGATGATGATCGACTGGGGATCGGCAAGCTTCGCGTGCAGGAGCGGCGCGGCGGCGAGGGTCGACGCCGTTGGGTAGCAGCCCGCGACCGCCACGAGGTCCGCCGTGCGAAGGTCCTCACGGGCAAGCTCGACCAGGCCGTACACCGCCGAAGCGAGGAGCTCCGGCGCCGCGTGTTCGCCGTACCAAGTCTTGTAGGTGGCGGGGTCACGAAGGCGGAAATCGGCGGAGAGGTCCATGACCACCACCCCTTCGGCCCGAAGCGCCCGCGCCGTCTGCGCACTCGCGCCGTGCGGCAACGCCAAGAAACACACGTCGGTTCGCTCCGCGAGGGACGCGGCGTCAAACGCCTCCACCTTCCCATCGAGCCGACCGCGGAACGACGGCAGCACGCTCGACACGGGCTCGCCCGCCTTCGAGTGCCCCACCACCGCCTGGATTTCCGCATGGGGGTGCCCGAGCAGGAGGCGCAGGAGCTCCGCCCCGGTGTACCCGGTCGCTCCAACCACCCCAACACGAACCCGCTCCGTCACGCCCACCTACCTACCACGCAGAAACCAACCACACGACGGAAGACCGCTTCTGCGTTGGCCCGAACGCGAGCGCGCCCGGAGCACAGGAGCGCCGCGGTACGTTGGTACCGCAAGCTCCGAGCACCGGACGTAAGCCGCGATCGGGCCAAATGAGAAGCGGTCTTCAGCGCTTCGAGTACTGGAACTTCTTACGCGCGCCAGGCTGACCGGGCTTCTTGCGCTCTTTCTTGCGCGAGTCGCGGGTAAGAAAGCCGTTGCTCTTGAGCGTGGGGCGAAGTTCGCCGTCGACATTGAGGAGGGCGCGCGCCACGCCGTGGCGAACCGCGTCCGCCTGGGCCGCAACGCCACCGCCGCTCACGTTCGCGACGATGTCGTACGCCTTCGCCTGCTCGATGGCCTCGAGCGGCTGGCGGATGATCATCTGCGACGTCGGGCGGGGGAAGTACTCCGCATCCGTGCGACCGTTGATCGTGAAGGTGCCACTGCCCTTCGAAAGGAAGACACGCGCGATGGCGTTCTTGCGCTTGCCCGTTCCGTAAAACTTTCCGTGAATCGTTGCTGCCGGCATTTCTTTACTCAACCGTCAAAGGGATCGGGACTAGAACGCAAACGGTTGCGGCTTCTGCGCCGCATGCGGGTGCGTCGGGCCCGCGTACACCTTGAGCTTGGTGCGAAGCTGTCGCGTGAGGGGGCCGTAGCTCATCATGCCGCGCACGGCCTTCTCGATCATGAGCTCGGGCTTCGTCTGGCGGACCACCGCGTACGGCGTCTGCTTGAAGCCACCCGGGTAGCGGGAGTGACGACTCCACTGCTTGTCGTTCTCCTTGTTGCCCGTGAGCTTCACCTTCTCGGCGTTGATCACGACAACGAAGTCGCCCGAATCGACGTGGGGCGTGTAGTCCGGGCGGTGCTTGCCACGGAGCAGGTTCGCCACCAGCGACGCGACGCGGCCGAGCGAACGACCCGACGCGTCGACGACGTGCCAGTTACGCTGAATGTTTTGGGGGTTGGCGCTAAGCGTGCGCATGGTCGAATCCTTAACTTCCACGCCTCGGGTTCGAGGGGGCGCGTTTACTACCCCCCACCCCAGGAGGTGTCAAGCGTCAGCCCCCGCGAAAACCCGTGGTTCTACCCGCGGATGGCCCCGATCCGCCCAGATCTCGCGGGGTCTGGCCCCACCGGAACCGCCGCCGGCGCCCGGGCCCCCGCTCTGGTAGGTTCCGCCGCGCCGATGGCCACCGAACGCAAAACGTACGAGCCCAATGCGGTCCTCCGCTGGCTCTACAAGCGATTCTTCGCGCACATCTCCGTGGACGAGCGCTGGAGCCAGGCCATGGAGGACGCGGCGAAGCGCGGGATCCCCGTTTACGTGATGCGGTCGATCTCGTTCCTCGATTTCCTTTGCCTCGACTTTCTTACGAAGCAGTTCGCACTCCCGCTCATCCAGTTCGTGAACGACCTCGGTCTCTGGATTCTCGAGCCGTTCGGCAAGGGCCGGAGGCGTCTGCGCTTCCGGCGTCAGATTCCCGAGGACAAGGCGCTTCGCGCCACGGTGACCGACGGCGCCAGCGCCCTACTCTTTCTCCGGCGACCGCCACGCATCGGACGCGTCAAACGCGGCGGCAAGGAACTTGAAGTCGACCTCATCCGCACGCTCATTCAAGCGCAGCGTTCACTCGAACAACCCATCCTGCTCGTTCCCCAAACGTTCGTGTGGACGAAGCTCCCGGCGCAGGGGCAACGCTCCCTCTGGGATTTCATGTTCGGGCCGCGCGAGTGGCCCGGTCGCGTACGCGTCTTCATTCAATTCGTCCTGAACTACCGGAACGCTCTGCTCCGCACGGGTGACCCCTTCGACCTCCAGGGCTTCCTGGCCCGAAACCCCAACGTGCCCGACGACCGGCTCGCCGACCGTGTGCGCTACGCGCTGCTCACGCGCATCGAGCGCGAGCGGACGCTCGTGGTCGGACCGGAGAAAAAGACGCGGAGCCGCCTCGCCGACGAAATCCTTCGAAGCCCGCGCATCCGCCCGCAAACCGAGGCGGAAGCCCACCGAATGGGCAAGACCGTGGCGCAGGTTGAAGCGCAGGCGCGCAAGGAACTCGCGCGCCTCGGAGCCGATCAGGACCACGTCGTCCTGCGCTGGGTGCACGCCATCCTCCACCGCGTGTGGCACCGGATCTACGACGGCATCGAGATCGACCAGGAGGGCATCGAACGCGTGCGGGATGCCGCGCGGAAGGGCCCGCTCGTGCTCCTCCCGAGCCACAAGAGCCACGTGGACTACCTCGTCCTGTCGGACGTGCTCTATGGCCACGACATCTCGCCGCCTCTCATCGCGGCGGGGGACAACCTGGCCTTCTGGCCGCTCGGCGCTGTCCTTCGGCGGTGCGGCGCGTTCTTCATTCGACGGTCGTTCAGGGGCAAGAAGCTCTACGCGGCGCTCGTCTCGGCCTACATTCGTAAGCTCCTCGCGGAGCAGTTCAACATCGAGTTCTTCCTCGAGGGCGGGCGCTCCCGCACCGGCAAACTTCTCCCACCCAAGTTTGGATTGCTCTCGATGGTGGTCGACGGAGTGCTCCAGCTTCCGAGCCGCTATGTCCAATTCGTCCCGATCAGCATCGGCTACGAACGGATCATCGAGGGGCGCTCGTACGTCGACGAACTCACCGGCGGCGAGAAACAGCAAGAGTCCATTGGCGGCCTGCTGCGCACGCCGCAGGTGCTGCGCTCGAAGTACGGACGCCTCTACGTTCAGTTCGGCGAAGTGCTCCCCTTTGATCGCGCCCTCGAGGAAACGGTGGGCACGAACGCCGACACGGACGACCTCACGTCCGCGCAAAGGCGGGCGCTCGTACAGCGAATCGCGCACCAGGTCGTCCACCAGATCAACCGCGTCACCGTCGTGACCCCGGCATCCATCGTCGCCACGGCCCTGCTCACGCAGACGGGTGCGGGGCATCGACGGGACCTGCTCCTCCGCCGGATCGAACTCCTCGCCGAGTGCCTCGCGGGCCAGGGGGCGCGGTTCGCGCGGTCGCTCCGTGCGGAATCCGGCCAGATTCGGAGCGAGACCGTGGAGGAGGCGCTTCGACTGTTCATGGACGGTCGTCTGGTGACACGCGCCGACGCGGACGACGACGAAGCGGTGTTTGTCGTTCCCGACGAACGCCGCATCGCGCTCGAGTACTACAAGAACAACACGCTGCACTTCTTCGTGTCGCCCGCGCTCATCGCCGTGGCCGTGAGCGAGGGGGGCATCGGCGGTCGTTCGATTGAACAGGCCAAGGCGCGTGTTGGCGCCTTCTCGCGGCTCCTCAAGTACGAGTTCATGTTCCGCGCCGACGCGACGTTCGACGCCATTTTCGACGACGCACTCGGAGGCATGCTCGCGCGGAAGGAACTCGTGCGCGACGGCGACACGCTTCGCCGGCACGACGGCCCGGGCGGCGAACGCCTCGACCTCTATGTCGATCTTGTGCGCACGTACTTCGAGTCGTATCGACTTGCGATGCGCGGCGCGGAGCTCCTCGTCGAGGGGGCCATGAGCAAGAAGGAGTGGACCAAGCGCACCCTCGCCATCGGCCAACGCATGTACTTGGCGGGCGAAATCGAGCGGCGCGAGTCCGTGGCAAAGCCCCGGCTCGAAAACGCGCTCCGAGCGCTCCACGACATGCATCTTGTGCATTTCGACGCGGAAACGGTCGAGCAGGGCGCGGAGCTCGGGGATCCGAAAGCCTTCCGGGCCCGGGCGCCCGAGTTCCTGGCGTTCACCTAGGTTTCGTGGTTCGCGACGCACCGCCGCGCCGCGCGCCTTGGGAACCCTTGGTCCAGTGGCGACACACGGGGCGCAGCACGCAGCTCGCGCAGCGCGCGTCGTCCCGCCTCGACGGGCAGTCACCGGAAATGCCGTGGTGGCAGAGCGCAAAATCGTAGCGCACGGGATCGTGCGGCGCGTACACGCGGAGCGCCCCCGTGATCTCCTCCGCCGTTCGCCAGGACGCATCCCGCCGCTTGGTCAAGCGTAGGTTGTGGGCAATGCGCTGAATGTGCGTGTCGACGGGAATGAGGAGCAGCGCGGGGTCAACGTTCCACGAACCAAGGTCGATGCCGTCGGCAGGCCGAATCATCCAACGCAGGTAGAGCATGAGCCGTTTGCACGCCGAACCCGCACGTGGGTCGGGAACGAGATGTTTCATGCCGCGTCCGGGCGCCACACCGCGGAGCGCGTCGGCGAAACGCGCGAGGGCTTCACGAAATTCCCCGGCCTGCGCGAGATGCGCTTCGAACGCCGCCCCAAGCGAGCCGTGTTCGCGACGCACGGCCGCCGCGTTCGCGAGCAAGCGCGCCACGTCACGCCCCCGGTAGACACGGTGCACGAATCCGTCGAGCGCTTCCGCAAGTTCGCGTTCCGAGCGGGTCGCGATTGCACGCGCGGGGGCATTCCCGAGGACGGCAAGAACCTTCGCGATGCTCGCGCGCACGGCGGCCACGTTCCCAAACGCGAGGGACGCGGCCACGAGCCCCACGACCTCGCGGTCGCCACGGCCACGGTAGCGGTGCACAAACGACACGGGGTCCGCCGCGCGGCGGGCGACGGCATCCGAGCCGTCCACGAGCGCATTCAGGTGTTTCTCAAGACTCGGGGCTCCCACCGGCACGCGGTCAAAGTATAGTACCCGCGCGTCATGGAACGGGACCTCCAGGGCAGGTGTGGAACGTGCGGATTTTACGTGCGACTGCGCACCGATGACCAGGGCGTCTCCGAGGGCGAGTGCCGTCTCGGGTGCTGGCCACCGCCACTCCGCGACACGGCCACATGCTCAAGCCACAAACCCATTGGCGCATCGTGGGACGGAGCGCTCAAACGCAAGAAGGTGGCCGGCGCCCCCCGTCACTACGCGGACCACGCCGACGACGAACCCGTTCGGAAGTCACTGCCACAGGAGATAGGAATCGACATGGATCAGAGTGAGTTTCGGGATGTGCTGCGACAGATTCTTCGGGAAGAGCTCGGCGTGTCGGACATTCGCATGGGTGAACGCTGGCGCGGCGGCGAGCTCGTGCTCAAACCGGGCAAGTCGGACACGCAGGACAAGCACATCCCACTCGACACGTTCTTTCACAAGATCGTGATGATCCGCGACAAGCTCCGCGTCCTTGAGCAGAAGATCAACGGCAATGCGCAGCTCTCCGATCAGGACAAGGTGCAGCTCCAGCAGTACGTCACCGGTTGCTACGGCACGCTGACGACATTCAACGTGCTCTTCCGGGACCGAGAAGACGGCTTCTCGGGCGCGTCGGGCAAGGACTAGGCGCTTTGTCAGGGCGCGTGTTCCGGTTCCTTCTCGCCGCCGCCGTCTCCGTCGCGCTCACGGCTTGCGGCGGCACTTCGGGGGTCGGCGCGGTGGGAAGTTCCCACGCTTCGCACGGGCGCGAACCCGTCGAACTCGAGCTTCGAACGCCCGACAACGTGCTCGTCAACGTTGGCGATTTCCGCGGGCAAACCATGCTCCTGTTTCTGTTCGCCACCTTCGACGGGGTCTCCCAGGCCGCGCTCCACCCCCTCGCTCGGTTCACACGCCACCATCCCGAAGTCTACGTACTCGGCATCGCCGTTCAGCCCACGCCGAAGGAGCTCCTCGACGCGTGGAAGGCGGCACTCGATCCCCCGTTCGTCGTGACCTACTCCCCCGAGGATCGACTCACGAGCGGAACGAGCGAGCTCGGTGCCGTCGGCGCAATTCCCACCTTCATCGTGCTCGATGCAAAGGGCTATGAGGTCACGCGAGAGTCGGGGATGGTGAGCGAAGCACGCCTCGAAGCACTTGTTGCCGAAGCACAGTAGCTCCGCGCCGACGCCGAGGGGCGGGCCCTAGCCGACGGTGGACCCGCGGCCATCGCGGCGGATATCGCGGTGCTGGACGGTGACCTTGCGGTCCTTGCCAAGCCGGCGGGCGAGCTCCTCGACGATGCTCACGGAGCGATGCTGGCCGCCGGTGCACCCCACGGCGATCGTGAGATACGCCTTCCCTTCCCGCTCGTAGCGGAAGCGTGTGCCGCAGAAGAGGGTTCCACGTCGGCGAGGAGCCTGGCAGCTTCGGGCGACTTGAGGACGTAATCCTGCACTTCCTGTTCGAGCCCCGTATGCGGTTTGAGTTCGGGGACGAAGTGCGGGTTCGGCAGGTACCGCACGTCAAAAACAAGGTCCGCATCCACCGGAACACCGTACTTGAAGCCGAAGGAGACGATGCGCGGCACCATGATGGGGCTCTCCCCTCGTGGGTCAGGTGCTGAATGAGGAGCTGCCGAAGCGCGTGGACATTGAGATTTGCTGCCGATGATCCACTTCGCCTCGCGCGGCGTAGCGAAGCCATGCGCTCGCGCTCCCGCTGAATGGCGGTCTGAAGATCGCCGCCCTGCCCAAGGGATGCGGACGCCGTGTTCCCGCTGAACCGGCGCACAAGCGAACCGTCACTCGCGTCGATGTAGAGGACCTCCGCGTGGTGGCTGCTTGCCCGCAGCGCATCGAGGTGCTCCTTCGCGCCCTCGAGAAACGCGCCCGTCCGCACGTCGATGCCGAAGCCCACGCGCGCGCATTTCTTTGCCTTCGAGCGCGAGCTCGATGACGCGCGGCATGAGCGACGGCGGCAGATTGTCGATGCAGTAGAAGCCCATGTCCTCGCTAATGTCGAGGCCGTGCCCGGCCGGCGCCCGACATGCCCGTGACAATCACAACGCGCAGGGTTCGCACGGAGCGACCATAGCAGAAGACGGTTCCGCGCGCGCGTACGGGGTGCTATGCCGGGAGGAAGCGAACTGCTTTCGTCGCGCCACGCTTGAGCTCGTGCTTGCGTGCACCATGCTGCTTCTACGCCGCACGGGCGGCGCGGTCGCACAGGGTGAGCCGGCGGCCCGAGCCGCAACCGGCGACGAACTCGTCGAGGTCTCTTCGAAGGGCGGCCACGCCGCCCTCCGGATGCACCTGCCGCCATCTCCGCACCGTCGGCGGGCTTCGACCTGACCCGCCCGTACTCGTTGGTCCTCTACTTTCACGGCTGGAACGGCTGCACGCGTGTGCTCACGCATCGCGAACCGGTCCCGTGCGCCGATGGCATGCCCGCGGAGGAAGGCTGGGGCCTCGCCGCCGCCCACCACACCGTGCCGTCGAATGGCCTCTTCGTCGCGGTGCAGCTCGCCTGGCACAAACGTGACGGGAGCCCCGGCGGCTTTCGGCACCCCGAGGCGTGGGCGGCGCTCCTCGGGGCCATCTCGAACGCGAAGGTCGGCGGTTTCAGGCTCGGCAAGCTTCACCCCAGCCACGTGGTGCTCGTCGCCCACAGCGCCGGCTTCGAAACCGCCCTCGCCGCCCTCGACGGGAACCTCCCGCTCCGCGCCGACGACGTTGTTCTCTTCGACTCCATGTACGCCGGTGCCGATGCCTTCACGCGCTGGCTTCGTGCATCGCCATCGCACCGCCTGGTCTCGGTGCACACCGGACGCGGCGGCCCGGAGGCGCAGACTCGCCTCGTCGAGCGCACCATGCGACGCCGGGAGGGCCCCTCCGCCGTGGAAAAGGTGGGCATCGACGAGGCACTCCGCGTGGGCCCTCGCCTCACCGTTCTCAAGACCGAGGTGAAGCACCGCGACATTCCGCGCGCGCTCCTCGGCCCGGTTCTCACGCAGCTATTGCGGCGCGACCCGTAGCGGTTCGCCTAGGGCGCCTTGATCGTGCCCGACGCGGTCTGCCGACGATTGGTCGTGCTCGCGTCCTTCGCCGTGCGGACCTGGCGGTCGAGTTTGTCGAGCACGAGATCCACGGCTGCGTACGCCGTCTCGGAATCTTCGTGGCCTTCGTAGCGGCCGCCGTCGGCCGTAAGGATCACGTGGACGCGCCGCAGATGGCGCTCGGCCGAAAGTGTCACCTCCGCATCGAGGGGGGCGCGCAGGTACTTCTGTAGGCGACCGATTTTTTCGCCTGCATAGTCCTTGAACGCATCGGACGACTCAACGTTGCGGAAGGTGTACGCGATCCTCATGCCGTTGCTCCTTTCGACCGTGGCCACCCACGATCTCGAAACCCTGTTTAGAAGTATTTCTTGCGTTTCGACGAAGACAAGATTCCAAGCATCTCTCGGTACTTTGCAACGGTGCGGCGGGCGATTTGAATGCCCTGCTGCCCGAGCATTTCGACGATCTTCTGATCGCTAAAGGGATTTGAGACGTCCTCCGCCGCGATGATCTTCTT
This sequence comes from Polyangiales bacterium, assembly GCA_041389625.1. Classification (GTDB taxonomy): domain Bacteria; phylum Myxococcota_A; class Polyangia; order Polyangiales; family JAWKRM01; genus JAWKRM01. The sequence goes on from JAWKRM010000016.1 coordinate 54,643, forward strand.
GATCGCCTGCTTCACGGATTCGGATGCGATGTCGTCGTCGTTGTCGCGCCGAATGGCGGAGTTGAAGAAGTACTTGAGCTCGAAGATGCCGCGCGGCGTGTGCACGTACTTGTTGCTCGTAACGCGGGAGATCGTGCTCTCGTGCATGCCCACCGTCTCGGCCACGTCACGCAGGATCATCGGCTTCAGGTGCTCGATGCCCTTGTCGAAGAAATCCCGCTGTTTGTCGACGATGCACTCGGTGACGCGCACGATGGTCTTCCGGCGCTGATCGATGCTGCGGATCAGCCACTGGGCAGAACGCAGCTTGTTCTGAATGTATTCCTTCGCCTGCGGATTATCCGCCATGGCGGAGCGGTAGAACCCGCTGATCTTGAGGCGCGGCATGCCGTCGTCGTTGGGCACGACGAAGTACTTGTCTCCCACCTTGTGCACGTAGACGTCGGGGGTGATGTACTGCGTCTCTTGCGCGGAGTAGTTCCGGCCGGGCTTGGGGTCGAGCTCCGCGATGACCTGCGCGATGTCGTAGACATCCTCGAGTTCGATGCTGAGGTCCTTGGCGATGGCGGGGTAGTTCCGCTTTTCGAGGTTCGTGAGGTGGTTCTCGATGACCGACATCACGAGCTGATCCATGCGGAAGTGCTCGGCCTGAATGCGAAGACATTCGCGCAACGAACGGGCGGCGACCCCCGGCGGGTCGAATCGCTGGATGATCTTGAGGACCTCTTCGGCGTCCTCCGCGTCGAGTTCCGCTTCCCGCGCCAGCTTCGGCACGACTTCGTTCTCGGGAACGTCCTCCAGCTTGAGGTACCCGTCATCGTCGATGTTGCCGATGACCAGCGCAGCGAATCGCTGCTCGTCTTCCACAAGGTCGGACATCCGGATCTGCCACGACAGGTGATCCACGATGTCTTCGCTGCGGGTGAGGGTCGCCTCGAGCCCGGGGAGGTCTTCGCGATCGGAACCGCCACGGAACGATGGCAGCGGCGCCTGGAGCGCGTGGTTCTCGAGGTAGCGCTCCCAGTCGATGCTGTCTTCCTTCTTGTCCGGCGCGGGCTCGGGGGGTTCGTGCTCGAGCGGCGCGGGGGGCGGCGCGGACGGGCTCCCATCCGCCTCGCCGTTGCTGTTGGCGCCGGTTTCGGTCGGCTCGTTTTCGTCCGACGCGCCGTCCTCGAGGACGGGGTTCTCGAGCATCTCCTCGCGGACCATCTCCACGAGCTCCATGCGCGACATCTGGAGCAACTTGATCGCCTGCTGCAGCTGCGGCGTCATGACCAGCTGCTGACTCAGTCGAAGTTGCTGTTTGATTTCCATCCGGGAATCGATCGACGGGCACGGCCGAGGGCGGCCGAGCTCGATAAGCCGGAGGTCAGTATATGGGTGGCGGCGGCTCCAGGGAAACCATTCTCATGCAAGAGCGGGGCCGCGCCCCGCTCCGTGGGCCGACGCTGACGCCCGAATTCCCGGAGATCGGGGCGGAAACCCACCGGTCGTCCGTGCCGGCACGGGCTGGGCGTTAGGGGATCGCGACGCACAAATCCGGGGCCGCGGCTTGGGGTACGGGGAAAAGACCCGCTACGCTGTACGGAATGGGTCCGGACGGCTCCCGCGCGACCGATGCCCCGCCGACCCTCGTCGTCGCGGACGACGACGCCATCACCCTGGCGCACGTGACCCGCATTCTTTCGGCGGCCGGATACCAAGTGCTCGGCTGCTCGCGAGGGTCCGAGGTGCTCGAGAAGGTGCGCGCGGGCGGCGTGTCCCTGGTGCTGGTCGATTGCGCGATGCCCGGCATGGGCGGTCTCGAAGTCTGCCGCATCTTGAAAGCGACGGCGGAGGACGTTTTCGTCCCCGTAATCCTCATGGCCGCACGCGCGGACGCATCGAGCCGCGTGGAGGGGCTCCGCAACGGTGCCGACGACTTCGTTCAGAAGCCGTTCGACGACGACGAACTCGTCGCACGCGTCCAGAACATGCTTCGCATCAAACAGATGCACGACGCCGTCCGGCTCGCCAAGACGCGGCTCGAGTCCCTCGCGGGGAAAGACGAACGTTCAGCGCTCTACACCGAGTCCTACGTGCGCAGCCGACTCCACCAAGAGTTTCGGCGCAGCGAACGCTATCAGGAACCCCTCGCGTTTCTCCTCCTTCAGGCGCACGCACCGGTGGACGCTACGCTCGACCTCGGAGCGGCGTCGGGCCAGTCCGCCTTTGCGACCCTGGCCGAGCGCGTCGTACAGACCGTTCGCGAGACGGACGTCGCGGCGAAGTTCGCTCGCTCTGGGATCGCCGTCGTGTTGCCTGCGACCCATTTTCAAGGGTCGCTCGTCGTCGCGGAGCGCCTCTGGCGTGCGGTGACGGCCCGACCCGTGGCGGTCGATGGCACCGAACTCGCATTCTCGGCGACGCTCGATCCTCTCTTTCCGAGCCGGCCTGTTGCGCGCGCCGAGGACATGGTCGCCTCCGCGATGATCGCCCTCGAGAACGTCGCGCGCCGCCGAGCGGAACCCATCTGCGTCGCCCAGCACGATGCGTACTTCTTCGCGCCACAGCGCGCCGAGGCCTGACGCCGAGGGCCGCCCGTAGCCTTGACGCGTTGCGCTCTCCGGCATAGAAGCCGGCCCATGCCGAAGGGGTCGCTCGCCGCGTTGGCGGTGCTCTCAATCGCCGGGCTGACAGCCTGTGGCGGCGCGGCGAAGTTTGCGGCGATCGGCTCGGCGCGTGCCCCCGGCGCAGACGCGGTGACGCAGGTCGAGGAAATCGAAGGCGGGCAGCTGCTCGTGACCGTTCACGTCACGAATCTGCCGACCCCCGACCGCGTGGCGCCGGAGACCAAGGACTTCGTGGTTTGGTTTACCGGGCCGGACAAGCGAGCGCGCGCCGCCGGCGTCCTTACCTACAACGAAGAAGCGATGGAGGGCACGCTCGCCGCAACGACGCCGCTCCATTCGTTCTCGTTGCGAATCACGGCGGAGGCCGACCCGAAGGCCCAGGCGCCGAGCGATTACGTCGTCATCGATCAACACATCGACGAAAGCTGACCCCACCGCGCACCGCGCGTAGACCGCAACTCAGAGGAACCGACCCATGTACGATACGTCTGACATCCGCAAAGGCCTCAAGGTCACCATCGACGGCCAGCCCTACAACGTCGTCTATTTCCAGTTCGTCAAGCCCGGCAAGGGGCAAGCGTTCACGCGCACGAAGCTCAAGAACATGGTGACGGGCAACGTGCTCGAGCGGACGTTCAAGTCGGGTGAAAAGCTCGAAAAGGCGGACCTCGAGGCGCGCGAAATGCAGTTCCTCTACAAGGAGGGCGAATCCTTCGTGTTCATGGACAACACGAGCTACGAGCAGCTCCACATCTCCGCGGAACAGCTCGGCGACAACCAGTACTACCTCCTCGACAACACCACGGTGGAAGTGTTGCTCTACGAGGGGCGCCCCATCGACGTGACGCCGCCGGTGTTCGTCGAACTCAAGGTCATCTCCACGGAGCCCGGCTTTAAGGGCGACACGAGCGGCAACCCCAGCAAGCCCGCCAGGATGGAGACGGGCCTCGTGGTCAACGTTCCGCTCTTCATCAACGAAGGCGAAACGCTTAAGATCGACACGCGCACGGGCGAGTACTCCGAGCGCGTGAACCGCAAGTAGCCCAGGGCTCCCTTGGAGGAGCGCGACCGGCAGCTCGGCGACCGCGCTTGGTTCGACGCGAATGGCGGCGCACGGCGGCGACACCTTGAGGCACGCCACCGTGTGCTTCGTGCGATTCGCGCGCACTTCGATGCCGCCGGGTTCCTCGAAGTCGAGACGCCCGCGGGGGTGCCGAACCCAGGGCTCGATCCGCACCTCGACGCCTTCGGGGTGACGGGCGCTCGCGGCGAACGCTGGCTCATCACCAGCCCCGAATACCAGATGAAACGCCTCGTCGCGGCGGGATTCGAGCGCATCTACCAGCTGTGCCGTTGCTTTCGTCGCGAGGAGCTCGGCGACCGGCACGAACCGGAGTTCACGATGCTCGAGTGGTACCGAGCGAACGCGGGCGCCGACGACGTCATGCGCGACACGGAGGAACTCGTGGCCGCGGCGGCAACGTTGCTCTTCGGGTCACCCGTCGTGCGCGGCGTTGACGTAACCCCGCCATGGCCGCGCATGACGATCGAAGAGGCGTTCGAGAGATTTGTTGGCGCGACGGCGGCGAGTCACCTCGACGACGAGGAGAAGTTTTTCCGGGCGTACGTGGACCGCATCGAGCCCGAACTCGGCCGCGGTGGCCCGGTGTGGGTCACGGAGTGGCCCGCGAGCATGGCGAGCCTCGCTCGCCTGCATCCCGACCGACCGCACCTTGCCGATCGATTTGAGGCCTACGTGGAAGGCATCGAGCTGTGCAATGGCTTCGGTGAACTCACGGACCCGGTGGAGCAGCGCCGCCGCTTCGAACGGGATCAGGCCGCGCGCCGCGAGGCGGGGAAACCCGCCTACGCCATCGATGAACGCTTCTCGCGGCCCTCGAAGCGGGCCTACCGCCCTCCGGAGGAAACGCGCTCGGCGTCGACCGGCTCGTGGCGTGGCTTGTGGGCGCGCCAAGCATCCAGGACGTCATCGCGATTCCCGCTGCGCGGCTCGAGTAGGCGAGCCGTTCGCCGTCTGCAGGCAAACTCCCACGGTGGAGCGCCGGAGGTCACGGCACGCCCGTGCCCACGGTTCTCCGGTGAGATTCGAGTTGAGAGGACGCGCCACGATGACCTCCGCCGCTGCGTGACGCCGGAGCCGATCGACGTCGAGCACCCACGCGCGGACGGCGAGCACGGCGACGAAGAGCGCCCAAAGCACAGCCACGGTTCCCGAAGGGATGCGGAGGTGAGCGCCGCGATGAACTTCCGAAGTCGGCATAACGCACGGAGTCGTACGCATGTTGGCGCGTCGCATCAATCCCCGGAGTGCACGGTGTACGGCATTCGTTACACGCCCGATACGCAGTCCCGATCGTCGTTACGCCGGCGATACGAAATCGTCACCGTTGTGCGAAACCCGTGCAGCGCGCGCATGTCATTTTCCAATCACGGCGTCGCCGTACGGACGCAGGCCGGATAGTTCGCGGCGTGACGTTCGAGCATGAACGACACGAATGCCGAATCGATGCGCTGCGCGTCGTTGAGCAACGTGACGACGAGCGGACACGGCGACTCGGGGAAAAGTACGCGCGGCGCCTCGCGCCAGGCGCAGGCCGCACCGAGGGCAGCGAGCGCGTCGAGCTTTCCGCGATCGACCGATGCGGGGTAGGAATTCACGAGATAAATGGCCACGGTTCGGTGCCATGCCGCGTCGTCCAACCGCCCGAGCCCAACGAGCGCGTTGGAGGCGTTGTACTGCGCGCGCACCGCGAGCGGTTCGATGGTGATGGCGCGGAGCCAGAGGGCATCGTCGTTTCGCCACGCGCGACGCGCGGGAAACCCGAGGGCCAAGTGGAACGCGACGACCGCGCCACCCAGAAACGCGAGCTTCGGCGGGTCCATGAGCGCCGGAAGGCGCGACACCGCCGCGCCGAGCACCAACGCCGCGCCAAGGCACGCCGGATAGAGAAGCCGTTCGGGCAAATCGCTCATGATCGGAAACACCCAATGCGACATGAGCACGACGGGCCCGAAGAGCAGCATGAGGGTCGTGACCCACGCGGCGTTGCGACGGCGAATCGCCACCGCGCCGGCGACGAGCCCCAGGACGCCGAGCACGATTCCTGAATCGGCGTAGCCCGCAAGCGTTTCGAACCGGAAGTCGATGGCCGCGAACCCGTGGGCGGGGGCGAGCCCGACGGGAACGAGTAGCATTTGGAGCGCGCGTCCCACGACGTAGCCGCCGAGGACGAGTCGATCGATGCCATGCGCGTCGTACCCAAGGCTGTTGTTCCACGTCGTGGTCTGCGCCGAACGGGGAACGCCGAGCTGCACGGCGACGCTCGCCACCACGAGCGCCACCAAGAGCCCCGTCGAAAGCGTTCGACGGGGGTGCGGCCGGAGCCAGGTCAACACCAGCGCGACCAGCACGAACAGCAGCGCCGACTCCTTCACGGCCACCGCCAAGAGGAGCAGGAATGCCCCGACGGCTGGCCCCCATCGCGCGGCACGGGCATCAAACAACGGCATCGCGGCGAGCCCCAAGAGCACCGAAGCGATGTCCGACTGACCCACGAGGGCGGACACGGCCTCGGTGTTCGCCGCGTGCACGGCAAAGACGGCACAGACCACCGCCACGATGCGCGGCTCAAGCCCGAGTACGCGGAGCCATCGCCCCGCGAAGAACACGGCAAGGACGTGGAGCAACACCGTCACGATGCGGAAGGGGAGCGGTGAACCGCCGCCGAGCGCCCATTCGATTCGACGGACGACGGGCATCAGCGGGCGATAGGTCGTCGCCCCATCACGAAGGGGTGTCCCCCACACATCCGTGGTGAACGCGGCTTCGAGTGGGGATGTCCCCACGACGACACCATTGCCGACGATGGCCGCCTGGTCGTCGCCCACGAATTCGCCATCCACGACCATCAGCCCCACGACAAGTGCGAGGACCGGCGGAAGAACAACCAGGAGCGCGCGGGACATGCGGACGCGAGGTTATCACCGGACGCGGGCGAAGTTCCGTTCGGCGAGCGCCCGCTGGGCGTTGGTTTTCCGAACCGCGTCCGCAACCCGCGCGAGGCGCGCAGACTCGTCGTCGTAGGCACCGTCCGGGTCGAGCACCCGGGCACGGGCCATGAGCGCCGCGGCACGATCGAGTGCCTCGCCGGGACGCGGCGCGTCGCCCTGCCCGAGCGCCAAGCACCACGCCCAATTGCGGAGCACAGCGGCGCGTGACGCCGCGGGACGCCCCTCGAAGGTCGCCCCGGCAGCGGCCACATCCTCAAACGCGCGCGCAGCCGCCGCCACATCGCCGCGCCCGAGGGCGTCCACCGCGCGCGATGCGTCCACGCCGGGCATCTCCGCGAGATCGACGGAGACCTCCGTCACCTCTTGATCGACCATGGCGGCGATCCGCTCATACACGCGGGACGCGACGAGCGCGTTGAGCGAAAGCGCCTCCTCGGCCTCCGCCTGCGCCTCAAAATGCACGACGGTCCCATCCGCACCGGTCACGGCATCGGTCTCGGTCACAGTCACACGGGCCCGAAGGTAGGGAACGCTCACAACGGTGCGTCGCCCGTAGCCACCAACGCACGCGCTGCCGGGGCCACACATCCCACTCGGCGTCGTCACGAACTCGGGCCGAAAGCCGCGATCCACTTCGATCTCGATCAAGAGCAAGGTGGACGCATCGGGAAACCCCGCCGTCCGCATCCGTTCCGCCACCGCGTCGCGGCTGATCCACTCCACGGTGGATTTCTTGGCTTCACCGAGCCTCCGCGCGAGGGACCGCGCGACGCTCTCCTCCGGCTCGGACAACGAGGAGGCGACATAGATGAACGGATACGCGCGCACGGGAATGCGGGCCGGCACGACCACGGTTCCGTCGATGGACGGCAGCGAGCCGCACCCCGAGGCGACAAGCAGCGCACCGAACGCGACCTTCCAGAGCATCACTCTGCGCGCTTGGCCTGCTCCCATAGTGCGTCGAGCTCCGCGGGGCTATGCGTGTCGAGTTCTCGCCCCGAAGTGCGCGCCGCGCCCTCCGCGTGGGCAAATCGCTTCGAGAATCGGTCCAGGGTACCGCGGAGCGCAGCCTCGGGGTCGATGCCCTGCTTTCGCGCAAAGCTCGCGAGGGAGAAGAGGACGTCACCGAGTTCCGCCTCCACTCGGCCCCGATCGCCGTCTGCGATGGCCTCATCGAGCTCACGCAGCTCCTCCTCCACCTTGGCACGCGGGCCACCGGCGTCGGGCCAATCGTAGCCAACGGAGGCGGCCTTCTCGCCAACGCGCACGGCGCGGAGCAGCGCCGGCAACGCCTTCGGAACGCCATCAAGTCGACCGCGGGCCCCCTTGCCCTTCTTCTTCGCCTTCTCTTCCGCTTTGATCGCTTCCCAATTGCGCACGACATCTTCCGAACCGCTGACCTTCACGTCGGCGAACACGTGCGGGTGGCGGCGGATGAGCTTGTCGCAGATGGCGTCGACAACGTCGTTCGGCGTAAACCAATTTTGAGTACGGGCGAGCTCCGCTTGGAACACGACTTGGAGAAGCAAATCACCGAGCTCTTCGCGGAGCGCGTCCGGTTCCCCCGCGTCGATGGCATCCACCACCTCGAAGGCCTCCTCGATGACGTACGGGCGGAGTGTCTCGAGGGTCTGCTCGCGATCCCAAGGGCAACCGTCCGGTGCGAGGAGACGCTGCATGATGTTGACGAGACGCGGCAGGTTCTCGCCGCGATCGTCTGCATTCGTGTCGGCGGGCTCGGTATTCGCGGGCATTGGCCGCGAGGTACCACGCGCGCACGCCCTTCGCTAGCGCGGTCCACGGGCACGCGGGGGCGCTTGACGGTGGGTGCGTCCCGGCGTCAGGGTCCGCCCCGTCCATGACCTTTCGCGACATTCGAGCCCAAGCCCTTGCCGTGACGACGCTTGAGCGCGCCGTCGCGCGGGATCGCGTGGCATCGGCGTACCTCTTCGAGGGGCCGAGCGGCACGGGGAAGACCTTGACCGCACTCGCCCTCGCCGAAGCGCTGCTCTGCACGACGGATCCGGGCAAGGGGTGCGGCAACTGCGCCGTCTGCACGCGCATCCGCGAACGCCAGCACCCCGACGTGCGCGTGTTCTCGCCGCGCGAGGAAGGCGCGGGCAACATCCCCGTGGAGTTTGTGCGCGAGGAGATCCTTCCGTTCACGCGCTACGCGCCGTTTGAAGGCAAGGCGGCGTTCGTGATTTTCCCGTCCGCGGAAGTGTCGTTCCCCGCCGCGCACCCCGAGGCGGCGAACGCCATTCTCAAGACCCTCGAGGAACCCAAGGCCGGGCTCCATTTTGTCTTGGCGAGCGAGCGCCCCGATCGCCTGCTCACCACCATCCGCTCCCGCTGCCAGCGCCTCGCATTCGAGAAGCTCCCCGCCACCGACCTCGACGCGATCCTCGAAGCGCGCGGCATCGAGGCCCGCGTACGCGAAGCGGTGATTCCCCTGGCGGACGGCAGCGCCGACCTCGCGCTCCAACTCACTGAGGGCGAAAACCCCGCCCGCTTCCTCGAGCTCGCGTTCCGCGTGGACGATGCGCTCCACCACGCGGGCCCAGGCACCCTCATCTCGCTGGCGGACGAGCTCGCAAAGGACGGCGAACTCGACCTGGTGCTCCAGACCCTCGGCCTTGTTTATCGCGACATCGCCTGCGTCGGGCTCGATGCCGCCGAAACAGACCTCCACTTCCCCGGGGAGCGGGCGAACCTCGAACCCCGCGCCGAACGCCTTTCCCCGGGCGAAGCTGCGGACCGCGCCGCGCGATTTCGCCGCGTGCTCGAGCTCCGGGACCGCAACGCGAACCTCGAACTCGGCCTCGATTCGCTGCTGCTCGAAATCGGCGGCTCGCGGATCCACGCCGCGGGCGCTAGGACCGGGGGAGCTCGCCCATGACCAAGGCCTTCTACGTCACGACGCCCATCTACTACGTCAACGACGCGCCCCACATCGGGCACGCGTACACGTCCATCGCCGCCGATGTGCTCACCCGCTATCACAAGCTCCGCGGTGAATCGGCTCGCTACCTGACGGGCACCGACGAGCACGGTTTGAAACTCGAACGCCGCGCGAAGGAACTTGGGGAAGCGCCCCAGGCCTTCGTCGACCGCATGGCGCCGCGCTTCTCGGAAATGACGAACGTGATCGGTTCGTCGCCCGATGATTTCATTCGCACCACCGAGCCACGCCACAAGCAAAGCGTCCAAGAGATGTGGCGCCGCATGGAGGCGAACGGCGACATCTATCTGGGTGAGTACAAGGGGCTCTACTGCGTGCCCTGCGAGGCCTACTACACGGAGAAGGACCTCGCGGAGGGGAACCTCTGCCCCGTCCACAAGCGCCCCGTGGAGAACGTGGCGGAGAAGAGCTTCTTCTTCCGGCTCTCGAAGTACACCGAGCCGCTCCTCAAGTTCTACGAGGCGAACCCGACGTTCGTTGCGCCCGAGGGCCGCTTCAACGAGGTGAAGAGCTTCGTGCGCGAGGGTCTCCGGGATCTGTCCGTATCGCGCACGTCGTTTACTTGGGGCGTGCCAGTGCCGGAGCACCCGGAGCACGTGATGTACGTGTGGCTCGACGCGCTCACGAACTACATCTCGGCCCTCGGCGGCCCGAAGGAGACGGACCTTTTCAAAACGTTCTGGGCGCCGAACGCCCGGGCGATCCACATCGTGGGCAAGGACATCCTGCGCTTCCACGCCGTCTACTGGCCCGCGTTCTTGATGAGCGCCGGCGTGCCGCTCCCCACGCAGGTGTGGGCCCACGGCTGGCTCACCGTCGACGGCGAGAAGATGTCGAAGAGCCTCGGGAACTTCATTCCCCCCGGGCCCCTCGCCGAAGCCTTCGGCGCCGACGTGATTCGCTACTACCTGATGCGCGACGTGGGCTTCGGCCAGGACGGCGACTTCTCCCACAAGAACGTCCTTGCGCGGTACCACGGCGACCTCGGGAACGGCCTCGGGAACCTGCTGAACCGCATGGTGACGAGCATCGTCCAGAAGAACCTCGGCGGCGTCGTGCCGAAACCGAGTGCGCTCGAGCCCGTCGACCGCGAACTCGTCCGGGTGGCCGAGGCGAGTGCGAAGGCGGCCGCGGCGGCACTTGAGGCGATTCAGCCGAACCGCGCCCTCGATGCGATTTGGGAACTTGTGGCCGCGGCGAACAAGTACGTGGACCAAACGGCGCCGTGGGCGCTCGCGAAGCAGGGCCAAACCGAGCGTCTCGGGACGGTCGCCTACACGGTGCTCGAAGCGCTCCGGTGGCTGTCGATCCTGCTCGCACCGTTCATGCCGGAGAAGACGCGCGACCTCCGTGCGCAGCTCGGCGTCGCACCGCTCGACCCGAAGGTGGGCCAGGACGAATGGCCCTCCGCCTGGGGCGGCCTCGAAGCGGGCACGACGACCGCGCCCGCCGCTCCCCTCTTCCCGCGCTTCGACGAAGCCCAGGAGAAAGCCATCTTCGACCGCCTCGGGGTCGGAAAGACGAAGCCCGTGACTGAATCGAAAGCCACGCCCGCCACAAAGCCCGAGGCCAAACCCGCCGCCGCTCCCGCGACACCGGCTGCCGCGGAGGGCGAGCCCGCGTTCATCGAGTTCGACGACTTCGCGAAGGTGAAGCTCAAGCTCGGCCTCGTGCTCGCGGCGGAGCGCGTTCCGAAGAGCGACAAGATGCTCAAGCTGCAGATCGACGTGGGCGAAGCCGCCCCGCGGCAGGTGCTCGCGGGCATCGGCAAGCACTACGAGCCGGAAGCCCTCGTCGGAAAGCGCGTCACCGTAGTCACGAACCTCAAGCCGCGGAAGATGATGGGCCTCGAATCCCAGGGCATGGTCCTCGCGGCGAGCGACGACGCGGGGCTCTCCGTGCTTGGCGTCGACAAGGACATCCGCCCGGGCGGCGACGTGAAGTAATCACGGCCATGCCCGCGCCCCTCTTCGACACCCACTGTCACCTCTCCTTCGAGAGCTTCGGCCCCGAGGTCGACGCCATCCTCGACCGTGCGCGCGCGTCGGGCGTGAAGCGTTTCGTGACCATCGGCTCCGGCGAAGGCACGAAGAGCGCCGTCTCCGCCGTGGCCATGGCCGAGAAGCTCGTACCCGAGGTGTGGGCAACCGTCGGCGTGCACCCGCACGACGCCACGGAACTCGACGATGCGGCGAAGGCACTCCTTGAGTCGCTCGCGACCCGCGAACACGTGGTCGCCATCGGCGAGACGGGCCTCGACTACCACTACGACCACTCGCCCCGTGAGAAGCAGGCCGACGCGTTCCGCTACCAAATCGATCTCGCGCGCCGCGTGAAGAAGCCCATCGTCATCCACACGCGCACGGCCGCCGAAGACACGCTCCGGATCCTGCGCGAAGAAAACGCACGCGACGTGGGCGGCATCATCCACTGCTTCAGCGAGGACGCGGCCTTCGCGAAGGCGTCCCTCGACCTCGGCTTCGTGTCGTCGTTTAGCGGCATCGTCACCTTCCCGCGGGGCACCGAAGGCATCCGCGACGCCGCGAAAAACCAGCCGGCCGATGCCATCCTCATCGAGACGGACGCCCCCTACCTCGCCCCGGTCCCCCACCGCGGGAAGCGGAACGAGCCCGCCTACGTGGCCCACACGGCCGATTTCCTGGCCGGGCTCCGGGGCGAAGATCCGGAGGAGTTCCGGGCACGTACCACCCAGAACGGGTGCCGCATTTTCGGGGTCCCCGCCCCGGCCGAAGCTAAGTAGCTGAACGCCTTGACGAAAGGGCGCTCCTCCGTATCCTTCGCACTCTTTTTCGGAAGGCCTCCGCCATGAATACGAACCTTGGGCTCCTCGGTAAGAAGCTCGGCAACACGCAACTCTTCAACGACGACGGCAGCGTCACGCCCGTGACGGTGGTCGAAGCGGGCCCCTGCATGGTGGTCGGCAAGCGCACGACGGAGAAGGACGGCTACGCCGCCCTCGTGCTCGGTCTCGGCAAGGCGAAGGCCAAGGGCCTCTCGAAGGCGGAGACGAAGCACTGGGAGAAGGCGGGCGTCGAAGCACCGGAAACGGTGCGCGAGTTCCGCGTCTCGCCGGACGACCTCGGCAAGTTCGAGGTGGGCCAGGTGATCAAGATTTCCGAGGTGCTCTCCGAAGGACAGCTCGTGGACGTCGCCGGCACCTCGAAGGGTCGCGGCTTCACCGGCGTTCTCAAGCGCTGGAACTTCTCGAGCCCCGTCGCCACGCACGGTACGCACGAGTACAAGCGCCACGGCGGTTCGATCGGCACGAACCTGACGCCGGGCCGCACGTTCCTGAACCTGAAGATGGCCGGTCACTACGGCGCCGAGCGCGTCACGATGCCGAACGTCCGCATCGCGCGCATCGACGACGAGCAGCAGCTCGTCATGATCGCGGGTTCGGTGCCGGGCTCGAAGAACGGCATCGTGGAAGTCCGCGGTCAGGCCAAGGCCCGTAAGAAGGCCCAGCCGAAGAACTAACGGCCCATGGGCCAAAGTCGCTCGGGACGCCCCCAGGACGCCTTCGGTAAGAGGGCGCGCAAGGAAGGCTACCCGGCGCGCTCCGTCTACAAGCTCGAAGAGATCGATCGCCGCGTCCGGCTTTTCCGCCAGGGCCTGCGCGTGCTCGATCTCGGTGCGTTCCCGGGCTCGTGGCTCCTCTACGCGGCCGAACGCGTGGGTGGGAACGGCTACGTCCTGGGTCTCGACATCCAGGAGCACCGCGCCGCCCTCCCGAAGAACGCCGAGTTTCGCCACGCGGACATCTACGAAGTGAGCCCCGACTCCCTCGGCGGCGCCCAGAGCTACGACGTCGTCATGAGCGACATGGCGCCGAACACCACGGGCCACCGAAACCTCGACCAACTCCGCTCCTTCGAGCTCTACATGCGCGCGCTCGAGATCGCCGACACGATGGCGAAGCCCGGCGGCTCCTTCGTCGGCAAGATTTTCCAGAGCGGCGACTTCCCGAAGGCGAAGGCCGCCACCCAAAAGCTCTTCGAGAAGGTCCGCATCATCAAACCCGAAGCCACGCGCAGCGAAAGCTTCGAATGTTTCCTTGTCGGCTTGGGCCGACGCTGACGGCCCAAGCCGACGCGAATTTCGATGGCATCGCTCGCTGACGCGAGCGATCGCGGAATTGGAGCGCATCCCGACCTGGCGGGAGCGCGCTGCGCGCGAAGCGTTCGCTATGCGAACGCTTTAGGGGGCCACCGTCGCGACTTGATGCGGGCGACGGGGAGCGGACGACGGAGTGCCTTCGACGAGCACGAACGGCCGTGCGGCGGGGGAGGGGGAGAGGCCCATGACTCACCCGTCCAACCCGCCGCCACTATTCGCAGCCGATGCGCTGATCGTCGATGGCCACGTCATCGATCCGAAAGATCAACGTGGTTCGTCATGTACCAGCTCTCCCCAACCGAGCTCATGATGTCGAACTTCGGGGCGTACCACTTGTCGCCCGTGCCGTGGCTGATGCATCCCGCGCCCTGGCCAACGACCGTCATGTCGTTTAGCGCCTGGCCGTCGACGAGGTTCATTTCGTCGTTCGGGCCGTTGTAGCGCCACTCCACATGGTGGCCCACTTGCCGACCGGCGCGAGGCTCTGCGCGTTGTTCCAACAGTCGCTGCCGACGCCACTTGTCTCGTAGTTGGCGAGCCACTTTTTGGCCGTTCATTCCGCCATACCGGTAGAACGCATGCCTTCCAACTGTCCCTGTCGCCTTGAATCGCCGTCCAATGCACGGCGTTCGAGCCGGGGTACGTGGGCACTGCGCTCAGGTACATCTTCATGCGTCCCCAGACGACGTTGCCGCCCGAGATGACCGTCCCCTGCCGCCTCACCTGCATCATGGCCCGACGGTACGTGTCGTTGAATCGGCTCCCGCATTGATGGAGAAGTGCACCGACTTCGTCCCACTCGCCGCTCGCGTGGTGTCGATGCTGATTTGGTGCCGCCATTCGCGACGGATGCGCTCCAACGACCGTTCGGCATCGAGCCCGCGGTATACCCTTCGAAGTCGTCGCAGAGCCACGCGGTGTCGCATGCCGGAAGCGTCGGCGTGTCACCCGCGTCGACCGCGGCATCCGCCGGAGGGGTCACGGACGCGTCCTCGGACATCGGCGTGGGGCCCGCATCGCTTCCGCCCCCCATGGGTTCGTGCCCCGACGGGCCGCGGGATCCGCCCGCGTCCGCATCGATTCCAGCGACCTCCCCGTTGCAGGCCACCAACAGCAACCAAACGAACGCGAGTCGCCGCATGCTCCCTCCACCCATCCCGAGGCAGACAATGTACCCGCTGATCCGCGTGCGGGCAATCTGTCGACGGCCTGACGTCCGCCGGAACACCGCGAAACCTGCACAATGGTAGGCGAAAATCCACAGCGAGACGACGGTTTCGTTCGCGCCGGATGTGCCTGGAGCGCTTCGATCTGGCGCGCTCCACGTCGGCACGGAACGGCGCATTCGGTTCCAACTCGATCGACCGCGAGAACGACTTCTGGCTTCGCCCTTTGCACCGCGACCAATCAGCACCTTCCCGGAGAAGGTAGTGCGCCGCTGCATACTTCGCATCGATACCGATCGCACGGCGGAAGCTGCCGCTTCCGCGGCGGTGCCGTCCTCGGTGGCCACAACTGGGCGAGGGCGAGTTCGGCAAGCATGGCCGGACTCACCCGTTCCCCTTCTTCTTGCGCGCTTCGACGGCCAATCATCGCCTCCCCGCGCCTCCGTGGCGGCACCCGCACGACGCAAACCGTTGCCAAGCGTGACCAAGAGCGCGACGTCGGTGCGGTCGGAGTCGGCAAACGCTCGCAGGAACGCCTCCTTCGCCTTGTCGGCCTTGCCCGCGCGAAGGAGCAGCAGACCTTCGTTCGCACGGGTCATGGCGTCGCTGGGATCGAGTTCAAGCGCCTTCGAGTAGGCCGTAAGCGCCCCCTCGGCATCCCCGTTCGCTTCAAGGCAGAGCGCCAGATTGGCGTATGCCGGCGCGAAGGTCGCGTCCGCCCTCGCCGCCTGCTCGAAACGGGCGATGGCCGCCGGGAGGTCACCCGCATCACGGAGCAGGAGCCCGGAGATTGCTCAGCGCCTGGGAAATCCGGCTTGAGCGCCACCGCGCTCGTGTGGTGTCCTCGCGCGCATCGTCAAACGCCTCCCGCGCTTCGAGCACAAGGCCAAGATCGTACCAGGCGCGCGCGCGCGTTGTCCCGCTCACGCGCGACAATCGTCACGGAGAACCCGCTCCGCTTCCTTCACGCTTCCGGCGCCGGCAGCGCTCCTCGCGTGCTTCACCTCGGCCGTGGGGCCCGGGCGTTCCGCTGCCGCCACCTCGGACCCTGCGTTCGGGCGGCTCCGCCGCGGACGACGAGGCTGCGCCACCGCCACAGGCCGCCAGGCAACCAATCACGCAACAGCAACCACCACGGCATCTCCCGTCCACGCTCCGCTTCCGCATCAGCGTGCGCCCCCACCGGTCTGTTTCCTCTCGCTCTGCTCCGCCGTGACGACATGGCCTGGAAGGCGCTCGACAGGGAAGAGTCGCTCGCCATCTTCGATCTGCGTTCTGCCTATCGCGCACGTAGAATGTCCGCGGCGCGGTGGCCCTCGGTGCTGATCTTGAAAAAGGGGCGATGGAGCCCCTCGGCATGCAGGGCCCGCGCGATGTCGTAGAGCAACCCAAGCCGATCCTTGGTGAACACGTCGACGACCGTGAAGTGCCGGGACACGGCGTTGTCGACCACCACTTCGGTGCGTACGTCGGGGGTCTTGCGCATGGCCCACGTGGGGGTCTTCCGGAAGGCGCTCAAGGAGCTCCGCCACGGTCGACTTGCCACCCCAGACCGCGGCAAGGTTCTTTTGAACACGCCCCGCCACGTCCCCGCCCTCCGCGAGGTTCGAGCCCGGCTTGCGAACGACGAACAGATCGAAGGCTTCGTCGGGGCGTCCATCGCGCGCACGGCTGTAAATGTCGGCGCTCACCACGGTGAGCCGCTCCGCCGCGAGGACTCCGGCCACGTCGGCGAGGAGCCCCGGACGATCGTTGGTCACGACGGCAGCACGAGCTGTCTCGCCGTCGGACTGGATAACTTGTCCACGAGGAGAGGTGCCGCCTCCGCGCGACTGAGCGCAAGCCGCGCGTGCGCGAATGACTCTCTTCGGGTGGGTGCGCGAGCAGCACGTAGCGGTCGGGCATCGAGGCCAGGAAATTTATACGAGTGCGGCGCCATCCGGCTCGCGCTCCAGCGCATCCCGCGCTTCTTGCGAGCGGAGCGCGGCGACGCGGTCTTCGTGCGTCCACCGGCGCGCTTGCCTTCGAGCACCGCGACCAGGCGATGGTAGAGGTCCTCGAACATGCCTTCCACGCGGTCATGGCGCCGGGGCTGGGTCGCCGAGAGATCCGCGAAGGTCAGCAGATAGAGCTCACGCAGCCGCTCCGCCGTGCCGACTCGACTCCGCGATTTCCGCGCCGTAACCGTGTCGCTCGTGTCCCGGCGCGTGGCCCAGTGGTAGACTCAGGTGCTCCTCGACGAGCCACACGACGTGGCGCTGGTCCGCTTCCGAGAATCCGAGGCGCGCGGTAATGGGCCTGCCATCTTCGCCCCCTTGACGGAATGTGGTCGCGCCCGAACGCCTTGCCAATGTCGTGCAGAAGCAGCGCAAGGAAGAGCGTCTTCGGTCGGGGCATTTCCGCCGCGAGCCGACACGGCAGCGGATGGTCGCTCTTGAGATCACCGCGGGCGAGCTCGTGAAGCCGGTCCACGGCCGCCACCGAATGAACGTCGACCGTATACACGTGGTACGTTGCACACGCCCCGTCACGGGTCTGAACTCGGGAATCATCGCGGAGTAGCAAGCTTCCATTTCGTGCAGTTCGCCGAGGATCGACCCGCGGCGCACCTCCGCACGACCATTCCACGTCAGCAGATCGAGGAAGAGGTCCGTCGAGTTCGGGTCGGCGCGCAGTCGCTCTGCCCACTCCTTCTCAACGGCGGTGCGCGCGATGGCGTCACGCGCGAACGCGTAGGGTGGCAGGCCCGACTTGGCGACGCTGGTGGTGGAAGCGCAGCGCGAGCGCCGGGTCGGTCTCAAGCTCTTTAAGTCCTTGAGCGTGACGTGCCGATCGAAGGTGATGCAATTCGCCACCGAGGTCCGTCGCGCTCATGCGGCGCGTACTGATGTATGGCGCCGCACTGCCAGCATCTGCCTCTGCGGTCTGCGCCACAATCTGCGGCAGTGGCGGTAGTACGTCTGCAGAAACGCTTCTTTCAACGCCGAGCGTCGCGCCATCCTTTCGAAGCCGAGGCACGGCGCAATCTCCTCCTGGTCTTCGAATGTGAGGCGGTCCTGGCGACGCCCAGCGCGGGAGGTGAAGCAGATTGCGAACGCGCCAGCGAACTCGCGCGCGCCGTCGAGTTCCTCCACCCTCCCGGGCGAGGAGCGCGCCGGACTTCACGAAGTCCTGCGTGGAATGGCAATCCCAGCGTGCCTTCGCTGCCCACACGGCCACGTCGATGTCGCGCGTGCCGCCGCGCCCCATCTTCACCTCGGGCTCGAGCAGGTAGAGCGAGCCGCCGAAGCGCTCATGCCGGTCGTCAAAGTCCTTCCGAAGTGCGCTGATGAAGTTTCCGAGGGCGGGCTCAAACACGTGCTGGCGACAGGCATCGTGGAGCTCCTGAACGATGCTTCGGTCGCCGGCGACGCACCGCAAATCGAGCAGCGTCGTGGCCGTTCGCACATCTGTCCGCGCGAGCGCGAGCGTTTCCTTTACGCCGCGTACGGCGTGCCCGATGGAAAGCCCGAGGTCCCAAAGCGGGTAAAGAAACCCTTCCGCGAGCGTACTGACATGCGGGTCATCCGGGCGATCACAGAGCACCAGGACATCCACGTCGCTGTGGAGCGCAAACCACGCCCCGCCCGAAGCCGCCGACGGCCACCAACGCGACGCGTCCGGTCGGCGCACGCCGCTCGTTCCCTGCGCCGCCGCGTTCGCCGCGCAGTAGAGGGCGCCGGAGCCCGTCGAGGGCCGCCGAGAATCGATGGGCAACGTCGATGCCCTCGCGCCTGCGCGCACCGCTCCTCGAGCTGCGCGCGGTACATGGTGAGGTAATCCCCACAGACGTCCCCGAGCCCGGCGCCAACTGACCTAGCGGATTCGACGCGGCGGAGGCCGGCCCTGCGGCCACGCTGGTGCGCAGTATGGGGCGGGGGTATCGACCGGCAAGGAACGGTTCGCGGCTATTTCCCTCGACGCGATCGCGCGCGCGTACCGGACGACCCCCGGCGATCCCCCTCCCTCGGCGAGCGACCGACGATACTTCTCCGTTCCGAGGGCTTTGTTCTCCTCCGGTTCGTTGATGAACGATGCCTCAACAAGGATGGCGGGCATGGTCGCGCCCACGAGCACATAGAACATCGCGCCTTCACGCCGCGGTCCGGCAACTTCGGAAGATGCATGCGGGCCGCCGTGAGCGTGCCCGTGTGAACGAGCCCCGCCAGGAGCTTCGCGTCGGCCACCTGCTCGCGCCGATGAATACCAGCGAGAATCTGCTGAAGCCCAGTCACCTCCCGCGTGTGGTGGTGCCGTTCTCACGCGCCGCCAATCGCAGGGCCGCCTGGTCGTTTGTCGAGTCGAGCACAAACGTGGTCACGCCACCACGCTCGACGCCCTCGCCCGAGTTGAGGTGAATCGACACGAACACGTCGGAGGAAGCGGCATTGGCGAATGCGACGCGCTCCTCGAGTGAAATGAACTCATCCCGTGTTCGCGTCTGAATGACGCGGGTTTCGGGCAACCTTCGTTCCAGGATGCCCCCGACGCGCCGCGTGATGTCCAGGGCGGTTCGCGACTCGCGAAGGCCCCCGAACCATGCGCCGAAGTCGTCGCCCCCGTGTCCCGCGCGTCGCACCACGACGCCAAGCGAGCGGTCCCGTCGGTGCCTGCGCGACAGCGAGCGAGACGTCGACCACGATGCGGTACGGGTCCGGAGGAAGAAAACGCGTGTCCCGTCGGAACGCGCGCCGTGGAAGATAAGTACCGTGTCCGTACCCGAGGTACGCGCGGTGATCGAGTCCACGCCCGCACGACCAACCGCGAGTCTCTCCCCGACGGAACCGGCGGGCCTCGCGTTGTGGACGGCGAGCTCCACGCCCGCATCGGACGAATCAAGCGCGTACGACGCGACGCCGGAGAGCTTCACCACCACTCGGCATCGCCGTTGGCGGTGGCATCGCCACGAACAACGTGAACGTCCTCCACGCGAACGGAATCCTTCGCGAGGCCTTCCTGCGCGATCCACGATCTGGTACGTCCGCAGACGGCGGCAGTGGTTCGGTGTGCGCCGAGGGATCGTTCGCATTGGGATCGGCATCGATGATTGCGAGCTCGGCGTCCGAGGGTCGAAACGCCGCGAGCAACCGCAGTATCTCACGAGCGCCATCGACGCACCGCGCATCGCCGTCGATGTTCTGAAAGCGGACGCTCGTCGAGTAGGCCGCGATGTACGCCTCACGCAGCCGATTGGGATCACTCGTTTCGTGGCGCGCCAATGCGACACCGGCCTGGCATGCGCCGGAAAGGATGCGCCGACGCGAGGCCTCCGCCCACGCCTGCGAGCGCGTTCCCACCACGCGCGTCGCCGGCGCACGGCGAGCCACGCCGCCGCCGTCGCCGCTTCCGATGCCGCCGCGACGCCCAGTTCGTCGCCTTCGCTCTGAACGCGCGCGTGACCACGCGGCCTCGTACGTCGCAGCGTGCTGCGCAACGGGGTCCGCACCGGCCTGCTGTCTCGAGCGCTCGGTGCGTGGTCGGCGGCGTCCACACATGCCGCGACGCACAACGCGCACCCCAACGCGAGGGTCCGCCGCCAACCGAGTGAAAGAATCCGCTCCGACGGATTACGCATGCCGGGAAACCGGATATCCGGTCGGATATGCCGTGGTCAATGCCTCGAATGGCGAGGATGGGCCGCGAGTGATACGCTTTCGGCCGAAACTCGCGAAGCGGCGTGTGCCACGAATGAGTGAATCGGCGAAATCGAAGACGAGTGCAAGCGACGCGCTGAGCCCCGATGAGGCGGAGCGGGTTGCCGCCAAGTTCCGACCATCCTGGGAACGCGTCGCAGCGCCGAGGGCCGCGAAACAGACGCTGCTCGGCGTCGCACCCGTAACGCCGGAACCGGAGCCCGCCGCGTCACCGAATCCGGCCCCGGCGCCGCCGGAGGCCACGGTCATCGTCGCCCCGCAGGCGGCGCCCGCGTCCACCCGCGAGGTCACCGAAGTTCTCCGAATGCCAACGACGTCACGCTCGTCGACGCCGCCGGAGTTCCTCCAAGGCCGTTCGAACCTACGGTACTCGGGTCGCCGCCGCGCTGGCCGTCGCGGTGCCTTCTTCATCCCGAACGCGGGCGAAACGCCGACCTCGGAAACGTCGAGCAATAGCTTCCCTCCGAGGCGTCGTCCGCGCCCGCCACCGCGACCGGTTCCGCAGGCAACGCACCCGACGAGTCGCCCGAAGAGGCAGTGACCGAACTCGCGGCCGCCGGGCCTTCGCGGAGGCGGAGCCAACGGACACCGAACCCGTGGCCAACGAAGACGCGGTGAACGACGAGGCACTCCACAACCCCATCGCTGCCGCCCGTCCACCTGCACGCACAGGCGACACTGCCGGAGGCGCCGCCTACCTCGACGGCGAGAAGTTCCGAACCCGTTCGATGCCGACCTCTCGCCTTCGGGAGCACACACCGCCTGGAGTGCGTGTCTCGCTGAAGAGCCGCGACGACCACGTCGCTGGTCGCTGAACCTCAGCAGAAAACCACGGCGCGTCATGTTGACGCTCAAGCGGCTCCCCCCGTACCAAAGCCTCGCGACAACGAAACGCGCCGCGCGTGCCACCACGAAACGGGCCAAGAGCACGAAGTGGAGTTCGGGTTCAACGTGAACCCGTTTGTGTCCGACAACTGGGTACTGACTCGTCGTCCCGACGACGGTTTGACCCTCCGCGGACCCGGACGTACGGTCCCGCCCGCATGGGCTTGA
This sequence comes from Polyangiales bacterium, assembly GCA_041389625.1. Classification (GTDB taxonomy): domain Bacteria; phylum Myxococcota_A; class Polyangia; order Polyangiales; family JAWKRM01; genus JAWKRM01. The sequence continues at coordinate 76,298 of JAWKRM010000016.1, forward strand.
CGTACAAGGACGCTGGCGTCGACATCGACCGCGGCGATGCGCTCGTCGATCGCATTGTGCCGCTCGCGAAATCCACCCGCACGCCCTTCGTCCTCGACGACGTGGGCGGGTTTGCGGCCTTTGTGGCATCCCGAAGGGGCTCGAAGAACCGGTGCTCGTCGCGGGCACGGACGGAGTGGGCACGAAGCTCAAGCTCGCGTTCGACCTTGGTAAGCACCGCACGGTGGGCATCGACCTCGTCGCGATGTGCATAAACGATGCTCACGACCGGCGCCACGCCGCTCTTCTCCTCGACTACTTCGCCACGTCGTCGCTCGATGTGGATCAGGCGGAGGCCGTGATCGCGGGCATCGTTGAGGGCTGCCGCCAGTCGGGCTGCGCGTTGCTCGGGGGAGAGACGGCGGAACTGCCGGGCTTCTGGGCTACACGGAAGGGCGAGTACGACCTGGCGGGGTTTGTCAGTCGGCATCGTCGACCGCAAGCGTATCGTCGACGGTCGCGGTGCGACCGCGGGCGACGCGGTGATCGCTGCTGCCTCGAGTGGACTGCACTCGAACGGGTACTCCCTCGCGCGAAAGGCGCTGCTGGATGTGGGTGGCCAGAAAGCCTTGAGGCCTGTTCGCCGGCGGCCGAAGCCTCGGGGACACGTTGCTTACGCCCACGCGCATCTACGCGCGTGCTGTACGTGCGGCCATGGAAGCGCCCCTGTTCGGGCCATAAAAGCCACGCGACAGGCGGCGGCATCGAAGGGAACCTGCCCTTGCGCGTGCTGCCACGCGAACTGGTCGCGCACGTCCGCTTGACAGTTGGGAGCGCCCCGCGATCTTTGAGCCATTCAACGCGCAGCGGATGTCCCCGAGTCCGAGATGCGGAGGACGTTCAACCTGGGCGTCGGCTTCCTTTTCGTCGTCGCCGCCGAGTCCGCCGAACGTGTCGTTCAGGCACTCCATGGAAGCGGAGAGCAGGCGTGGGTTTGCGGTCATCTGGAGCAAAGGACCGCTCCGGATCAGAACGACGTCACGCTCCATGGCTGAGTCCCAGGCACTTCGCGTACTCGTGCTCGCGTCCGGCACGGGTTCGAATCTCCGCGCGCTCAGCGGTGCACTCGATGCATCCACGGGCGAGGCGCAAATCTGCGGCGTCGTTTCCGATCGATCCGACGCCAAGGCGCTCGTATTCGCCGAGGAGCGCGGGTGGCCCACCACCGTCGTTCGCCCAAAGGCGTTCACCGATCGCACCGCGTGGGACACGGCGCTTGCCGAGGCCTGCGCCGTGCTCAATCCCGACCTCGTGGTGCTCGCAGGGTTCATGCGAATCGTGGGCGCGCCGCTCCTCGAACGGTTCCCGAACCGCATTCTCAACGTGCACCCGTCGCTACTTCCATCGTTCACGGGCAGCGACGCGCCACGCCAGGCCCTGGCCAGCGGCGTGCGCATCACGGGGTGCACCGTGCACGTGGTCGATGCGGGCCTCGACTCCGGGCCCATCGTCGCGCAGGCGGCCGTTCCCGTCGCCGAAGGCGACACCGAGGAGACGCTGCACCAACGCATTCAGGCGGCGGAGCACCGGCTTTTGCCCGCAGTCGTGCTCGCCGTGGCGAGCGGCGAACTCTCGCTCGAATCACCTCCGCGATGGCGAAGTGCTCGCCGTTCGAGCGACATGATGTTCGCGGTACCTCCCCTCGCCCCCGAATCGCCCGCCCGATGAAGGAGTATTACGACGTCGTGGTCGTCGGCGCGCAGCCGCCTGCGCTTCTCTCCGCCGCACTCCTCGCCAACCGCGGCTTCCGAGTGCTTGTCCTCGAACACGACACGCCACCGCCCACCTACGAGGCTGGGCGATTCACCCTACCGCGCGCCCCCTTTTCGTTCCTCGCACGTCATTCACCGCACGCGCGACAAGCGTTGAGCGAACTCGCGCTTCTGCCGACGCTCCGGCAACGTACGCCGGCCACCGATCCGCTTTTGCAGATCAGCACGCCGGGCCATCGATTCGACATTCCGACGACACGCGAAGGCCTGTTGCGGGAAGTGTCTCGCGAGTTCGAGGACACGGCCGCCGCAATCATGGACGTGGAGGATGCCCTCAAGGACGCTTCCGTGGCGCTTGGCACCGCACTCGACGCAACGCATCTTTGGCCACCGGCCGGCTATTTCGGTACGCGTGCCTTCGCGCGACGCCTCCGCGCAAGCCAACTCGACCCGGTCACGGCGCACGATCCCTTCTCCGCCCTCCGTCCCGATCACCCTTACCGCGCTGCCATCCTCGCGCCCGCGCGTTTTGCGTCGTTTACCGACCCCGACCGCATGCCACTCCTTCAGCTCGCACGCCTGCATTCCGCATGGCGCGACGGGCTCGCCCGATTCGCGGACGGAGAGGTCGACTTTCGCCGGTTGCTCGTCGAACGCATCACCGCACACGGCGGAAACGTTCGAAGCGGCGAGCGTGTCGAGCGCATCCTCACGCGCAGGAATCGTGCGTACGCCGTCCGAACCGTCGCGCACACGGACGAACTGGGCGCCGAGCACGTGATCCTTGGAACGGACGTCGGCTCGGCACTGCGGCTCTTCGTCGATCGCGCGCCGATTGAGCAGCTCTTCGAAGACGCGGGCGAGCCGCAACCCCGATACTTTCGCTACACGCTCAACCTCGTCGTGCGTCCCGAAGCGATCCCCGACGCGATGGCACCGAACGTCTTTCATGTTCGTGATCCGAATCGCCCGCTGGTCTCGGAGAACGCCCTGCGGATCGAGATGGGCGACGTGGAAGGGAGCGACGCGAAGCGCCTGACCGTCGAAGCGCTCGTGCCCCGACGGGGCATTGAAGAGGTGGCGGGCTTCGTCACGGGTCTTCGCGACCGCGTGGTGGCGTCCCTCGGCGAGCTCCTTCCTTTCCTCGGACGACACACGATCTTCATCGACTCCCCCCACGACGGACGCGACGCCCAGGACCTCGAGCTGGGCGAGGCCGTGCCACCGCGCGACCCCTGGGCGCGCGGGCCAACCAGCATGACGCCCCTCACCCGGTTCGCGCGCCGCCACGGCGCGGAGCTCTGCGCCCTCCCGGTCCAGACCCCGCTCCGAAACGTGCTTTTGGCGAACTCGCAGGTGGTTCCGGGCCTTGGAATGGAGGGGGACTTTGTCACCGCCCTCGCCGCCGCCGCCCGGGTGGAGGGGGCGGACCGCCGGCGCCGCTGGGTACGCCGGACACGATGGATTGAGCCGGCCACGTGAGCGCATTGGCAACGGGCCGACGGGTTTTGATACTCTGACGCCATGCAAGAAAGCTCCCTCAACATCACCCTTCAACAGCTCCTCAAGGTGATGATCGAACGAGGCGCTTCCGACTTGCACGTGACCGCGGGAAGCCCGCCGCAGCTGCGCCTCGACGGCAACCTCGTCCCGCTGCGCACACCGCCGCTCACCCCCGTCGAAACGAAGGCACTCTGCTACTCCGTACTCACCGAAGAGCAGAAGATTCGCTTCGAAAACTCCAACGAGTGCGACTTGTCCTTCGGCGTGAAGGGTCTCTCCCGGTTCCGTGCGAACGTCTACACGCAGCGCGGCGCCGTCGCGGGCGCGTTTCGTATGATCCCGTTCCAGATCAAGACGGCCGAGGAGTTGAACCTTCCGCCCGTCATCGGCGACCTCTGTCGTCTACCCCGCGGGCTCGTCCTCGTTACCGGCCCCACGGGTTCCGGCAAGTCGACCACGCTCGCCGCGATGATCGACAAGATCAATTCCGAAGAACGTCTTCACATCATGACGATTGAAGATCCCATCGAGTACCTCCACCCGAACAAGCTCTCGATGGTGAACCAGCGTGAAGTCGGCATGGACACGAGCTCCTTCTCCATGGCCCTCAAGTACGTCCTCCGCCAGGACCCGGACGTCGTTCTCATCGGCGAAATGCGCGACCTCGAAACCATGGAGGCCGCCATCACGGTTTCGGAAACCGGTCACTTGGTCTTCGCCACGCTCCACACGAACAGCGCCATCCAGTCGATCAACCGCATCATCGACGCCTTCCCGTCGAGCCAGCAGTCGCAGATCCGCGCGCAGCTGTCCTTCTCGCTCCAGGCGGTCGTGAGCCAAAACCTCCTGCCCCGCTCGGATGGTCCGGGCCGCGTTCTCTGCTGCGAGGTCATGATCCCGAACCACGCCATTCGAAACCTCATCCGCGAGGACAAGATCCACCAGATCTACTCGATCATGCAGATGGGCCAGGGCGTCAGCGGCATGCAGACGCTGAACCAGAGCCTCTTCCAGCTCTACTCGAACAACGTGATTTCGCTCGAGGAAGCCCTGTCCCGGTCCACGGACGTGGCCGAACTCCAAAGCATGATCGAGCACGGCTCCCCCGTGGTCCCCGCCGGCCAGCGAAGCGCGGGCCGCCGACCGGCATAGGTGTTCAGTTCGAGCGCGAACGGAGCTTTCTGGTGCGCAGGTACGCACTCGCGCCCCGCTCCGCCCACGTCGCGACTTTGACCCCGGATTTCCGGGTCAGCTAAGCTCATCACGGTTTGCACGGACGCGACCGGAGGACGCATGGCTGAATTCGCCTGGGAGGCACGAGCAAGGACCGGTGAGGTCCGCAAGGGCGTCATGGAGGCCGAGACGGCTGACATGGTGCACACGCGGCTCAAGGCCCAACAGCTAAGCCCCGTCAAAGTCCAAAAGAAGCTCAAGGGCCTGTCGCTCTCCTTCGGTAGCGCAGTGTCCGAGAAGGAGCTCGTCATCTTCGTGCGCCAGTTCGCCACGATGATCGACGCGGGTCTTCCGCTCGTTCAGTGTCTCGACATTCTCTCGAGCCAGGGCGACAACCCGAACTTCAACAAAGTTCTCAAGGACATCAAGAACACCGTTGAGCAGGGCGCGCACTTCTCGGAAGCACTCAAGAAGCACCCGAAGATCTTCGACACGCTCTTCGTGAACCTCGTCCACGCCGGTGAGCAGGGCGGTATTCTCGACACGATTCTTCAGCGACTCGCCATCTACATCGAAAAGCGCGTCAAGCTGAAGCGGCAGGTTCGAAGCGCCATGGTCTACCCCCTCGGCGTCTTCGCCGTCGCGGTCATCGTGCTCTTCATCCTTCTGACGTGGGTTATTCCCGCGTTCGAGAAGATGTTCGCCGACATGGGCGCGAGCCAAGGCCTCCCGGCGATCACCCGGTTCGTCATCAACATGTCCCAGTTCGTCGTGGGGAACATCATTTGGATCGTGCTCGGCGTCGGCGCCGTCGTGGGAAGCTTGATTTACAGCTTCCGGAACCCGACCGGGCGAAAGGTCTGGGACCGCATCTTCCTCTCGGCCCCCATCCTCGGGCCCGTGATGCGCAAGATCGCCGTTGCCCGCTTCACCCGCACGCTCGGCACCCTTCTCACCTCGGGTGTTCCGATCCTCGACGCCCTCGAAATCGTGGGTCGCGCGGCGGGCAACAGCGTCATCGAAACGGCGATCATGACGACCGCGGACAAGATTCGAGAAGGTCAGACCATGGCCGAGCCGTTGCTTCAGACCAACGCGTTCCCGCCCATGGTCGTGCAGATGATCGGCGTCGGCGAGCAGACCGGTGCGCTCGATCAGATGCTCAACAAGATCGCCGACTTCTACGAAGAAGAAGTGGACGTCGCCGTCGCGGCGCTCACCTCGCTGCTCGAACCGCTCATGATGGTGGTGATCGGCGGCATGGTCGGTTTCATCCTTATCGCCATGTACATGCCCATCTTCGACCTCGCCGGCGCGGTCAGCGGGCACTAGCCCGCGCGGCACCGTGGCGGAATCGAGGAACGACGTCGTCCCGCGAGTCTCGTCGCTTCCCGCCGAGGGCACCGATCCGCGTGTCTCAACCATCGAACGCCTCCGTCCACACGCGGCGGACGGTGCGCACGTCCAACGGCGCCGCCTCCAGTGGCTCATGGTCGGCCGCCTGGTGGTCGCAACCCTGCTCCTCGGCGCCACGATGTGGGTCGGCATCCGTGGCGAAGCCGAGTATTCGCGATTTACTCCGACCTTCCTGAGCCTGCTCATCGCCGCGACCTACGGCGGTTCGGTCGCCTTTGCCGCGTGGCTTGCCCTCGCACGCAACCTCACGACGCAGGCGGCCGTACAGATTGCCTTCGACCTCGCCGTGACGTCGGGCCTCGTCTACGTCTCGGGCGGCGTCGGCAGCGCGTTCACGTTTCTCTACGGCATCTCGGTGCTCATGGCGGCCATCACGATCGGGCCGCGCGCAACGCTCGTCACCGCCGGGTTCGCGCTTTTCTCGTTCTTGACCCTCGGCGCCATGGTCGCGAACGGCTGGCTCCCTCACCCGCCCGATCAGGCGGTGGATCGTTACGTCCTCAGCTCCGGTGACACCGCGTTCTACATTTTCCGCAACCTGATCGGTCTCGTCGTGGTCTCGCTGCTCGCGAGCAACCTTTCTTCGCGCATTTTGACCACGGGCGGCGAACTCAAACTCGCGGCTCAGAGCGCCATGGCGCTCGCGCAGCTCAACAATGACATCGTGCGATCCATGTCCTCGGGGCTCATCAGCACGGACTTCGACGGCACGGTGCTGTCGGTCAATCCCGCGGGAGCGGAGATGTTCCGCGCAAATCCCGACCAAATCGTGGGGCGCATGGCTTCGCAGTTTCTCCCCGTCGGTATGCTCACGGAGAGCGAAGACATCGCCCGTCAAGAGGGCGAGGCCGTGCGCGTCAACGGCGAACGGTTTCCGGTGGGCTACTCCATCAGCCCGCTGCGCGACTCGGACGGCCGTGAAACCGGGAAGCTCCTCATGTTTCAGGACCTCACGGAGATCGCCGAACTCCGCGCAACCGCCGAGCGATCGGAGCAACTTGCGGGCCTCGGCCGCCTCGCCGCCGGCCTCGCGCATGAGATTCGAAATCCGCTGTCGTCCATTTCGGGTTCGGTGGAGTTGGTCCGCGAATCGGCGGAACTCAGCGAAGAGGAGCGTCGCCTCCTCGGCATCGTCCTCGACGAAGCGCAGCGCCTTAACGGGCTCGTGACCACCATGCTCCGGGTCGGAAAGCCGGTGGAGGCAAATCGAGTCCGACGCGATTTGAGCGCGGTCGTGGACGACGTGGTTCAGATGGCACGCCAGGGACTCGGTCGTCTGACCAACGTGGACATTCGGTACGAACGATCGACCGAGTCCTGCGATGCACTCATCGATGCCGATCAGGTTCGGCAGGTCGTATGGAACCTCGTCAAGAACGCGATCCAGGCGAGCTCGCCGGGCATGCCCGTGACCCTGCGTGTGTTCTCGGACGATGCCGGTTTCAAAGTCGTTGAGGTCTCCGACCACGGAGAGGGCATCACGGAGACCGCTCGCAACAAGCTCTTCGATACGTTCTACTCCGGCCGCCGTCAGGGCGTTGGGCTCGGTCTCGCCCTGGTCAAACAGATCGTCGACGCCCATGGCGCCCGCATCGACGTCACAAGCAAACCGGGACGCGGCGCCACCTTCAGCGTTCGATTTCCCAGTGCAGACGCGTAATCACGCGCGCCACGCAGCGAGTTCCGCGGCCGGGTCCGACGTACGCATGAGGCCCTCCCCGACGAGCACGACATCCGCCCGCGACGTGGCGAGCGAACGATAGTCGGCTTTCGTTCGGATACCGCTCATGCGGATCGCAACGCGGTCCGTGGGAATCCGCGCCACGAGGGCCTCCGCGCCCTCCGCATCGACGTGGAACGTGCGGAGGTCTCGCGCATTGACGCCTACGATCGAGGCGCCGGTACGAAGCGCGTTCGAGTTCGGCGGCATCGGCGGCTTCCACCACGGGCTCGAGACCCGCGCGGCGCGTGGCATCCACAAGACTGATGAGCGCGTCGTCTTCAAGCGCACGCACGATCAGCAGCACGAGGGACGCACCGGCGCGCGCGCCCAGCGAACTTGGCACTCGTCGAGCACGAACTCCTTGAACAGCACAGGACACGGAACGACCGACGCCGCGCGCCGCACGTCGAGGACACTTCCCCCAAAGCCCGACCGTCCGCAAGCACGCTGATGGCGGCAACACCACCCGCCGCGTACGCGCGGGCGATGCGCGTGACATCCCCGGAGTACGCGAACGAATGACACCTGCGCTTGGCGAGCAAAACTTGATCTCGGCGAGCACGTTCGGGAGCGGCGCCCGTTTCGCCTGGGGCACTTCGAGCGCACGCCGCCCACGGTCCGGATCGAAGGGTACTGGGTTCAGCAGCGCCCAATGGACCGGCGTGCCGTTGACGGCGCGGATTTCGCCGCGCCGCGCGACGATGTCCGCGAGGACGTCGTGACTCAAGCGGCGCCCTTCTGGAAGGTAGGCGACCCAACGCACGAGAAGCGCCTTCGTGGCACCGGAACGAATCGCCTCCGCCACACGCGCGGCCGCATCGGACGGCGCGACGCGACGGTCCGCGAGCACAAGGGCGGCGGCGGCGTTCATCGATCGCGTCGAAGTACGGGGAAACTTCCCCGCGAGCAGCCGTTCGGTGATGGCCGCATTCTCCTTCGCGTCCCCGCCTCGAATCGCCCCGGGTTCATGGACGAGCATCCCGAAGTCACCCGGCGTGACCGAACGCTCAAGTACGTGGCCCCCTCGAGGTCCGCCACGTGCGTGACGCCGTGGAGCGAAATCTCGTCGATGCCAGGCTCGCCGTGCACAACCCATGCGCTTTGAACTCCGAGGTCGCGAAGTGCCTCCCGCCATGGGCCGGACCAGCCCGCGGTCATACACGCCGAGTAGCTGGCACGTCGCACCGGCAGGGTTGGCGAGCGGGCCGAGCAGATTGAACAATGTCCGGACGCCAAGCGCCCGTCGTACCGGCGCCACATGTCGCACGGCGCGGTGATAGCTCGGCGCGAAGAAGAACCCGATGCCCAGGTCGCGCACCGAAGCGGCCATGACCTCCCCGCGGAACGTCGAGTGGGATTCCGAGGGCCTCGAGTAGGTCCGCGCTGCCCGACTTCGAGGACACGGCACGGTTGCCGTGCTTTGCCACCTTCACACCCACACTCGCCAACGCCAGCGCCGACACGGTGGATACGTTGAACGTGCCCGCACCGTCCCCACCCGTGCCGCACGTGTCCACGACGGGCGTACCCGCCGGGAGCCCGAGGTCCACCGCGGCGCATCGCTCCCGCATCACGCGGCCGCCGCTGCGATCTCCGCCACCGTTTCGCCGCGCATTTTGAGGGCCACCAGGAGCCCCGCCATCTGCGCCTCACTGGCCTCCCTGCGAGCATGGCCCCCATCGCCGCGCGTACGTCCTCGGCGGAGAGGCCTCTCCGCCGATGGCACGCTGGAGGATGTCGGCCCTCACGGGCGTCCCTCCGCACGGTCGACGAAGTTCTTGAGCAGTGCGTGGCCGTGCTCGGTCAAAAACGATTCCGGATGAAACTGGACGCCTTCTGATGTCGAGGGTCCGATGGCGGAGCCCCATCAGCTCTCCTCTGCGGTCCAGGCCGTGGGCTCGAGTTCCGCGGGCAAGGAGTCGCGGTCCACGATGAGCGGTGGTATCGCGTCGCGACAAAGGGCGAAGGGAAGCCCTGGTGAAGACGCCCTTGCCATCGTGCTCGATGGGCGACGTGCGTCCGTGCATGAGGCGCGGTGAGCGCATCACGCGACCACCGAAGGCCCGCCCGATGGCCTGCGACCGAGGCAAACGCCAAAGACGGGACCTTCCCGCCGAGCTCCCGAATCACCGAAAGCGTGACGCCCGCTTCGTCCGGACTTGCGCGGGCCCCGGTGAGAGCAGGATGCCCGCCGGAGCGAGTGCGAGCGCCGCGGCGGCGTCGAGTTCGTCGTTTCGGCGAACCTCGACCTCGGCGGCCTCCGTGCGGAGATACTGAACGAGGTTGTACGTGAACGAATCGTAGTTATCGATGACGAGGATCACGGTTTTGGTCCATCCCCGGTGGCGGTGGGGGTGCGCTCGAACGGCGTGCGGGCACCGCATCGGCGTAGCCACGCTCGCGGAAAATTTCTCGATTCGGAGGCTAACTCAACCTGGGTACTCCGCATGCACAAAGTGACTTCCGCCGGGCACCGTCATCAGCTCGGCGCCTCGTACCGATCGGACGATGTGCTCCGCCGCCTCCCGCGTGGAGGCGAAATCGCGGTCTCCGGAAATCACGAGAACCGGGACATCGATGGCGTGGAGCACATCGGACGCGTCGTGCGTCTCCATGGCCCGCAGAAACGTGCGCACCCGTTCGAAGTCGATCTGGCCGAGCGCGTCCGCGAGTTCCGACCCAAGTTCCGTGCTCAAGGTCGGGCTGACGACGCCCAGACGACGGGCCCAGAGCGACGTCTCCGGCCAACGCGCCGCGCGAGTCATCACGGACTCGAGGGCGCCACCGAAGCGATTCGACAGGCGCAGGACGCGCGGAAGAACCGAACCTGCGATGGAACGGTGTTCCCACGGGTTTCCCGCCACGGCACCCACGAGCACGAGCGACGCAACGCGGCGCGGCGCGCGGCGGAAAAGCTCCATCGCAACCTTCGCCCCAAACGACCAACCGACGATGGCCGTTTGCTCCACCGACTCGGCATCGAGGATCGCAAGCGCATCGCCGACCTGTCGCTCGATGAGCCCCCCTGCAACCGGTATCGATGCCGCCCGCGTCGTACTCCCGCTGAGCCACCGGTAGCCGTCGGCGAAGTGCGCAATCTCGCTCGACCAAAGCTTCGGACCACCACGATCCCGTTGGCGAGGAGCACGGCCTACCGTCACCTACATGCCAATACGGCACGGAACGCCCGCCGCGGACGGCCGCCGCGCCTTCGGAGAATGCCGGCGCCTTCATGGGCCAGGGAGTGTAGCAGTTGGAGGGCTTCCCATCCTTGACTTCAGGGGGGCCTACGATAACGTGCGCCTCCCGAGGACCCATGGCCGATTCGCCGTCGAACCCCAAGAAGATCAAGGACCTAAAAGCTCGCCTCGGTCGCACCGTGGCACCCGGCGGCTCGTCGCCCGGCTCGCTGCAGCCACCCGGCGCCCCGCCGACGAGCGTGCGCCCACCGAGCATGCGTCCGTCGAGCCCCGGGGGATACCCCGCGCCGACGCCGAGCGTGCCCGCCCCCGTGGCCGGCGTTGGTCCCGGTGCCGTGGCACCCCCGCCCTTCGTCGGCAGCACGCCGGCCCAGGCGGCGGACCCGTTTGCTCCGAGCAACCTTGCGCCGCAGCGCGGCCCCCAGGAAGTTCGCATCGTCGTCGACGACGCGGCCATCGCCGAGGGCGCGGCCGGGAAGAAGTCCACGGTCAAGGTCGCGCTTCTGCTCGCCGCCGGGCTCGTGCTCGGTTTGGCTGTCGGTTACTTTGTGTCGAGCCTCGCGGGCGAACGCCAGCAGTTCAACCTCGCCCTCCGCGACGCGAAGGACATCTATAGCGCCGTGCAGGGTGCCCGCTCCGTCATGGAGCAGACGCAGACCGCCATCGACGCAACACTCGCCGCGGCCAAGGGCCAGGGCGGCGCCGCGCCGCGTGTGGACTACGCCGCCATCGAACGCCTGCGCGCGCTGAAGAAGCCCTTCGACGCAGGTCAGTTCGCCCGCAAGCGCTACCTTGCCTTCGAAGGCACGACGGTCGACGACCTTTTCGCCTACTACAACAACATCAATTTGATGTGGGACAAGATCGAGCGCCTCGCCGCGCGCACGCTCTCCGAGCAGCGCAGGAAGGCCCTCGATGCCTCCGCCGCCACGGCGGAGGTCGTCGCGACGCCCACGGGCTGCGTTCCCACCACCGTGGAAGGCCGCACGATGTGTGGCCTCGTCTTCCTCGCCCCGAAGGAGGGCAGTGAAGATGCGGTGCTCATGCGCAGCTCCCTTCGCTCGTCACAGACCGTGGAAAAGAAGATCTTCCGAGAAGGCACGAGCCTCGGCGACGCGCCCAGCGACTACGTCTTCATCGTCGACCCGACCAAGAGCGCCGGCGTGCTCGGTCAGGGCGCGAGCGAGTTCGCGATCTACGTTGGCGAGATCAGCGACCTCAAGGCACTCGTCGTGCAAACGATGGAAATCCAGGGCCGGCTCGAGCAGGGCCTCGGCAAAGTCGCACGGCTCAACGAGCTCTGATCACTGTCTGATCATGGGGGGCCCCGTTCAGTTGGGGCTCGCCCACACCCGGTGGTATCCTCCAGCCCACCGTGGC
>JAWKRM010000017.1:0-85304 GCA_041389625.1 Polyangiales bacterium
ATGCCGCCGGGGAACCAACCGAGCCACGCACGCGCCACACGCACGAGGCGCGCGGGCGTGTTCGACTCGCTCATGAGGTAGCCCGCGAAGGTGAAGATGGGGATCGTCGGGAGCACGCTCATGCGTGCGAAGTGCTCACCGAGCACGTCTTCGACGGCGACGCGGAGTTCCGTCGCCGGGACCGTATCGCTCCCGTGGAGCCACAGGAAACACGCGAGCCCGCCGAGGAACGTGAAGAGCGGCGCACCGGTGAGCGCCATGACGGCGAAGAACGCAACGCCCCACGCGATGGGGATGGCGGCCAGGTTCTCGACACCGAAGTAAACGAACGCGAGCACCGCCACGACGCCCGCCGCGCCCACGGCGGCCTCCGCGGGAACGAAACGCTCGACCACTTCCACCGGCGATTCGAGGGGCGCAGCCAGCGAACCCGTGCGCCGCCAACGGAGGAAAAGCGGGACGGCCAGCGTCAGCGCGGCCAATCCGCCGAGGGTCCAGAGGGGCGCAGCGACCACCGAACCGCTCGCGACCACCGCCACGAGCCCCAACGTGGCCAGCGCCACGAACACCACGGGCCCGCTCGCATAGCTGATGGGCGCGACACGCGGTGGGCTCGGCGCTTCCGCCGGCGCCTCGGGCGACACCGCCTCGGCACCCCGGCGCGCCGCCGCCATGAACTCATGGAAGCCGTGCAAGAGCAGGCGCACGGCAATGAGCGCAAACCCCACCGGGATGATGAACTGGAACTCGAAACTTCGGTCGACCGCCGTCGCGAGCCCCTGCTGCTTGAGAAGTTCGGTCTGCTCGTGGAGCTGCTCGGCACGCTCGAGGAGCGAGCCCTGAATCGCCCATGCGAGCGCAGCGGCGATGGCGGACCCGAGCACCTGCGAAACGCCCGCGAGTGCATGACGACCCCGCGGCTTGAGCAGGCGCCCGAGCACGTCGATCGCCAAGTGCTTGCGCCCACGCGTCGCGAAGCTCGCGCCGAGGAACGCCGCCCAGATGGTCCCGTGCATTTGCACGTCCACCGAGCGAACGAGCAAGGGATGGTCAATGCCGAGGAGCTGGGCCGCCGCCGCGAGGAACGCGACGAGCACCATCGTGATCACGATGACGAAGCTGAGCGCGCTCTCCGCGAGGAGAATGCCCCGATCGAGGAAATCGAACGGGCGAAAGAACGGCGCGGGTCGGGCGGTCGGGGAAGCAGCCATGGCGAAACGTGGTTGTGCCTTCCCCGCGCCGTAACGCGGCTATTCCTGACCGAATTTCGCGACCTGATCGACCAACTTGGCGTCGGCGATCTTCCCAGCGAGCTTCGCGCGTGCCTTGGCGCTCAGGGCGCGCCACTGGTCTTCCTCCGCCTTCGACAGGTTCACGACGGAGATGTTGCGCTGCGCCAGCGTCGCGAGGGCCTGCTTCTCGTCGTTGCGCAGGTTGCGCCGCGCGAGGGCGTGAAACTGGTCGGCCGTCTCGAGGAGAATCTTCTGGTGTTCCGCCGAGAGCGACTTGAACGTCTTGTCGCTGAGGACGGTGCCGCCGACCGTGATGTTGATCGGGAACGCGGTCATGTGCGTGACGCGCGACGACCACTGGAGCGAGACGGCCGATACGGGCGACACGATGAGCGTGTCGATTCGGTTCGTCTGAAGCGCGCCGAGCACCTCGGGCACCTGAAGCGGGACCGGGGTGGTCTTCGTCGAGCCGTAGAAGCTCGGGAGCACGAGGTCGTCACGCCAGAGCCACGGCCGCTTGTTCGCGAGGTCGGCGGGCGTCTTCACCGGGGAGCGCGAGAAGATGCGGGTCTGACCGACGTCGGCCCAACCGAGCATCTTGAAGCCGGCCTCGGAGAAGCCCTTGTCGAGCTCGGGCCCGAGCGCGGCGCGCGCCTTGTCGAGCTGGTCGTAGTTCTGAAGGATGCCAGGGATCTGGAAGACCAGCGCGGGGCGGTGAATCTGCGAGAGGCCCACGGCGGTGACGGGCGGCACCGTCGAGGCGGCCGCTACGAATCTTGCGGATGACCTCCGACTCGTCGCCCTGAACGCCACCGGCGTAGAAGCGGAGCTGGAGCGTCTTGTTGCTTCGGCGGCGGACCTCGCGGTTCCACGACTCGAAGACGCGCATCCAGGTGGACCCGGGCGGGGCCAAGGTGGCGATCGAAATGGTCTTCGTCTCACCGCCCGCCGCATCGTCGGCGGCCGCGGGGGCCACGGAGAGGCCCAGGAGCGCGAGGACCGGAAGAAGGAAAATTGCTCGCTTTTTCAATGCAGTCATGGGTTCACCTCGAAACGAAGTTGGGTAGACCGGCGCGGGGGCGCGCCCATTCAACGGGGTTTGGAATCAGATGCGGGCTTCTTCGCCGATGCGGGGGCCGCCGCGGGGGCAGCCGCCGCCGGGGTTGCAGCCGCCGGGGTCGCCGCAGCGCCGGCCTCGGGCGCCGCCGCATCCACGGCGGGCTCGCCCGGCTCTTCGGGCATGAAGAGGTCGTCAATTTGCGCCAAGTATCGCTCCGCACGGAGCTTGGCGAGGCGGTTTGAAAGGCGCTGATCGAGGACCACGTCCGGGTCCCCGGCGATGACCTCGTCGAGGAGGCTCTTGTACATCGCGCGGTCCTGGAGGGCGACGGCCACGAAGCGCGCCTTCATGACCATGTACATGTACATTTGGCGATTCGTGTGCTCGATGGCGACATCGAACTGCTTGGCCCCTTCGTCGGGCTTGCCGCCGACCTGCGCGGGAACGGCGGAAAGAAGCCCGCCGCGAAGCGCGTACGGCGCGTAGTTCTGCACGGAACCGTCGAGCTTGATGACGTGCTCGAGGAGCGCCGCCGCGAACTCGCGGTCCGCCATCGCGTCGGCGTCGTTCTGGTTTAGCGAGATGTACTGCGCCCACGAGTACGCGCCCCAGAAGAGCAGCTCAGCGAGTTCCTCGTCGTCGAACGTCGCGACGTATTTCTTCCACGCCTCGATGCCACGCTTCTTCTGCTCGAGTGCGCCGCCGCCTTCGTCGTTCTCGGCCGTCATGCCCTCAAGCACCACGGTACGAGCTCGCTTGAACGCGAGGCTCGCGCGCACACGGTAGGTCTCCGCGAGCGCTTCGTCGTCGTTCGCGTAGGCGTCCTCCATGTGGTTGACGAGGAATCCGAACCCCAGCGACGAGTACGCGCGCGCGATGGAACGGCGCAGCGTCAGGTTGTCCGGCTTCAGGATGAGCACGCCTTCCATCGTGGCGATGGAGCCCGGGATGGCGTCCTCCGCGAGCTGCGGGTCTTCGAAGCGGCCGAGTGCGGGCGCGGCGCCGTCGATGACACGAATGGTCGAGCCGGCCGCGATGCTCGCGCAGCCGACCAGACCCAAGCAGGAAACGATGAGTGGGAGTGACCCCCAGAATCCAATGCGCATGGGCGGGCCCTGTAGCGCCCTTGGCGGACCAGGTCAAAGCAGCCGCCGAAAGCCCTGCATGCACGGGCCCAGGCCTGGACAGAAATGACGTTCAGCGGTACATCCGCCGCTCGCACTAGGGCGAGGTAGCCAAGTGGTTAGGCAACGGTTTGCAAAACCGTCATACGTGGGTTCGAATCCCATCCTCGCCTCCGGAAATGACGTCCAAAGCCCTTGAAGCCCTTCGCCACGCCGCCCCGAAGGCGATGTCGGCGGGGGCCACGTGCGGCGCGGTTGGGGGCGCGGTGCTGGCGCTCAACGACTTCGGCGCCACCTGGCTCTGGCAGGCGACTTGGCCCGATCGCGGGTGGCTCCTGCTTCACCTCGTGGCGTCGCTCGTGCCCGCGGGCGCGGTCGCGGGCGCACTCGCGGGCGTGGTCCTTGCGGCGACGGCCGCGTGGGCGGGCAAGCGGCCGCGGGCATGGGCGCTCTCCGCCGGCGTAGCGGCGGTGCCGTTGGCGGCGTACCTCGCCATGCACCTGTTCTCCGGCGGGTCCGCGTCGAAGCTTGCGAATCGTGGTCTCTACGAGTTCGTCGCCGGGGTGCTCGTCGCGGCGGGCGCGTCGGTCGCCGCGGTGATCGGGCTACGCATCGCCACCCTTCCCTCCCGTGCCGGTCTGCGGGCGGTCGCGGCGCTGGCGCTCGGCGGGTCGTTCGCGCTCTCCAAGATCGACCAGTGGGTGCTGCCGAACCTGTACATCTACCTTCACTCGCTGCTCACGGTGGCCGCCTGGGCCCTGGCCGCGGGGTCGGTGGCGTTGCTGTCGCTGGGTTTTCCCGAAGCCCGCTTGCTCAAGCCGCCGGGAATCCGCGTGGGAGGGGCCGTGCTTCTGGCCGCGACGGCGCTTTTTGTCGCGCACCTCGCGAGTCTTCCGCACCACGCCAACGCGCGCGTGGCGCTCGTGGACGCGCGCGCATCGAACAGTCAATCGCTCATGCGCGCCCTCGAGCCCCTCTTCCGGAGCGGCAAGGAAGACGAGGCGACTCGCCGCGCGGCGGCCGAAGCGCGCGCCGCACGGGAAGAGCGGCAAGCCGTCCTCGCGCGCGGTGCCGACCTACCCACCTGGGAAGGCGCGCACGTGCTCTTGATCACGGTGGATGCCCTCCGCGCGGACCACATCGGCAACTACGGGTACGCGCGCCCCACATCGCCGAACCTCGATGCCTTCGCAAAGACGAGCGTCGTCTTTGAGCGTGCCTACGCCCAGGCGCCCCACTCGAGCTACTCGCTGAGCTCGCTCATGACGAGCGAGTACCTCCACGACACCCTCGACCTCGGTCGTCCGCCCCCGACCGAAACGTTGGCAACGGCCCTCGCGTCGGCGGGCTACCACACCGCCACGTTCTTTCCGCTCGGCATCTTTCACACCGAAGGCGAGCGTCTTAAGCGCTACCGCGACAACGCCTTCGGCTTCGACCGACACGACCACCGCGACTTGGCCGCGGAGCCACTCACCGACGCCGCCCTCGCCGAAGCCGACCGCGTCGTCGCCGACGGGGAGCCCCCGTCCTTCACATGGGTGCACTATTTCGATGTCCACGAGCCGTACCGCGCCACGCATTTCGGCACGGACAACATGGCCCGCTACGACAGCGAGATTCTCCACGCGGACAAGGAGATTCGCCGCCTCATCGACGGCTTCGACCAGCGCATGCAGCGCGACGTGGTGGTCGTGATCTCGGCCGACCACGGCGAGGAATTCCGCGAGCACGGCGGCGTGTACCACGGCTCGTCGCTCTACGAAGAGCAGGTACGCATCCCGCTCCTCATCCGCGCACCGGACCTGCCGCCCCGACGTATCGGGGGCCAGGTGGAGGCGGTCGACATCGCGCCGACCATCCTCGGGATGACGCATGCGAAGATTCCAGCAAGCATGCGCGGCGACGACCTGCGCGCGGTGATGCTCGGACGCCTCCCGGACATGGGTCCGGCGTTCTCGAGCGTGCTCAAGATGCGCATGGGCGTCCGATGGCCGCTCAAGATCATCGCGGACCTGCGCTTCGGTTTCTTCGAGCTCTACGACCTCGAGAAGGATCCGGGCGAGCGCACGAACCTCGCGCGCGCAGACTCGAAGGACCTGGGCGTGCTCAAGGGCGAGGTCTACGCCTGGCTTGATGGCCTGTCGCGTGCGCCGCGCCGCGGTGGCGACGCCTCCAGTTCCGAAGGGGACCCACTCCTGGCCGCCATCGCACAGGGGCGCCTCTGGGACCGGCGTTCGGTCACGCCGCTCTCCAAGGCCGTCGCCGACGAATCGGTGGACCCGAGCATTCGTCGCGAGGCCGCACGCATCCTCGGCCTCCTCGCGGACCCGATGGCGACCACCGCGTTGCTGGGGGCCCTTCGCTCGAAGAACGCCTTGGTGTCCGCGGAGGCGGCCATCGCCCTTGGACGCCTCGAAAACCCGAAGGCCCACGCGGCGCTACGGCGCCTCGCCTACGCGGAGGACCCGGACATCCGTGCCCGCGCCGCCGTCTCCCTCGCGCGCATGCGTGACCCGGCGTCCGTGCCGGGCCTCATCGACGCGCTCTGGGTCACGACGACCACCTACGACCGCGAAGAGGCCGTTCGTTGGCTCGGACGCATGCGCGACGAGCGGGGCGTCGAGCCACTCATCGACCTGATTCCCGAGTCACGGCTTCGGCACCTCACGGTGGTCGCGCTGGGCATGATCGGTGACATGCGCGCGTATCAGTTGCTCGTTGACATGCTGTCGTGGGAGTCGCGCACGGACGTCCGCGACCAAGTCGTGCGAGCGTTCGGGTACATGCATGCGACGGAAGCGATTCCGATTGTGCTCGATGCGTCACGGCTCGAGCCCGCACTCCGGAACGCACCGGAAACACTGGTTCGTCTCGGTGCCATCGACGCTGGCATCATCGCGGGAACCGACGTGCGACGTGGCGGCGCGGGCCTCCAGGGTTTTGGCGCCTGCCACGAGGAAGACCCGTACCACGACTGGAACTACCGCGAGCAGACCTGGTGTGAATCCAACGGGGACACCGTGCACCTGAAGTTCAACGTGCCCCCCGCCGTTGCGGCCAATGGGCCCGCGACGGTGCTGCTTCGGCTCCGGCGCACGGACGCGGAGGCCGCCGTACCCGTCACGGTGAAGCTTGGACGAACCACGACCGATCTTTCGGTCGACCGTCAGTTCCTCGACGCGCGCTGGTCGCAGGCGCTGGCTGCTGGCCCGGTGGACGTGACAATCCGCACCACAACGCCCGGCGCGCGCCTCGGGGTCGATCATCTCCTCGTGTATCCCAATGCAAATTCGCCGCAACTTGCGCCCCCCGGCGCGTCGACAACCCCGGACGGAACCCGCTAGGCTCCCGCCGCCCGGAAGGGGGTCCATATGGCGTCTAGCTACCGAAACCGTCTTCAACTGGCGGCGCTTGTCCTGGCGGCGTCGCTCGGCGCGAACACCGCGTTCGCACAGGACCCCGCCGCCGCACCGGCGCCGTGGGAGGCTCGCCGTGAAGCCAATGCGAACGTCGACCGCGTGGTCATCACATCGACCGCGGAGACCCAGCCCGTGGGCACCCTCTTCTTCTCGGACTACGAGTTGTTCCTGCTCCAGGTCGGATACGCGGTGCACGACCGCATTCAGGTGGCGCTGACCGGCATTCCGCCGTTCTTCAAGAACCAACCCTACTTCTTCGACCTCACCGCCAAGGTGAACGTTCTTCGAACGGACCACTTCAAGCTCGCCGGCTTCGGCGCCTTCGATGTGTTCTTCTTGACGGATTCCCAGTTCGACACGGTCTACGGCGCACGGCTCGGGTCCGTTGGCCAGATTTGCATCGACATCGCCTGCCGGCATTCCATCTCCATCGGCGCGAACATGCTCATCACGAACGAGGTGAGTTCCGTCGTGCCCGTCACGTTGAGCGCCGGCTACGTGGGTGAAGTTGGCGAGCACTTCGCCCTCCTCGGCGAGGTCATGTACACGTTGGTCGCCGACACCGATGTGGGCATCTCGGGGGCCGACGGGTTCCTCTTCAACTACGGCGTGCGGTTCTACTGGAGCGCCGTCGGCATCGATTTGGCACTCATTCGACCCATCGGTGGCGACGTGGGCCCGTTTGTCCTTGGCGCGCCGTTCATCAGCTTCACGTACCGCGCGCTGTGACGGTTCTCGAAGCGAACTTCGACGGGCTGGTCGGCCCGACACACAACTACGCGGGCCTCGCCTACGGAAACCTCGCGTCGACGTCGAACCGGGGCAGCGTGTCACGGCCGCGGGAGGCCGTGCTCCAGGGGCTGCGGAAGATGAAGGCCCTCGCGGACCTGGGCATCCCGCAGGGGGTTCTCCCTCCCCTCGAGCGACCGGACATCGCCACGCTCCGGCGCCTCGGTTTCGGCGGCAAGGACTCGGAAGTCATCGCGGAAGCCGGCGCCAAGGCCCCCACGCTCCTCGCGGCGTGCTCGTCGGTCTCGTCGATGTGGGTCGCGAACGCCGCGACCACCGTCCCGGCCACGGACGCCGACGACGGGCGCCCCCACTTCGTTCCGGCAAACCTGGTTTCGAGCTTCCATCGCTCCATCGAGGCCGCCCACACGGCGCGGAACCTCGCGCGGGTATTCCCGTCGCCACACTTCATTCATCACGCGCCACTTCCGGCGACGCCGGCGCTGGGCGATGAAGGCGCGGCGAATCACACACGGTTCTGCGGCACCGATGGGCACGGCGTGCACCTTTTCGTGTACGGCCGGCTCGGCCTCGGTTCGGGCGATGCCCCGAAACGATTCCCCGCACGGCAAACGCGCGAAGCGTCGGAAGCGGTCGCTCGGCTCGCCGGGCTCGACGAACGGAACACCGTGTTCGCGCAGCAATCCCCCGCGGTGATCGATGCCGGCGTCTTCCACAACGACGTGATCGCCGTCGGCCACGGCCGCGTACTCCTCTACCACGAGGATGCCTTTGTCGATTCGGCGGCCGTGGTTCGTGCGTTGGGTGAACGCGTGGGCCCCGAGTTCGAGCCAATCCTCGTTGAGCGCGGCGAGCTTGCCGTCACGGACGCCGTGACGACGTACCTCTTCAACTCGCAGCTCGTGACGCTCCCGGACGGCACGCTCTGCCTCATTGCTCCCGCCGAGTGCGAATCGCACCCGAAGGCGCGGGCCGTCATCGACCGAATCGTGGGTGGCTCCGCATCCATCCGACGCATCGAGTTCTTCGATCTCCGCGAGAGCATGCGCAACGGCGGCGGTCCCGCCTGCCTGCGCCTACGCGTGCCACTGCGGCCAGTCGATCTTGACGAGGTTCATCGGGAATGCCTCCTCGACGAAGAGCGATACGGAGAACTCGTGCGGTGGGCGGAACGGCATTATCGCGAAGAACTGGCGCCCGATGACCTCCGCGACCCGAAATTGCTCATCGAAAGCCGCACGGCATTGGATGCGCTCACCCACATCCTACGACTTCCGCGCCTCTATCCGTTCCAGCAGTAGCTTTCCGCCAGCGATGGTCGGTCGCTATACTCCAATCGCTACCGATGGTTGCGAGCAACTTCGTCGAATGGCTCGGCACGCAGGAGGACACGTTCCACCACGGCCGACGTTCGTCGCCGGCGGACGTCCCCGGCGTACTCAAGCAGGGCGAACTCCGCGTTGCGTATCAACCGCTCATCGATCTCAGTGCTGGCGAAGTGTTCTCCTACGAGGCCCTCGTTCGCAGCACGTCACCGCAATACCAAAGCCCACCCGCGATGTTTGCCGACGCGATTCAGGCAGGCATGTGCGGCGCGCTTGGCCGGGCCATTCGCGAACTTGCGGTGGAGTCCTGCGGTGCGTCGTCGCTCTTCTTGAACATCCACCCGCATGAGTTCGACGAGGGCTGGCTCGTGCAGCCGGACGATCCCATCTTCCGGCACGAACACGCGGTCTATCTCGAAATCACGGAATCCGTGCCGCTCACGCACTTTGACCTCGTGAGCAACGTGCTCCGCGAAGTGCGTGGCAAGGGCGTGATGCTCGCCGTGGACGACCTCGGCGCTGGCTATTCCAACCTGAAGTACATCGCGGATCTGTCCCCCGAAATCGTGAAGCTCGACCGCGGGCTCACCCGCAACCTCGCTCGCGACAAGCGCCTTCAGCGCCTCGTCAGCGCCATCACGCGCCTTTGCGTGGAGCTCGGCGCCCGCGTCGTCGCAGAGGGCCTTGAAATGGCCGACGATGTCCGTGCCGCGCGGGACGCCGGCGCCCACTACGGGCAGGGCTACATCTTCGCCCGCCCCGACTTCACGCCACCGACGTACACGCGCAGGGACTACCAGGCCGCCGGGTTGGTCTAGGGCGCAATCGCCGCGGCAAGCTCACGGGCTTCGACGATGTTGTCCTCGATGCTCGAGTAGGTCCACCGCCCGTAGCGGCCGATGGAATGAACGCCCTCCTCGGCGAGGGCGTCGCGCTTCGCTTGAGCGTCGGCAATGGACGCTTCGGTGATGTGCACGTACGCGGGATCGAGCAGCACCGAGTGCGATGCGACGAGTTCGTGCCCGTCGACGATTCCGGCGCGCACGAGATCATCGAGCACCTGCTCGCGAAGCGCATCGACTTCGCCCTCGGCTGGGCGCCAGTCCTTCGGGCGACCGATCTCGACGTACATGCTCATGCGGTCGGTGTTGAAAATGTTGTCGTAGAAGCCCACGCGATAAAACGAGAGGTCGCGCTGCGGGTAGTAGATCCAATGCACACCGCTCGGCCCCTTC
This sequence comes from Polyangiales bacterium, assembly GCA_041389625.1. Classification (GTDB taxonomy): domain Bacteria; phylum Myxococcota_A; class Polyangia; order Polyangiales; family JAWKRM01; genus JAWKRM01. The sequence continues at coordinate 10,149 of JAWKRM010000017.1, forward strand.
CTGTCGAAGCCGAGGTTGAACACCAGAACCTTGTTCCAATCGTAGATGCGCCGATCGTGTTCGACCCCCGCGATGCCGAGGAGCTGCGGCAGCGGCGCCGAGCTCACGACGTGCCGATAGGCGATTTCGCGGCGATTTGTGCGCGCAACGCGCTTCGCGCGATCGATATGCTCGAGTCGCTCGCCCACGTGCACGCGTGTCGTGTCGACACCCTTCATCAGCGCGTGGACGTACTGAATCGCCCCACCCTCCGGATACGTGAACATCGCGTTGTAGCTCGCGTTGTCCGGCTGCTTCATGTTGCGAATGATCTCGTCGATGTCGGCGTGGGGGAAAAACCGCCCCATGGCGTTCACATCGAGCTTCGCGAGGTCCGTCGCGTAGAGCTTCTCGTTGTACGGGATGAGAAACTTCTCCGCGATGCCCTTCCCAAACTTCGCATAGAGCATGGCCTTGAAGTTCGTCGCGGGCGCCGTCTCGCGAAAGTAGAGGTCGTGGAGGCAATCCACGAAGTCGTCCTTGGGGAGCTGGTGGATGTTCTTCTGAAACGGGAAGTCGACGTAACCGTCGCCCCAGCGAATTCGGCTGTCCTTCGACACCTTGAGCACGCGCTGGTCCCCCATGCGCGCGATGAGGTGCTCCTCGATTTCGCGGTGCTTGAAGTGGAAGAAGTGCCCCGAGTAGTCCCAGACGAAGCCGTCTTTGCGAACCGTTCGGCAGTACCCGCCGATTTCGTCCGCCGCTTCGAGGACCTGGTAGTCCTTCCCCCCGACCGCCTCCGCGAAGGCGAGACCGGTCATGCCGGCGCCGACGATGAGGTACTCGGTTCGTTCCATGCGGCCGAGTGTCACGCCTCCTGCGCGGCGGCGCCATGGGAATTCGTGCGGATCCCGCGCACGACGCGAAGCGCCCCCCCCGGCGCCTCGATCGCGGCCAGCGCGACAAGGTCCCCCGCCTCGCTGAAGCAGCCGAGTACGTCCCCCGCGACCAAGGGCTCCTCGGTACGCGGGATGTACGCCCCGGGCGCGACGGCACGACCGTGGAACGCCGCACGGGCTCCCTCCTCGGTGAGCACCGCCGCGGGGCGCCCCGCCCACGCGTCGGCGAGCGACATCAGGTGCGCACGAACCTCCGCGCGCGCCGCTTCGTCACCGCTTCGTGCGGCGAGCAATCGATCCGTGGAGACCGCGCCATCGAGGGTGAACGCCCCGGACCGCGTTCGCTCAAGCATCGTGAGGTGGCCGACCGTGCCGAGCGCCTCGGCGAGCGCCTCGCCGAACGAACGGACGTAGAAGCCCTTCGCACACGCGAGTTCGAGCTCGACGGTGGTTCCGATCACCGCGAGGACCGTTACCGCGTGGAGCACCACCTCCCGGACCGGCGCCTCAATCGCCTCGCCACGCCGCGCGCGCGCATGCAGGCGCTCGCCGTCGACCTTCACGGCGGAGACCTTCGGTACGCGCTGCGAATGCGCACCGAGGAAGCGGTTCGCGACGGCCTGAACCGCCTCGGGCGACAGGCCCGCGGGGACGGCCGACTCGGCCACCACCACGCCATCCGCATCGCCCGAATCCGTGGCACGCCCAAGTTCGATGCGGGTGCGATACACCTTGGAATCCGCGGTGAGGTACTGGACGAGCTTCGTCGCCTCCCCGACCGCCACGACAAGCACTCCGGTGGCCGACGGATCGAGCGTGCCCGCATGCCCCACCGCGCGCGTCCCAAGCGCCCGACGTGCGATGGCCACCACGTCGTGGGACGTGAACCCCGGCGCCTTGTGGACGACGAAAACGCCGTGCATCACGCGAACAGCGCGCGCGCCGCGTCGAAGAGCTTGCTCTTCGCCGTCGCCACGTCGACCGGCAGCGTCGCAGCGGAAGCCGCGCGGTGCCCGCCTCCGCCGAGGGACGCCGCCAGCTTCGCCACGTCCACATCCCCCGCCGCACGAAAGCTTACGCGCGTGCTTGGGACATTCCCGAGGTCGCTCGAGGCCGCGTCCTGCTCCCAGAGGAGCGCCGCCACCTCGACGCCGTGCACTTTGCGCGCGTAGTTCACGAGACCATCGATCATCTCGGAGGTGGCGCCGGTCGCCTTCAGCATGTCCTGCGTGACGGTGAGCAGCGCAAAGCGGTTTCCAAAATTGAGTTCCATGCCCGCCAGCGCAGCCTGGAGAAGTTGCAGGCGCTCCGGCGCCCAGTGCTCGAACAGATTCGACGCGACCCGCCACGGGTCGACGCCCATGTCGAGGAGCTCCGCGGCAAATCGAAGCGTGCGCGAGCGGGTGCATGCGTAACGAAAGCCGCCCGTATCGGCCACGAGCGCGGCATAAAGGCACGTCGCCCCCTCGAGCGAAAGGTCGCTCGGCCGCACCCCGAGCTCGACGGCCATGTCGAGGACCAACTCCCCGGTCGCAGCCATGGAATCGTCGCGGACAACCACATCCGCGAAGTCATCGAACGACACATGGTGGTCGAGCGCGACGATGGGGCCGGTTACGTCGTGGGCCGGGAGGCCCTTCGGCAGCAACGAGCCGCTCGCCGTGTCGGTCACGAAGGTTGCGTCGAAGGGCGCGGTCCCCGCCGGAATCGTCCGAAGCACGTCGTAGATGCCAGGAAGAAACGCGATGCTCGCCGCCGGCTCATCGGGAGAGAACACCGACGCTTCCTTGCCCAGCTTGCGCAGCACCTCCGCAAACCCGATGGCCGACCCGAGCGCGTCGGCATCCGGGCGACGGTGGCAGGTCACGAGGAAACGATTCCCGTTTCGAACGAGCTCAATGGCTTGCGCGCGGCTCACGAATCCTCCCCCCTGCGTTTCGCGGCATCTTCCTCCGCGATCTGCTGAAGAAGCTCCTCCACCCGAAGCGCGTTGTCGAGCCCCCTATCCCAAAAAAACTCGAGATCGGGCACATGCTTCGAACCAAGGCGCGCGCCGAGCTCACGGCGAATGAAGCCTTTTGCGCGGCGCATCGTACCGACAACATCCCGCCGGTTCTTCTCGGTCATGTCGGGATCTTGGTGCCGAAGGTAGACGCGCGCGATGCCGAGGTCGTCGGTCACCTGCACACGCGAGATCAAAATGCCCGTCGCGCCGGGCTCATGGAGCTTGCCGCGAAGGATCAAATTGCTGACCTCTTCGCGGATGCGCTCCGCGAGACGGTCGGTTCGTTTGGCGCCAGCCATGGGGAGGTGCTCCGGCCGAGTGGCTCAGAGTTCGGGAGCGACTTCCTCGATCTCGAAGCACTCGACGACGTCCTTCTCGTGAACATCGTTGTACCCGTCGAGCGAGAGACCGCACTCGTAGCCGTGGGTCACTTCGCGCGCGTCGTCCTTGAAGCGGCGGAGCGTCGAGAGCTTGCCTTCCCAAATCTTCACCGAGTCGCGGACGAGGCGCACATGGGCGCCGCGTTGGACCTTGCCTTCCGTCACGTAGCAACCGGCGACGGTGCCCACCTTCGGGATGTTGAAGATCTGGCGAACCTCGGCCTTGCCGAGTTCCTTCTCGACGAGCTTCGGCGCGAGGAGGCCGGCCATGGCCTTCCGCACTTCGTCGACCGCCTCGTAGATGATGCCGTACATGCGGACGTCGATGGCTTCCTTCTTGGCGAGCGCCGCGGCCTGGCCGGCCGGACGCACGTTGAAGCCAATGACGATGGCCTGCGAGGCCGACGCCAACATGACGTCGTTCTCGGTGATGCCGCCGACGCCCGTGTGGATGACCTTCACCTCGACCTTGTCGGTGCTGAGGTCGGTGAGCGCCTTGACGATGGCTTCGATGGAGCCCTGAACGTCCGCCTTGATGACGAGGCGAAGCTCCTGCATCTCGCCGCGCCGCATCATCTCATGCAGGCGGTCGAGGCCCTTCGGCGCCGGCATGCTGGTCGGGCCCATCGTCGGCTTCTTGGCGGCTTCCGCCACCTCCTGCGCCTTCTTCGGGTCGGCCACGTACATGCGGTCGCCGACCGACGGCATGTCCGAGAGGCCGAGGAGCTCGACGGGCGTCGCGGGCCCGGCCGTGTAGCAGGCTGACGACCACGGTCGTCCGTGAGCGCGCGAACGCGGCCCCAGGCCCCGCCGGCGACCACGTACTCGCCCGTGTTGAGCGTGCCGTTCTCGATGAGGATGTGCGCCACGGGGCCGCGACCCTTGTCGAGGTAGGTCTCGAGCACGGTGCCTTCCGCGGGGATCGACGCGTTGGCCTTGAGCTCGAGCACTTCGGCCTGGAGCAGGACCGAGTCGAGGAGCTTGTCGACGCCCTCGCCCGTGACCGCGCTGCACGGCACGAAGATGGTGTCGCCGCCCCACTCTTCCGGCTGAACGCCCTCGCCCGCGAGCTGGGTCTTCACCTGGTCCGGCTTCGCATCGGGCTTATCGATCTTGTTCATCGCCACGATGATCGGCACGCCGGCCGCCTTCGCGTGGTTGATGGCTTCCTTCGTCTGCGGCATGACGCCGTCGTCGGCGGCGCAAACGAGAACGACGATGTCCGTCACCTTGGCGCCGCGGGCGCGCATGGAGGTGAAGGCCTCGTGGCCCGGCGTGTCGAGGAACACGATGGTCCCCTTCTTGTGCTCGACGCGGTAGGCGCCGATGTGCTGGGTAATGCCGCCCTTTTCGCCGGCGGCGACCGAAGCCTCGCGAATCTTGTCGAGGAGCGACGTTTTGCCGTGGTCGACGTGACCCATGACCGTGACGATGGGCGGCCGCTGCTCGCGGTGTTCTTCCTTGTCTTCGAACGTACCGCGGGCGGTCTCGACGATTTCGTCGGTGGAGCGCGCGACGTTCTCGACTTCGTACCCGAACTCGGACGCGAGGATCTTCGCGGTGTCGGCGTCGAGCGTGCTGTTGATGTGCACGTTGGCCATGCCGAGCTGCATGAGCTGCATGAGCACGTCGGTGGCCTTGAGGCTCATACGCTGCGCGAGCGTCTGAAGCTGAATTTGCTCCTCGATGCGGATGACGCGCTTCTGCGCGCTCGGCGTCGTGATTTCGGTCGACTTGCCCTTCTTGCCAGGGACAGGCTTCCGACGAAGCTGCTGCTGGCGCGTACCCGGACGGCCCGCCGGGCCGAGGGCGGCACGACCAAGCTCGCGACGACGGGGCGCGTTCGAACGGGCAGCGTGCTCGCTCACGATGCGTTGGCGGTCCGCATCGGAAAGCGCCGCGGCGCCGGGGGCGATGGCACGGCCACGGCCGACCACACCGGGGGGAAGCGCACCGCGCTCCACAACCACAACGTCGCGCGGGGGCATTTCGGGGGCCGGCTCCGGTTCGGGCGCCGGGGCCGCGGCTTCCACCGGCGGCGCCGGGGCGGGCTCGGGCCTCCTCGCGGGTGCCACGGGGGCAGCAGCGGGTGCCGGCGGCGGCGGTTCGGCGGCCTGGACGGGGGCCGGACGCGCTTCGACGGGCGGGGGGGCTGCGGCGACGGGCGCGGCGGCGACGGGGGTCGGCGGTGCGGCCTCCTCAACCTCCGGCGCGGCGTCATCGACCTTCTTCGCGCGACGGCGCACGACGGTGGGGCGGATGCGCTCCTCGACAACCGCGCCGAGCTTCTCCTTGTCGAGCGAACGCTTGAGGCGTTCGATCTCAGCCGGTTCCAGGGCGCTCATGTGATTACGCACCTGCATCCCGAGCGCGATCATTCGATTGATCAACTCGCGATTTTCGAGCCCGAGGTCACGGGCCACTTCGTACACACGCTGCTTCGTCATCCGACCTCCAAAAGCGCTTTCCTGTCGTCCAGCATTCGAGCGATTTCGTCCGCAATCCTTCGATCCGTCACCGCAAACACAGCCAATTCATCCCGCGCGACCATGCGACCCCAGGTCGCCTTGTCGCCGTGCTCGTAGCAGCGAGTACCCGAGAGCATCGCCTGTCCCTCGATGTCCGCGCGCTTGCCCCGCGCGTCCGCCGCCACGACCACCAACGCTGCCGCGCCTCCGCGCAGGGCAGCGAGCACAGCATCCGTGCCCACCTCGAGCGCCCGCGTGCGATTCGCAGCGAGTACGAGTCCGGCCACGCGCGCGTCGCATTGCGCCGCGATCAGCGCACAAAGCTCGTCCGCCGTGGCCGTCACCTTCGCGGAGAATGAACGGGCGAGACCACCCCGAACGGCCGCTTCGACGCACGCGCGCTTCATGTGCACGTGCGCCCCGCGACCGCCGAGCTTGTGGCCAAGATCCGGCGCCACGCGACCATCCGGGGAACGCACACAACGCACGAGCGCCGCCGCGTCGGCCTGCCCTCGGCAGCCGACACACGTGCGCCCCTGTGCTCGCGGCGTGCGTTCCATGGTGTGGGTCGCGACGTGCAACGCCTAGACCTCCGCCCCCGAACTGTTCGAATCGTCGGCCGGCGACGCGTCGCCCTCCGCCTGCGCGGCGGCCGCCTGCGCCGCGGCTTCCGCATCGGCCTTCGCACGCGCCTCTGCGGCTTCGGCTTCCGCCGCGGCACGCGCCGCCGCCAAGGCCTTCGCCTGCGCGACCTCGATGGCAGGCCACTCATCACGAAGGAACACGGTCACGCCGTCCTTCACTTCGGTGGCACGGCTTGAGCCGAGGCCGGTCTTGATGGCGAAACGGTCGATTTCGGTCTCCCGGTCCACGTCGTTGATGGTCTTGTAGCCGGCGGCCTCAAGCGCATCGGCCACGCGTTCCGTGATCCCGCGCGCGAGGGTCAGCTTCTGCCGTTCCGTGAGCTGCTCGGTCAGTTCCGCAGCCTGCTGAACGCGCTCGCGGCGCACCTCTTCCTGCGCCTTGGCCGCGCCCACGCGAAGCTGCGCAACGGTCTCGGCACCCACGATGCCCGCAAGCTCCTCCTCGGGCGCGTCGATGACTTCGTCGAGGCGACGGAAGCCGGCACGGTAGAGGTCCTTCGAGGCGTCTTCGCCCACACCGGTGATGCGCGCGAGGGCGTTCATCGCGTCCTCTTCCATCTGCTTGAAGCGCGACTCGCTCACGATGTCGAGCTTCCAGCCCGTAAGCTGCGAGGCGAGGCGCACGTTCTGGCCGCGCCGCCCGATGGCGAGCGAAAGCTTCGCGTCCGGCACGATGAGCTCCATGCCGCCGCCGCCCTCGTCGATGACCACGCGCACGACTTCCGCCGGCGCGATGGCGTTGCACACGAAGCGGGCCGCATCGCGGTCCCACGGCACGATGTCGATCTTCTCACCGCGGAGTTCCTGAACCACGGCCTGCACGCGCGAGCCCTTCATGCCCACGCACGCGCCCACTGGATCGACATCCGCATCCCGGCTGGTCACCGCAATCTTCGACCGCGCGCCCGGCTCGCGGGACGCGGCGACGATGCGCACGATGCCCTCGTAGATTTCCGGCACTTCCATCTCGAAGAGCTTCACGAGGAGGCCCGTGTCGCTGCGCGACAGCACAATCTGCGGACCGCGCGCTTCGCGGTCGATCTTCTTCAGGAACGCGACGATGCGGTCGCCCGGGCGGCAGCTCTCGCGCGGGGTCTGTTCGCGCGCCGGGAGAATCGCTTCGATGTTCTGCCCGAGGTCAACGATGATGTTGTTGCCGCGCTCGAAGCGACGAACGGTGCCCGTGATGAGCTCGCCGATGCGGTCCTTGAACTCGTTGTAGACGCGCTCGCGCTCCGCATCACGGACGCGCTGGATGATGACCTGCTTCGCGGTCTGGGCAGCGATACGACCGAAGCCGTGGCGGTGCTGACGAAGCTGGAGGAGGTCGCCGAACTCCTTGTCCTGCTTGCGGGCCTGATCCGCGTCTTCATCCCGGTAGAAAACCTGGAAACCAAGTTCCTCGCCGAGCTCCGCGTCGAGACCGAGGCGTTTGGCATCCTCCGCCGAGATTTCGCGCTCGTCGTCGTCCACCTCTTCCACCACGGTCATGTACTGGTAGAGGTCGACCCAACCCGTCTCGTCGTTGAAGCGCGCTTCAAGCTCACGGTCGGGACCGAACGTGCGCTTCGCAGCCGTCAAAATGGCCTGTTCCGTCGCCTCCACGAGGATCTTCGGATCGATGCCCTTTTCCTGGCTCACTTGTTCGATGACGTGTTGGAGGGTCAGCGACGATTGCTGCATGGTCTTCCCTTTCGAAACCTTCTCAACTTGCATTGCGTGTCTCGTGCGTCCGTGCCTCAGAATCGAGGCACCAAATTGGCTTTGCTAATCTCCGCGAACGGAATGACGAAGGGCTGTCCGTCGACCGATACGCGCACCGACTCACCGTCCACGCCCTCGATCACGCCCTGAAAGTTGCGGCGCTCTGCGACGGGCAGGCGAGTCTGAATCTTGGCTTCGCGACCGGCGAACCGCCCGAAGTCCTCGAGCTTGACCAGTGGTCGGTCAAGCCCCGGGCTGCTCACCTCAAGGTGGTAACGACCGGAGACGAGATCCTCGCGAAGTTCGAGCGCCGTCGCGATGTCGCGGCTCACCTGTTGGCAGTCACTGATGGAGACGGCGCTGCCCTTGTCGAGGTCTCCATCCGAGCGCGGACGATCGATCAACACACGGACGATGCCGCCCGTCTTCATTCGGAGGTACTTCACGTCCACGAGTTCCACGCCGTGCGCGGTGCAGATGGGTCCCACGACGGCGTCGAGGGAGCGGTTTTCTGCTGTATTTGCGGCGGTCATGGCGTGCTCGAGGGACAAAAAAAGGCGGACCTCTCGCGAGGCCCACCTAAGGAGATTCCTCAGTTGGGAGTCGGCGGGGTACCACAGGGCCCGGGGCCGGGCAAGGCGCGGGTCGGGGCCGCCAAGGCGCGGGAGACCTCGCGAAGACGCGTAATTAGCTGAAATTCATGATCTCGGAGCCCACGAGGGCGCGGAGCTCCGCTTCGTGCGCCGTGAGGTAGTGCGCGATGACCTCGAGCGCATCGTGGAACTCCCGCGGATCCATGGCCACGGCCGGGTACTCCACCGACAGAAAGACATCGAGGTCGTCATCGATGCCGTACTTCGCGAGCCGCATCGTGGTGTTGAGTTCGAGGAGCCGAACGTAGAGAGGCTCGGCGACGGCCGGGTCCGCAGGTGACTTAAAGAGCGGTACGACAGCAAATCGAACCATGCCCGTGCGCCGGTCGTATCGCACGACCACCGGGACCGTACTCCCCTGCGTCTTGACCCACGTGCGCCAGACGTCCTCGGTGAGCTTCTCGTAAGGCCAACCGTCCCGCTCGAGCAACGAGCGAATGCGCTCGTCGTCCTCGCTGGCTTGTGGCTCCGGGGGCGGCAGCGATGGTTCGCTCACGCGGCCCAGGGTACCCCGATTCGACGGGGACGGGAAAGCGTAGGCGCGCCCCTATGCGCCGGCCACGGCGTGTGCCGCGGGGATCGCCGCCGGGGTCAGCGTCGAACCGTAGAGCGCGATGAGGCGTTCGGCCTCCGCATGCGCTGCGGGCGTGTCGACGTCGACCCAAAGGGCGGAGCCCACGTTCGCCACGTGCATGCGCCCCTTCTTTGCGAGGGCCTGAACGCCCTGCGAGAGACTGCAACCGGACTCGCCGTTCACCGCCTCGAGCTCTTCGAGGAGCGCAGGCGTGACCCGGAAGACGCCCGTGTCGAGGCAATCGTAGAACGGAAGCGTCTTGGCGATCGCCGTGATGCGGTCGCCCTGCACACGCACCTTCGTCGCATCATCGATATCGAAGCAACGCGCGATGTTGTAGTCGACACCGAGGACGGCTTCGTCATCCTGAAGCGGAAATGCTTCCACGGCGGTGAGCAGCGACGGCGACCAAAGGTGATCGCTCATGAGAAGGAACGTCGGCTCGGTGACGAACGACTTCGCCTTGAGAAGCGAGGTGCCGTTCGGCTTGTCGTACTCGTCGTTCCAGATGTACTCGAGGCGGAGGTTCAAGCGCTGGCGTTCGAGGCTCTCGATGAGCACGTCGCCCAGATGACCGACGATGACGCCCACGTCGGTGACGCCGGCGGCTTCGAGGTTCCGAAGGATCCGGACGATGAGGGGGACGCCGGCGACGCGCTTGAGGGGCTTCGGGAAGTCGAAGCCGTTGACCAAACGCTCACCCTTGCCTGCGGCAAGAATCACTGCCTTTTTCATGCGAACACCCGCCGTGCCGCCCGGTCACAACGTGTTGCAGAAAATTCACAGGAGTGAATGTGGGCAACACAGTGCGTCAAGGGAGACATCTAAGAATTCCTAGTATTTTCGTGTAAGCGGGCCCGAAAGCCCGTAACCGAACCGCCATATCGCAAGCCACGTGCCACGGTCCTGTCACGGAAGGCGGCCCGGACCTACGCCAGGGCGGTTCCCCGTGCAATCGGACGGCGATCGCCCGGCCCGGGACGTTTCCCGCGCGCGTGCGCACGACGGTCTTGGAGGCGCGGCACGCGAGGTGCTACTTGCTGCGCCTGCCCACGCACGGGCACCAAGGAGCGTCACCATGAAGAAGCCATCCGAGATCAAACCCGCGTCCGGGAAACTCGGAGTCCTCCTGCCCGGCATGGGCGCCGTCGGCACGACGGTCATCGCCGGCGCCATGCTCGCGCGCAAGGGCATCGCGAAGCCCATCGGCTCGCTGACGCAGATGGGAACGATTCGCATCGGCAAGCGCACGGACGGTCGCTCGCCGCTCATTCGCGACTTCGTTCCACTCGCGGGTCTCGACGATTTGGTTTTCGGTGGGTGGGACCTCTTCCATGACGACGCGTACACGGCGGCACGCACGGCGGACGTTCTCACGAAGGAACACCTCGATGCCGTCAGGGACGAGCTCAGTGCAGTCAAGCCGATGGAGGCCGTGTTCTTCCCCGAATACGTCAAGCGCCTTCGCGGTGAAAACGTGAAGAAGAGCACCGACAAGTGGGAGCTCGCCGAAGCGGTGCGCGCGGACATCCGGAACTTCAAGTCGACGAACGGCCTCGACCGGGCCGTCGCCGTGTGGTGCGGCTCGACCGAGGTTCATCATGAGCCGGCCGCCGTGCACCAGTCCGTGAAGTCCTTTGAAGAAGGGCTTAAAAAGAGCGACCCCGCGATTTCCCCGTCGATGATCTACGCGTACGCGTGCCTCCGTGAGCATGTCGGCTACGCCAACGGCGCGCCGAATCTCACCGTCGACATCCCCGCGATGACCGAGCTTTCAAAGGAGATGGGCGCGCCCATTTCCGGCAAGGACTTCAAGACGGGGCAGACCCTGATGAAGACGATTCTCGCCCCGGGCCTGCGCGCGCGCATGCTCGGGATCCGCGGGTGGTTCTCGACGAACATTCTCGGCAATCGCGACGGCGAAGTGCTCGACGACCCGGACAGCTTCCGCTCGAAGGAGGTCTCGAAGCTCGGCGTGCTCGAAACGATCCTGCAGCCGCAGCTCCACAAGGATCTCTACGGCGACATGTACCACAAGGTTCGCATCGAATATTACCCGCCGCGCGGCGACCAGAAGGAAGGCTGGGACAACCTCGACATCTTCGGTTGGCTCGGCTACCCGATGCAGATCAAGATCGATTTCCTCTGCCGCGACTCGATCCTCGCTGCGCCCGTGGCGCTCGACCTCGCCATCTTCATGGACCTCGCGCAGCGCGCCGGGTTCTCCGGCATCCAGGAGTGGCTCTCCTTCTATTACAAGAGCCCCATGACGGCGCCGGGCCTCTACCCCGAGCACGACCTGTTCGTGCAGATGATCAAGATGAAGAACGTGCTTCGGTGGATGAAGGGCGAAGACCTCATCACGCACCTCGGCACCGAGTACTACGACTGAGCCGCGACACAACGCAGCCGTTTCGGTAAGCTCCCGCGCGCCCGCTTGGGCATGAAGGAGACACCGAAATGGAGATCGCAACCTGCTTTGTCGTGTTCTTCGGGATCGCGGCGTTCCTCGCCTTCCCGGCGATCCTCAAGGGCTTCTACATCATCAACCAGTACGAGCGCGGCATCGTGTTTCGACTGGGGCGCGTGGAGCAGTCGCAGGTTCGCGAACCGGGACTCACGTTCGTGTTCCCGTTTGTCGACCGGCTCGTGAAGATCGATATCCGCACGGTGACCCTCGACGTGCCGCCGCAGGAGGTCATCACGAAGGACAACGTCACCATCAAGGTGAACGCAGTTGTGTACTTTCACGTGCAGAACCCGGTCGACGCGGTGATCCGCGTGGCGAACTACTACTCGGCGACCTCCCTCTACGCGCAGACCACCCTACGGAACATCCTTGGGCAGCATGAACTCGACGAAGTGCTCGCCGAGCGCACCAAGATTGCGGACTCACTCGAAGCGATCATCGACAAGAAGACCGACGAATGGGGCATCAAGGTCACGGCGGTTGAGATCAAAGACATCGAGCTCCCCGCCGAGATGCAACGCGCCATGGCACGCCAGGCGGAAGCCGAGCGCGAGCGCCGGGCGAAGATCATCGCCGCCGACGGCGAACATCAGTCCGCGCAGCGGCTCCAGGAAGCGGCTTCGGTGCTCGCGCAGACCCCGGAAGCGATGCAGCTCCGGTACCTGCAAACGTTGCTCGAAATCGGCGTCGAGAACTCCACGACCGTGGTTTTCCCGTTGCCCATTGAGCTCACGACGGGCTTTCAGAAGATACTGAATCGCCGCAACGACGCGGGCTGACTCCGCTCCGTTTGAATTCGTGAATTCGTGCGCCGCGTAGGCAGAGTGCCTACACGGTTGACCCGTCGCATTCGATCATCTACCCTCGTAGTTCGAATTTCGATCGTGGCGTTGAGCCACGACCAAAGCACCGGGGAGAACACCGCATGCGCCTCACGACGCTCAACTTGGCTCGTCTACTCAGCCTTGGAACGTTGGCCGTTTCGTTGGCCGCACCCATCTCGGCTCGCGCCGCGTGCATCGACGGTGCACCGGACACGGACATCGACCCGAGCGAGGAGTGCGACGACGGAAACCAGATCGACGACGACGGTTGTTCGAACGAGTGCACGGTGAATCCCGGCTGGGTGTGCGCGCCGCCGGTCACGCTTGAGAACATCGACGTGCAGGGTCCCGGTACGGATGCCAACTGGACCATCGCGGTCGACGGCCTGAGCGGGAAACAGACGGTCAACACCAGCTCGGCGACCATCGGCTACCTGCCGGAGGCGGACGGCTTCGCGGCCATCTACACCTTCGACATCGAGGTCCAGGAGACGGGCGACGACGACTTCATCGGCTTCGTGCTTGGCTACCAGGACGGGGAAGGCACCGCGGATTCCAACGTCGACTACCTCATCGTCGACTGGAAGCAGGGGACACAGGCCAACGGCGGCTGCACGGGGCTCAAGGGCCTTGCGGTCTCCCGCGTCACGGACAAGTACATCAACGTATCCACCGATTTCTGGTGCCACCAGGGTTCCATCGAGGAAATCTTCCGTCCCGCCAACGCACCGAACGGGCTCGGCGACGTCGGTTGGTCGGACAACACGGTCCATCGTTTTCGGATCTACTACTCCCCCTACGTCCTCCGCATGGACGTGGACGGCGTCCGGCAGCTCAATGTGGCACCGCCCACCGGCGAGACGTTCCCCGCGGGAACCATCGGCTTCTATGGCTATAGCCAGCCGAACGTACGGTATGCCGCGGTCGCCCCCGCCGAGCCCTCCGTGTGCAACCGTGCGCCCACCGCCAGCAACTCCGCGCTGTATGTGGTGACGGGAACGGCGAACGCCATCGTAAACGTACCCGTGAACTACAGCGACGCCGACGGCGACCCGCTCGATGACGAACTCGTCCGCGTGACGATGCAGGCATCGAATTCGACCACGCTGGACCCGGGGAACGGTGCCGACGATGGAACGCTCAAGTTCACCCCGACAAACGTGAATACCGCCGCCAGCTACGTGGTGACCTATCAGTTCTGCGACGCGCATTCGGTCATTCCGCGATGTCCGGAGGCGACGGTGACGTTCGTGTACAACGACCCGCCCACGCTCGGGGTGCCGAGTGTCACGTCCGTGGGCGCGCCGGTCACCGTCACAAATGCGGCGATTCAAAACGAGAGCTCCACCGGCACGGTGGACGGTGGTTGGGATGCGAGCTCCATCCAGGTGTCGGCGACCTCGGGCGGCACGTACGCAAACAGCGCGACGGCGGCGTTCGGCACGTGCGCGATCTCGGGCACGTCGGTCGTCTACACGGAAACGTCGACACCGACCGCGGCGACGGACTCGTGCTTCGTGCGCATCTGCGAGCTGAACCCCGGTCCCGCGGGCACGAACCCGACGGGCCGTGCATGCAACGTGGTGGAGCTCGTCATCACCCTCGACTCCGACGACGATGGCGTGCCGAACTCCCTCGAGACGACGGGCGACCTCGACCTCGATGGCGTGCCGAACTACCTCGACATTGACTCGGACGGCGATGGAATTCCGGACGAGGTGGAAGGCGCCGGAAACCTGGACGGCGACGGCGCTCCGAACTTCCTCGACTTGGATAGCGACGGCGACGGCATCCCGGACGCCGTCGAAGGACACGATGCGGACGGCGATGGCGAGGCCGACGTCGAAGCTTCGGGCAACGACACGGACGGCGACGGCCTTGACGACGCCTTTGACGCGGATTGCGCCACGGCCGGCGACTGCGGAGGCGTGATCGGGAACGCGAGCGAGGCCCCCGACCATGACAACGACGGCAAGCCCGACTACCTCGACGTCGACAGCGACGGCGACGGCATCCCGGATGCGATCGAGTGTGGCGAAGGCTCGACCTGCATTTCCACGGACACCGATGGGAAGCCCGACTATCTCGACACGGACAGCGACGACGACGGCGTTGACGACGCCGTGGAAGGGTTCGACGTCAACGGAGACGGTGAACCGGACGTGGAGCCAAGCGGCGTCGACACGGATGGGGACGGCCTCGACGACGCCTTCGACGTGGATTGCGCCACGGCGGGTGACTGTGGCGGCGTCATCGGGATGACGATCGCCCCGCCGAACCACGACACGGACAATCTCCCCGATTTCCGTGATCCGGACGACGATGGCGACGGCCTCCTGACGAAGGACGAGCGCATGAACGGCCTTCACGGAGGGAACACCGACCAGACCGACGCGCCGGACTACCTCGATACGGACAGCGACAACGACGGCGTCCCGGACAGCACCGAAGGCACGACCGACGTGAACGAGAACAACGTGCCCGACTACCTCGAGGTCGACGTCTTCCCGACGGACACCGACGGCGACGGCATCATCGACATCCTCGAGTGTGACAATCCAGGGGACGCCTCGTGCCCCGACACCGACAACGACGGTCACCCGAACTGGGACGACGACGATGACGATGGCGACGGGTTGCTCACGAAGGACGAGCGCGAGACCACCGGCACCGACCCGCTCCTCAAGGATACCGATGGCGACGGTCTCACCGACGGCGAAGAGGTCTCGGACACGAAGACTGACCCGCTCAAGGCGGACACCGACGGCGACGGTCTCACCGACGGCGAAGAGGTCTCGGACACGAAGACCGATCCGCTCAAGCCGGACACCGATGGCGACGGTGTGAACGACGGGGACGAGGTCGAGAACGGAACCGATCCGCTCTCCCCCGAGATGGACGAAGACGCGGGCGAGCCCGATGCGGGCATGCCCATGAAGAGCCGATTCCGCGGCACCTCCTCCGGCGGCGCGCTTTGCGCACTTGAGCCCGGCGCGGGTTCAGGGTCTTCCGGCGCGGCATGGTTCACCCTGCTCGCGGGCGCCCTCCTCGCCGTGCGCCGACGCCGGCGCTAGAGCACGGGCGCTTCACCGCGCACGAACACCCAGGTACCAGCCTTCTTCGCGTCCGGATAGACGCCGTGCCAGCTCGCTGGGAGCTTCGGGTCCGTCCAGCCGAAGAGCCACTTGGCGTCCTTCGGGGCGAGGTTCACGCAACCGTGGCTCTTCGGGCGACCAAATCGGTTGTGCCAGAACGCAGTATGGAGCGCGAAGGCTCCCTGGAAGTACATGACGTACGGAACATCTTCGATGGAATACGGACCATCGATGGCGTTGTCGCCGTCCATCACATGCGAAACGTGCTTCGACAGGAGTCGGTAGACGCCCGCCGGCGTCGCGTGCTCCTTCTTCGGGTCACCGCGACGAACGCGCCCCGATGAGATGAGCGTCGCGTACACGGGTCGGTCACCTTCGTAGGCCACGAGCGACTGTCGTTCGAGGTCGACGTCGATCCACGATTCATCCTCCGCCACCTTCTTGGGTCGTTTCCGGAGCTCGAGAACGGTCACATCGCGTTCGGCAAAGCGGCGCCCAGCGTCGTCGACGACATAGGCTTTCTTCCCCTCGCCCTCCCGCGAAGCGACGTGAAACCGGAAGTGATAGCCCGGTTTTTCCGCACATTTGAGCGCGCCCTTCTCGTTCGGCACATACGCGCAGGTATCGCTCGAAAGCACAAACCCGAGCGGCAACGTCGTCGTTTCGTCGAGCACGGCCCCCTCGAATTCGCTTCCCGTCACGAGGGCTAGGGCCTCCGACGGAATGAACTCGTTGTGCAGCGTGCGCCAGACCTTTCTGGGGGGAACGTCGAACTCACGATCAAGGCTCACGTAGAAACCCTTCATGAGAACGCGAAGCACCGGCGATGCTTCGTGTCCTTGAAGCGACGACAGAGTCGGTGCGCCCTCCTCCTCCGAAGTCTCCGACGCGGTGTCTGCCGCACTGGCTTCGCTGTCGCCGCTCCCCGAATCGCCGGTGCTGTCTCCTTCGACTACGCCACCGTCGCTGTCCTCCGGCGGACCACGCATGACGGCGGCAAGCACGGCCGGGTCCTCCGCAGCACGCAGCTCCTCGATGGTCGGAAGGCGTCGAAACACCGGAACGCGGTCCCGCTTCGCGTACCCGAACTGATACGGAAGAGCCGTCTCGGGGTTCGGCTGCGCGCCGCGCACCTCGGGGAGCTTTTCGCCGTCGAAGGCGATGACGTCAGCCACGTTGCATACGTAGCCCCCGCCCTCGAGCATGTACCAACCTCCCCGGCATCGCTCGCGCGACACGGGTTCCGCCGTCGTCGCGGTCACCACGGCCCCGGCGCGCATGTAGCCGAGGCTCCTCGAGCGACGATCCAACCCAGTGCGAACCTTTGCAACGAACTTTCGAGCGAAAATGCGCTTTGGCGGGGGGGCTGGCGGCTTCGCGGGGGCGGCGGTCTCCGCCCGCTGCGGCGGCTCGACGGGCGCCGGGTCCGGTTTACCGGAGCACCCGGCGTTGAGTGCCAAGTTGCCGACAATCCAAAGGATCAGCCCCGTGCTACGCGTCCATGCCATCATTCCCGAAGCCCGGTGGTTGATTTCACGCGCCCCGGCCTCCGTCAACCCGCTTACCCGCGATGTCCCGAACCCCGATGCCGAGCCCCAGTTCCGAGTCGCTCTGGGCGGGAGCGAGTCGTGGCCGGGCGGCGCTGGCGGCGCTGGCGTCGCTCGTGGCCCATGCCGCGCTCATCGGCGCCGCCGTCGTATTTCTCGAGGTGCCACACCTCGCCATCGACTTCCAACTACCGAACGAGGTGGAGTTCGGGCTTACGGATGGAATGAGCGCCGTGGTGCCAGCGCCTGGGGCCGCGTCGACCGCCGAAACGGCGGTGGACGAACCGCCCCCCGCGCCGGCCACCGGCGACACACCCGCCGAGCCCAAGCCACCCAAGAAACCGAAACCCCCGAAGCCCGACCCGGAAAAAGCCGCGGCGGACCGGACGGATGCCCCCGGTGGCGCCGACGCGGAACGTGAGGGCGACGAAGTTGTACTGCCCGCGGGCGCTCAGCTCGCGCTCCGAATGGACATGCGCGTGATTCGCCAGTCGCCCCTCGCGCCGCGCGTGAAGGCGTTCCTCGCCGCCGTCCCCGACTGGCAACAGCTCCTCGATGGGTCGGGCATCGACCCGCTTGAGGACATTGATCAACTCATGGTCGCGTCGCCGAATCTGCAGAGCGGAAAAATGCTCGTTGCCGGAAAGAGCGCAAAGGACGAAGCGGCGATGCGCGACGCCGTGGGTCGCATGGCCGAGGCGCACGAGGGCGAAGCGGGCTGGCACCGTGCACACGGCGTGGACGTTGCCACGTGGAACCACGACTCCACCGTGGAGCGAGTCTTCGCCGTCATGGACGACTCCCATTTCACCATCACGCGCCCGGAGGACCTGCCTCGACTGCTCGCGGTGGCGGCGTCACGAAAAACGGGCACGGAACCGAAGCAGCTCGATGCGGACGCCCTCCTCTCCATGGGCGAAGGGGACGCGCTCACCCTCGAAGTGGAGGGCGCGCGGCGCTACATGCGGAGCTCCGTGGCCGCGATCCCAACGCGAATTCGGGTACGCCTCCGCGAGCTCCCGAATGCGGGCGTCGAACTCCTCGCCGAGGGCACGTTCGAAGACGAGGCGAAGGCCACCGATGCCGTCACGTTCTGGGACGCGCAGCGCACCCACTTCGCGCGGAATCTCTTCGTGTCGGCACTCGGGCTCTCGAGCCCGCTTCGCGCCGCGACCATCGAAGCGAAGGGCGCCACCCTACATGTGCGCGCCGAGCTCTCGCGCAACAACATCGAGCTCATTCTCTCGTATCTCGAAGGAATGATTCGTGACTGGGCGGCACGGCGCGCGACAGCGGCGGGTGGGACCACTTCCCCATCGAGTCCGACCTCGACCCCGTAGTAAACTCGTCCCCTCGCGAGGTGAGCGATGCCCACATGCAAACACTGCGGTGAAGAGGTCGAAGAACTGGTCGCGGTCAAGGTCGACGGAAAGACCAAGAAGGTCTGCGAAGACTGCGTCGACGAGATCGAAGCCCAAGGCGAAGTCGAAGACGCCGCCTTCGACGCCATGCGCGGCATGATGGAGTACAAGGGCAAGCGTTAGACGCGACCGGAACGAGCGCCGCCGCCGCGAGTCGAGCCGGCGTCCGACGAACCGAACTAGGTCAGTCCGCTCAACGGTCCCATCGCGACGAGGCGATTGTCGCCGAAGTGCGTGTCCGGCTGCCCGAAGGCTTGGAACAGCGACGTGAAGAGGTTGTGCGTCGACGCGGTCGTGGCGTACTGGGTGCCCGTCTTCGTGTTGAAGTTGATCGTGCGACCGGTGTTGAAGTGGTTCCCACCGCCGAGGAGGAGCACCGGCAGATCCGCCGCGGAATGCTGCGAGGCATCCGAGAACTCGCTCGTGAAGAGAATCACCGTCTCGTCGAGGAGTTCCGCCTCGTTGAGCGACTTCGCGATTTCCACCGCCAGCCCGAGGTGCCACTGCTTGTTCGCGAGGGACTCCGTGGTCCACCTCGCGCCCGCGGAGCTCAGCGGCCCCGACGGCCCGCAGTCGCGCGCGTAGTGGCCGAGGTTGTGCCCTTCCCCGGCGCCGCAGGACACGTAGCCCGGCAGCCAGTCGGTGAGCAGGTTCGTCACCTCGAGGTTCGCTACCCGCGTGACACCGCAGCGGATCGCGCCAGCGATGATCTTCGCCATGAGCGGTCCGATGAGGTCGGAGCGCGGATTCGTGGTGTTCGTGCCACTCCCCTGCACTTCCGACTTGTTGCACGCGGCCACGGTGCGGGTCTCGCCCTGCGCCGATTCGAACGCGTCCACTTCCATCTCGAGCTCCCGGAGGTGGTCGAAATGCGCGTCGAGGATTTTCCGGTCGCGCTCGCTCGCCCTGGCACGAAGCAGGTTGAACCCTTCCATCGTCCCGTTGAGCACCGAGCGGCGCATGAGGTTCGCCTTCACGAGGGCCGGGTCGGGGCCCGTCATCACCGTGCCACCCGTGGAGTCGGACACGGCCGCGAACAACTGATCAAACGCCTTCTTGGGGTTCGAGTTGCCGTTCGATGGCTGGAGCGCCGCGCGGTAGAATGGCGTTCCGTACTCGACGCCCGAGTAGTTCGTGGCCGGCACAAAAAGGTGCACGGGCGCCGTGGCCTGAAGGCGAGACGCGAGCACAAAATCGAAGGACGGCCCCAGGGGCCCCGAATCCGACGCGTCGTCGCCCTTCGTGCCCTGGAGCGTCTGGCATGTGAGCGCCGTCTGGTTTGCCCAACCGTGCTCGCCGCCGCCGTAGGGCGCCTGGCGGTTGTCCGACATGTTGTCGATGCCGCGGAGGAGAAGCGTCTTTGACGCGAGCCCCGCATTCACGATGGGGTCATGAATGGGCGCGAGTTGCGCGCCATCCGCCGGGCTCCAGAGGTCCACCCCGATGTGCTCGCCGGGCCTGATCACGGAGCCATTTTTGTTCCGCGGGATGACCGTGCCGCCGTGACTGAAGACCGTCACGAAGTTCTGGAGCACCCCACCGCTGGCACCGAGCGCGTCGCCGTGTGTCAGCTCAAGAAGCGGCAATGCCACCGCCGCACCCGCCGCGTTCCTCAGAAACGCGCGTCGCCCTGCTCGTCGTTCCCTCTTCATGGTCCCTCCACCGGTGCGATCTCGTTGCGATAAAGAAAGAGGTCGCTCGACACGATGTCCGCGAGCAACGCCCGCAGGTCGCCCCCTTCCGCGAACGCCTCCTTGATGCGCGATTCGGCGCATTCGTCGAGCAGGTTTGAGTCGCGGTCGAGGGCCGTCTCGAGCCACTTCGACGCGACGCAACCCGCGACCTGGCCGCTCTGGGCAAGCGTTTCGGAGAGGTCCACTCCGTCCGTGAACGTGCCCGACACATCGGACCCGAAGATCTCGCCGCTCGCGTCGATGGCCGTCCCATTGAGCGGGTCTGTCTTCTGGAACTCGCCGATGCCGCCGTAGTGCTCGAGGCCGAAGCCGAGCTGATTGATGGTCTTGTGGCAGCCCTGGCACGTGCCCGGCGTCCGCGCGTCGGAAAGCTCGCGCACCGAGTAGTCGCCCGAGGTTTCCTGCTGCTCCACGGGAATGTTGTTCGCATTCCCGGGCGGCGGGCCCGGAGGCGTACAGAACACATTCCGCAGCATGTACACACCGCGCAGGATGGGCGATTCCACCGTGTCCGACGCGTAGGTCGTGAGGAACGCGGCGCGCGTGAGGAGCCCCGCGCGTTCCGTGGCATCCAGCTCAACCCACGCCGCGCCCTTCGCATCCGCGGGGAACGGGACTTGGTAGACCTCGGCGAGGGCCGGCGTCACGTACGCTTCCCGGCTCGTGAAGAGCGATGCAAGCGTCGCGTCACCGTCGCGGAACACGCGGTCCATGAGCGCGTAGACCTCCTCGCGCATCGCGTCGCGGAGCGAGCCATCCGCGATGGCGGGGTACTTGGTGGTGTCCTTCTTCACGCCCTCGAGCGGTGGGCGCGTGTGGAGCCCATCGATATCGAGCCACGTGGACACAAATCGGTGAAGGGCCTCCGTGTTCCGTTCGTCCTCGAGCATGCGCGTGGCCTCGGTACGAACTCCTTCGGGCGTATCGAGGGCCCCCGCCTCCGCCGCATCGAGGAGGTCGGCGTCCGGCATCGTGTTCCAAAGGAAATAGGACAGGCGCGAGGCGCGCTCGTAGCCCGTGAGGCGCTTGATGCCGAACGGCAGCGCCGGGTCGTCGATGCCCTCTTCGTGCAGGTAGAGGAACTGGGGCGCCTGGAGCACCACGCGCACCACGATCTCAAGGCTCTCCTCGAACGAGAAGTTCGCCGCCGCGTCCGTATAGACGCCCTCGAGCCATGCAGTCTCGTCCTCACGGAGCGGTCGACGAAAGGCACGACGACCGAAGGTCGCAATGAACGACTTCGCACACGCGGCGTCGTGCGACGCACCGACGGGACACGGCGACGCCACGGACCAGTCGATCGTGCCACTCGCGGCCATGGCCGCCTCTTCGAACCCGCGGACGCCGAGCTCCGAGAGATAAAGGTCTTCGGTGCCAGGAAGCTCGGGGTTGAAATTCGCATCGCCGACGAGCGCGGCCACCGTGTTCCGGTACTGGAGCGCGGAGAGACGCCGTACGTCTCGGAATCCGGCCTGCGGCAGGCCGAGTTCGCAGTCGAGCTTCGTTTGCGTGCCGTCCGGCGCCTGCCCCGGTCGATCGTCGCCGGGACCACCGCCGGGCCCCGCCTTGTCCGCCGACTCAATGAGCCCCGTGCATCCCGCACCCGCCAAAACGAGGCCGAGCCCTAGCGCCGTGCACAAAGATAGACCCGTCCTGGCCCCCAAATCCCTCATGCAGTTCACTCTGAGGGGCGCGGCAAACCCGAGCGATAACACTTGCTTCGCGCTCCCATGTGGGCGGAAACCGGGGCGACTCCAATTCGCTACGATCTCAAGCGGATATCAACGTCAAAAGACAAACTCCACGCCGCCGGTGATGGCGTAGTACCAAGTCCCCTGCCCCGCGTCCGGATCGCCTTCGTCCGAGCCAGCACCCGCATCGGTTCGCACGACCGAGTCACCGCTCGAAACGTTCACTAACTGAATGCCGGCGAGCAGATTTCCGTGGAACCCGCCGGAGGCGCCCAGCTGCAATCGGAAACCGGCCTCGGTGGTGGTGTACGTCGTCAGTTGAGGTTCAACGGCGTACTCCTCCGGCGTGCCGGAGGGAAACGGAGTTGACGTTCCAGTGAGCTCGTTTGAGAAAACCGGAATGCTGAGTCCGAAGTGAAATCCAAGAAACGGCACGAACAGCTCATTCTCGTATCCAACGACAATTCCGATGTCGGGTCCAAGGAAGCCACCCACCTTTGAGCCACCAAAGCCAAGTCCGGCGTCGACCGCGGCGAACTCCGCGAATCGATACTTGAGACCCGCTGCGCCTCCAATCGCCAAGATGTCGAACGCGTCCGATTGGGGCCAGTTGTTCGCATAGGAGCCACCACCTTCGACGAGCAGGTCGACCTTGGGCGCGAGACCATATCGTACGCGGACACCTGCGGTCTCCGGCGGTGAACCGGGGTCGCTTCCAATTCCCGCAACCGGATGCGATCCGCTCACCTGCACGCCCACGCGGCCGTCGCCCACCGTCGCCGGGGAACTGAGCCCCGCCGTGCGCACCGGAGGCGAATAGACCCGTGGTGCACACCCGACGGCAAGCATTGCGACGCACATGGCAGCAAGGACCACGACGACACCACTCTGATGATTCGGCGCAAGGAACGGATTGATGCGGTTCTTCATGTCGTTCGTCTCCAGGAGTCCATCACACCTAGAGCACGGTTGATGCCGTTCCGGAGGAACCCGCTTCGAGCGAAAATGCCGCGAATTAGGTGACGTCCACCGTGCCAGCGTGTGCCAGCACGGACTCGGGTGCCGTGAGCTCAACGTGTTCGGTCGGGCGCAGAACGACTAGCGCGAGGTCGCGCCCGACCGGCGGGTGCTCTTTGTCGACCGGGGTTGGGTCGGTTGGCGTTTTGCCGGCTGGGGTTTGGCACGCCGCTTACGCTTCGGCGGCAGTGTTTCGACGAAGGCCATGGCACGCCGAACCCAACTGGCAAGGGATGGCGCTGTCCGAAAGCCCGCGGGGTTCACGTAGACGAAACCGCGGAGTGGGCGACCGGTGAACGTCATCTCGGTCGTGTGCGGTCGCCGAAGCGCCGCCTCATACGCATCGGGACCGACGCGGACCATGAGCTGATTGTTCGTAACACCGCAAAACATGTTTCCGCGGAGGAGGAACGCGACGCCACCGAACATGTGCTTCTGGGTGACGCCATCCTGACCGTCGACAAGTGCGGCGATACGCTGGGCGAGTTCGCGGCTGTGGGGCATGGCGCTCCAAACCTATCGGTGGCGCGCTGCGCCCGCCAATTCGGCCCACAGTTCGGTCACAGAACGCCCTACGCGCACGATGTAAGGGTTCGTCGGGTCCACGTCCCAAATACTGCCTACCGGGAAGGCAATTAGGGAGGGAAACAATGGACGAACGGACGTGGTGTGAGAACCGACTTGTGCTCGGTCTGCTGGGGACGGCCTTGACCGCGCTTGTGGCCGGCGGCTGCACGGGTGCCGTGGGCGACCAGGCTGGGCTCGATGGAAGCGAGGTCGAAACGGCGCCGCTCAGCTCGGGGGCGACGCTCTCGTTCACGGGACAAGTGAACGCCAAGATCAAGAAGAGCTGGAACGCTCGTTTCCCGGTCACCCCCGTCACGGACGGGGACCTGGTGCTTGAACTCCGCTGGACCACGACGAGCGCCGACCTCGAACTGCGGATCTTCGATGCCTCCGGCACGAAGGTCGCGGCGGCCGAAACCAGGACCGTCGGCCGTGAATCGCTTCGATACGCCGTGACCGCTGGCGAGCGCTACACGGTGATCGTGAAGGCCCGGACGGGAAAGACCGCGTTCACCCTGTCCATGGCGCTCGAACCACTCGCGACCGCGCCGGACCAACCGCCTGTCTGCGGGGATGGCACATGCAATGGTGCCGAAGAGTGCGGCACGTGCGAAGCGGACTGCGGCGCCTGCCCCTCGACGGGAACGCCGACGTTGCCGCCGGAACCCGAACCAACGCCGGACCCGGGTACGGGCCCCGGCCCAACTTCAACGCACCCCACGTTCGCGAGCACGGGTCCGAAACCCGGCACCGTGTTCACCAAGTCGGGTTGGCTCACCGTGACGAACGCGGGCGCCGTGATCGAAAACATGGAGGTCACCGGAGGCATCCTCGTGAAAGCGAACGACGTGACCATCCGCAACTGTCGCGTCATCGGCACCGGGCGGGACGGCATCAAGATGGAGCGCGGATTCAGCGGCCTCTTGATGGAGAACATCGAAATCATCGGACAATTTACCGAAGGACAGCTCGCCGACGCGAATCAAGGCATCTACGGCGAAGGCTCGTGGACGCTCCGTGGAAGCCGCATCTCCGGCTACCCCGACGGCGCCAAGCTGCACAGCTACCAAGTGGTGGAAGGCAACTACTTCTTCGGCAACACGCGAACCGTGGATGCCAAGGGTCGCTATGCCCACACGGACGGGCTCCAGACGACGGGCGGACACGATGTGGTGATCCGAAACAACACGTTTGCTTCGGACTTCCGCTCCGACTTTGCCATGGGGTCAAACCTCATGATCCAGAACGACTTCGCGCCGGTTGCCAACTACGTCATCGAGAACAATCGATTCTCAGGGGGCAACTACACGATCTACCTGAACGACAAAGACACGGGGTTCGGACCGCACAAAAACATCGTCGTGCGGAACAACTTCTTCATCAAGAACTCGTGGCAGTACGGCCCGCTCTACCAGACGGTCAGTGACGTCACGTACTCAGGCAACGTGTACGACGATGGAACGACGATGACCGGAACGCCGTTCGGGCTCTGAAACAAAGACCCGCGCAACGCCGTTAAACGACGAAGGCCCGTTCCAAACCTGGAACGGGCCTTCTTCGTGGATGGTCCAGTGGTTACTGGATCATCTCCTTCATCTTCTTGAGGGGCGTGGCGCGAACCTTCTTGTGCGCGGGCTTGCCCTTGATCCAAATCTTTTCCTTCGTGAACGGGTTGATGCCCTCACGGTCCTTGGACGCCGGAACGTTCTTGACCTTGAGCTTGAGCATGTCCGGAACCACGAACTCGCCCGGGCCACGACGCCCAAGCTCGCGCTTCACAAGGTTCCGCATCTCCTCGAACACCGAGTTGACGTCCTTCTTGGTGAGGCCCGTCTTGTCCGCGAGTTCGCCGATAATCTGTGACTTCGTCATCCGCTTGCCAGCCATTGCGCTACCTCCCTAACTCTCGCGGCGAGCCTTTGTGGGAGCGCCGCTTGATTCGCCCCGTTTTCGGGGGCTGTTTGTGTTACGCGCACGACTTATCCGCCCTTTTTTGAACCTGACAAGAGGGAATCGACCGTTTTCCCGCTCAAAATGCGTTTTCGCAGGTCCAGGGGGCGGAATTTTCCGGTCTGGAGCGTGTTTCACACGATCTCACAGGGAAACGGGGCGATTTTGGCGGGAAACCTCGCGCGGTGGAACCGTGCAACGGCCCGCTGAACGCCTTTCGCACACGTTATCCACACGCGGGTGCCGGCCACTGCCGTGGCCGCCTGCCACGCTGCGTCACGGTACCAAAGTCCATACAACACGGGGGGATCGCTCGAAAAAGCCCCGTAACAGAGCCGTCACCGACGTGGGCCGCGCCCCCGTCGAACCCCTCGGCTCACCACCTTATCCACAGGACCCGAGCGTCGACCGCCCACGGGTGCTCGGCGTCGCTTGGACCCCCGGGCCGGGGCCCGCCGGGCGGATTTTCCGCGCAAGACCGCGATCGCCGCGCCGCGAAGCACGTCGGCGCGCGCGTTCATTCGCCGCTCCTCCGCGTCGGTCCGGTGATCGTAGCCGGCGAGGTGAAGGATGCCGTGCGCGAGCAAATGGATGAGTTCGTCTCGAAGCGCATGCCCACGCTCCGCAGCCTGCCGCTTCGCCGTTTCAACGGAGATCACGACATCACCAAGCATGCCGTCCCCCGCCATCATGGGCGTGCCCTCGGACATGGCGAACGCCAGCACATCCGTGGGCCGGTTCTTTCGGCGATAGCGTCGGTTGAGTTCGTGAATCGTGCGGTCGTCGCAGAGAACCACGGAGAGTTCCTGCTTACCGAGGTCGAGGCAGGCAAGCATGCGGTCCGCGCAACGAGCGATGTTCTCGAGGGAAATTCCCGCTCGAACCGGGCCTTGGCGCTGTACGACCGTTGCCATGCGCCGAGACATGCCCGGGATCGGTGCGGATCGCAAGATTGCGAGTATGCTCGCGGCGCCGTGTGGGAAACTCTTCTCGTCGTCCAACCAGGAAAACTCGCTGAACGCATCGACCGTGCCGCGGAACGCATCGGCGTTTCGCTCGCCGCGCACGGCGAACGGCGGGCGGACCGACTCGCCCCCATCGATGTGGCCGCCGTACTCGAGAGCGCGCGGAGGACGGGCGCCGACGCGGTTTGGGCCGGCGATGTGACGCCGTTCGACCGAGTCACGCTTGCCCGAACCGTTCGCGAGGCGGGCCTGACATACGTCGGACTGCCGACCTCGACCCTCGAACTCCTGGCCGACAAGATGGCGCTTCGCGAAGTGGCCGACCGTGTTGGGCTTCGCACGCTGCCCGGCGCCGCCATCGACGCGGACGGCACGGCGGCGACTCGTGCGGTGGAGTTCCCCGCGTTCATCAAGCCGGTCCGCGGTGCGCGTGGGGTCGGCATCGAGCGCGTGGAAGACCGCGACGAGTTCGCCGCTGCCCTCGAACGTGCTCGCACGCGATGCCGCGAAGGGCTCCGCGACGAGGCGCTCTATCTTGAACAAGAGGCCGTGGATGCGCGAAGCATCGTAGTCGTGCTCCTTCGGGATCTGCACGGCGAAGAGACCGTCCTTGAGGAGCGCGAAGTAACGCTCCAGCGTGCTTACGAGCCCATCCTGAGCGAGACGCCATCCCCCGCCCTGCTCGAACGCATGGACGGAGACTCGGTGCGCCTGGCGCTTGAGGACTATGTGATTCGCATGGGACGCGAGCTCGGGGTGACCGGGGTCATCTCCTTCGAGTTCCTTATCGACGCGTCCGAAACCGTTTGGTTCATCGATGCGGATGCCGACGATCTCGGCGCCGCGACGGCGACGGAGCTCGTGTATGGCGTCGACACGACCGAACTGACGCTCTCCCTTTGCCGCGGGGCAAGCGTTCCGGATTGGAACTGCATTTTCCGTTCGGGGCACGCCTTCGAAGCGCTCCTCGCCGCCGAGGATCCCCACGCCAAGTTCGCCGCGGTTGCCGAAGCGTCGACGGGGCTCCGTCTTCCCATGCCGATCAAGCGGGAGCTTCGATTCGAACTTACGCCCAAGGAGGAAGAGGTCATTCCCCACGGCAACGACACGACGCTCGCGTGGTGCACGTCCTTCGACGCGACTCGGCACCGCGCATTTCTCAAGCTCGACCGCGCACTTGCATCGACCGACTTGGGCGGAAAAACGTCGACGAAGGAGTTCCTCCGCGCGGTGACGCAGGACGAGTGCTTCCGCGCCGGCCTCTACGACTCGCGCTTCGCCAAGCGCATCGCCGCGACCCTCAAACCGAAGCCCGCCGCAAAGGGCTGAGCTAGCAGGCCAGCGCCGAGCGACCGGCGTAGACCGCGCCCACCCCGAGTTCCTCCTCGATCCGGAGGAGCTGGTTGTACTTCGCGATGCGCTCGGACCGGGACGCGGAGCCCGTCTTGATCTGCCCAACGCCCGTGGCGACGGCCAGGTCGGCAATGAACGTGTCTTCCGTTTCGCCGCTGCGGTGCGAAATCACGGACTCGTAGCCGTTCTCGGCGCCGAGCCGGATGGTGGCGAGCGTTTCGGTGACCGAACCGATCTGATTCACCTTGATGAGGATCGCGTTCGCGACCTTTTCCTGGATGCCGCGGCGAACTCGCTCGACGTTCGTGACGAAGAGGTCATCGCCGACGAGCTGCACCTTCTCACCGAGCTCGTCGGTGAGGAGACTTCCAGCCTGCCCAGTCATCCTCGGAGCAGCCGTCTTCGATGCTCACGATGGGGTACTTGTCGGTCCAAGCGTCGTAGATCGCCACGAGCTCGGCGACCGAGACTTCTTTCTTGTCGAAGGTGTAGGAGTTCTTCTCCTTCGAGTAGAACTCACTGGCCGCGCAGTCGAGCGCGAGGGCGATGTCCTTGCCCGGCTTGTATCCGGCCGCCTCGACCGCACGCATGATGAAACCGAGGGCCGCTTCGTTGCCCGGAAGCCGCGGCGCGAAGCCACCCTCGTCGCCGACTCCGGTCGACTGCCCCTCCGCCGCGAGGAGCTTCTTCAGGTGGTGGAATGTCTCCGCGCCCGCGCGAATCGCTTCGCGGAACGTGGGTGCACCGAGCGGCACGATCATGAACTCCTGAATTTCGAGGCCGCTATCGGCGTGCGCACCGCCGTTGATGACGTTCATGAGCGGCGTGGGCAGGACACACGCCTGCGAGCCACCGAGGTAACGCCAAAGGGGCTGACCGATGCCGGCCGCCGCAGCGCGCGCCGTGGCCATGGAGACGCCGAGGATCGCATTTGCGCCGAGACGCGACTTCGTGGGCGTGCCATCGAGTTCGAGCATCCGCTTGTCCACCGCGGCCTGGTCGAGGGAACTCAAGCCGAGGACCGCGGGGCCGATCTTCTCGCGCACGTTTGCGACGGCCTTCTCGACGCCCTTGCCGAGGTAACGCGCCTTGTCGCCGTCGCGAAGCTCGAGCGCCTCGTGCTCGCCAGTGGATGCACCGGACGGAACCGCGGCGCGCCCCACAGCGCCGTTGTCGAGACCGACCTCGACCTCAACCGTTGGGTTTCCACGCGAATCGAGGATTTCGCGCGCCTTCACGCTGACGATGTCCATGAGCATGCGGGCGCCTTACCGGTCACGCCGCCCGCTGTCAACGGCGCGGCGCGGCGAGCTGCACAGCTTCCGGTGCGAAAAAGTCTGCCACTTGTCCTCTACCCCCGGGGCGGCTAAGCCACCCGCCATGCCGACCGTGCTTTTCATTCCGTGGTTCCGGCTGCCCACGTGGCACGTGCCGATCCCCGGCCTCGATTGGCAGCTGCCGATCCAACCGTTCGGGATCCTCGTTGCCACGGGCGTGCTCCTCGCGACCAACGTTGCGGAGCGCTTCGGCGCAAAGAACGGCCTTCGCCCCGCCATCGTCTCGGACATGGTCGCGCACGTGGTCATCACGGCGTTCGTCAGCTGCTACTTCCTGAACGGCGCGCTCTACGAGCCCGATGCGCTCATGGAGATCATCCGCGACCCAAAGAAGCTCTTCACCACCTACCTCGGGCTCTCGTCCTACGGAGGCTTCGCGGGCGCCATCCTCGGGCTCGTGATTTGGAAGATGCGCCGCGGGCTCTCCGCAATCCGCGTTGGCGACGCCGCGGCCTTCGCGTTCCCGCTGGGCTGGCTCTTTGGTCGAACGGGTTGCTTCGTGGTCCACGACCACCCGGGCCGTGTGACCGACTTCTTCCTCGCGGTGGACAACTACGAGGTGGGCCTCCCGCCGTACCAGCCCCGCCATGATTTGGGGCTCTACGAGGTGTTCTGGTGCCTCGTGATCGTGCCGTGGTTCTTCTGGTTGGCACGGAAACCCCGCACGCCCGGCCTCTACATCGCGCTCCTTCCCATCACGTACGCACCGATTCGATTCTTCCTCGACTACCTTCGCGCGGAACCGGTGGAGGGCGGCGACGTCCGGTACTTCGGGTTCACGCCCGGCCAGTACGCCTCCGTGCTCTTCCTCGTTGCGGGTGTCGTCATGTGGTGGTGGATTCACCGCCACCCCGCACCGGAAGTCCCGGCGGACGCGAGGGTCGGAGCCGAGGAGACGCTGGACGCGGAGGCCGACGGCAAAGCGCCCGGAAAGGGCCGCCGAAAGCGCACCAAGGCCAAGAAGGCCTAGCGCCCGTTCCCCCGAAACCGGGCCCACGGCGCGCGTCCTCCGGATTGCCGGTACGATGGACGCATGGCGAAGCTGGCCACGGCGAGCCGCATTCCACTTCGGCGCGTATCCGCCTGGGTTGGACTGACGGCGTCGATGACCATCCATGCCGGCCTCTACGGTTGGGCGGGCGGCCTCGGCTCGGGTTCCGCCACGGCCCCGGTCTCTGCGGTCCCCTTCGACGCGGTCGATGCGCGTACCGGCGGTTCGGGTACGAACACGGTCGGACCGACGCATGCGCCCATGCCCAGGCTCATGGTGGAAGCGGGCGGCCCCGAGTCGAAACAGAACATCGACGACGAAGTGCTCGGCGCAGGTGGTGGCTCGGGTGCGGAACGGGTGATCTGGTTCGTATCGACACCGACAACCGCGACGCTTGAGCGGGGCCTCCTCAACTCGGCGAACGAATCGGAACTGCATCGCCTTCGCACGGCGCCCGACCGTGCTTCACCATTTGACGAGCGCGCGACGCCCGCGCCGTCGAACGATGCGTTCTTGGCAAGCGGCGACGGACAGCGACCCGAGCGCCGTCGAAGATGAACGACGAACCGACGCCTGGCGCGCGCACCCAATGCGCGCCAGGCGATGCACAAAGCGACTCGACCGGCTCGACAGGCCTTGGCGCGACATCGGAGGGTCAAGCCCACGCCGCAGCGGCGACTGCACGACGCCCGTCCGCCGGCGCCCTCCGCCGGCGCGCTCGAAGCCACGGGTCGGCGACGCACGCCGCGCGCCGTCGCAACGGGCAACCCGGACCTCGTGCGCGGCGTTCCGTCCACCGACGGCACGTGGCGCCACCCGCGACCGCGGGACAATGCCGACGCGGAAGCACTTTCCGCCTCCGAAACGCCCGACGCGCTCACGGTCACCGAGCGGCGCGGCCTGAATCCAGGAGATGGCGTCGGCGGCACGGGCTCGCGCACCGCCCCTCCCGGCGAAGGGGGCGGCGAGGGGCGCGGTGGCTCCGCCCTCGCCCGGTCGCCGGGCCCCGGCGAGTTCCCCGCCCTCGACACGTCCGACGCGCGCTATGTGCGTTGGCTCGGCGCGCAGAAGCGACGCATTGGCCGACACCTCGTATTCCCGCGCGCGCGGCGCCTCGCCCTCGACCAGGGTACGACCGTGCTCGAAGTGCGCGTTCGGCGCGACGGGACCCCGGCGCGGCACCCCACCCTCGTGCGGTCGAGCGGCTTCGCGGATTTCGACGACGCGGCACGCCGGGCGGTCGAGCGGGCACTCCCGTTCACGCCGCTGCCGCCCGAACTCGCGCCTGAATTCCAGGTGTTGCGCGTGATCCTGCCGATCCAATTCGAGAACCCGGTATTCCGCTAGGCGCCCCCCGGGCCCCGGGCGGCCCCTCCGCCTTCCTACTGCTAGGTTTCGGCCCGTGAACGCCCGCCCCCTCCAGCGGTTTGGATGGATCGCGCCCATCGCGTGGTTGTGGGCCTGTGCCACCGGCCAGACGGCCGTGCTCGAGCCCATCCCGGCGCAAACCGTGGCGGTAAGCGACACGCTGGTCGTGCCCCTCGTGGTGCGGCGCGGGACGGCGTCGGACTTCGCGTTCGAGTTCCGAGGACCCGAGATTCCGAACCTGGCCGAGACCACGTCGATCACGGGAACGGCCGGGGGCGGCGAGTTCCGCTGGACGCCGCTTGCGAACCAAGTTGGGGAACACGAGTTCCGGTTTCGACTCGTCGCCGATGGCGAAGTCATCGACGAGGAACGCGCCATCATCACCGTCGTCCCCGCCGAAGATGCCGCCCCCGTGTTCCTGACGCCGGGCGCCGGCGGCACGTATGACCTGTCGCGGGACCCTTGCGTGCATTTCGACGCCGAAGTCCGGGATGCGGACTCACTCAACGTGGAGATCCGCGCGCGCGCGCCGCTGCCCGAGGGCGCTTCGCTCACCGCTTCGGAGGCGAAGCGCGCGAGTTTTGACTGGTGTCCCACGGAAGCCCAGGTCGCCATGTCCGAACGCTGGCCCGTTCAACTCGAGGCCGACGACGGAGAGCACACGCCCACGCCGCACGACTACGTGATCGTGCTCCGCACCGCGTCGAAACCGAATTGCCCTGGCACACCGCCCACGGTGACCCTCGTCACGCCAGCGTCCAATGCACGCGTGACGAGCGAACCGGGCTACACCGTCACCATCGAGGCATCGGACGACGGCGGCCTCCGTTCGAGCCCGCTGCTCTACTACACGACGACAACCCCCGACGACACGACGAACCCGGACATCACCGAATTCGAGCAACTCGAATTCCAAGCGGAAACGGGCAACCGATGGACTGCGCGCATTCCATCCCTCGGCCTCGCTGCCGGCGCCGAGGCGGCCGTCTACTACCTCGCAAGTGCCACGGACAACGACGACCCGAACGGCTCCGCCTGCGACCTCACCACCGATTCCGAGCTCGTGAAGTTCACGGCCGTCGGCGCCAACGAGACGGCGGACACGTGTTCACCCTGCACGACCTCCACCGAGTGCAGCTCCCTCGTATGCGCGGCCTCGTCGACGCAGGACCGCTGCGTTCCGACGTGCAGCGCGGCCAAGCCGTGCGCGAAGGGCACGTGCCAGCAGATCATCACGGCGGACGGCGCGCTCGTGACGGGCTGCGGAAACGTCACGCAGGTGTGCGACCCGCCCGCAACAATGTGCACCGACGACAACTACGAACCGAACGACAGCAGGGCGCAGGCAAAGACCCTGGGCGGCTCGGGCATCAACGCCCAGATTTGCCCGGGCAACGTCGACTACTTCAAGGTGGCAGCGACGGGAAACCAACGCATCACGGTCACGCTCGACGGCTTCCAATCGGCCGCCGGGGACCTCGACCTTTCGCTCTACGACGCCTCGGGCACCCTGCTCGACATCAGCGACTCGTTCTACAACACGGAGACCGTCAGTCACTGCGCGATGGCATCCCAGACGCTTTACGCAGCGGTGTACGGGTTTCAGTCCGCCGCGAACGCCTATCGGCTTCGTTCGACCGCCAGCACCGAATCGTGCTGCACGAACGATGGGCTCGAACCCAACAACTCCATGCCCCTCGCTCGCACGCTTTCGGGATCGTCGCTCGACTCGTTCGCCGGCACCATTTGCCCGGGCGACGACGACTACTTCGGATTCACGGTCCCAAGCTCGACGACCATCCATGCCGTCATCGTGTTCAACGACTTGATGGGCGACCTCGACATCGAACTCTACGACCCGAACGGAACGAAAATCGCGTCTTCGAACGGCATCGACGACGAGGAAGAGATCGTGCGCGCGGTCACCGTGGGCGGACGCTACGTGCTCCGCGTGTTTGGTTTCCAGGGCGCGCAAAATGACTACCTCGGCATGATCACCCTGGGTGGCTCCGCGGGCTGTACGAGCACAGACGAGTGCGCCATCGGCGAGGTGTGCAGCGCATCGACGTGCAAGGGCGACGTTTGCACCTCGGTGAGCAACTGCCCTGCGGATCACGGCTGCGTCGACTTGGGTCCGTCCGGCGGCACCAAGCGCTGCGCCTTTGAGTGTGCGCTCAACGCCGATTGCCGCGGCGGCGAAGCGTGCAAGCGACTGTCCGCGGGCCGCTATTGCGACGCGACAGGCTCGGGACAGAACGGCGACGCCTGCGCGAAGCATTCGGACTGCGGCGGGCAACGCGCGTGCCTCGGATACCCGGGCGGCTATTGCGCCCGCGCCGGATGCTCGGTCAACAGCGACTGCGAATCGGGCACCTATTGCGTCGCGATCGATGGCACGAACGTGTGCGCGAAGGGCTGCGCGAGTTCGACCTGTCGCTCCGGCTACACGTGCAGCACCAAGACCGACAAGGGCGGCGCACTCCAGTCTGTATGCGTGCCGTAGACCGGCTTTGGGGCGCCGTCGGCGCAACGGTTTGCGTGCTCGCGCTCGGCGGGGCTTGCGCAACGGGCGACTCCCGCCGCGCCGCCCACGCGCCTCCCACGGTGACCGCCGTGCGGTTCGCGACGCCCGTTCTACCCGGCTCACGCCTCTACGTGGAGGGTACGGAACTCGTGCAGCTCTCCTCCTCGGCGGCGCTTCGACTCGAAGTGGGCAGCACCACCACATGGCTTGCCCGCAGTGACGACGGCGACAAGCTCGCGTTCCAGTTCGCCGAGGAAAACATCCTCGACATCGGCGCAGCGGACGTGGAAACCCAGGCAACGATCGTCGACGGCGACACACGGAGCGCCCCCGTGCCCCTATCCCTCGCCGTCGCCGAGTCGGTTCCGCCGGTGCTCGAGGATGGCCCCTCGGGCGACGCGTTCCGAAACGAAGACCGCGTGCTCCGCGGCGGCGGCTTTCTCACGGCGGACGAGGGCACCGTGACCGCCGAGTTCCGCGGAACGTTTCGCGCCGAGGGCGGCGGCGTGGACGTGGAGGCCAACGCCAATCTCCCCGTTCGCATCGTCGAACCCACGGACCGGAACCGCGGCATCGTGCGTCTCACGACCGCCCTCGGCGGCCCGCGTCCGGGGAGCTGGCGCGGCACGGTGACGCTCCACTCCACGTTCCTGGTGGCGGGACCCTTGGATGCCGAATCCCGTGAAGTCAAGCTTGCGTTCGGTGCACCCGCGATCTTCGACGTGTCGCCCGGAGAC
Source organism: Polyangiales bacterium (assembly GCA_041389625.1). Classification (GTDB taxonomy): domain Bacteria; phylum Myxococcota_A; class Polyangia; order Polyangiales; family JAWKRM01; genus JAWKRM01. The sequence continues at coordinate 45,006 of JAWKRM010000017.1, forward strand.
GTATCCCTCGAGCACGTCGTCGCCGTGCGTGGTGGCGGCTTCCTCGGCATCGACAACGCGGATGAGTCCACGCTGGTCCGCCTCGAAGGTGCGTTCGCTCGCCCGGGCGCATCGGCGACCCCCATTGAGCCCGCCGAGATTGTTCTCAACGTGCGACGCGGCGACGACGCGACATTCGTGCTCGAGTCCAACGTCGTCGACGACACCCTGGTCGCGGCCCTCTTCGGGGATCGTCGCGGCACGTTCATGGGCACGATGACGCCGGTCACGCTCTCACGTGACGTGGAGGTTCGCGGCGAACCGGCACCCGTAACACTCACCCTCGGCGCCGTGCGTCAGGTCGTTTGGGTCCGATTCCTCCCGTCCTACTACACGAGCCTCGTGCGCTTCGGGCTGAACCTCGCGACCTCGCGAATCGAGGCCCTCCTCAAGGCACGGATCGAGTCCATCTACGCGCGATGGCCCGTGGACGTGCGCTTCGAGAAGCCCACGGACGTAAGCGAGAACGGCTACGCCACCGTGGAAGTCGGCGGGCCGGACCCGAACGGACTTGGCCTCTTCGGATACGACAACACGCCCGGCAAGGACGTGGGGAACCTTCGCCTCTTCGACGCCATCGGAGGAGCGAACGCGACGACCCAAGCGGATGGCTACCCGGGCTACGGCGGTGTCTTCATCGAGTCGTTGCTGCTGTTCTCCACCCACCCAGGCACGGCCATCGAGGGCGCCGGCCCCGTCCCCGACCCGCTCTTTGATGACATCTTCGATCCCGTGCGAACGCGGGCCGCGACCCACGCCGAACTCGAAGGCGCAGGAAGCGCGACCCGCGTCGCCGCGGTCGAGCGCGCCGTGCGAGCGTTCGGCAACATGCTTGGCGAGACCACGGCCCACGAACTCGGGCACAGCCTCGGACTCGCCGACCCGTACGGACCGCCAACGTCCTACCACGACCCCGGAGACAACCCCGGCTGCCTCATGGAGGGCGGAAGCGCGCGGCCCGTCGGGGAGCGAGCGGCGGAGGAGGGCTACGCCGAGAGCATCTTCTGCCACGACGAGGACCTGTACCTCGACGACGTATTCGCCATCGATCCGTAGTCGACCGCTATGCGCCGGGCCGCATCGCCCGAAGCGCCCGCGCCCAGTCCGGCCTGCGCATGGGGCCATCGTAAAGTGCGATGAGCTCACGATGCGCGGTCTCGTAGGCACCGCCGGCGCCGTGCGCGAGGCAGCGCCACAGCCACTTTTCGAGGGTTCGATAGCGGCGAACGCGACGGTAGCCCTTCGTGAGGAGCTCCACCGCCTCGGCGTCGTCCATGCTCGCCGAAAGCGCGCGGGCAGCGAAGCTCGCGGCGAGGTTCGCGCGCTTCAGATCAACGAAGGCGATCCGGGCGGCTTCCTTCCAGGCGGCGGCACGCGCCGTCGGATCGGCGGATTCCGCCACGGCGCGCGCCTTGGCTTCCGCCAAACGCCGTCGTGCCTCCGGGGAACGCGGCACCATCGGGCGCAGCCGAAACATCGACTTGAGCACCAGGTACAGAACGAAGAGCACAATTGCGCCAAGGAGCGCCCATCTCGCCGTGTCGTTCATGGGTCTGACCGATGTACGCCCGCGCTTCGACGACTGCAACCACGATCCGAGTCCACGGTCGCCGGGCGACCGATCCGCGGTAGACTCCGAATCCTCCATGCGCCGTTTTGCTCATCCCCCTGCGCTCGCAATGCTTGCCGTCGTCCCGCTCCTCGCGGCCTGTAACGACCCACCGGCACCGGCGCCGAAGGATACGAAGGTCACCGACCCGAAACCCCCGGCGCCACTCGAGGCAGCGGTTTGGGAATGGGCGCACCGCGACGCGAGCACCTACGAGCCGTCGGGGCCGTACTTCACCGAGGCGCTCGAGACGGGCCACAGCACCGACCATTCGGTCCTCCTTCAGAACGGGCGATGCGCGCGGTTCTTCGCCGTCGCTGAGCAGAGCATCGGCGACCTCGAGATCGGCGTGTTCGATACGAACGGCTCCCTCGTCCGACAGGAATCATCTCCAGGTGCGCGCGCCGAAATCGGCAAGGATCACCCCATCTGCCCGCCGGCGACCGGCATGTACCGCGTCCACGTGACGGCCCGTGCGGGCACCGGCAAGTACGCCCTGCGCGCCTACCAGTCCCCGTGGTGAACCGGTAACGAGCTAGAAGCGCTCGTAGCGGTCCGTGCGCTTCGTGCGGGTGCGTGGGCGCGTGCGGCTTGGCTTCGAGGTGGCGCGAACCGTCGACGGCGCCGACTCGGTTTCGTCGGAACGGACCTCGACCGCCGGGAGTTCCACCGTCTCCGCGTTCCCGGTCCGGATGTCCGCCGCCTCCGCCGGGGCCGGTGGAGCGAGTTCCTGTGGCTCCACGCGAGTAGGCGGATGGGCGGCCTCGCTCGAGTCGACGGGCGAGGCGCCGGGCAACGGCTCCGCCGTCGGAAGCGACGCGGATGGCCGCAACAACCAGACGAGCGCAAGGGCGGCCCCAAGCACGCCCAGGGCGATGGCCGCCCAGCGCCAAGCCGACACCGACGAAGTCTTCCGAACGGGCAACGAAGCCGTACCGAGGGGCGCCGCCGCGCCCGCCGCCGTCGTGCCCGCCGCAACCGCGCCCGCCGAGGAGGCGACCCGGCGACGACGCGAGTAGAGGTCGGCCTCGGGTACCGATGCGTCGAGCGCATCGATGAACTCTTCGGCAAGTGGAAACGCTCGCCCGGCACCTTTGCGAGCGACTTCATCACCACTTCATCGAGTTCCGGGGCAGGTCCAGGCCCGGCGCGATCTCCGCGAGCGGCGGCGCGGGCTCGCGGATGTGCTTCGCCATGACCACGACCGCATCGGGATCATTGAACGGCGCCCGACCGGCGAGCATTTCGTACAGAAGCACGCCCACGCCGTAGAGGTCGCTTCGGCCATCGAGCTGGCGCCCCTGCGCCTGCTCGGGCGACATGTAACGCGGCGTGCCGAACACCGTGCCCTTCTGGGTTTCGAGCTGATCGATGTGCGGATCGCCCGCGACAATCTTGGCGATGCCGAAGTCGAGCACCTTCACGATGGGCTCGGTGTGCCCGTCGACATCGGCGAGGAAAATATTGTCGGGCTTGAGGTCGCGATGGATCACGCCCTTCGAGTGCGCCTCGGCGAGCGCGCCGAGAATCTGACGTGTCACGCGAACCGCGCGGATGACTCCGTCTTCCTCTTCACGGAACTTGGCCTGCGTGAGCAACTTGCCGTGCAAGAGCTCCATCACGATGTAGAGGCGCCCGTCCTCCGTCTCGCCGAAATCGAACACCCGGACCGTGTTCGGGTGCGTGAGCAGGCTGAGCGTGTGCGCCTCGCGGTGGAAGCGCGTGGCGGTCTCCGGATCCACGCGGAGGTCCTTCCGGAGGACTTTGACGGCCACGCTGCGATTGAGCCCGCGCTGCTTCGCCAGGTAGACCGTCCCCATGCCGCCCGAGCCGATGACACTGGTGATGTCGTACCGACCCGCGATGTTCCGATCCATCATCGAATCGCGCCGGAGTCGCTCGGCGGCGAGTTCCAGGCGTGGTTCGGTCGCGTCGTCGTTACGCATGGTCCGTCATTTCCCGCATGCCATGATCCAGTGCGCTCGGAGTACCTCGGTGCCACCTACCAGGACAGGCACGCAACGCAACCCCGCGCCAAACACGGTGCAATCCGAGTCCACGGCACAGGCGGGCGTGCACCAACGAACCTCCGTGTTGCGCGGATCCGGGAAGCAGCGCCCCTCGCGGCACTCGCTCCCCGCCGTGCAAACCTGACCCGGTGCGTACTTCGACGCGTGGCCGGATACCGTCGCGCACACCTGGCCGTAGTCGTCCGAGTCATTGTTCACTCCGCCCGCCGTCTCGCCCGGGAGGAGGGCGTTTAGGCAGGCTTCGCCGAGTGTTGCATTGCAGTCAGCGCTCGTGCGGCACGCCGCACGGCACCGACGGTTCGACGCTCCGGTGCCGCCATCGTCCCCAATGCACAACCGACTCACGCACTCGTTCGAATTGGTGCACGAGTCGCCAAGCGCCTTGTTGCGGTCACCCATGGAACCGGCAAACACCGCGTCCGTCGACGGAACGCATGCAAGCTGGGAAAAGCCGTTTCGCGAGTCGTTCGTGACCGGGAAGTTTCGATTGTAGTCTTCGAATCCGCCGCACCGCTCGGATGTGTCCGAATCACAGTCCGTATCGCGTGCGCAGGACCTCACGCAGCGACCGTAGGCGCAGCTGAGCGACGCGCATTGGGTCGGCGCGGTGCACGACTCGGTGGTCAACGAACCAACATTGGTCTGCTGCAGGTACATGTAGCTGACGCACATGCGCGCGCCGGTGCCGGGGCTCCAACAGGCAAACCCTGTGGGACAGTCCCAGTCACTCGCGCAAGCCGACGCGCAGATGCCGCTGCTCTCGTCCGCCGCGTTCGTCGTCAGACGCAGCGAGCGAATGTCCGCGCAGTTGCCCGACTCGCACGCATCGTTTCCCGCCGGAGCGTCAGCCGTGCATGTGTCGCCAAGGCAGCCCTTGTTGTCCAACGGATTGCAGTTGAGGACGGGTCGCATGCGGCCGCCATCGGGCATGCTGGAATCGACCGGCGGCACGAAGGAGTCCTTCGTCTTGGCGTCCACGGAGCCGTCGACGGCGCCCGCACCGAAATCGCCCGGAGCCGAAATGAGCGTGCAGCCCGCGAGTCCGCCGAGGGCGATGGCCAACATCCACGCCCGCGAGCCCGATGCCCCGCGCATCACCAGGCCCCCCGAATTCCAAGCTCCGCCGAGTGCGAATCCGCGGCGAACCACGGCGTCACCGGCCGCGCCTCGGCCTCCTGCGATTCCCCTTCGCCGTCGTCGCTCAGCCAAAGGTAGAGCGCCACACCCGCAAGGACGGCCGCGCCCACAAAGCAACCGTCCGAAACGAGCGCGAGCGTCGTGCGGGAACTCGAAGCATCGTCGTAGGCCGCGCGCGTGGTCGCGGCATCGGCGTCGGACTGTTTCCCAAGCGCCATCACGCCAAACACCACGCCACCGGCCACAAGCACGCCCGAAGTGACGAAGAGTGCCGGCGTCACCCAACCGCCGCCCGCATCGTCCTCCGCTTCCATCCCGTCGTCGCCACGAACCTCGTCGGTCGTCGGACGTACGTCGGACGAGGCCGCGGCACGCTCCTCGCGCACCGGTGCCACCGTCGGCTCGCGTCGGGACAAACTCGCCGGGTCGCGCGCAAGCTCCGCCTCAAGTTCCGCGATGATCTCCTTCGCCTCGAGTTCCTCGTCGGAGCCTTCGGGCACCATCGCCGCGTACTCCTTGTAGAACGCCAGCGCCGTGCGCCCGTCGCCGTTCATGCGGTGGGCCTTCGCCAAGTTGTAGACGAGGTTCGCGGAGGTCGGGTCGAGTGTCCGCGCCTGCTCGAGTTCGTGGATTGCGGACGGATAGTCGTGCGCCTCGAAGTGGCGACGCGCCGCCTCGTAGTGCGTAAAGGCCTCGTCTGCGTTGGGCGCATCGGCGCGTACCGAAGCGCCCAACCCGAGCACCAACGCCATCGCGCCAACTACGACCGCCCAAGCGGTGCCCCGAGCCTTTCGCGCCTGCATGTTCCGCTATAGGGTAGCAGCTCCATGCGTGCCGATTCCATTCAGCAAATTGGCCGGCCCCAGGCCACGTTCGGCGCCCTTCTCGCCGTGTTCGCGATCGCCCTCGGGGCCTCCGAGGTGGCGGCGCAGCCCGTCGAACGCTCCACGCTCCTCGACGCCCCCGGCACGCCCCTCTCCGCCCCCGACGACGCGGCCGCCGTCGATCTGAACCCCGCGGCCCTCGGGCACCTCGGCACGTGGAGCCTCCAGTTCACGCACATCGAGGCGCCCGGGCGTGCCCTTGGCCATGCGGACGGCGACGCCCTTCGCCTCGCCACCCCCCTCCTCTTCGGCACGGCCATCGGCGTTTCGGTCAACAGCGTTCGCCCCGAGTTCCCGGGCCAGCTCTCCCGCGGCACGGGCTCGCTAGCGCTCGCGTACGCGCCGAACGCCAACCTCTCCTTCGGAACGGCGTTCCGCGTCTCGGGCTCGAACGACCCCGCCTTCGCGGGTCGCATGGGCTGGGATGTGGCCGCATCGTGGCGCCCCGCATCGACGCTCGCCATCTCGCTCATCGCCCGTGACATCAACGCGGCCGCAGACCTTGGGAACGCGGGAGGCACCACGCCCCCATCCTCGTTCGTGCTCGCGGCGGGGCTCCGTCCCCTCGGGTCGGACCAACTGCTCGTCGATGTGACCACGGGGGTCGACTCCGACGGCGCCGTCGGCGCGCGCGGCATGGTGCTTACGCGCCTGCCCTATGTCGGCCGCGCGTGTCTCGGCGGCGAAGTCCGCCGCCTCGACCTTGACCCCGTTTGGCTTGCGCTCGGCGGCCTCTCCGTGGATTGGGGGCGCTTGAGCGCGGGCGGCGGTTTGATGGGTGCCGAGGGCAGCAGCACGGCGGGCTTCTTCGTCCATGCCGCCGTCCATGGGCGCGCGCGCGCCGGCGTACCCACGGCGCGCTACGTCCTCGACCTCGAGATTTCGAGCGCCGGAGCCCGCGGCATCCTCGCGCTGCTCATGGAGCTCGAACGCGCGCGCCTCGACGCGAACGTGGCGGGCGTCCTCCTTCGCCTTCGAGGAACTGGCCTCGGCACCGCGCACGCGGAAGAGCTTCGTGAGGCGTTCGCCCGGCTCCGGCGCGAAGGGAAACCCGTCGTCTGCCACCTCGATGCGGCGTCCGGGCAGGAGTTCTACGCCTGCGCCGCGGCGACCCACGCCTACTTCGACCCAGCGGGCGGCGCGAGACTCACGGGACCGGCGGGCACGTCGATCTATCTCGGTGATGCCCTCCGTGAGCTCGGCGTGCGAACCGAGTTTGTGCGCATCGGCGCGTACAAAAGCGCGCCGGAGCAGTTCACCGCAGCGAGTGGCACGGACGCCGCCCGCGAGGCGCGTGCCGCACTCTACGACGACGTCTACACCAAGATGCGTGCCGTCCTCGCCTCCGATTGGCGAACCACGGACGCGCGCATCGACCGCCTTGTCGACAATGGACCGTACGTGACCAGCGAACTCGTCGAGCGAAAGCTCATCCGCGGCGCCGCCGACGAACGTGACATGGGCGAGGCGCTACGCGCGGCGTTTGGCGGTGATTTCGCCCGCCTCGAATCGCGTCCGGCCGCCTATGACACGGCCTGGGCCACGCCCCGTCGCGTGGGCGTCGTGGTCGTCGACGGCGATATCGTCGACGGGGACAACATCGATGTGCCCTTCATCGGCATCCAATGCTCCGGCGGGAAGACCATCTCCGAAACGCTCGATGCCATGGCGGCGGACCCCAACATTGGCGCCATCGTGCTCCGCATCGATTCGCCCGGCGGCTCGGTGCTCGCGTCCGATCAAATCTGGCGTGCGGTCATGCGGGCACGTCGGCAGAAACCCGTGGTCGCGAGCATGGGTGCGGTGGCCGCGAGCGGCGGCTACTACATTGCCTCGGGCGCCGATGAGATTTGGGCCGACGCGGCCACGCTCACCGGCTCCATTGGTGTGTTCTTCGGGAAGGCCGACATCGCCGAGCTCGCCCAGAAGCTCCACATTGGCACCGAGGAGACGAGTCGCGGACGACGCGCGGGCGTCGATTCCATGTGGCAACCGCTCTCGGACGATGAACGCCAGATGATCTCGGAGAAGGTCCTCCTCTGGTACCAGATGTTCCTCCGTCGCATCGAAGAGGGTCGAGGCATGGACCCCGAGCAGACCGATGCCCTCGCCCGCGGGCGCGTTTGGTCGGGCACGGCCGCCGCCGCGCACGGACTTGTCGACCACGTGGGCGGCTTCACGGCAGCGCTTGATCGCGCACGCCGCCTTGCGGACATCGACGACAGCGCGCAGGTGATGTTCGCACCGACACGCCCCGTCACACTGCTCGATTTCGCGCTCCGCGCCCTCGGCCTTGGCCTCGCGACGGCCAGCACCGAGCGCTCCGGCGAAGACACGGCCGACGCCGCCACGCCCCTGCCCCCCATGGTCCGGCAGATGGCGTCGACTCTGACCGCGCTCATGGCCCAACGGGAGGGAGTCGGCCTCGCACGCATGGAAGACGTTGTCTTCGCGGCGCCGTAGCGGGCTAGAACTCGATCACGGTGAACCGGTCGCCGCCCTCGTCGGCGGTGCCGGCGCGGACGGTGCACGCGTAGTGCGCGTTCCGTTTGAGGAGCTCGCGAATGGCGTCACGAAGGGCGCCCGTGCCCACGCCGTGGTGCAGGTAAATAACGCCCTCCCCCGTCGCATAGCGCCGGTCGATGTACGACTCGACGAGCGGCAGGGCCTCATCCACGCGCATGCCGCGCACGTCGAGGGTGTTGTCGCTCGTTGGAATGGTCGCGCCCCGGGGCCGGGTGACCGCGGGCTGCGTCGTCGTGCTGTCCTTCCGCTTGCCGAGGGGCACCACATCCGCGATCGACGCCCAGAGTTTCACGGCCCCCACGGCGACTTGGACCTTGCCCTTGTCGGTGACCTGCGTCACTTCGCCCTCCTGCCCGAGGGTTCGGAGCCTTACCCGCACGCCAGGCACGAGGTGCTCGGACGAAGTGCCTTCGCCCGACGCGTCGGGATTCGCGGTTGAGGGCGCCGACGCTCCCTGCGCGTCGCGGCGCGCGCCTTCCGCCGCATCGAGGGCGGCCCGGGCCGTGCGAATCGTGTCGTCGCTTGGCGGAGCGTCCCGAAGTGCGCGCCGCGCTTCGGCGAGCTCCTTCTTGGTCCGCTCCATCTCGGCGGCGAGCTCCGCGGCGCCTTCCGAAAGCCCCTTTTGATCGCGCGCGCGGTACTTCTCCCGTTCCTCGCGCAGTGCCCCGTGCTCACGCTCGACCTTGGCGCGTTCGAGGGCAAGGGCCTCCCGCTCCTCCGCGACCGAGCGCATCCGCTCCCGCACGTCGGTGACAAGCGATTCGAGGCTCCGTACCTGCTCAGGAACGAAATCACGGGCCGCCGCGATCACACCGGTGGGGATGCCAAATCGTTCCGCGACCACGAGCGCGCTCGAGCTGCCCGGCACGTCGAGCAAGAGTTCGAAGGTGGGCGCCAAGGTCGCCACATCGAAGCCGACCGAGGCGTTCCGCAGTGTCGGTGCCGCGAGGCCCCGCGCCTTGAGGGCTTCGTAGTGCGTCGTGACAATGACCGCGGCACCCTTCGCCGTGAATGCGTCGACGAGGGCACATGCCAACGCGGCGCCCTCGCTCGGGTCGGTGCCACCCGCGAGCTCATCGAGCAGCACAAGTGCGCGCGGCCCGCTCGCCGCGAGCATGCGCGCGACGTTCCGGACGTGCGCAGAGAAGGTCGATAGGTTCTTCGCGATGGACTGCGCGTCGCCGACATCCGCCATGACCGGATCGAAGAACGCCGCAACGCTCCCGTCCTCCGCCATCAGCGGCAGCCCTGCCCGAACCATGAGCGCAGCGAGGCCCACCGTCTTGAGCGCCACCGTCTTGCCGCCTGCGTTTGGGCCGGAGATCACGAGCGCGTGTCCGGACGCCACCTCCACGTCGTTCGGCACCACCGACCCGCCATCGATGGCGAGGACGGGGTGCCGCACGCGCACGAGCCGCATGCGGGCACCATCCTCAAGGCGAACCACCCGCGCCCCGAAGTCGCGCGCGAACTTCGCGGACGCGGCCCGGAGGTCGGCATGATTGAGCGCGTCGAACGCGGCAAGCACCGTCGGAAGCGAACCGCGCACGCGGTCCGTCACCGCGAGGAGAATCCGTTGTTCCTCCCGCTCCATCTCTCCCTCGGCAATTTTGAGGCGGTTGCCGTAGGAAATGATCGCCCGTGGTTCGATGAAGACCGTGGCACCACTCGCCGACGTCCCGTGCACGATGCCCTGGATTCGATCGTGCGCGTCGGCGCGCATGGGAAGCACATAGCGCCCCTCACGCACGGTGTAGTACGAGTCCTGTAGCGCAACGGCGTGCTGCCGCAGGAGTTCCTCAAGTCGTCCCACGAGTCGCGCACGCACATTCGCGACCTCCGTCCGCAGGGCCCGGAGTTCCGGCGTGGCGTGATCGGAAACTTTGCCGTCGCGCTCAATGACGTGGGCGATGTGGTCTTCAAGGTCATCAAGCGTCGGGTCGATGGGGCACGCCGCGGTGAGATGCGGCACGTGTGCACGATTGCGCCCCAGGAACTTTCGGAGCACGCGCGCCGCCGCCAACGTGAGCCCCACATCGCGGAGCTCGATCCCCGACAGTGCTCCGTCGCGGGCCACGCGAGATAGCGAGAGCGCGATGTCCTTGATGCCCTCCACGGGCACCGGGTCCCCTTGCTCGAGGAACTGAATCGCCTCGGCCGTCTCCTCGAGTGCCACGCGCGTCGCCTGCGCGTCCCGAGCGATCGGGAGGTCCTCGTGCGACTGCGTGGGCCCCACGCACCGCGACCGCACCGCGCGTACCACGCGGTCCCATTCCAGTGCTGCGTAGACCGATTCGTCCATCTGACCATCGCGGCCCAGGCGCCGCCGTGTCCGAGGAGCGTGGCAAAACCCCGGGGGAAAAGACAGCGCCGTTTCCCGATGCGGGGGCCGCGGAGGGGGGATTTCTGCTATCAATTCCCCGTGCTCGTCCGCCCGTTCGCACGCCTCGTTGTGCCAGCATGCTTCGCGCTCGCATGCCTTGCCCTCACCGCGTGCGAGAGCCCGGAGTATGCGGTCCTCCTCACGGCCGAGTCCGACAACGACATCGACTCCCTCGACGTGCTTGTCCTCGAGGTGGATGGAGGCCGCCCGGGTGACCGCGTCGAGTGGGTCCGCGGACGAACCATTCGTCGCACGGCGCAATCGATCCAGCAGGACCCGCTCCGCATCGCAGTTACGTTGCCGCGGGCCGGCGAGTACATGGTGCATGTCACGGCGGTTGGCCAAGGCCGCACGCTCGGTGCGACGCGTTGTTACACGGTCAATGGCGTCGAGCGGGACGCCATCGCGCTTGTGGACTTCACGCTCGTCGACGAAGACCGAGATGGGTTTCCGGACGAGCTCGAATCGACGTGCGTGGACCCCGCGGACGGCCTCGCAAGGAAACCCTGCGTGCACGCATGTCCGGATCGCGTCGCCCAGGACTGCGACGATACGGAGGCCGGCATCTTTCCCGGAGCACCGGAGGTCTGCGAGGACGGTCTCGACCAGGACCGCGACGGCGACCCGAACGACCCGTGTGCGGACTCGGATGGCGATGGTTTCCCCGCCTGTGGCCCTTCGGCGGATCCGACGACCTGCGATTGCGACGACCAGTCCAAGCAGGTTCACCCGGGTGCCGACGACATCTGCGGCGATGGATTCGACCAGGATTGTGATGGGCGAGAAGCGCTCTGCGACGTGGACGGCGACGGCTACTTCGCCGACAGGCTCGTGGGCGGCAAGCCGGACTGCAACGACGACGACCCGAACATCAACCCCGGCGCCGCGGAAAAATGCACGGCGGACGGCGAGAAGGCGGTCGACGAAAACTGCAACGGGCTGATCGATGAACTTGAGGAATGCACGCCGGACGACCTCGACCGCGATGGCTACAAGCGGTGCACCGCGGGGCAGACCACCAACTGCGACTGCAACGACTGCAACGGTGGCGTGAACCCGGGCGTGAAGTTTGATCTTTGCGGCAACGGAATCGACGAGGACTGCAATGGCCAGGACTCACCATGCGCCGCCGACGACGTCGACCAGGACAACTACGGTTCGAACGCACCAAGCCCCAACACCGACTGCAACGACGTACCGGGCGACTACCAGGGGGGTGCTTCGCCGCGCTACGACAGCGGCGAGCGCACGTACCCGGGCGCGCCGGAAGTGTGCGGTGACGGAATCATTCAAGACTGCACACGCACCGAAGACATGACCTGCTCCGCCGACGCGGACAACGACGGTTACGACGACCAATCCCTCGACTGCGACCCCACGCTTTCCGGCGTGAATCCAGGCGCGGTCGAGCTTTGCAACGACGTCGACGACAACTGTAACGGCGTCGTCAACGAGATCCCCCCCGAGTCCATCGACAACTACGGCTGCGGCATCGCCACCGGCGCGGGCTGCAACGGCAGCTCGTTCTGCCCCATCGACTACTCGGTCAACTTCCTCCACTGCGGTGGGTGCGGTTCGGCTTGCAGCACGTCCACGGCGAATCGCTGCGCATCGCGCGCATGCGCCTGCGGCACGGAGGCTGCGTGTGCCGGCGGCAACAACCTTTGCTGCGGCACCGGCACGGCCGCTTCATGCACCGACACGGACACCGACAGGGACAACTGTGGTGGGTGCGGTCGCGTCTGCTCCGCCAAGAACGTGAACATGTGTGCGGGCGGCGAATGCGTTTGCGGGAACAACTGGGTGATTTGCTCAGGAACCGGCACCTGCAGCGACCCGACCAACGCGCGCACGTGCGGCGCGGGCTGCACGGATTGCACAAGCATTACGCCTCCCGACGGCGGCTCGGTGGAGTGCTCGGGCGCGGGCTCCGCGGCGACCTGCGTCAAACGCTGCGGCAACGGGAAACAGCTTTGCGGCAACAAGTGCGTCGACGCGAACACCGACAGCACCGCGTGCGGCGCAAGCTGCATGAATTGCGGCGACCTCCTCGTGGGCGCGCCCGCGGGGTCCGAGGCCTATTGCGACGCGGGCACGTAGGACGCGCTGCCCTTCGGGCACCAAGAAGCTCTGCGGTTCAAGCTGCGTGAACACCAACGTGGCCACGTGCCCCGTCGGTGGCGGCACCACGTGCAACGTGTGCTCCGCGTCGCTCCCGAACCACGCCTCCCTCGCGTGCGGCGGCGCCAGCTGCGATTTCACGTGTGACAGCCCGTACCTTCGCTGTGGTTCGGGGTGCTTCCAGTGCCCGGCCACGCCGACCGACGGCACCGTCGCGTGCAACGCGGGAAACACCGCATGCGTGACGTCGTGCAATCAGCCGAGCAAGCCCGACTTCTGCGGCAACCTCTGCACCAACACGCAGACCGATGCCGGCCACTGCGGCTCGGATTGCCTCCCGTGCGGCCCGAACGAGGTCTGCGAGGCGGGCATTTGCAAATGCGGCGCGACCGCCGCTTCGGGCAACGGCAACGCATGCGCCGCCAACGCGGCGGACAACTGCTGCGATGCGGGCAACGACACCTGCGACGCCATGTGCAACTGAGGCCCACGCACCGCGAAGCCTTCCCACTCGCCGTGGACGACGGCCGACTGCCGGGTGCTACTCGAAGTTCTTGAGGTCGCTGCTCGTCGTCACGGGGGCAGCGCCCTTCGATGCGCTGGCCCGCTTGCGACTAAGCGCGTAGAGGATGCGCTTTCCCGAAAGCCCCGCGTGCACCTCGACGCCGGTGTCCGACTTCGTTTCATAGTTCGGAGCCGAGACCGAGATGTCGAGTTTGGCACCGACCCGGGCATCGATGAAGCAGCTCTTCTGATCGGCGACAACCGAACACGTCGGCTCGAAACCCTCCACCACAAGCGTGGCCGTGGTCGGCTTCACGTCGAAATCGAGACGAACGAGTTCGGCGGTCGGGGTCTCCGCATGCGACGGCGCCTCGACCGCCGTGGGCGATTCGGGTGCTGTCGTCGAACTCGGAGTTGCCGAAGTCGGGGTCTCTGGCTCGGCCTGCGAGGGTTCGCGCATCAAGACGACGCCTCCCCCCACGAGTGCCACCGCCGCGGCGACGCCAATGCCGATCCAAAGCCCCTTGTTCAGCTGCCTGGCCGCCGGAGGGGGGAAACTCGACGCCTTTACCGCCGGCGTCTCCGCGAGCTTCGAGTTGCGCTCGTCCGCCGCGACCGGCTCGCCGTATCCCACGAACGTCCCCGCGGTGGACGCACGGTCCGCTTCGCCGACGTTGCAGCGCCGAAGCGCCGCCGCCAGCTCCGCCATGTTTTGGAAGCGCTCGTCCGGGGACTTGGCGAGGGCCTTTGTGATGACCTGCTCGAGTGCGGGGGGGCAATTGACGCTCGGGTTCACCTCGCGGAGCGGCGGCGGGGGCTCGAACATCTGCTGCGTGAGGATGCCCATGAAGGTATCGCCCACGAACGGCACACGCCCCGTCATGCACTCAAAGAGGATGACGCCCATGGCGTACACATCCACGCGGTGGTCGAGCTCTTTCCCCGAGGCTTGCTCGGGCGACATGTATTCGGGGGTTCCGAAGATCATGCCCGTCTTCGTGAGCTTTCGACCCGGCGCGCCGTCGGTTTCGATGTCGTTCATCTTCGCGATGCCGAAATCGACGATTTTCACGAAGTCCTCTTCGGACGAGCGTTTCACGAGGAAAACGTTCTCGGGCTTCATGTCGCGGTGGACGATGCCCGCCTCGTGTGCGGCACCAAGCGCATCACAACACTGGAGCGCAATCCGGATCGCGCGCTCGGGCTTCAAGGTCGACTCGCGGGCAAGTACCCGCGAGAGGTCCTCGCCCTCAAGGAACTCCATGACGAAGTAGCTGTCGCCATGGGGGGTCTCGCCGAAGTCAGAGATGTCGACGATGTGGGGGTTGGCGATCCTCGAAGCGCTCTTTGCCTCCTGGCGAAAGCGTTCAACGACATCTTGGCGGCGCGAGAAGTCCTCGCGGAGCACCTTGATGGCCACGCGCTTGTCGATGACGACGTGTTGCCCCGCGTAGACGATCCCCATTCCGCCCTCGCCCACCCGCTTGCGCACGAGATAGCGCTCGCCAAGGGTGACCCCCACGAGCGGGTCCTTGGGCTCGTTGGCACGCGGCATCTGGGACGGCGAGCCGAGGCGACCTCCGTCCACGGGACAGAACACCTCACCGCCACCGTACGTGGCCTTGCACACCGGGCAGGTCTTCACGGGCGAAGCCGCCATAAAAACTTGAGCACCGTATCACCCGCCGCGGAAACGGTATAGTGCGTGCGTGTCGGAACGGGTGCGAATCCTCGACAATGCGCTTGTCGATCAGATCGCTGCGGGCGAGGTGGTCGAGCGACCCGCGAGCATCGTCAAGGAGCTCGTCGAAAATGCGCTCGACGCCGGTGCTACGCGCATCCAAGTCGAAATCGAGGAGGGGGGAACGCGGCGCATCACCGTGTCCGACGACGGGCACGGCATGTCGCGTGGGGACGCGACCCTGGCGATCCTAAGGCACGCCACCAGCAAAATTCGGAGCACCGACGACCTCATGCGGATCCGCACCCTCGGCTTCCGGGGCGAGGCGCTTCCGAGCATCGCATCGGTGAGCCGCTTTCGCCTCACCACCCGTGAACCCGAAAGCGACACCGCGACGCGTATCGCCATCGAAGGCGGCGGCGCTCCCGAGGTCCGTGACGCGGGCGCGGCCACGGGCACGACCATTGAAGCACGCGAACTCTTCTACAACGTGCCGGCGCGGAAGAAGTTCCTCAAGTCGCGCTCCACCGAGTCGGGCCACATCCATGACGTTTGCTTCCGCGCGATCCTGGCCCGCCCCGACGTGCGACTTCTGTTTGTACGGGACGGCCGCCGCGTGCTCGATATCCCTCGCGCAGAGAGCATCGCCGAACGCGTTCGCC
Source organism: Polyangiales bacterium (assembly GCA_041389625.1). GTDB lineage: Bacteria > Myxococcota_A > Polyangia > Polyangiales > JAWKRM01 > JAWKRM01. The sequence goes on from JAWKRM010000017.1 coordinate 60,582, forward strand.
AGGCCTTCGAGCGGGAGTCGTTGACGGAGATTCGCGCCTCGCGGGACGGCGTCGAGGTGCACGCGCTCCTCGGTGCTCCGGAGGCGGCGCGCTCCGGCGCGGGCTCACTCCACCTCTACGTCAACGGGCGGCCGGTGCGCGACCGTGCCCTGGCCCGCGCCGTGGCCTTCGCCTACGGCAGCGTACTGCCGCCCGGGCGGTATCCCGCGGGCGCCGTCTTCGTCACGGTCCCGGAGGCCGACGTGGACGTGAACGTGCACCCCCAGAAGGCCGAAGTACGTTTCGCGCGCGGTGGCGCCGTCTACGATGCGCTCACCCGGGCGCTCGCCGGGGCCCTCGGAACCGCCGCATGGACGCAGGCGACCCGGCGGAGCGCAACGTTCTGGACGCACCGCCTCGAGCCTGCGCCCGAGGGGGCTTCCCACGCGAGTGCCCCCGCATACCCGACGGCCCCCGAGCGCCCGCCAGCCACGGACCCGAACGCCGGGGCCGACCCCTGGGGCCTTGCCGCGTCCCTCCACGACGGCGCATCGGTACAACGCTCCATGGACGCGAGCGGTTTCTTCACGCGCCTGCGCGTGGTGGGGCAAGTCCACCGGATGCTCATCGTGTGCGAAGACCACGAACACCTGCACCTGATCGACCAACACGCGGCCGACGAGCGCATCCGCTTCCATCGACTTCGCACGGGGTTCGAGGCGGCGGACATCCGAAAGCAGGCGCTTCTCTTCCCCGAACGCGTGGAAGTCTCCGCGGAGGAGGCCGCGTGGCTCGAAGCGCACACCGCCGAGCTCGACCGTCTCGGCTTCGAAGGCGAGATGCTCGGCGACCGCACCTTCGCCGTTCGCACGGTGCCCGCGGTCGTGGCAAACGGATCACCGAAGCGCCTCTTCGGCGACGTTCTCGCCGAAGGCATGCGCCACGGCGACCGACATTTCGCCGACGGAGTCGATACGGCCCTTGCCACGCTGGCGTGCCACAGCGCCATTCGCGCCGGCGACACGCTCACGCTCGAGGAGTGCATCGCACTCGTGCGTGCGCTCGACGGCGTGCCCTTCGAAGGGCATTGCCCGCACGGGCGCCCCGTCGCACACACCATCGATTTCCGCGGCGTCGAGCGGGGGCTCGGCCGCTAACCCATGTCCGTGCCCGCCGTGTCCACACCCGTCCTCGTCATCGCGGGCCCCACCGCCACGGGCAAGACCGACGCCGCCGTGGAACTCGCGCTGCGCCTGGGCGGAGAAATCATTTCTGCCGACAGCGTGCAGGTCTATCGCGGCTTTGACATCGGTTCCGCCAAGCCCACCGACGCGGAACGCCAGGGCGTTCCTCATCACCTGCTCGACGTGCTCGACCCACACGAATCGTGGGACGCGATGGACTTTGCGCGCGCCGCCGACGGCGTCATCGCGGACCTCACGACGCGCGGAAAGCTCGCCATCGTCACGGGCGGCACCGGCCTTTGGCTCCGGGCTCTCCTACGCGGCCTTGTGGACTTGCCGGCGGTGGACGCGGCACTCCGCGCACGCCTTGAAGACGCGGTGGCCGAGCGCGGCGCTCCCTCGCTCCACGCTGAACTTCAACGTGTCGACCCCACCTCCGCCGTACGCATCCACCCGAACGACGCGCTCCGCATCGTGCGAGCCCTCGAAGTGTTCGAACAAACCGGCACGCCCCTCGGCGCGCTACGCGACGCCCATGCCCTCGGTGCGGAGCGGTATCGAACGTTCTTCGTGGTCCTCGACGTCGACGCCGAGGCGCATACGGAGCGGGTCACACGACGGTTCGACGCGATGCTGGAGCGAGGGCTCGAAACCGAGGTACGGAGCCTTCGCCGCACGGTGCCCGAGGACGCGAAGCCCTTCGGCAGCGTCGGCTACCGGCAGATGCTCGACTTCGTGGAGGACCGTTCGGACCTCGCCACGGCCCGCACCGAAGCCATTCGCGCCACGCGCACGTACGCGCGGAGACAGCGCACGTGGTTCCGCGGCGAGCCCGGCATCCACTGGCGCACGGACGCGAACACCCTGCTGGACGCAGACGGCACGGCGCGGGTCGCCGCCTGGCTCGGGGTGAAACCATGAATTTCTTCGGTCACGCCGCCATCGGCATCGAACACGACGAACACCCGGCGTTCGTCTTCGGGACGATGCTCCCCGATTTCGCGGGGATGGTGCGCGCGCGTCTCGATTCTGCACCGTGGCCCGACGACGCCGACTCCCGTCGCATGGCCGAAGGGGTCGCGCTCCACCACCTCACCGACGACGTCTTCCACGGCGCACCCGACTTCGTTGCGCTCTGCCATGGCGCCGTGCAAACCCTCGAGGCGCGGGGGCTCGAGCGCGGGCGCGCGCGCGCCATGGCGCACATCGCCACGGAGCTGATGCTCGACGGGCTCCTTGTGAACGACGAGGCACTTCGCGCTTCGTACACCGCCGCCCTCGAGACCGGCGTGGACGCGCTCCCGCGGGTCCGATTCGCACGGGCAGGCGAGGAAGTGACAACACTGGTGCGACGCATCGCCAGCTATGGTCCCCCGCTCGGATACCGGGACGACGACTTCGTGCTCGCCCGTCTCGCGGGCGCGCTCGCGGGTCGCCCACGGCTTCGGCTCTCCCCGAACGACGAGGCGATCGTGGGCACGTGGCTCGCGCCCCACCGGCTCGAAGTCACCGGGCGAGCCGCCGCGCTCCTGGAGCACGTCCGGAGCGAGCTCTACCGAACGCCCCCCGACGTGGGATAGCGTCGGCCCGTGCCCCTCGCACTCCGACTACTCAAGGCGTACGGCGACACCGCGGCTGCGGTCGGCGCTGGCCTCGCACTCGCGTGGTTCACGGCGGCAAGTCCCCTGCCCTTCGATGCGCCTGAAATTACAGCGGCCGCGTTTGAACTCGGCGCGTCGCACGCCCCCGGCCAGTCGCTCCACGCGTTCCTCGGCCACTTCGCCACATGGCTTCCCCTTGGGCCCGTCACCTGGCGGCTTGGGCTGTTCTCGGCGGCCCTCGCCACGCTGGCCGCATGCGCGGCCGCGGGTTTGACCCGTCGCTTGCTCGCGTGGTTCGACGCCGCCCCGTCCCCTGCGCGCACGGCCGCGCCGTATGCCGTGGCCGCGGCCACGTTGCTCGGCCCAACGCTCCTCCGACAAGCACTCCGCGTGGAGGTGTATTCGCTCGCGCTCTTCGTTTCCCTTTTGGCCGTGCGCCAACTCGTTGAGTGGGCCGTGGCGGAACATGGCCTCAAGCATGCGCTTCGCGCCGCTTTCCTCACGGGGCTCCTCTGCGCGCTCGACCTGCCGCAGGCCCTCGGCGTGGCATGCGTCGCCGTGCCCGCGGTCCTGCTCAAGGGCGGACCCGTGACGCGCCGCGTCCGCGCCCTGGGAATCTCGATTCCCGCATTTCTGGTGGGCGGGGCCGCACTCGCCTACCTCCCCGCGCGGGCCCACGCGGGCGCGAACATGTGGGGCGACCCGACGAGCTGGGCGGGCTTCTGGAACTACGTTTCGGGCGCCGCCTACGATGCGAATGGCGGCGTTGGCGTCGAGGGGTTGGATTTCGCCGCACGCGTCTCGACCGTTGCGCTCCACGTGGCGCTGGCGTCGGGCATCGCTCCCCTCGCCGGGATGGCCCTCTTTGGAGCCGGCATCCTCCGATTGCCGGAGTCCACGCGACGCTTCGCCGTCGCCGTCGCGTTGGCGCCGCTCGTCGCGCTCATCCCGGTCGGCGAGTGCGCGTTCGACCCGTCGTTGCCGGATCACGTGGCGTACTTGGCGCTCGGCGTCACGCTCCTCATCGTGGTGGGAGCGGTGGGGTTCGTTCTCATTCCCGCGAGCGGCGCGTTGCGGTGGCTCCCATTCGCACTGGTGCTCGGACTTGGCATGAACATCCCTGCGTTCAGCGAAGTCCGTGCGCTGCCCAACGCCGACGCCCCGGCCCTCGAAACGCTTGCCGGCGCCGCGGTAGACGGCGTTCCTCCCCGCAGTCTCGTGGTGGTGGCATCGGACTTCTTCTGCACCAGCTGGTTGCTCGCTCAGGCGGTGGATGGCGCTCGCCCCGACGTCGCGCACCTCTGCTCGGGACTGGCGACGGAGGCCTGGCATTGGCGTTCCCTCGGAGCGCACCCGGTGTTCAGCGGCAACCCGATTCGGGGCGCTGGACGCACGCCGACGGAGCAGTTCACCCGCGGCGCCATTGCGCAGGGCATCGATCACATCCCGGTGCTCGCGGAGGCGAGCGAGACGCTGGGTGGGCACGGTGCCGTCGCGGGTCCGTACCTCATGCTCGACGCACACGGGGTTCCCACGCGTGACGCCGTGTGGGCCGAAAGCATCGCCGAACGGCTCCTCGCGGGCGACCGCTGGGCCTGGTCCTCCGCCGACGTGGGTGACGAGGACAGCGGTGGCGGCGTGCTCCGCGCCACCTTTGTCACCCGTGCACTACGCCTCGCGTCGCGCGCACGCTTCAAGCTCGCCCTCGCCGCCCTCGGCCGCACCCTGGGCTGGCTACCCGCCGATCAACGCGAGGTCCTCGCCTTCGAAGCGGAGCGCGCCATCCACCCCCCGGCGCCACCGGTACGCACGCCCCGCGCCGTGTTCCAGACGCGCGAGGACATGGTCCGCTACGCCGCGATCATGCTCGACGCCATCGGCGCGCCCGACCGTGCCGAAGCGCTCCTTGAGCGGCAAGCGAGCCGCGGCGACGCCCTCGCATACCTTCAGCTCGCATGGCTCGCCTTCCGGTCCGGCGACCGCGCGCGCGCGGAGGCATCCCTGCTGACCTTCGGCTCCGTGGCGCCCGAACTCAAACCCGAAGCGGCGCCGCTCCTCGCGGAGCTCGGGGCGGACGACGAGGGGACGGCCACACCGGGTGCGTCCGACGACAACCATCGGCTACCATAACCCCGCGACCATGACCCCACGACCATGACCGACCTGAAGCGCACAACCCACGGCACCGGCGAGTTCAGCCCGTCCCAACTCGGGCGCCTCGGCACGGGCGTCGTCGTCGAGCCGGGCGTGCTCATCTTTCATCCGGAGCACGTGGAGCTCGGCGACCACGTATACGTGGGGCACCAGACGATTCTGAAGGGCTACCACGAAAACCGCATCGTCCTCGGCGACGGCTCATGGGTCGGGCAGCAGTGCTTTTTCCACGGCGCCGGTGGCATCACGATCGGACGGAACGTGGGCATCGGCCCGGCCGTGCGCATTCTGACCTCGAACCACACGGAGGCCGGGCGCCACGTACCGATCCTCCATGCGCCCGTCGAATACGCGCCCGTCGTCGTGGAGGACGACGCGGACCTCGGCATCGGGTCGATCCTCCTGCCGGGCGTCACCGTGGGACACGGAGCGCAGGTTGGTGCCGGCGCGGTGGTCACGCGGGACGTGCCACCCTACGCAGTCGTCGCCGGCTCGCCGGCCCGCATTCTCCGAGAGCGACCCGCAGACTAGGCCATCCATGCCCGACCTTTCCATTGTCGTCTTCGCGTACAACGAAGCAGAGAACGCCGACGCCGTGCTCCGCGAACTTGTCGCGTGGCTCAAATCGAACGACACGAACTCGGAAATCGTTTTTGTGGACGACGGCTCGACGGATCCCACCTCCCGGGTCGCGGCCGCGACACTCCGGGACCTCAATTTCCCCCACGCGCTGGTGCGACATGAGACGAACCGTGGCATCGGTGCGGCGCTCAAGTCGGGTGTCGCGGCCGCCGGGGGCGAGTGGGTGACGTTCATGCCGTGCGATGGGCAAATCGCGCCGGCCGCCATCGGCACCCTCCGCGCCTGTCAAAGCCGCGACGAAGCCGACGTGGTGCTCAGCGTCTACGACCACCGCGACGACGGCGTGCATCGCAAGGTGCTTTCCATGGGCGTGCGCGCGCTCATCCTCGTTGTCCATGGCGTGCGGCTCGAAAGCGACGGGCCGTACCTCTTCCGCCGAAGCCTCTTCGACGCGGAACAGCTCCGGCCGGACACCTTCTTCCTGAACTTCGAGTTCCCCATCCGCGTGCTCGCCGCCGGCCTCCACGTTTCCACAGTGACCATCGCGTGCAGGCCGCGCCGCGCGGGCGCTTCCAAGTCGGCGAGCCTCAAGCGCGTCGTGGGTGTTGCCAAGGACCTCGTCGACCTCCGCGTGCGCCGCATTCGAGACCTGTTCTAGGGCGGGCGCACCGACCGCCCTCACGTTCCGTCATCGGCAGGCGGCGGCGTGCTCCTTCGAATGCGATCACGAAGCGTGCTTCGCGGCACACCAAGCGCGCGTGCCGCCTGCGTCACATTGCCGCCATGACGCTCGAGGGCCGCATCGATCTGTGCCGCGTCCACCACGTCGGGCGCACCATCGGCAGAGAGGAGCGCCACGGCCGCCCGCACATGCTCGGCGTCGACGTGCATGCCCGCGCAGGAAGCCGCCGCCGCACAGACGACGTTTCGTAGTTCGCGCGCGTTCCCCGGCCACGAATGAAGTTCAAGGCACGCCTCCGCGTCTGGCGTGAGCAGCTTTGGCCCCACCGCCGAAGTGACCTCGGCGAGGAAGTGCCGCGCGAGCACCGCGATGTCCGCCGGGCGCTCTCGAAGCGGAGGCACGAGGATCATGCTCCGCGCCAATCGATAGTAGAGGTCTTCACGAAACTCCCGCGCTGAACGAGCGCCTTCAGATCGCGGTGTGTGGCGGCGACAAGGCGGACATCCACTCGCATCCCAACCTCCGCGCCCACGCGGCGTACCTCCCACGTCTCGAGAACACGAAGGAGCCGCACCTGCACCGCGAGGGCAACTCGCCCACTTCGTCGAGGAAAAGCACGTGGGCCTGCTCGAACACCCGCGGTGCGCAGCGTGCGCGCCCGTGAACGCGCCGCGCTCGTGCCCAAAGGCTCGCTCTCCACCAACTCTCGCGGAATGCCCCCAGCATTCACCGTAACGAGGGCGCCGCGGACCGTGGCCCGAGCACGTGAACGGCCCGCGCAATGCCCTCCTTCCCCGCACCGCTGGGTCCGACCACGAGCGCAGGCCACGGAAGCGACGCCACCCGCTCCACTTCCGCGAGCACGCGTTCCATCGCTCACGATGCGTACACAAGCCTAGGCGCGGCCGATCGACCGGCCCCCGCGCCACGACTTCGATCTCCGTACGACCGAGGCGCGCACGCGTTGACCGGGCACCAGCTCGGCCCGCGTCACACGCACTCCATCGACGAACGTACCGTTGCGCGATCCAAGATTCCTCAACAGGAGCCCACAGGGCAGCGGGTCGAGGCGCGTGGGCGCGGCTCACGGCGCGGTCGTAGAGCACGAGCGTGTTGCCCGGCGCCGTACCGACGGTGACGGGCGCTCCACGTACCGTCACCCGCCTGGCGTCACCGCCGCGCCCCACCACCGCCGCCAGCTCGCCGAACTCGAGTTCCGGGAGCGAAATCGATCCGTGTGCCCCTCCCCGTCGGCGACACCGCACGACCTCTCGCGAACGCGCACGAGGCTGTACGCGCCGAGCGCAAGCGGTGCGTCGTACGGCAGCACCGACGGCCGCGACGCCCCGCCGGAAAGCCGGTGACACCAGACGGTTCCGCCCGACCGCACGAGCAGGAAGGCCCGTTCGGGCACCGCCGCATCGTGAACCGTGACATCCGCGGCCGTTCCGCTGCCCACCTCCAGCGGAAGTCGACCGAGGGCGATCTCACGGACGGGACTGCCGTGGTGGAGGAGTTGGAGGGTATCCATACGGGCCGCGTGGCTTATCGCGGGTGCGTCCCCCGGTTTCCCCGTGCGGCCACCTCGCCGCATGCCGCCGGGGCGCCCCGTGCTAGGGTCCGCCGCCATCATGGCGGACGCACTTCGACAGACCCCGCTCCACGACCGACACGTCGCCCTCGGGGCGCATGGTCCCGTTCGCGGTTGGTCGATGCCCGTCCAGTACGAGAACTTGGTGAGGAACACGCGGTGCGCACCGCGGCCGGGCTCTTCGACGTATGCCACATGGGCGAGCTCTACTTGACCGGTGAACATGCCCTCGCCGTCGTGGACTACCTGGTCACGAACGACATCAAGAAGGCCAACGTCGGCCAGGCCGTCTACACCGTGTGCCTCAACAAGGAAGGCACGATTCTCGACGACCTCATCGTCTACAAGCTCGGCGACGAGAACCTCCTTGTCGTCTGCAACGCATCGAACCGCGACAAGATCAGCGCCCACTTCAAGGCGGCCGCGAAGGACCACTGCGAGTTCCGCGACGCCAGTGACGAACCGCGCTCCTCGCGCTCCAGGGTCGAAGGCCTTCGCAATCCTTGAAGCCGCCGGCGCCGACAGGGCGATCCTCGACCTCAAACCGTTTCACCTGACCCAGAGCACGCTCCTTGGGAAGCCCGTCACCGTCGCGCGCACGGGCTACACGGCCGAAGACGGCGTTGAAGTCTTCTCCGCATGGAATGACGCGGGCGCGATTTGGGACGGCCTGCGCAAGGCCGGCGAAGCCCACGGCCTCGCCCCCGCCGGTCTCGGCGCCCGCGACACGCTGCGCCTCGAGGGCCGCCTGTCGCTCTATGGCAACGAGATCGACGAGACCACGAACCCCCTTGAGGCCGGCCTCGGCTGGGTCGTGAAGCTCGACAAGGGCGACTTCGTCGGGCGCGCCGCCCTCCGAACAGATCAAGGCAAAGGGCGTGGAAGCGCCGCATGGTCGGCCTCGAAATGACCGGCCGCGGCATCGCGCGCCACGGCTATCCCATCCTCGGCGCGTCGGGCGCACCGGTGGGCGTCGTGACGAGCGGCTCGCCCTCCCCGACGACGGGCAAGAACATCGCCCCGGCTACGTGCCCACCTCGCTCTCCGAGGTTGGCACCAAAGTGAACGTTGAAGTGCGGGGCAAACCCGTCGAAGCGGTGGTCGTGAAGACGCCGTTCTACAAGCGGAGCAAGTGAGATGGCCGATTACCCGAAGGACCTCAAATACACGAAGGACCACGAATGGGCGAAGGTCGAGGGCGACCTCGTACGCGTGGGCATCACGGCGTACGCCGTCGAGCAGCTCGGCGACGTGACCCTCGTTGACCTGCCGAAAGTTGGCTCAAAGCTCGACAACCACGCGCGCTTTGGCGACATCGAGTCGGTCAAGACCGTGAGCGAGCTCTTCGCACCCATCGCCGGCGAGGTGGTGGAAGTGAACCCGAAACTCGAGGCGAACCCCGAGGCCGTCAACGAGTCGCCCTACGATTCGGGCTGGATGGTCGTCATCCGCGCCGCGAACCCCGCAGACCTCGCGTCCCTCATGGACGCCGCGGCCTACGAGGCCTATCTCGGTTCCCTCGACCACTAGTTCTCACCGCTTCGGAGGAGGCCGTTCGCCCATGCGTTACCTGCCCCATACGTCCGCCGAAATCGAAGAGATGCTCACGCGCATCGGCGTGCCGTCCATCGACGCGCTGTTTGCCCCGATCCCCGAGAAGTATCGACTTGGGCGCAAGCTCGACCTCGAGCCCGCCCTCGACGAAGCGACGCTCATGGGCCACCTCGGCGACCTCGCCGCGAAGAACCCATCGACGGGCATGCTCTCGTTCCTTGGCGCGGGCATGTACGACCATCACATCCCGCCCGCCGTTGACCAGCTCCTCCTGCGCAGTGAGTTCTACACGGCGTACACGCCGTACCAGGCGGAAGTGTCGCAGGGCACGCTCCAGGCCGTCTTCGAGTTTCAGACGATGGTGTGCGAGCTCTTCGGCCTCGAAGTGGCGAACGCATCCATGTACTGCGGCGCGAGTGCATCGGCGGAGGCCGTGCTCATGGCCCGCCGCCTCACACAGCGGAAGAAGGTCGTGCTCAGCGAAGGCCTTCACCCGGAGTACATCGACACGGTTCGCACGTTCCTTTCGGGCGTGGATGAAGGCGCCTCCGAAATCACGCTCGTTCCGCTCGACGCGAACGGCGTGACCGACGCGGCCGCCCTCGCGAAGGCCATCACGTCGGAGACCGCCGTCGTCGTCCTCGGGTACCCAAACTTCCTCGGCGTGGTCGAGTCGCTCGAGGGTGCGCGCAAGCTCGCGACGGATGCGGGCGCGCTCCTGGTCACCGCCACCTGGGAGCCCTACGCCCTCTCGCTCGTCCGTTCGCCCGGCAGCTACGGCGTCGACATCGCCGTGGGCGAAGGCCAGGCCCTCGCCATTTCGCCGCAGTTCGGTGGGCCCGGCGTGGGGCTCTTCGCCTGCAAGCGCGATCACCTCCGCCAAATGCCCGGCCGCCTCGTCGGCGAAACCACGGACGCCAACGGCAACCGTGGCTACGTGCTCACGCTCTCAACCCGTGAACAGCACATCCGCCGTGAACGCGCCACGTCGAACATCTGCACGAACCACGGCCTCGTGGCCCTGGCCATGGCCATTCGTACGGCGATGCTCGGCAAGCGCGGCTTCCGCGACGTCGGCGAACTCTGCGTGAGCAAGGCCGAGTACCTCCGCGGCCGCATCGCGAAAACGCCGGGCTGGTCCGTGCCGCATGCCGGCCCATCGTTTAACGAATTCGTGATCCGCTCCACCAAGCTGTCTGCGAAGGACGTCGTCGCCGCCCTCTCAAAGCAAGGCATTCTTGCGGGCGTGGACCTCGGCAAGGGTTCGCCCGCGCGCAAGCACGACCTGCTCGTCGCCGTCACGGAGAAGCACACCAAGGCGGACCTCGACCGGCTCGTGGACGCCCTCGCCACGGTCGGCTCATGACGTTCACGAAGCCGCCCTCGTCGAACCCCATCGCGCACCTGGATGCGCTCAACAAACTGGCGGCGGCCGGCGGCGGTCCGGAACGCGTCAAGAAGCAACACGACGCGGGGAAGCTCACCGCACGCGAGCGCATCGACGCCCTGCTCGACCCGGGTTCATTCGTCGAGATGGACGCCCTCGTCACGCACCGCACGATGGACTTCGATCTCGACAAGCAGAAGGTCCCGGGCGACGGCGTCGTGACTGGATACGGCAGCACCGTGGACGGCCGCCGCGTGTTCGTGTTCGCCCAGGATTTCACAGTCTTCGGCTCCCTCCAGAGGCAGCGCGCACGCGAAGAAAATCTGCAAGGTCATGGACCACGCGCTCCGGAGTCGGCGCGCCCCCGTCTCGGCCCTGAACAGTTCGGGCGGCGCATCCAGGAGGGAGCGTCGAGTCGCTGGCGGGCTACGCGGATATCTTCCTGGAACACCCTCGCCTCGAGCGTGGTCCCTGAGATCAGCTGCATCATGGGTCGATGCGCCGGCGGCGCGGTCTATAGCCCGGCGCTCACGGATTTCGACATTTCATGGTGGAGGAGCACGTCCTACATGTTCATCACCGGCCCCGACGCGTCATCAAGACCGTCACCCACGAGAACGTCACCAAGGAAGAGCTCGGCGGCGCGAGCGCGCACGGCTCGAAGAGTGGCGTCTCGCACCTCTCGTGCGAGAGCGACGAAGCGTGCCTTGCCGCGGTTCGCGAGCTGCTCTCGTTCCTCCCCGCGAACAAAGCCCGCCGCGCCGCCCGACGGCCGACGCCGTGGACCGCGAGGATTCGACGCTCGATTCCCTCGTCCCATGCCGACCCGATGAAGGCCTACGACATGAAGGCCATCATCGAGGCCACCGTCGACGACCGCACCTTCTTCGAAGTTCAACCCGACCACGCGGGCAACATCGTCATCGGCTTCGCCCGGTACGGCGGTCGTCCCGTGGGCGTCGTCGCGGGTAGCCCATGGTGCTCGCCGGCTGCCTCGACATCGATGCCTCGGTAAAAGCCGCGTTCGTGCGATTCTGCGATTCAACTTGCCCATCGTCACCTTCGTCGATGTGCCTGGTTTCTGCCTGGCACCGATCAGGAGTACGGCGGCATCATTCGCCACGGCGCGAAACTCCTCTACGCGTACTGCGAGCCACCGTGCGAAGGTCACCGTCATCGCAGCGCGAAAGGCCTACGGCGGCGCCTACGACGTCATGAGCTCAAAGCACATCCGCGGCGACGTGAACTTCGCGTACCCCACGGCGGAAATCGCGGTCATGGGCCCCGAGGGCGCCGTCAACGTCTACCGCAAAGAAGATCGACGCCGCGCGGCAATCCCGCCGCCCGCGACGGCTTCATCATGCCGCGCGGGCCAACCCGTTCAAGGCCGCCGAACTCGGATTCATCAGAAGTCATCATACCCCGCGCACCACCCGCAAGCGCATCGTGCAGTCCCTCGAAATGCTTGCCGAAAAGCGCGACAGACCGCCAGAAGCACGGCAGCCCGCCGCTGTAGTAATTGCATCGCCCGCGAACGCGGACGATCGCGGAATTGGAGCGCATCGCGACCGGGATGGCGTGCGCTGCGCGCAGGCGCTCGCGGAGCGAACGCGCACGGAACCACCGACGCGACTTGCCGCGAACGCGGGCGATCGCGGAATTGGAGCGCATCGCGACCGGGATGGCGTGCGCTGCGCGCAGGCGCTCGCGGAGCGAACGCGCACGGAACCACCGACGCGACTTGCCGCGAACGCGGGCGATCGTCGAACGGAGGCCGTCGTTAGCCGATGCTCAAGAACGGGAGCGCGTCGTTGTGCGTGCCGGCGTAGGGGGCAAAGGCGTCACCGACGACGTAGCCGAACTGATCGATCCCCTGCACGAACTCACCAAAACCCTTGCCATCGCCGTAGTTCATGTACTCGCTCTTCGGCACGCCCATGGACAGCATGATCGACTGGAGGAGTTGTTTGTACGGCCGACCGAGTTCCTTCTTGGTCGAACTGGCCAACGGGCCCTGGCGGTAGTCCACGTAGTTCCCCGTCCGGAAGTAGCCGCCGCCGCCGCCAAACGTTACCGCGGGCATCGCGAGGGTGGAGTGCGCCGTCGTCCAGGCTCCAAGTTCGTTCGTCCAGAGCATGCTGCTGTTGTCGAGGAGCGTGCCGTCGCCGAACGGGTCGCTTGTCTGATCGAGCGCCTTGGCGAGACGAAGCATCTTCTTGAGGCCCCACTTCTGCCGATCCGCCGCCAGCTCGCTGCTCGCACAGTCGTGGTGAATACCGCCGTCCGACGACGACGAAATCGGCTGGTTCGACCAGTGCGTATTCGAGATCAGCACCACGCGCGTCAGGTCACACACGAAGGCGAGCTGAATCATGTCCATGATGTTGTCGTAGAGCGCACCCGCATCCTTGACGCCCCACTGCGTATTCCACGGGAACTGCCAGGAGTTGCCCGACGTGTTCGCCTGGAACGCGATGCTCGGCACTTCGCACTTCGGACCAAGCCCAAGCTGATTTGCGCGAATCTTCCCCTGCACTTCCTGCACGCCTGAGATGTACTGCTCGAGGATTCGCGAGTCCGCGGACGAGAGCCGCCGGTTGTTCTCGAGCGCATGAAGGTCATCGAGCACGCGATCGACGATCATCTGATCGGGAAACGGATTCGCCTCCGGCTCCGCGTCGGCGGGCTTCAGGCCAGCAAAGAGTTGATTGAAGATGTTCTGGTCGCCAAAGGTGAAGCTCGGCTGCGTGCGCACACCACCCGAACACTCAAATGACATGGTGGTGGACCCAAGTCCGTCGCTCGTCCGAAGCGCTTTGACCGCCACGACATCACCCGGCGCGTAGACGCCCGACGACTTTTCCATGACGACATCGATGCTCCTGCCGAACGTCGGCTCCCGTCCTTGGCTGTGCGTGCCCGCAAGCACCGTCGCATTGTGGCCCTGGTACCTGCCACCGCAGAGCGAGAGCCCGTGGATCAAGTTCATCTTCGGGAGCACCGGAGCGAAATCCGCGTCGATGACCCGAGAGATGGCGCCGCCAAATGACGTGAGCGGCTTGTGGAGGATGTCGGGTGCCGCCTGCGTAGGCACCGTCGGGTTCGCCGGCACGAGGTGCTGCATATCGATGCCGCAGTAGCCAACGTAGAGAACGGCACGCACCTTCTTCCCCGTAGCCGCGCGGGCCGTCGCCTCAGGCATCAGCGAAACGAGTGGCGGGAGGGTGAGCGCTGCGCCCGCCCCCGCGAGAAACTGCCGGCGCGAAACCCAGCGCTTCTTGATCTGCTCCTTGCCAACACTCTGCCGATTACGACGCATCGTTCTCCCCTAGTTCACGCCCATGGTTTTGCGGAGCACGCTTTGGTCGGCGATGAGCGCCGCAAGCACGTCGACGAGCGGTTCGTCGGACATGAGGGATTCGTGCACCGACTGAATTCGGCAATCGTCGGCCCGAGTCTCCACCCGCTCGGCGACGAAGCGGAACAGGTTCCGCGCGAAACACGCGTTCCCGTCCGCGGAGTCCGCGACGTACTGCACAAGATCCGCGGCGCCCGTGACGTCCAGCTTCGTCCCGTCGGGGAGCGGAATGGACGCCGTCGTGTCGATCGCCGCGGTTCCGATGGGCTCACCGCTCTCGTCGAGCAGCAGCTCCTCTTCGCGCCAACGACCGAGCGAATCGAAGGCCTCGAGGGCAAAGCCGGTCGGGTTGATCGTGCCGTGGCAACCCTGGCACGCATCGGAGCTCGTGAGGTACGCCACGGCATCGCGGTTCGATGCAAGCCGCTCCTCCTCCGGAGGCAGCGCATGTTCTTCACGTGCGGAAACGATATCGACATTCGGCTGCGGAATCTCATTGCAGAGCACGCGCAGCTGAAAATCCACACCGCGATGAATGATGCTCGTGCGCGGCCCGGTCCACGTAAGCGATGGCGAGCGCAGGAGCAGCCCCGCCCGGCGGCCGGCCATCGTGGCGGGCGCGTCGGAGGTCACCGGCGCGTGGCCGTAGACCGCCGCAAGCCCCGGGTGCTCGGCGAAGGAGTCCGTGGACGAGAGGAGCGCCTTGAACGTCGCCTGCTTTGTGAACACCTCGTCATCGATGAAGCGACGAGCCTCGTCGACCATCGCATCGGTCAGCCCCGCCGTGTCCACGCCATCCGTCAGCGCCGCGGGGAGCGTTGAGAGGTCCTTCGGCGTTTCGGTCATGGACCAGTGCGCGAGGTTGTTGATGACCTTCGTTCGGCCACGCGCGGTGTCGAGGAGGCGCCGCACCTGAGCTTCGATGTCACTCGGTTCACGCAGCTGGTCCGCCGAGGCCGCGGCGAGGAGGTCGGTGTCCGGCGTTGAATCCGTCACGTCGAAGGCGATGCGCGTGGCGACTTCGTACGGCGTGAGTGCAAACCCGGTGTCATCCTCGGAATCGTCGGCGGCCTCACCCAGCTCGATGCGCCACAGAAAATGGGGCGACTGAAGCACGTAGGTGAGCACCGCTTCGGCATTGTCTCGAAACGGCGCTGCTTGCCCCGCGAGCAGCCCAACAAACTCCTGCTCGCGCGCCGTGAGCGGACGGCGAAGAATGCGCTGCCCGAACCCGCCGACGAAGGTGTCGATGCACCCGGTCGTGTCGGCACCAAGCGCGCAGTCCCCGAAAACCACCTTCGTGCGCGCGTCATCCGTTACCACGTAGTGCGCCACGGCACGGGCGATGCCCGGGTAGGCGCCGACCTTGCTATTTTCGAGCGAGCTCGTTCGGGCGTGCGTGACGTCGTCGAATGTTTCGTCGCTGAGGCGACCCAAATCGGCGGACGCGGCCTCGAGCGCCCCCGCACCGAACAGGTCTTCGAGGGTGTTCGCAAGTTGTGTCTTCGACAGCATCAAACTCGGCGACGCCGACGAAGTCTCCGGATCCGTACAGACAAAATCGTCGCCGCCGGGGATCTTTGCCTTGTACGGCTCGGGCGCCTCGGTCCCCGCCGCGGCGCCATTCGATTCGATTGTGCCCGTGCACGCACTTGAGAACGCCAACGCGAGCCCCAACGCGAACAGCCGCATCGAATCCGCCCGGCGGAGGCATGAACCGTGGAATGCGTATTTCCCGTGGGTCTTGCCCCACACCTTGTCCCCGCCCATGCGCTTGATTCTGCGGCATGACGCTCACGAAACCATTACATCGGCTGCGCGATACCCTCCGCCGCGGGAGACGCCTCTCCGGCGCGTCGGATTGTGCCAACGCAGCACTCGGTTGCTCCCTGAAAAGACGGCGAATTTCCTCGCGCCGAGCGTGGGCTGTGTCGTGCGATGTATCCGAGCCCAACGCGGAAGGGACGGCGGGGAACACGATGGACGGGTTAATTCGTGTGTGCGCGTGCTTGGAATGGGGCGGTGGGCGGATGTGCGATGAGCCCGAACCTACCGGCCGAACGGAAAACGCGACTGAAGGGACCAATGATTGGGAAGCCATGGCCGCCACCATCGACGGGTTCTTTGCGAATTGGCCTGACCACATCCGACAAGCGCCTGTTCCGACGGTGCATCCGAAGGCGACGGCTACCGCATCGATAGGTTCGCCGCGCTCGCCGAAGACGAAGCGTGCCCATTCACCTTCGGCGAGGCGCGGTCATCTGGACGAAGAAGGTCGGTCACCCAGAACGCCCGAACAACGCCCCGAGCGCGCCGAGGCTGTGCTCGGGGTGAAAGCCGTCGGGGTGACCGCCGAGAAAACCCTGCGAGGCGTAGCCCAGACGCCCAGGACTTCCAGCACGAGTTAGCGCAGAGTAGAACGTTCGTCCCATCCGAAAGGGAACGGTCCATCGCGAAAACCCGACCGCGGCCCAACGCCTCGGCAAGTTCGCGGTGCCACTCATGCGCCGAGCGGCGAGGAGAAAGACGAGCAGGATAACGAAGCGCTCCGGAGCACGTCCCCAGCGCTTTCACCGCGCGTCATGCCGCACCCAGACACGACGCCAAGGAGCGCCTTCGACGGACACACGGGGACGTCCACGAGAAGCAGCAGCCCGAGCGCCGCGAACGGGATCAGCGCCACGACCACGCGCGACCAGGAAAGAATCCCGGTCGCCTGCTGGCTGCCGCCAACGGCGACAACGGGATCACTGCGGGCGCGCCTTCTCGCATGGTAGCCACGCCAGCAGATGTGGCTCACCCGCTGGTCGCGGACGATCCGGTCCACCTTGAGCTCCTCTTGCATCACGACGTAGCCGTAGAAGCAGAGGCACTGGAACAGCAGGAACTTACGTCTGGTTTCGGGCATCTGCCATTCCCGCATCGCTGCTGTGCGGCTTGAATGAGCTTGCCGTACGCATGTACAGGAACTCGCCAAAACCGCAGGTGACCATGCAGAGCACTACGTCATGTGGGGTTGAGCTCCTCGCCCGAGGTGAAGTTCTTGAGCTCGCTCGACACCGTGTACCACCAGTAGAGTGGAGGAGGCCGCAGGTCACGATCGCCAAGATCCACGTGGTCATTCCCGATCGGACTTCACCCTCTTCATTGCCCGCCTCCCGCCCTGTCCTATGGTTTCGCCGGTTGCATGGCCTGGAGCGCGCACTCCGGCGCGCCCATGGCCTCCCCCGCCATCCGGCCAGTGGAGCCTAGCGAAACGCGCGCGCAATGGTCAATGATCTCCGGCGGTTCTCCCGCGGCGAGAACATTCGCCCGCGTGGGCCGTCGAAGGCCTTTGAACTGCCATACCCGCACCGCTACAATCGCCCTGCGGCCCGTTTGCTGAGAAACCACGTGCCTGGATACACGCAACACGACGGCGCCCGCGCCTGCCCCTCCTGCGGTGCTGAGAACACTGAGGGCACGAAGTTCTGCCACGAATGCGGCGGCGCCATGGAAGCGGAGGCCGCACCCGCCGCCGATCCACTCCTCGGCCAGACCATACTCGACCGCTACAAAATCGTGTCCGAGCTTGGCGAAGGCGGGATGGGCAAGGTCTATCGCGCCGAGCAGAAGATGGGGAACGCGACGCGTTTCGTCGCCATCAAGACACTGCACCCGGAACTGAGCCGTGACCCGCAGATTGTCGCCCGCTTTCTCCGCGAGTCGGAGACGGTCATCCAGCTCACGCACCCGAACACGATCCAGTTCTACGACTTCGGCGAGCTTCCCGACAAAACCCTCTTCATCGTGATGGAGTACATCGAGGGCGAGTCGCTCGCCCACACGCTCCTCCGCGGCGCCATCGAGCCGACACGCGTCGACAAGCTCCTCGTCCAAATTTGCGGCTCGCTCAACGAGGCGCATGGCCTCGGAATCGTTCACCGCGACCTCAAACCCGACAACATTCTCCTCACGAACCGCGGTGGCCAAACGGACTTCGTGAAGGTTCTCGACTTCGGCATCGCCAAGCGCAGCGAAGCGGAAGATCAGAAAGACGCCAAGCTGACGAAGCAGGGCATGGTGCTCGGCACGCCACCGTACATGAGCCCGGAGCAGTTCTCGGGCGTCGCCCTCGATGCGCGTTCGGATATCTACTCCCTCGGCTTGATCACCTACGAAATGCTCACGGGCGAACTCCCGTTCATGGCAAGGACGCCGTGGGAGTGGGCCACGCAGCATTTGACGGTGCAGCCCACGCCCCTCGACCGGCACCCCGTCGCCGAACTGCTCCCGCCGCACAAACGCGCGGCCGTCATGCGCGCCCTCGAGAAGGACCGCAGCAATCGCCAGCCCAGCGTGCTCGACTTCATGCGCGAGTTCACCGGCGCGACCGACGCACAGGCGGCCTGGGCAGCGGTAACGTCGGCGGCGGGCGCCGCGACGACCAGCACCTCCGACCCGAATTCGCGCACGCCCACCGGCGCCGTCGTGCGAAAGGCCGTGGGGACGCCCGAAGCGATGCCGCAGACCAACGAGCTCGACTTCGCCGAGGCCGGGCTCCTGGCGCGGTCGTCGGGCGCCGGCTCACGCGCCGCGGTGATCATCGGCCTCTGTGCCGCCGTGGGCGCTGTGGCAGGGGCCGCCTGGTTCTTCCCTCGGCGACAAGTCGAACGCCGATGCCGTGGCGCAAACGCAGGCAAGCGCCAACACACAGACCGGCACGAACGGAACCGAAACGACCACCGTGCCCTCAACGCCCTCCGCACCCACCACGGAAACGGGCGACGACACGAACGACGACGGAACGAAATCGGAAGACAGCACGGCGGCGAGCACGAAGGAAAATTCGAAATCGTCATCCGCGTCGTCGAAGAAGAAGTCGGGGTCAGCGACCACGGGTACGGGCACCTCGACCGGTGACTCGCCCGGCGGCACCCCACCGAGCACGACGCAGCCGAGCACGCCCTCGCCGTCGAAACCGGAGCCGATCCTTCCGGCGGCGCCGGACCCAACGCCGGCCCCCACCCCGTCGAGACCGTCGGTCCCGGCCGCCCCCGCCGGCGGCTGGGTGAGCGCGCCGGCCGCGCCGACCTCGGGCGGCTCCCACCCGGCGACCCCGGTCGTGACCACCGCGAAACCGGCCACCGCCGCCCGACCGGGAACCACCTACGCCGCGCCCGCGGCCCCAGGCGTGAGCCAAGCGCTCATCGACGCCGGCACCAAGGCGGCCCAGGCCGGCGACTTCGGGACCGCCGCCAAGAAGCTCACCGAGCTCCAGCGCTCGGACAAGGCCGGCGCAAAGCAGCTCCAGACGGTCATCGCCCGAGAGGGCTACGAGGCCGTGACAAACGCCATCCGCCGGGGCGACTGCGCCAAGGCCCAGTCCATTTTCAAGCAGCTCAGGTCCATGGGGGCCGACTCCCTCGCCAGCGGTGCGTTCAACGCCAGCTGCCCGAAGCCCTAGCGACCGCCGGGTCGCCCAAAACGTGCTGTCCCATCCCCGAACAGCCCAGAATTGCTTGTGTATTTCCGCACTGTCGATCACAAATCGACTTGCCCGCGGGCCGGCGAGGTGTGAAATTTCCCTGAATCGGGGCACCCACGCCCACACGAGGACCGTATGCAGCGCGTAACCTGGACCGACATCTGTAGCCGCGAAGACCTGGTGGGGCACTGGATTGCCCTCACCGAGTGCAGCTACGACGACACTGGAAAGGCCTGCGGCGGCGCCTTCGTGGACTCGGACGAGGACCTCGTGGAGCTCTGCACCCGCCTCGGCCAGCAGGCCCGCTCGAATTGCGACATCGTTTTCTGCTCACGCCGGGACCACGAACGCGTGTCCATGCCCCCGAGCTTCGACAGGCGTTCGAGCTACCCGCCGCCCCCGAGCCTCGAGCAGCGCCGCCAGTACGCACGCGGAGCGGCTCCCGTCGCCCGGATCAATCCGCGGCGCGCGCCCGGAGCCTGCGGGGAACGAGCACTCGCTCGAGCAGCTCGAACGCACCCTGCGCGACCAGCGCGAGAACGGCCGCGGGAATCGCCCTCGAGGATGGTCGGCACGTCGTCGCGCCGAATGCCGGCGAGAATCGGCTGCCCGTAGCCGCCCGCACCAATGAAGGCGCCGAGCGTCGCTGTGCCCACGTTGATGACGGCCGACGTTTGGATGCCCGCGAGGATCGAAGGAAGCGCGAGGGGCAGCTCCACGAGCCGAAGGCGAGCCCACCCCTTGAGCCCCAGGACCTCCGCCGATTCCAGCAGGTCGCGGGGGATGCCCGAAAGCCCCGCATGCGTGTTCCGCACGATGGGAAGCAACGAGTAGAGGAACAGCGCCGCGGCGGCCGGCGCCGTGCCGACGCCGAGGAACGGGATCATGAACACGAGGAGCGCAAGGGACGGGACGGTTTGGAGCACGCCCACCACACCGAGGATGCCCTGCCCCGCCTTCGGCCAGCGCGTCGCGAGAACGCCAAGCGGAATGGCGACGAGGATCGCCGCCAAGAGCGACACCAACACGAGGGCCAGGTGCTCGCCCGTCCGCGAAAGAACGCGCTCGACAAGCGTCGTTCCTTCCACTTCAACGTCATAGCCGAACTGCTCGCGAAGGAAGGACGCGGCGACCATCGCTTCGCGCTCTCCACCGAGTTTCACGCGAGCATTGAGCTTCGTCATGGCGCGTTCATCGATGGTGCCTTCCAGCTGCGAAACGACCGAAGGAAACGCGGGGTAGCGCTTCACCACGTCCGATCGCCAAAGGATCACCGCGTCATAGCGCGGGAAGAAATGTCGATCGTCTTCGAGCGCAAGGATGTCGTACCGCTCGATCTCACCGTCCGTCGTGTAGAGGTCGATCACGTCGACGGCGCCGGATTCGAGCGCTTTGTACGAAAGCGCGTGGGCGATGCCCGTCACGTCCCCCTGGGGCAACGCATAGGCGGTTCGAAGCCCCTTCCAACCGTCGAGGCGTTGAACGAACTCATTGCTGAAACCGAGACGCAGGTCCGCGTGCGCCGTGAGGTCCGAAACGGTGCGAATACCGAGGGCCTTCGCGCGCGAACGCAACATGCCGAGCGCATAGGTATTGTTGAACCCGAGCGGGCGACTCACGTGGATGCCGCGCCCCTCCACACTTCGCTTGAGCGCATCGAAATCCGAGAGATGCTCGGTGACGAGCGTCTCGCCCATGAGCGTCCCCGTGTACTCCACGTAGGCGTCGAGGTCGCCGCGCAGGAGCGCGTTCCAGACGACCTGCGTGCCGCCCACTTCCCGCTTGTGAACGGAGGAGATCTCGTGCTGCTGGAGCGCGAACGCGAGGAGGTCACCGAGAACGATGTTCTCCGTAAACGTCTTCGACCCCACGCGAACCGGCTCCTCGCGCCCCCCGCACGCGAGCGGCAGGAACGCGCAAAGCACAACCAGGTAGACACGAAGTCTCACCGTTCCGTGTGCCCTTCGGCATCGCGTGCGGCATCGAAGGGGCTCCGCTGCGCATTGACGAACTGCGTGACGAACGGGTCCGCCGGCGCATCCACAAACTCGTTGAAGGCCCCGAGTTGAAGGATGTGCCCGTCCTTGAGGAGCGCGATACGGTCGCCAAAGTACCAAGCTTCGCCAATGTCGTGCGTCACGAGCACGACGGTCTTGTGAAGCTTCTGGAAGGCGTCGCGCAGGTCCTGTTGGAGATCCGCACGAACCAACGGGTCGAGCGCGCCAAGCGGTTCGTCGAGCAGCAGCACATCGGGGTCGAGCATAAGTGCCCGCATGAGCGAAACACGCTGCCGTTGTCCGCCGGAAAGCTGGAGCGGGTAGCGATCGAGGGCGTCCTCCGGAAGGCGCGCGAGCTCCGCCAGCTCACTCACGCGCGCGTCCATGCGCGCCGGTTCCCAACCGAGGCGCCGCGGCATGAGCAGCGCGTTCTGGCGCGCGGTGAGGTGCGGGAAGAGGCCGCCCGTCTGAATGACGTATCCGAGGCGCCGACGCAGCTCCGGAAGCGTGGCGTCGTCGAGGGGCCGTCCGTCGAAGACAACGTCCCCCGCATCCGGGCGGATGAGCCCCGCGACCATGCGAATCAGCGTGGATTTGCCGCATCCGCTCGGTCCGATGAGCACAGTGCACTTGCCCTGCTCGAACTCGAGCGAAATTCCATCGACCACGGTGGCAGTGCCAAACCGCTTGGTGACCCCCGAAAGCGAAATCACGGTGCGTGAGCGTAACGCATCACGCTCAGAATTATCACCCCGGACCGACCAAAACTGGGATCTCGGGAGGCACCAAGAAGTACGCCGTGCGCTGATCGACGATGGATCCGTTGCCACGCACCACGAGACGCAGTCGAAACACCTGCGGCTCGCTTGTCGGTTTGACGGTCATGTTGTCGGCGACGCGAATGTCCCAGCACACCGATGTGCCCGGTTTGATGGCGCTGAATGCGTCGTCGTAGCCGTCGGCGTTCGTGTCCTCGGTGTTCGTCACCGCCGTGCAGTCGCCGCCCATGACGTTGACCGCGAGCCGCTCGACGAAGGGCTTCGCGTTGCCCGCGTCGTCCTGTGTTTCCTGCGCGGAGAGGGTCACCCGCAGAGGTACATCGCGCACGATGCCGTTGATCGCGGCCACGAGGCGCGGTGGTCACTTCCGCGTCTCGCACCCACGTAGACGAGCGGGTCGCCACCCGCACCAATGGTCCCCGTGCCCTCGGCGAGTTCGCTGAGGTTCTGGGTGACGTCCACGTTGTCCACGCTCCCCGAGTTGATGCCAACGAAGTTGACCCCCACGGCGTTGAGCTCGTCGGTCACCACCATGACGTTCGGTCCACCGCATCCACCGTGGTAGCAGCGGTCGGACTCGTCCGTGACGCCGACGACAATCTTCACGGCATCTTCGCGGTACCCAGGGCACCCAACGCCGGTCGCCGCGCACGTGTTCGTGTCGCACGTTAGCGGTTCCGCGACGCACTCGAGCGCCTCGTGCAGCGCCTCGTCCGATGCGGAGGTGGTGCTGAGCGGCAGGCTTGCGATGGTGACCTGCGGGTCCGACTGGAGACTGACCTTGTTCTCGAAATCCCCCGGGTCGCCGTAGGCGCCAAACCCCGTCCAAAGGCTTTCGATGCACGACGACGTCTTCGGGTTCTCGATGCAGCTCCCGCCAGCGCCGCAGATCTGCCCCGCACCGCACTGCGAGGTGCCCACGCACGACGTGCCGAAGTCTTCGCAGGTCAACGTTTCAACCGCGTCCGCCAGGGCCGTGCGCACGCCCTCGAGCTCGCCCGACATGGAGCCCGACAGATCCATCAGGATGTACACGTCGGCGAACTGAATATCGGTGCGGAACTTGAGCGTGTCGTCCTTCGGGGACGCTTCCTCTTGGTACGGCACGACGAAGACGAAATCGCCGCGCGTGCGGGGGCTATCCTCATCCGAAAGGGCATCGGTACCCGCCGCGAGTTCGATCAAATCCGTCACGCCGTCGCCGTCGGTGTCCTCGAGAATCGGCGACGTTCCCGCCTCGATTTCCGCCGTATCCGACACACCATCGTTGTCGGAATCGAGGTCGAGGAAGTCCGGCACGCGGTCGCCATCCGTGTCCACGGGCCGCGTGCGGATGTCCTTGTCGCCCGCCTCCTCGGCGTCCGAAAGGCCGTCGTTGTCCGAGTCCGGATCGTCCCAGTTGAGGATCCCGTCGCCGTCGCTGTCGTCGTTCCGCTCGTGCCCGTCGAGGATGTTGTCGTTGTCGCTATCGGGGTCGAGGTAGTTCGGAATGCCGTCGTTGTCCGCATCTAGGGGCGGATCGTAAATGCCCGCAAACTCGATGCGGTCATCCACGAGGTCGTCGTCGTCGTCGGGGTCTTCCCAATCGCCGAGCCCATCACCGTCGTAGTCGTCGGTGGATTCCTCGGAATCGTCGATTCCGTTTCCATCCGAATCGCGATCGATGAAGTTTGGCTTCCCGTCGTTGTCCGAGTCGCGCGGCGGGTTGGCGATGTCGCCGCCGGTACCCGCTTCCCGCTTGTCCGAGATGCCGTCGTTGTCCGAGTCCGGATCTTGGTAGTCCGGCGTCCCGTCGCCATCCGAGTCGCGGTGGGTTGCGCGCCCTTCGTAGAAGTCGCTGATCCCGTCGTCGTCGCTGTCCGTCGTGCGCGGATCGCCGGCGTCGTCGGCGGCGCAGGCCACGAGGAAAACCAGAGCACAGCTCAACCCGAGCTTCATGCGTCCCCGTCCTTGCACGTAGGCAAATGTACTACATGTGGGACATCATGCAATCCCACCAATTCGGACCGGATCCGGGCGACTCGCCCCGATCGACTCAGAGGCCGTCGCCCTCGAGGCCGTCCTCGGAGGACTCACCACCGCCGCCCGGGGTGCTCCCCCAATCCGGCGCGTCTTCGTCGGGACCACCCTCGGCGCCCACCTTGTCGGTGGAGAGCTCGGGTTGGCGGTTCTTGAGCCGGTACGCATTCCACGGGCCGCCGCCGATCTCATTCTCGTCGATTCCCCACTCACCGAGGATGTTCTCGCGGCCGTCGTCGCCAATGACGAGCTTGAAGTAGCCACGGCCCTTGGTGGTGCTTGGACGGCCAACCACCAATTCCCGCGTCTCTTGCCAGGTGTACCGGAGCAAATTCCCCTGCACGGTCCCCTGGATTCTCCCGGCGCGCTCGTCCTTCGAGTACTCGCCG
>JAWKRM010000018.1:0-84916 GCA_041389625.1 Polyangiales bacterium
CTGATGCGGAGCGCCCTTGAGCGCCTCGATCGGCTCGCGGATGAGCACGGCGCCGTTCAGGACCTCGAGAAGGGCATCGAACTCGACCCGGACCACGCCGAAACCGCTTCGATGCTCACGAAGCTCCTCGTTTCCCGCGGCGACGAGCTTCGCGCGAGCGAAATCCTTTCACGCGCCGCGGGCGCTGCGACGACCCCCGAACGACGCGCCGCCCTGTGGCTCGAGGTTGCTCGCATTCAGTCGGACGCCCTTGGAAGCATCCCCGCGGGCATCTCCGCCCTCAATCGCGTGCTTCGTAGCGCGCCGAGCCACGTCGAGGCGCTTCGACGACTCGCCGAACTCTACGTACGCGACGGCCAGTGGATGGAGGCGGTGAATCTTCTCGGCCGCATCGTTCAGCTCACGGAGGATCCGGATATCCTCCGTACGTCGCACCTCGAACTCGCGAAACTCTGGCTTGAGCGCCTTGGAGACTCGGCGGAGGCGCTCCGTTCGGTGGAACACGTGCTCCGGACAAGCCCCGAACACCCCGGCGCGCTCGCGTGTCTGGCGGACATTCATGCGGCCGACGGGAATTGGGACGACGCGGTTCGCACCGCGGATCAATTGCTCGCTGCCGCGCAGGGGGATACGGCGCGATCCGAGGCGCTGCTCCGGATGGCGCGGCTCGAACAACGGCGGGGCCGGCACGATCGGGCCCAGGTGCTCACGCTGGATTCCGTGGCGCTCGACGGCCCAGGCGGCGAGGCGGCGCTTCTGCTCAAGTCGAAGCTTCGAACCCGTGACGAGTGGGTTGCCTACGCGACAGCGATGGAACGACACATCGAGCATTGCCTTACGGTTGGGCACAGTCCGATCCCTTCGGTCCTCGAACTTTCGCGGGTGCATCACGCGCAACTCGGGGACCCGGTCAACGCTGCCTACGTGCTCGAACGGGGAATCTCGTTGAGCGGCGGCGGCACTGCGCTCCGTTCGGAGCTCGCGCAGCGCCTTCGGGACGCGGGCCGGCTCGATGATTCGGCCCGCGAACTCCACCATTTGATTGCCGAGGATCCCACCAACGTTGGCGCCTATCGCGAGCTCGCGAAGATTCACGCGGGGCGTGGGCAGACACGCGAGGCTCGCATCGCTGCGGAGCCCATCGCCGTGCTCGGTCAGCTGGGTGCGAACGAAACGGAGTGGCTCGCAAGCTCCGCGGCAGCGCCCCTGTCACTCGAGGACGCGCGCCTGGGCGCCGCAGCCATGCGCCCGCACCTGCCCTCGGAGGGCGCAGCGCCATCCGTTACGGAATTGCTCGCAACGCTGGCGCCATTTCTGCACAAGGTCTACCCGCCCGACTACGACGCGTTCGGATTGACCTCGCGTGACAAGGAAGGCACCCGTCAGCCGTCGCCCCTTCGCGTTCTGGCAAACGATGTGTGCCGTGTGGCCGGGGTTGGGAACATCGACCTCTATGTGCACCGCGTTCGTTCCCGGGGCGTGGCCATGGAGCTCAGTGATCCACCCGCGCTTTTCGTGCCGGCCTCCATTGAGGATCTGTCGCTTCCACAGCAGACCTTTCTGCTTTCAAAGCCCGTGCTGGCCGTGGCAATTGGGCCTGCAGGCGGTGGAGAAGCTTCACGCCCCGGGTGGTTTGAAGTGCTGGTCGCAGCATCCGTGCGCATGGTCGCGCCGCAATACGGCGATGGCCTGACCAGCGAGGAGGTTCTTGAGGACACCAAGCGCCGCATTCAGAAGGCCATTTCGCGCAAGGCGAAGAAGGTCATCGAGGAACGCGCAGGGCACATCGCCGCGCTGCCGCCGATCGACTACGCGGCATGGTCCGCGGGTGTCCACCAATGCCTCCGACAGTTCGCCTCACTCGCGGCGGACGACCTGGTGGCCACCGTCGACATCACGCGGCGACTCGAGCGCGAACACCAGGGACGGGAAGGCGCGGAGCTCGTTCGCAAATCGCCGGTGGTGCAGGGCATGGTTCGGTTCTGGCTTTCGGACACGGCGAACTCGCTGCGCCGCGCAGACGCGTCTCTCCCCACGACGCCGACATGAGTCGCTTCGTCATCGTCGCGGATGACAGCCGCACCGTCCGCAAGGTCGTGGAACGCACGCTGACCCGAGCGGGTTACCGCGTGCGACTTGTGTCCGACGGGGAGGAGGCGCTCGCCGCCTGCAGGGATGAGCGCCCCGACCTACTGCTCGTCGACGTGGTGATGCCGCGCGCAGGCGGCGTGGACGTTGCGCAACGCCTTCGTGAGATGGATGGGCTTCGGGATGTCCCCGTCGTGCTCATGACCGCACGGGAAGACGGCAAGCTCGACCATCTGGTGCTCGAAAGCGGCGCCGTCGACGCGATCACGAAGCCGTTTGGGCCGGAGGCCCTCCGTGCGGTGACGGCTCGCATTCTCGAACGCGCCCCGGATTCCATGCGCCCGTACGCGGCTTCACAACCGCCGCCTCCTCCGGCACGGGGAGACAGTCATCGCCCGTCGAACGCGCACCACGAAGCGGCGGGTCACCTCGTGACCGCGCTCGGAAAGCTGGTGCGCCGGTTCACCGGCACGTCGACGCCCACCGATGCCCAGCTCCACGCGGAGCTCGTGCGCGAAATCTCCCCGACGGCGATGCAGTCGCTTGCATCGCGCCTCCTGCACGCCGCGCAGGAACTCCCGGACAATCTCGCGCTCCAGGGAAGCATCGATCATGTGCCACTGGTCGGTGTCCTTCAGCTCCTCGAGCAACAGCGCCGAAGCGGCGTGCTCCTCGTCCGCCAGGAATCGCGGCGGATCGCCGTCTGCTTTCGCGACGGCTGCATCGACCTGGCCCTCGGGCAGGGCGGGGAACGAGAGTTCTTGCTTGGCCGCTATTTCGTCGAACGCGGCTGGGTGACACCCGAGCTGCTCGACGAGCATGCGGCCACGAATGGTGACGGCGAATGGCTAGGCGCACGACTCGTGGCCGCGGCGGTCGTGACCCGCGAACAGCTTCGCGACGCGCTCGTCACCCAAACGAGCGAACTTCTGTACGAAGCACTTCGGTGGAAACGCGGCACGTTCCACTGGTCGCACGGCGCCGAGCGCCCGGAGGCGAACGACGCGCGCCTGCGGCTCCCGATGGTGCAGATCCTCATGGAAGGCCTCCGGCGCCTCGACGAGTGGCGCCTCATCGAGGAGCAAATTCGAGATTTCGACATGCGGCTCGAGCTTCGACGCGACGCCGTCGCCATGCTCGCGACCGATTCCATGACCCCGGAAGAGCGCACGGTGCTTGCCGCCGTGGACGGCCAGCGCACCGTGCGTGACGTGGTCGAACAAACGAGCATGTCGTCGTTCGACGCGTGCAACGTACTCTTTCGCCTGATGACTGCGGGCCTTGTCACCGAAGGTCGCGATCGAGCCGCGCGCAACGCCGACGGAACCAGCGCCTAGCCTCGCAGGCTAGAATCCGATTTCGACGCCCGCGGTGAAATCGAGGTTGAACAGGAACAGCGGCAGGAGCATGTGCACCTCGGGGGTGAAGTGCAGACCAAAGTTCCTCGAGAATCGGTAGACGACCACGCCGCCCAGCTGCACGCCACCGAGACCTGCACGCACGTAGGGCGCCTTGTCGGACGTGGGCTGCGCGGGCTGCGGCTGGATTTGGCCGTAGCTGCCGCCCACGAAGCCCGCGAGGCCGAGCCCCTCTTCGCGAGGGGTCGTGAATAGATACTGCGCGCGCAGACCAAGGAGCATGTTCGCCATGGCCCCTTCCCCCGCACTCGGCTGGAATCGCCACGTGCCCGCGAGCGCGAGCCGCTCGAAAATGTAGTAGCCCGCCGTGACGCGGAGCGCGAAGGTGGGAACGAACCCGGGCGTCTGAATTCGCACGCAGTACTCGTTCGGGTTGTCGAGACTGCACCCCGCCTGCCCCGACTGCACATGCGTGGTCGATGTTCCCGACCCCACCGGTGCGCTGTCCGCCGGCATTCCCTCACCCACGTAGGCGACGCCGAAGGTCCCGCCCAGGTGGAGGAAGAACCGCGGCGGATTGCCCGTGTCTTCCGGCTCCTCCGGCTGGCACGTTCCGTCGAAGCATTCGAGACCGGCCGCGCATTCGAGCGTTTGTTCGCACGCC
Organism: Polyangiales bacterium; assembly: GCA_041389625.1. Classification (GTDB taxonomy): domain Bacteria; phylum Myxococcota_A; class Polyangia; order Polyangiales; family JAWKRM01; genus JAWKRM01. The sequence continues at coordinate 4,111 of JAWKRM010000018.1, forward strand.
TCGCCCTCGAGGTGCCCTTCCACAATCGGTCCGCCCGTCGCCGGCGGCGTCGAGCATCCCGGCATTCCCGGGGGACACTCGAGGTCGGCGCATGCGGCCGGAGGTTCGCGGCCGGGAAGTGAGGGCGCGGGCCCCGCCAAGGCCGCAACCACGGGCACGGAGATCGGTGCATCCGACTTGCCGCGGAACCCGAGCGCCTTCCCGCGTCTGTCGTACGCCACGAAGAAGTACTCCACGGACGGCGGTGCGACGGCGGCGCAGGGGATCTCGTAGCCGAAGCCCCCCTCCATTCGCTCCATGCGGGCCTTCTCGTAGTCGTCATCGCCGGCATGGCGGTAGAAGAGCGTCACCTTTTGAACCGGCGCCTTGCCGGGGACTTCCACGAACACCGGAAGCGGCGTGTGAATCACCTGTCCGGAGGGCGCGGTATGCGGAATGTTGCCGTCGACCTCGCCGCCGCCCGACCCGGCCTTCTTCTTCGCGAGGTTGTAGACGGTCTGCACCTCCGGTGTGCTGGTCAGCGGATCCAGCTTGGCACTGGGGTCCGCCTCGAGTGCACGCACGAAGGCGTCGAGACCACGGCCGTTGTCCGCGAAGCCCGCCACGTAAACAACGCCAAGGTTCAGGTAGCTCGTCGCGAGGAGTGACCTTGAAACGTTCGAACTCTTCGCGAGTTCCGCGGCGCGTACGAGTTTGTCGACCGCGCCGTCCATGTCGAGGTTCTGATAGTCCTCCATCGCGGCGCGATTGAGGTCGAGCACCTTCGACTCCTGCGCGAAAACGGCCGGGACGACGGCGAGCGAAGCGACACTCAGCGCGAGCGCCAAGTGAACGGCGCGGACCCCAGAAGCTTGCATGCGTCGCATCATCGCGCCCCCTTTGCGCCGGGGCCAGAATCCGTGCGCACAAATTCCACCCGCCGATTCGCTTCACGCCCCGACGACGTATTGTTCGACGCGATGGGCTGCGTCTCACCGTAGCCTCGCGCCGTCAGGCGTTCCGGCGCAATGCCCTTCGCGAGGAGGAACGCACGTACGGCGTTCGCCCGATCTTCGGAGAGCTTCATGTTGTGCTTGTCGTTCCCGCGGCTGTCGGTGTGACCTTGGATTTCGACCGAGATCGTCGGGTAGTCCACGAGCACCTGCGCGACGGTCTCAAGGAGGCCGTAGGAGCGCTCTCGAATCGCCGCGCGGTTGGTCTCGAAGTACACAGTTTGCGAGATGCGGATGGCGCCCGCGGTGACGGTGACGTCTTTGTATTCCCGCGGGCAACCGCGACGGTCGGCCGGCCCGGGTTCGTTCGGGCACTGATCGTCCACATCGGAGAACCCGTCGCCATCGTTGTCGAGGTCGGGGCAGCCGTCCGCATCTTCGAACGCGTCGCGGTCCTCGGGATCGTCCGGGCAGCGGTCCGCCGTGTCCGGGACCGTGTCGAGGTCATTGTCGAACTCCGGACAACCGTCGGCGTCGAGATAGGTGTCGAGGTCCTCGGGTTCAAGCACACAGAGGTCGCGTGAGTCGATCACCGTGTCGCCGTCCGAATCCGAGTCGTCGGGACAACCGTCGTCGTCTTCGACGCCATCCTTGTCCTCGGGGACGTCGGGGCATTTGTCGTCCTTGTCGATAATCCCATCGCCGTCGCGATCGGATGGACCCGTGTCGGTGCACTTGCCCGCCGGGCTCAGGGAAACCGCCGCCTTCGCATTCGGCTCCGCGAGCTCAAGGTGCTCGCGCGCAAGACTCGCGTCACCGAGCTCGAGGTCGTCGCGCGCAAAGGTCAGGTACGCGCTCGCCAGGGCAAGCTCCTCGGGCGCGCATTCGTACGCGCCCTGCTTTTCGGCGCGCTTGACCAGCTCCTCAAGGCCGCGGATTCGCCCTTCAAGCGCAGCGACCGACTGACAGCCCACGGCGCAGAGCCCGAGGCCAAGCAGCGTCGCCACTCCGAATCGGGTCGTCACCGGCGGACCTCGCTCCGGCGTTGCGCTCGCACGCGCGCCACGTCGGTGGCCTTGCGGGCCGCATCCTTGGCCGTGTCCGCGTACCGGACCGCGAGCCCATACTCCGCCTCCGACGCCAAATCGCGAGCGCGATCGAGGTACGTGCGCGCCGTGTGATACTCGTACGGGGCAAGCTCGAGTGCGCCCGCCTGTTCCGCCGCTTCGACGGCCTCCACGGCGTCACTCACCCGCATCGTGTACGTCACGGGCCCGCAGCCCGCGGCGACGAAGGCCACCAGGGCAAGCCAGATTCGTAGGGCGGAACGAACGGCTCGAGGCACTCTTTCTCCGGTAAAATCAGTGACTTGGATGAGCCCCGGAGGGCGGCGCGGTCTTAGCGCGCGCCCCCACGCGGGTCAAATGGCTCGACCGATGGTCGGTGGCAATTCGCCGGGAAAACCCGGGGTTCTAGCGCCGACCACCGACGTAGATTCGCACGCAGAGGAGGAGTGCGGCGGCCACGAAGAGCGGCCCCATGACGAGGGCACCCTGAAGGAGGCTCCCTTCGGCGAAGGGCTTGAGCCCAAAGTGACCCGCGTACTGGGCGTAGGAGCCGACGGCCCCGAGCCGATCCCGGGCGAAAACCACCACGGCGGCGCTCGCGACGACGGCGAGCACGCTCACCGCAATGGCGAGCCCAAGCTTGTGGGCACGCACGAGCGTCGCACCCGCCGCGAACCCGACGGCGCCACAGCCGCCCACAAGAACCAGCGCGAGCAGCGCCAAGGCCGAGGGGATACGCCGGGCATCCACGAGGTAGAGCAGGAACCAATCGCCGTGAAACGCGTAGAAGTACGTCGCCACGGGCACCACCACGAGGGCATCGAAAATGAGAAACGCCATGGCCCCCTGCGTCAGGAGCGCGGGGCGGGGCGAGATGCGGAGCTCGGCCTCGGCGCATGCCGCGGCGGCGGAGCCGACGGCAAATGCGAGGGAAACGAGGACCGGAAGGGGCATGACTCGGAAACTAGTGAGCGAACGGGCGGCGGTCAAAGGGGCGGATGAACTCAGCGCGTGAGGTCCACGGCCGTCGCATCCTTCGAGGCGGTCTTTGAGGCGCTTGTGAGGATGTCGATGTTCACCGCGATGTCGAGCTCGCGGTTCGTGATGGAACCGTGGCAACCGCCACAGAGACCGTTAAACAGGTGGCGGGGCAAGCTCTGGTTGGCGTGCTCCCCGGGGTAGAACTGCATCTGCTCGCGCTGGATCATCTCGCCTGTGAAGCGGCCGCCATCCGCAAAGACCAAACGCTTGCCCCCCTTCCCGTTCAAGGCGAGGACGATGGGCGTGCCGCCCGGTATGCGCATGCGGAGCGAACCGTCGTCCGCGAACCCCGCGCTGCCGAGTGATTCGAGCTTCTCGTAGAACTCGCCGAAGTCGTCGGACACGACGGCGTTGCCGAGGGAACCGAACGAGGTGGCGTCCGCGGGCGGCGGGAGCGCTTCAAACACTTCGATACCCTTGGCGTCCCGGTCGATGGGGCGCCCTTCCCGCGTGTTCGCAAAGAGCAGCGTGCCGAGCAGGGGCATGTCCTGGACGTTGACTTCGGCGTCGCCGCCGTTTGGATCGACGCGCGTGTGCGCGTTTGCTTCGTCGATGCGCGACTCGAAGACGCCTCGTTGTGCGCGGGCGAAGAGCGTAACGACCTCCACGTTCGTGCGCCCCGCGTCGCCACCGACCGAACGAACAGCGCCCGTGCGTGGATCGATCTCACAAAGCTCGAACTCAAGATTGTTCGACGTGAGCTTCGTGGCGCTCAGGTCGCACGAGGCGAGGATACGGCCCCCGGGAAGCGGTGCCGGCGAACGGAATGCCCCTTCCATGCCGCCGAAGGCGCCCGGCGCGGGGAACGAAAGCGAGTGGATGTAGAAGCGGTCCGTGGCGGGGCGGTCATCCTGGTCGGGACCGATGGAGCGGTTGACGATGGCGAGGGTGCCGGCGCCGTCCGACGCGTCGAGGGCCCGGCGACGAGGACCAATTGCGATTCGGAAGCTCGATGATCTCGCGTGCCGCGGCGAGACCCACGCTGTCGCGCTGGGCGAAAAGCGGGTGGTAGTCGCCGCCGTCGAGGTTTTGGCGCCGCCCGGCAAACTGATGAAACTCGCGGGCACGCTTCTCCGTCGTGAAGATCACGCGGCCGTCGGCCATGAAACTCGGCGAGAGCTCCTGGTTCAGGAGGAACGTGAGCTCGCGGACATCCTTCGCGTCCGGGTCAAAGACGTACAGGTTTGCGTTCGGCTGGAGCCTGGACGGAGTGCGCGTCGGCCCTTCGTACGCGTAGCCCGTGCCGAGGTGACCCCGTGTCGACGCAAACACGATGCGGCCGTCCGGCGCGAAGGCGGGATCGAAGTCGTGGGTAAGGATGCCGTTCTCCTCGTCCTTCGAGGGCGCAACATCGGGGACGGGCTCGCAGTTCGCGCCGTCCGCATCCATCCAATAGAGCCGGAGCGGGTCGCTCGCCGCGTCCCGCGCCGCAAACGCGATGCGCGTCGCGTCCCAGGACACGGCGGGCGTGCGCACGTCTGGATTGTTGCCCAGGCCACAATCGGCGAGGAGCGACGTGGAGGCCTCCACCGTTACCGCCCCCGTGTCGTCCACCACGGCACTGGCAAAGCGAAGGTCGGCGCCCCCGCGGAAGGTATCGAAGTCATCCACTACGCCGGCACCGTCCGGACGCGACACCCACACGACACCGCCGAGCGCCTCCGCAGGAAGCTCCCCGCTGGCGATGGCCGCGTCGCGCTCGATGGCGTGCCAGCGACGAAGAACACAGTATGCGGGGATCTCGTTCAGATCTCCGCTGTCCGCGTCGACTCCGTCACAGAGATCGGCGCGGGCGGCGATGGGACCATTCGTGTCCACGCCGAAGTCTTCGAAGAGGAACCCACCGCGGTGCGCCATCCCCTGCCCGTCCGGCACGTCGGTGCCCGGGTAGAGATTCTTCGCGATGATGCGGCTGTCATTCGGGTCGGAGGACTCGTAGGCGAGGAGCGCCTTCGACATCTCGTAGTTGCGGCGCGTGGCCGTGCGCGAGAACACGCCCTGCGAACCGCCGCGGAGACGAAGGTCGTGGAACATGGACGGCGAGTGGCAGTTCAGGAACATGCACCCCTTGCGCACGAGGACCGGCTGCACACGGTTGGCGAAGAACCGCAGGCCTTCGTTGGGGTCGTCGTCGCGGAGAAGCTCGGGCGAGTTCTCCGCCACATCCTCCGCCCACGTACGGAGCGTCCGATAACCCTCCTGCTCCGTGGATGCGAAGACGTCGCCCCCCTCGTGGAAGGAGCCGCCGCTTGCGAGGGCCAGGGGTCGCCGCAGGATCTCCGAGAGCGACGCGGGAGTCGTCACGTGCTGAAGCGCGATGAAGTAGTTCCAACGAACCTCCTCCTCCGTGTCACCGCACGCGAGGTAGAGGTCCGCGATGGGCGAGCCGTGGCAGGTCCCGCCGGAACACGTTGAATGGAGCAGCGGCTCCACGTCGCGCCGGAACGCATCGAACGACGCCTTGTCCTTGGGTTCGGCCTTCGGGTCGAAGCGCGGATCGTGGCCTGCGCCGGACGTACACTCGCCTTCGTTCACCGAAAGTCGAGGACGCGGTGTGCCCGTGCGCGTGTGCCCGTTGGCAATCCACTGCTTGAGCAGGTTGCTCGTGTCGGATGTAAGCGCGATTCCTGCGCCGGCGTTGTGCCGAACGTCCGTCGTGATCCGCACCACGCGCTCGTCAGCATCGGCGCCGTCGGGTGGGTCGTAGGTTTCGACGGCCACGTCCACCGGTGCGCTGCCCTTGAGGAGCAGGAGGCCGACCGGATACGGACCATAGGCAGGGAGCACATCCGAACGGCGCATGAGCGCGTCGAAGCTCGAGAGATCGAGGTTGCCCGTGGCCGTCCCGTCGAGCGACGCGAGGTGACAGCCGGCGGTTTGGCTCACGCACCCGACCTTGAGCGCGGGTTCGATTCGCTCGTCGAAGTACGACGAGCCCGGCGCGTTCGGCTCATCGCACGCCACGAGGGCAACGAGGAGCAATCCGGTGGCGCGAACGAGCTTCGACCGACCTACCCGCATGAGCGCATACCGTATCACGCCACGCGGGCGGAATGCGGCCTGCTTTGCCTACATCTTGAGTGCCACTTCGATGGCATCAAGGACGCCCCGATCGGTCTCCGTCTTGAGTGCGGAGGTGAGCGTCGTGCGCGCGTCCGAAGCGCCCGTGCGACCAAGCGCCCATGCCGCCGCCTGCCGCACGGAGGTGTCCTCGTCGGCGCGAAGGAGCCCGCCGAGGGCATCCGCCGCCGACTCGAGCCGGTACATGCCCACGAGGAGCGCCGCCTCGCGACGCACCCGCACGTCGTCGTCGCCGAGGGCGCCGAGGATGGCATCGAACTGGTCGAAGAAGTTCACGCGGCGCACGCCCTTGAGCGCGGCGAGGCGCACGTCCACGTCCGCGTCACCGATGGCGTTACCAATCAGTGCGCGCCCGCCAGGGTGGTTCAGACGCACAAGGCCCCGCACGGCCGCCGCGCGGACAGTCGCCACCTTGTCGTTCTCGACGGCGTCTTCGAGATGCGCCAGTCCGTGCGGATCCATGAACTCACCGATGGCCTCCGCCGCCCGCGCCCGGCGCACCGGGTCGCTGTCGGACGCGAGCACCCCACGCATGGTCTTCATGGCGTAGCCGACCTGGAACGGGCGCTTCCGCAGCCACCACGCGGCGAACTCGCGAACCTCCGAGGAGTTGTCCTTGAGGATGCGATCGACGAGCGGCACAACGCAGGCGTCGCACTCGACATGCTCGCCGTACTCGAGCGTGGCCATGAGCCGTGTCGGGCTACCGCTTTTGACGGCGTTGAGGAGCGCTTCGCGGGTCGGCGCGCTCGTGCCCACGCTGCATTCGCCGCGCGTGCGGTCGTGCGTCACGCACGAAGAGCCGTCCGTATCGTCCGCGCTGGCCGCGGTGGTGACCCCGAACGTGGCCACCCCGAACGAGGCGACAACGAAGACGAGCGAAATGAAACGTTGAAGATTCGTGTGCATGTTCATCTCCCCTGTCTTCATGGGTACTCCGTCGCTGAATTCCAGTCCGCCGCGCCCTCGACGTTTCTCCGCGACCAGTACTGACCGCCAAGATCCGCCATGCGAATAAGGAGCATGCGCTCGTCGCGTGAGCGGAGCCTCACCCACGTCCTCGGGTGCCGCCGTCTCCCATGCGAACTTGCCCGCCGTGCTCTCCGACTCGGCGTTCACCTTCGCGATGAGGCGCGAGCCACGGGCCGATCCGGCGAGATCCACTCCGGCGCCACGTCGCCCGTGGCCACCGAGTCGCCCATCATCGCCGATGGGTAGAGGAGCGACACGTAGGACGCCGGATACGTGACCACCTCGCGCTCGTAGTACGCCTGAATCGGCGCATCCGAGAGATCGAGGTACGGAATCTCCTGCATGAGCTCCGTGCCGTCCTCCAGGGTCGTGACGACTTCGTACGAACGATCCTTGAATGGATCGTTGGCGCCACCGCTGTGGCAGCTCACGCACTTGGCGTTGAAGAGATCCTGGACGTTCTTGTATCCAGGCGAGATCTCCGACTCGACCGCCGAGTTGAACCACGGGAACTCCGTACGGTCGGCGATGGTGCCCGTCAGATCCACGGGCCCCGCCTGCTGCGCGAGGGTGGTCGCCCCCATGCGCGGGAGGATGTTGTCGCTGCGGCTCGCATGGCAGCCGCCGCAACGACGCGTTTCGCCGGGGCTCGCCTGGATCCAGAGGAGCTGGTTGCGGATGGCGAGGCCGAATTCGTCGAGGGGCTGAAGGTGGTACGGAAGGTACGGCGGCACCTTCGCTTCCCAGGATCCGTCGGAGTAGACGGGCACTTCCCCGAGGATGGCCGCACCTTCGTGCATCGTCAGACCAGAACTGACCCACGGGGCCAATCTCGGACGAGAAGCCTTCCACAACACGCACGCGCGTTGCCTTACCGAGCGCATCGCCAAGCGACATGCCGTCAAGGCTCGCCCCCGATACCGATTCGACGAGCGACGTCTTCGTGATGTCGACCGAGCCGATGACCGCAGGCTTCTCCGGGTCATAGTCGTCGGAAAGCGTGTCACCGCGCACGGGCGGGATGTCGCGCGCGACCACGGGCGCCGAGTAGAGTTCCCAGAACTTCGGGTCGTCGTAGACGAGCTTGCGCTCACGCGAATCCGGGTCCCAGAGATAGAGACCAAAGTTCGGGGCCGTACCCGTGATCTCAAGGCGGTCGTTCACGTCGCCGTTGGCCCACGACACGAGGAGCTTGTCCGTGTCGGGCAGGGGTGCCGGCGAACGGTAGCGGCCGATGTTCGACGGAGGCGACTCGTCGCCGGTGGGAACCTGCGGCGTGAGGATGTCGAAGGTCGCCTGCTGCACATCGAGACGCTCCGGGTCCTCGGAGGTGCGCGAGCGGGCGTCGACCTTCACGAGGGCACCCGCCTGGAACGTGCGATCGCGCGCCGTGCCGATGCCGACGAACACGCCCGGTTCGAGCTCACGCGCCTGAACGATGCTGTTAAAGGGCTTATTGAACTGCCCCGCAACGGCCATCATTTGCGTGCAGTCGGGGTTCATGGCGAAGAGCTTGAGGTCGTTGACCGGGCCAAGGTGCTCCCAACGCGAGTAACCGATGCGGCCATCGGCGAGGGGGAACAGATCGACCGTGTGCGAGAGGTTCTGCGCGCAGACGCGGCGTTCCGCATCGCCACCCTGAATGGTCACGGTGGCAATCTGCGAAACCACGCGCGAGTGGTTGTACTCGTCGGCGCGGGTACCCATGACGGTGTACGGCTGGTTGGTCACGAACGCGATGCGATCTCCGGCGACCCAAATCGGTTTCACGTCATCCGCGGGCGAGAACGTCAACTGGCGCACATTCGAGCCGTCGATGTTCGCGATGTAGACATGGTAGTTGTCGTCCTTCGCGTGACGCATGGAGAAGACGACCTGCTTCGCGTCAAATGACACCTCAAGACCCGACACGTCGACACCATCGAAGTCCTTCGTCAGGTTCGTGAGCTTGCCGTCGGGGGACGGAGGCGAAAGCACGTAGAGACCGCCACCGGGCACGTAGCGCAGGTAGTCGAAGACGTTCCCCATGCCGCCGAGTTCGTGGTTGCCCTCGTCGTTCACGAAGGCGCGCTTCGCGAAAACGATGGCGCTCACACCGGGCAGCACGCTTTCGTTGCCCTTGCCCTCCGTGGTGCAGCCGGAGAGAAACCAGACGAGCACCGAAAGGAACACCGCGAAGCCGGCGAGCCAGGTGGCCCGGAGCGCGGCGCGTTTCGTGAGTTGGGGGATCAGGTCGACCTGCATGGGGTCTCCCAAATGCACCTTCCGGACCATCGATCCGGACACCTCTAAGCAGCTGTATTTATAAGTGAATACACCATCCCACGGGACTCGAATTGGGGGGGCGCACCCCCGCTCGCGCCGTGGGATCGGGGGGGCGCGCCCCCAATCCCCCGCACGGCGGAGCGAAACCGTCGCCTTGGATGCTGCATACTCCTGGTCGTGCGACTTCGCGGCTGGAATTCACGACGAATGGCGCGCCCTTGGGCCGGAGTCGGGGCCGCCCTATCCGTCCTCCTCGTGGGCGGCGGCGTCGCGCGAGCCGACTGGGTCTCGAGCCTCGAGGCCCCCTTTCGCGACGCGCTCACGAGCGGCAGCTCCACCGTCGCGCTCGGCACCGTGTTCCTCGCGGGGGTCGCCACATCGCTCACGCCATGCGTGTACCCGATGATTGCGATCACGGTGAGCGTCTTTGGCGCGACCGAAGCGAAGTCCAAGACGCACGGCGCGGCGCTCTCCCTCGCCTATGTGCTCGGGATGGCCGCGCTCTTCACGCCGCTTGGGATCCTCGCGGCCGTCACGGGCGGAGTCTTTGGGTCGCTGCTCGCAAACCCGTTTGTCATCGCGGGGCTCGCACTCGTCTTCGTGGCGATGGCGCTCAGCATGTTCGGCGCATTTGATCTCGCGCTGCCCGCCTCGCTCCAAAATCGCCTGGCGCAAATGGGCGGCGTGGGTTGGAAGGGCGCCTTCGTCCTCGGTTTCGTGAGCGGGCTCATCGCCGCGCCGTGCACGGGCCCGGTGCTCGCGGTGCTTCTCACGTGGATCAGCACCACGGGCCGTGTCGCCTTCGGCGGGCTCGCACTCTTCGTGTACTCGCTCGGTCTCGGGGTGCTCTTCTTCGTCGTGGGTACGTTCGCCGTGTCGCTTCCCAAGTCGGGCGCTTGGCTCGAGGCCGTGAAGAGCGCCTTCGGGGCCGTCATGCTCACCGTCGCGGTGTACTTCGCCCGTGACCTGCTGCCCCTGCCCCGCCCCGTTGAGCGGGAGACCTGGCTACTCGGGGCCGCGGGCGGCGCGTTCGTCGTCGGCCTCCTGTTCGGCGCCATTCACCGCAGTTTTCACGACCCGAGCACGTCGGTCCGGGTGCGAAAGGCGGTGGGACTCGTGTTCTTGGTGGGCGCCGCGACGGCGGCCATCCTCTGGGCGCAGGCCCTGCCACCCGGCGCCAAGATCGCGTGGCTCGATGACTATGATCGTGCGCGAGCCGTGGCCGCGGCGGAACAGCGCCCGCTCCTCGTCGACTTCGGGGCCTCGTGGTGCGGTGCGTGCGGCGAACTCGACCGGGAAACGTTCAGCGACCCGCGGGTCGTGAGCGAGGCGGTGCGAAGGAACGTGGTGGCGGTGCGCGTCGATCTAAGCCCTGGCAAGGACTCGGCCGAGAACCGCGCCGCACTCGCCTCGTACGGTCACAAGGGCTTGCCGCTCGTGGTGCTCCACGAGCCAGGTGGCAAGGAAGCGAGTCGTGTCACGGCGTTCATGGACGCCGAAGCGTTTCTCGAAGTGCTCGACCGTCTCGACTAACGAAAGCTCGCCATGTAGTTCGAGTCTTCGACGCCGGCCGCTTCCCGTGTCCATCGAAGCGGGCGGTGCGTGTCGAGCATGACGGCGAGTTCGTCCGTGCGTGCGGTGCCGATGCTCGCTTCGTAGGCGCCCGGGTGTGGGCCATGGGGGATGCCCGTCGGATGAAGCGACACACTGCCGGGTCCAACGCCACGGCGCGAAGTGAAATTTCCACTCACATAGAAGAGGATTTCGTCGCAGTCCACGCTCGAATGCGGGTACGGGCACGGGATGGCCTCGGGGTGGAAGTCGACCACGCGCGGCACGAAGGAACAGATGAGCGCGCCTCGCGTCGCGAAGGTGCCGTGCCAATCGGGCGGCAAATGCACGAGGCCCGCGCGGGGCTGAAAGTTCACGATGGGAAACACCCAGGGATAGACGCTTCCATCCCAACCCACGACATCGAGGGGCGACGTTTCCACCTCGAACCCGTGGTAGGTGCTCGCCCGCTTCGCGACGATGGTACGAATGCCCTCGTCTACGGGGCCTCGGAATTCGGGGCGACGAAAATCGCGGTGGCAGAATGGCGCATCCATTCGGAGCTGGCCCGTCGCCGTGCGCCACTGACGCGGGAGATGGAGACCGCCACGACACTCCACGTGAAACCACGCCTGCTCGACACCGGCGTCGGGGATGAATCGATGGAGCACGCCCTTCGGCACGCACACGTAATCGTTCGCCTCGAAGCGCACGTCGCCGAAGCTCGAGCGAAGCAGGCCAGCGCCCTGCCAAATGAAATAGAGGTCATCGCCGTCGGCGTTCGTGAGGTAGGCGGGGTCGGGTTCCGTCGGGCGCACGAAGGTGATCGCCACGTCGTCATTCCAGAGGAGCGGCACGCGCGCGTCGAGGGCCGGGCCCGCCGCCGCGGGGAGCGATGGCAGGCGAAAATGCCGCTTTTTGAGCCCGTCGGCCGGTGCTTCGACGAACGTGGGAGCGCGGTGTTTCGTCGCCACCGGCGCGTGCGTGTGGGGACGGTGTGCGTGGTAGAGGAGCGAATACGGCCCGTCGAACCCTTCGCGCGTGAGGCACTCCTCGTGACGCAGTTCGCCTTCCGCTGAACGGAGCACCGTGTGGTGCTTCGCGGGCAGCTCGCCATGGGCGACGCGGTCGAGCATCAGACGCGCCCTTCGGACCGTTGCTGGCGCTCGATGCTCTCAAAGAGCGCACGGAAATTTCCCCCGCCGAAGCCCCTGTCGCCTTTTCGTTGAATGAGTTCGAAGAAGAATGGTCCCGCCTCGCGCTCCTGGTGCGTGCCCGCCGAGTCCATCAGGAAGATCTGGAGCAAATATTGATGCTCCGCGGCGCCGTCGATAAGCACCTCGAGGTCCCGGAGCACATCGATGCTCTCGTCGATGCGCAGGATGCCCGACTGCTGGATTCGCTCTGGGAGATAGTCGTAGTAGCTGCCCGGCGTTGGCATGAAGGCGACACCGCTCTCTCGGAGCGCTCGCACCGCCGTGACGATGTCCTTCACGTTGATGGCCACGTGCTGGATCCCGTCGCCGCGCATGTCCTCGGCGAAGAGGTTGATCTGCGAGCGCTTGAAGTACGGCCGCATGGGCTCGTTGTTCGCGAATTTCACGTCTGAATTGGGGTCCGCATACACGCGCGAACGAAGGCCCGAGCCCTCCCCTCGCCCCGGCGCCACGTCCTCGGTGTGGAACTGAATCTGCCAGTACGGCTCGAACCCGAGCACGTGTTCAAGCCAGAGCAGCGCCGGAGACATGGTCTCGAAGTTCGACGTGATGTGGTCGAACCCCGTGAAACCGAAGCGATTCGTACCGCCCTCGGCTTCGCCATACATCTCCATGCCCGGCATGAGCGGCACGTAGCCCCGTCGCTCCACGAAACGAAATGTGGAGCTGCCGAACGGCGTCGTGATGGAGAACGTTCGGAGGGTACCCGTGGGATGCGTGTGGGTCTGGATGTCGTCGATGGGCGTTCCGCCACGCGCATCAAGAAGACGAAACGCACGGTCAACGTCCTCCACCTCGAACACAACCGTGCCCACGCCGTCGGGATGCCGCTGGAGCCAGCGCCAAGCGCGTCCGCCTTCACCCTTGGGGGCAGAGCAGATCACGGTGCAGTCGCCCGCACGGAATGCGTAGGACGTCTGCTTTCCCTGTGCCTCAAGTTCGGCCGAGCTCTTGCCGAACTCCTGAAAGTCGAGCTTGTCCCGGTAGAATCGACGCGACCGTTCGATGTCGTGCACGTAGTAGTGGATGGCCTCGATGCGCTTGATGCCAAGGGATTCGACGCGACTCATGACTGCTTTTCCTCCGGGGGGGTGTCGGGCTGGGCGTGCGCGTGGGCGGCACGGAATGCTGGAAGTTCGGCGCAGGCGGCGTCCACGCGCACGAGGGTGGGGAACGGTGCAAGGTCCACGTGAAATCGGCGCGCGTTGTAGAGCTGAGGCACGAGGAACACATCCGCGAGCGTGATTTCGTCGCCCACCGCATGGCGCCCGGCGGAGGCGGCCACCTTGGCCTCGAGGGCACGGAGTCCCGTCTCGATGGATGCGTGGTTCCAGGCGTCCATGGAGGCGCCGGGCGCGAGCTCTGAAATGCGGCGCGTGGTGCCCGTGTTCTGAAGCGGCTGGATCCCCGCGTTCACGATCTCGACCCGCTCACGCACCTCCGCCGCGCGGTACGGATCGGCGGGCACGAGACGCGGCGACGGATGGAGCGCGTCGAGGTACTCGCAGATGGCCACCGACTGGCTCAGGTGCCGTGTTTGTCCCGCCTCGTCCCACGCGAGCGTGGGGACCTGGGCCATGGGGTTTCGGGCACGGTAGGCGTCCGTGCGCTGCTCGCCACCGTTCCGGACGAGGTGCACGGGGACGTACTCATAGGCAACGCCCTTGAGCGCAAGCGCGATGCGCACGCGCCAGCTCGCCGACGAACGCCAGTAGGAATAGAGCTTCATCCCGCCACCACCCGCTGGCGGATCGTGCCGAACACATTCCGCCCGGCCGCGTCGTGCATGTCGATCTCCACGAGGTCACCCGTCGAGAGAAACGCCGTGGCCGGCTTGCCGTCTGCGATGATCTCGCGCATCCGCCGTTCGGCGAGGCACGAAACGCCGCGGTCCGGGTCCTCGTTCGACACGGTGCCGCTGCCGAGGATCGTCCCGGCGGTAAACGCGCGGGTCTTCGTGATATGCGCGATGAGATCAAAGAAGGAGAAGTGCATCTCCGGCCCGGCGTCCGTATCCCCCGCGAGGCCCCGTTCAGGCGCGTTCGGAGGCGGAGGTGAACCCGCCCGTCCTGCCAGGCCGGCCCGAGTTCGTCGGGTGTGACGGCGAACGGCGAAAAGGCCGTCGCGGGTTTCGAGCCGAAGAACCCAAACCCCTTTGCGAGTTCGTTCGGGATGAGATTTCGGAGCGTCACATCGTTGGCGAGCATGACGAGTCGAACGTACTTGGACGCCTCCTCGGCCCGAACCCCACGCGGCGTGTCGCCAAGAACGACGCAAACCTCCGATTCAAAGTCGAGCCCCCATGCGGGATCGGGAAGTGGGATGTCATCGTGGGGACCCAGCAAGTGCCCCGACCCACCTTGGTAGATGAGCGGATCCGTGCGGAGCGTCTCCGGCGGTTCCGCGCCGCGCGCCTTTCGAACGAGCACCACGTGGTTGATGTATGCCGAGCCATCGATCCACTCGTAGGCACGCGGAAGAGGAGACCGAAAGCGCACGTTCGCAACGGGGTCACCCGCGACGGTGCCGTCGGCGAGATCGCGGGCGAGCCCGCGCAACTTCAACTCGCACGTGTCCCAATGGTCGAGCGCCCACTGAAGCGTCGGCGCAATGGACGCCGCCCGCCCCACCGATTCGCCGTCCCGTGTGACGACCACAAGCGAACCATCCCTCGTGCCGTCTTCGATCGTCGCCAAGCGCATGAGCGAGCGGTACCAACCCCGCTCGATCCACACAAGCCGGATCTTGTGCGGATTCTCCCGAATTTCAGCCGCAATTCCTGCGATTGACCGGGACGCGCATCTCAATAGAGTACCGCGCGTGTCCGCCGATATCCGCACGGTCGCTGCGATCGATCTGGGCTCGAACAGCTTTCACATGGTCGTCGCACGATTTGTGGATGGCCGACTCGAAATCGTCGACCGGCTCCGCGAGCGGGTTGCCCTCGCGGAGGGCATCGACGCATCCGGCCGGATCGCTCCTGCCGCGCAGGAACGAGCGCTCACCGCCCTCGAGCGCTTTGGCCAACGCATCAAGGGCATGAGCCAGGAGAACGTTCGTGTGGTGGGCACGAACACGTTCCGAAAGGCGAAGGACTACGACTTCCTCCGGGCGGCCGAGGAGCGCCTTGGGATGCGGATCGAGGTGATCGCAGGCCGAGAGGAAGCGCGCCTCATCTATCTCGGCGTCTCCCACAGCATCACCGACGACGGCGAACGGCGCTTGGTCGTGGATGTCGGCGGCGGCAGCACCGAGATCATCATCGGCGAAGGCTTCGACACGGTGGCCACCGAGAGCCTTCACATGGGCTGTGTCACCTTCACCAATCAATTCTTCGCCAATGGCAAGATGAGCCGCAAACGCTTCGTCGATGCGCAGACCGCCGCGTCGCTCGAAGTGAGCCCCATGGAGTCCCACTTCCGCTCCCTTGGCTGGGAGCTGGCCATCGGGGCATCCGGCACGGTGACCGCCGTCAACGCGATCCTCGACGCGCAGGGCTGGTCGAAGCACCGCATCACGCTCAAGAATCTCCTCAAGCTGCGTCAGGTCATGATCGACGCGGAGCACGTCGATAACCTGAAGCTCGCTGGGCTTCAGCCCGATCGAGCGTCCGTGCTCGCAGGCGGCGTCGCCATTCTGATCGCGGTCTTCAATCGGCTTGGTATCCACGAGATGGAAGCGACGGAGGGCGCGCTTCGCGAGGGGCTCCTCTACGACCTGCTTGGCCGTATTCAGCACGAAGACGTGCGCGACCACACCGTGCGCACCCTCTGCGAACGCTACCGCGCCGACCTCGAACAGGCAGCACGCGTGGAATCCACCTCCCTCGCGCTCTACCAGCAGGTGCGCAAGGGCTGGGACCTCGACGACGGTGAAGCAAAGAAGATGCTTCGCTGGGCCGCGCGCGTGCACGAAATCGGGAAGGCGGTCGCCTACTCGGGGCACCACAAGCACGGCGCGTATCTCCTCAAGAACTCCGACATGCCCGGTTTCTCAAACCAGGATCAGTCGTTCCTCGCCGCCCTTGTGGGTGCGCACCGCCGAAAGTTTCGAACGGAGTTTTTCGAACGCATTCCGCGCTCCGAGCTGGCAAAGCGCCTCTGCACGCTGCTGCGCGTCGCGGTGCTCCTCAACCGAAACCGCGATCGGCGGGAGGTACCGCGAACCGAGTGCAGCGCGTCCAAGCGGCAGATTCGCCTCGCCTTCCCCGAGGGCTGGCTCGAGGCGCGGCCGCTCCTCGCCGCCGATCTCGAACGTGAGGTCGCCACGCTCGGACAAGCCGGTTTTGAACTCGAGGTGCGGTAGTGCGCCCCGTCGGCACCGCTTCCGATCTGAACGCGCCGGAGCTCTACCTGAACCGGGAGCTTTCCATCCTCGAGTTCCAGAAGCGTGTGCTCGCCCAGGCCACGGATCCGAATACGCCACTGCTTGAGCGACTGCGCTTCTTGACGATTTGCAGCACCAATCTGGACGAGTTCTTTGAGATTCGCGTCGCGGGCCTCAAGCAACAGGAAACATTCGGCCTGTCGCAGACCGCTTCCGATGGGCGCACGCCTTCCGAGGCGCTCGGCGCCGTCTCGCGCGTCGCCCACGGCATCATCAATGAGCAGTACCGCGCGCTCTCCGAGGATCTACTCCCGGCCCTCGAGAAGGAGCGCATTCGCATCCTCCGCAGGAATGAGTGGACAAACAAACAGAAGAACTGGCTTCGCTGGTACTTCGAAGCGGAGGTTCTCCCGGTGTTGACGCCCGTTGGGCTCGACCCATCGCACCCATTCCCGCAGATCTTGAACAAGAGTTTGAACTTCGTCGTGCTCCTCGACGGCAAGGACGCCTACGGGCGCTCCGCCGGCACTGCGGTGCTCCAGGTGCCGCGAACGTTGCCCCGCATCATTCAGCTGCCCTCGTCGAACGACCACTCGCTCGACGTTGTGCTGCTGTCCTCCGTCATCCACGACAACATCGGCGACACGTTTCCGGGAATGACGGTCAAGGGCTGCTACCAGTTCCGGGTCACGCGGAACAGCGAGCTCTTCGTCGACGAAGAAGAGGCAGATGACCTCCTAAGCGCGCTCCGCGGCGAGCTCCCGTCCCGAAAATACGGCGAAGCCGTGCGCCTCGAGGTGGCCGATGACTGCCCCGCGAGCGTGTGCGAGTTCCTTCTCGATCGATTCGACCTTGAGCAGCGTGACCTCTTTCAGGTCAACGGTCCGGTGAACCTCCATCGACTCGCCGCCCTCTACGACCTCGTCGATCGGCCGGACCTCAAATACAAGACCTTCATTCCGCGCGTTCCTGAGGGGTACGACCAGGACGGCAGCATTTTCACCCTGATTCGCGAGCGGGACCTACTGCTCCACCACCCGTTCGAATCGTTTCTCCCGGTCATGCACCTGCTTCGCGAAGCGGCGCGGGACCCGAACGTCATCGCCATCAAGCAGACGCTCTACCGCACGGATGCCGATTCGCCGGTGGTCGCCGCGCTCATCGACGCCGCCCGCGCGGGCAAGGAAGTGACGGCGGTCGTCGAGCTCCGAGCGCGCTTCGACGAAGCGGCCAACATCGACCTCGCGACACGCCTTCAGCAGGCGGGCGCGAACGTCGTGTACGGCGTGGTTGGATACAAGACGCACGCCAAAATGCTGCTCGTCGTCCGGCGCGAAGGGACGCGCCTCCGCCGCTACGTGCACCTCGGCACGGGCAACTACCACACGCGCACGGTCCGTGCGTACACCGACTTCGGCTTGCTCACGTGCAAGAAGCAAATCAGCGAAGACGTGCACCGCATGTTTCTCCAGCTCACGGGCCTCGGGAAGGCAAAGAAGCTTGGCAAGCTGCTTCAATCCCCGTTCACGCTTCACAAGACCATCCTGCGCCTCGTCAGCACGGAGGCGGACGAGGCCCGCGCCGGGCGGAAGGCGTACATCCTGGCCAAGATGAACGCGCTCAACGACCCGGAGATCATTCGCGCGCTTTACCGCGCATCCCAAGCGGGCGTGCGCATCGATCTCATCGTCCGCGGCGTGTGCTGCCTCCGGCCGGGGGTGAAAGGTGTTTCGGAAAACATCCGCGTTCGTTCGGTGGTCGGGCGATTCCTTGAGCACGCGCGCGTGTTCCACTTCCACGCGGCCGGGCAGAAGCTCACGTTCCTGAGCAGCGCCGACTGGATGGAGCGGAACCTGCATCGACGCGTCGAAGCGAGCGTTCCCGTGGAAGACGCGACGCTGCGTGAGCGCGTCCTCAAGGAGGGACTCGAGCAGTACCTGACCGACACCAAGAACTCATGGATCCTCGATGCCGACGGATCGTACGCGCCGGCCAAGTCGGGAAGCCGCTCATTCTCCGCGCAGGAAGCCCTGCTCCAGGGATAGCGCGAAGCTAGGCGTTCGGAATGACGTGTTCGATGCGCCGAATGCCCTTTCGGCTGACGACCACGCGAACGCGATGCCACGGGGCCTGGGCATCGCCCGTCTGCCGAAGGCGGTAGACCACGCCGATGTTGTAGACACGGGGCGCCACCGCGGATCGGATGTGACCAGAGATGGGATCGGCGTAGAGGATCTGTCGTTTCGGATCGTCGGTGTGCGAAAGCCAACGACGCAGATCCAATCGGAACACTTCCGTGAGCGCGCGGAAGCGCGCATCGGCGCCTTGGATTGTCGCCGGTCGCACCAGCACGGACTTGTGGTGGCGAATCACGGTCTCGGGCGCAGATCGGTCTTCGATGGGCTGTCGACCCGTGGAACGTCGTGCCTCAAGGACGTCGGCGGGCATGTCGTCGTCGCGCACAAACCCGGACCACTCGTCCACGCGCCCGACAACCTGCTGACGCTCCGGGTCACGAATGAGCCAGCGACGATGCGGATACTTCTTCGACACGTAGCTGGCGAAGAAGCCCTGGAGCCACGCCTTGAGGCGGTCTTTCCCGGCGTACGCCACCACGACGGCCCCGGCCCAAATCCAAAACTGCTCGGGGTGCGCATCGCGACCGTTGACGAAGGCCATCGCGAGCGCGAACGCCATCGCGACGCCCGCCGCGATGGCATAGAAAACGTTGATCGCGACGCCGGCCGGATTGCGCGCATGGGCCTCGAGCCAAAGGGCGGACGACGTGAATCGCTTGAGCACGTGGCGACGGAACTCGAGGTGTTCGACGTCGCGTTTCGAGAGGGTTCCCGCGCCGACGCCATCCAGGCCCGCATCCAAGCGATACCGCGCCTCGGCGACCGCTGCCTGTCGCACGGTGCGAATGAGCTGCCGCGGAGCGTGCGCGTCGGTGAGGTCACGGGTGAGCTGACCGAGCACGGTTTCGACGGCCTTCGAAATGTCCTCGTCCACCCACGCCGCCGCGCTCTCGCGAAGGGAGGCGCCTTCCGACGAAACGCCGAAGAGCTCCGAAAGCGACTGGCGAAGGCGCGCCGCGTCCGCCGCCATGCGTTGCGCGCGCGCAAGTGCTGCGGCGCGCACATCGTCGCGACCGCTGCCTAGGTCGTCGGCAATGCGCGACCGCTCACGGCCGCCCGCTGCGCGCACCTCACACGCAAAGAGGCGCGCTTCGCGCACCGCCGCATCGTCATCGCCGGACTGCCAAGCTTGGCGGAGGATCTGGAATGGCTCGCGCGTGAGCGCACCGAACTCCACCGGCGGCACTCCGAGTCGGATGTACGACTGGAGGTCGCTATCCATGTCCTGTCGCGAGTAGGTCTCCGCGTTCAGACGGAGGCTCTTCGGAATGAAGAAGTAGGCTTCCCATTCAAACTCGCCCTGTGCAGCGTCCGGATTAAGCGCGTAGTCGACGGCGAACTCGAGATGCGTACGGTCGTGCACGCGCCACTCGGGTCGCGTGTTGGGCGCGCGCGACAGATCCGCCGCAAGCGAACTCCATTCGCTCGGAACACCCCGCTCGACGGGCTCGTCCGCCCCCCCGGGTGCGTCGCTCGATGGTTCACCCGTGCCGTCGGGGGTGAATTTTTCTGCGTTTTCGACGCCCACTGTCACGAACATGACACATTCCCGTCACATTGTCGCGACGGGGAGGCGCCCGACGTCCCGCCTTGGCCGACTGGGCGTGTTCCGAAAACCAGCTATCACTCGCGGCGGCAAGGGTGCCTTCGGGCTCCGCGCCACCCCACCCCTCGTCCCGGGAGCCCCTCGGATGCGTCACCAGGCCCAAGCGTTCACCTCCGCGCTGTCCCTCGTTCTCCTGCTTGCTGTCACCGGCTGTAGCGGCTCGGACGAAGGGGGTGGCATTGACCTGGGCGAGCCCAAGGCGGGCGCCGACGACGAACTGGCGAGCGCCGCCTGCGACGAGGTTCCGACGGAAGGCGAACCGATCGACGCCGCCGCGAACCCCACCGACGCCCCCAGCATCAACGTCGGCACCGTCTACGAGATTCGCCCGGTGCCCGCGGGTACGTCCTTCGTGAGCCTGACCATTCCGTCGAGCCCGTTCCAGGGCGCCGTGTTCGTGATGCCCGGCGAAACCGTCGACAGCGCACTTCAAATCGGGGCAACCGGGCCGCTTTCGCCCCCTGCACCGAACGGGCACTGCCGCGCGGTCGACATGAGCGACTACCGCGTGAGTACGACGAGCGGTGACCCCATCGTCCTCGAGCTCGATGGCGACTCGAACCTCTGGCTCCTCGCGATCGAGGGCGGTTCGATGGCCGACGGCGGCTGAGCGCGCCCGCTACGTACGCAAGCCGGTCACTTGCACTCGGCGTGCACGCGCCGACGCAAGCGGTTGTACTCGGTGACTTCGGACTCGGACCACAACGACACGTTCGGGTGGGCCAAGAGATACGACGAAAGCTCGTCGATGGCCGCGTTGATGGCGGCGATCTGATCTTCCGCGGAGCGTTTCACCGACCGACTCGGCACCGTGTTGCCGTTGTTCTGCGGTTGGCCATCCCGCGACCAGTTTTGGTTCTGGATGTTGTCTTCGCTCGATGCCGCTTGGCCCGCCGTCGCCGCGCCGACCGCCGCCACGCCGAGCAGGACATCTTCGTTGGCCGCGTCGCTCACCTCATCGGAGAGGCGGTCCCGGGCCTCGGAACAGTCGTCGTAGAGATTACCGAGTTCGCGGTTCATGCGGTCGCGGAGTTTCTCGTCCGCGTCGCCCGCGCCGGACGGACCGTCCGGAACCATGGGCGCGTCCGTGAGTGCGGGAAGGCTCGATCCGCACCCCGCGAGGACAAGCAAAACGCCGAAGGCAACCGTTCGTGTGCGCACGGCATTGCTCGTACCACGGGCGCGGCCCCGCGTCACCACGCGATCCGTCCTCGATGCGTGTCTGGTAGGCTCGCTCCGCCGTCATGGACTCGAACGCTCCGCCCCCCACCCCGCCGCACGCGCGCCGTTCGTACCGCTATTACGACCTGGTGATGGCGAGCTTCGTGACGGTGCTCCTCTGCGCGAACCTCATTGGTCCCGGCAAGGTGTGCATCGTCGCGGGGATCGCATTCGGCGCCGGGAACCTGTTCTTCCCACTGAGTTACATCTTTGGTGACGTGCTCACGGAGGTGTACGGCTACGCGCGCACGCGGAAGGTCATTTGGGCGGGCTTTGCGGCCATGCTGTTTGCCACCTTCATGAGCCAGGTGGTCATCCGCATGCCCGCCGCGCCCACCGAGTACAACGCGCACTACCAGACATCCCTCGAGGACGTGTTCGGGGGCACGTGGCGCATTGTGCTCGCGTCGGTACTCGCATTTTGGGCGGGCGAATTCGCCAACTCGTTTGTACTCGCGAAGATGAAGGTCCTGACTCGCGGCAAACACCTTTGGGCGCGCACCATCGGCTCCACCTTGGTGGGACAGACCATCGACAGCCTGCTCTTCTATCCCATCGCGTTCTGGGGCATTTGGTCCGCCGATACGCCGCTCGTGATGGTCATGCTCGCGAACCTCGCGGTGAAGGTCGGCTGGGAGGCGCTCAGCACGCCGCTCACGTACTGGATCGTGGGCACGCTCAAGCGCGCCGAGCACGAAGACTTCTACGACACGGACACGAACTTCACGCCGTTTTCGCTGCGCGACTAACCGTTTCCCGGCGGCGAGCGCGGCCGAGCGCTCAGTCGAATGCGCCCTTGTGGTAGAGGGCGAGCAGATCCATCGATGCGGCGACCACGGAGTGGAGAATGGTGCCGCCGGCGATGCTGCGCGTCCGGAGCGCGAGGAGTCCGAGCACCGCCCCCGCGGCCACTGCCCCCATGGCTTCGGGGAACGGCTTCGCAAAGTGAATGACCCCGTAGGGAAGCGCCGCCACGGCGATGGCGTGGTACCCGAAGCGCTTCTCGAGACCGAAGAGCAGGTAGCCACGGAAGAAGAATTCGAGGCAGAGAAACCGAAGCGAGCGAATGAGCTCCCAAGTCCAAATACGAGCCCAGTCGCCGTGGAGATCATTCACCAGCGGATACCGCTGAATGAAGCTCGGCCGATGCGAAGCCCAGTAGACGGGCGCGAGCATGAAAAGGATCAGCCCCGCGTAAACGAGCGCCGTGCGCTTCGACATGTAAATGCGAAACCCGTACCGCGCGGGTGACTCTCGAAAGACGAGAAGGATGATCGCCATGGGCACGACGAAGTACGAAAACGCCCCCCAGGCGACCCAGTACATCTTGCCCGCAAGGGACCCCTCATGGATGCCCGCCCACCCGGCGTACAGATCCCCGGGGGTGTCGAACCCGCCTCGGAAGATCAGGAGCACCATCAGGATGGCCGACGTCCAAAGCACGACCGATGCACGACGGTCCGCGTCGAGCCCCCCGGGCGCCGGGAACTCGGGAACGGGGCCGAGCCATCGGTCGAGCCACGATTGCTTCGTCGAATCGGTTTCCATGCGCGATCAGAGAATGTACTGCGCGAGATCTTCGTTGCGGAGAATCGGATCGAGTCGCCCACGCACGTAGGCCGCGTCGACCTCCACACGCTCGCCAGGGCGCTCGGAAGCGGAGTAGGAAATCTCTTCGAGGAGCGCCTCGAGAATCGTGTGAAGTCGCCTTGCGCCAATGTTCTCAGCGCGCTGATTCGCCTCGGACGCCACCTCCGCGATGGTCTCGATGGCAT
Source organism: Polyangiales bacterium (assembly GCA_041389625.1). Taxonomy (GTDB): domain Bacteria; phylum Myxococcota_A; class Polyangia; order Polyangiales; family JAWKRM01; genus JAWKRM01. The sequence goes on from JAWKRM010000018.1 coordinate 27,303, forward strand.
CGTCCGAAAACGAGAGCGTCACGTTCTCGGTCCTGAGAAGCTCCGCGTATTGGCGGGTCAGGGCGTTCTTCGGCTCCCGGAGCACGCGCACGAAGTCGGCCTTCGTGAGCGGTTCGAGTTCCACCCGCACGGGGAAGCGCCCCTGAAGCTCCGGGATCAGATCCGTGACCTTCGAGACGTGGAACGCGCCCGCGGCGATGAACAGGATGTGATCCGTCTTCACTGGCCCGTACTTGGTATTGACCGTGGAGCCTTCCACGATGGGCAGGAGATCACGCTGGACCCCTTCGCGCGACACGTCGGGGCCGCCCGCCGCATGCTGACGACCCGCGACCTTGTCGATCTCGTCGAGGAACACGATCCCGCTCTGTTCGACCCGCTCGATGGCTTCGGACTGCACGCGACCCGTATCGACGAGCTTCTGCGCCTCCTCCTCCTCGAGAAGCTTCCGCGCCTCGGGAACCTTGACCCGACGTCGCTTCGACTTGCCTCGCATGCCAGGGACGTTGCCGAGCATGTCGCGCAGGTTGAGCTCCATCTCCTCCATGCCCTGCGCACCAAAGATCGTCATGAACGGATTCGTGGTGTCCGCCACGTCGATTTCAACTTCGCGGTCATCGAATTCACCCGCGCGGAGTGCGCTGCGCGTGCTGTCGAGATCCTGCGCCGGAATCGTCGTGGCTTCAGACCGCGGTGGCGGCGTCACGATGAAGGGGCCCACGTTGCCGCCACCCGCGCGCTGGGCAACGAACGGCCCATCCGCCGAAGGCGCCCCCGCGGGAAGGAGGAGCTTGACGAGCCTTTCTTCGGCACGCTCCGCCGCCCGTGTGCGCACGAGCTCCGTCTGCTCCGTGCGCACGAGCTGAATCGCCACTTCCACGAGGTCGCGGATGATCGACTCCACGTCCCGGCCCACGTAGCCGACCTCCGTGAACTTCGACGCCTCCACCTTGACGAATGGCGCCCGCACGAGCTTGGCCAGTCTCCGCGCGATCTCCGTCTTTCCACAGCCCGTCGGGCCGATCATGATGATGTTCTTCGGCGCGATTTCATCGCGGAGCTCGGGCGGAACTTGCTGGCGACGCCAACGGTTTCGAAGGGCCACCGCAACGGTGCGCTTGGCACGGTCCTGACCGACGATGTAGCGGTCAAGTTCGCTCACCACCTCGCGCGGCGTGAACTCGGTCGCCGTCACGGGACTTCCTCGAGCACGATTTGGTCGTTCGTGTACACGCAGATCTCCGCGGCGATGCTGATCGCCTCGCGTGCGACGTCCTTCGCCGACAGGGTCGTCTTTCGGAGGAGCGCGCGGGCGGCGGCCAGGGCGTAGGGCCCGCCCGACCCGATGGCCACGACGCCCTCGTCGGGCTCGATGACGTCTCCGGTTCCGCTCAAGAGGAGCGTCGTTTCCGCATTCATCACCACGAGCATCGCCTCGAGACGACGCAAGTAACGATCGGTGCGCCAATCCTTTGCGAGCTCCACGGCGGCGCGCTGGAGGCCACCACGATGTTCCTTGAGCTTTGCTTCGAACCGATCGAGCAACGTGAATGCGTCGGCACTCGCACCGGCGAAGCCGGCGACGACACTGCCCTCCGCGAGTCGACGCACCTTCCGCGCCTGCCCCTTCATGATCGTGGCGCCAAGGGACACCTGGCCGTCGCCTGCCATGGCCGCACGCCCATCACGGCGCACGGCCACGATGGTGGTGGAACGGAATCGCGGCGCGTCGTTGGAGCTCGTCATGTCGAGGGCGAGAACCTAAAGCACCCGCTGAAATCCGCAACCATGGCGCTGGGGCCATGGAGGATGGCGCCTAGGACTTCTTCGCGAGCGGGTGCGCCCGGTCGTACACCTCCATGAGCCGGTCGATGCTCACGTGCGTGTACCGCTGGGTCGTCGAGAGACTCGCGTGGCCGAGGAGTTCCTGAATCGCGCGGAGGTCCGCACCCGCGTCGAGCAAGTGCGTTGCACAGGAATGGCGGAGCGAGTGCGGATGCAGGTCACCACGCCCGGCGCCAAGCGCACCGTACCGGCGCACGATGTTTTGCGTTTGCCGCGGTGTCAGCGAGGTGCCGCGTCGACCGAGAAAGACGGCCTCGGGCGGAGGCGAAGCCTTCGTGCGCGCCAGCATGTGCGGACGAATCTCAAGGTACGCCTCGAGGGCCTCCTTCGCCTTTCCACCGAGGGGTACAACGCGCTCCTTCGCACCTTTGCCGAAGACGCGAATGGTGCCCTCCGCGCGATCAATGCGCTCCAGGGTAAGCCCCGCGAGTTCGGAAACGCGGATCCCCGTCCCGTAGAGGAGCTCGAGCATGGCCTGATCGCGGAGTCGCAACTCGGGATCCCGCGCGGCGTCTTCCCCCGGCGCTTCGATCACGCGAAACGCGTCGTCCACCGTGAGAAACCCCGGCAGCGGTCGGATGAGCTTCGGTGAACGGAGTCCGTCCGCCGGATTCTTCGTGGTGAGTTTTCGTCGGAGTAGGAATTTGTAGAACGCGCGAAGCGCCGCGACCTTCCGCGCGATGGTGGCGCTCTGGTTGTGATCGAAGAGCGACGCGAGGAACGCACGGAGCACGGGCACGGTGGTGCGGCGCGCATCCGCCGGCAGGTTCTCCTGCGCGAGGAACGCCTCAAAGGCGTGCAGGTCCCGAAGGTAGGTCTCCACGGTTTTGGGGGAGGCGCGGCGTTCGCCCGTCAGGTGCGCTTCAAAGAGCGCGATCTGCTCGGCAAGGGGCGTCGTGCGGGCCACGGGTCGAGTCTACCGTTTCGAGGGCGGAGCACCCAAGAACGCGCGCGCCGAGCGGGAAGGCGCCCGCTATCGCTCCTTGCGCTTTGGCGGACGCTCGAAGAAATGCGCCGGGTCCACGCCGTCGTTCTCGACCTGGATCTCGACGCCACGCTCCCCCTCACGCCCCACCCAGCGGTACCGGGCGCTCGAGAACCGCTCACGCGGAAGCCGACGCTGCCCAAGGAGGCGCGGCGCGTGACCGCTGCGCTCGAGCCACCATCGGTGCTCCTCCGTGTCCGACGTGCAGCGGCGCGCCTCTTCACGCACGCGGGCACCCGGAACGACCTCGCGTTCGCCCATGGCGCGAAACGGGCACGCCGATTCGCGATACGCGAGCTCCACCCTCACCACGAACGCGACGACAAACAAGAACGCCACCACCGAGCCAAACGCGAAGACCTGCGCCGCTCGCTTCATTCCGCGCGTGAGCTTCGGTGGCCGCAACATGGCGTTACGGAGCCGTCGTTGCGTCGACGGTCGGGGCCGCGGGCGGCCGCGGATGTCGCGCGCGTAGCTCCGCACCCCCCACCGCATCGCACCAAGCGGCAAAATCCTGGAGTGCCCGGTCCGCGAGCATGCCGTGTCGCTCGCGCTTGCCGATCTTCTTCGGGTTCGCCACGTCCGTGAGCGGCGGGAACATGCTCCACACCACGTTCGACGGCTGAAAATCCTCGCGCTCCGTGTGCAGGTAGCCCACGAGCGCGCCGAGGGCCGTGGTCGGGGGCGGCATCGGCACCGGAGTGCCCGCAAGGGAGTGTGCCAGCGTCGCGCCGAGCACGAGCCCGCACGCGGCGCTCTCGACATAGCCTTCGACGCCGCTCACCTGTCCGGCGAGGTGCACGCCGGGGCGCGCCTTGAGTTCGAACCCTTCGCCGAGCACGCGCGGCGCATTGACGAAGGTGTTCCGGTGCACCGTCCCGAGGCGTACGAACTCCGCGTTCTCGAGGCCGGGAATCATGCGGAAGACGCGCTGCTGCTCGCCCCACGTCATGCGTGATTGGAAGCCGACGAGGTTATAGGCCGTCTGCGCCTGATCCTCCGCCCGGAGCTGCACGACGGCGTACGGCCAGCGCCCGGTCTTCGGGTCGGTGAGACCCACGGGCTTCATGGGCCCAAACGCTAGCGTTCGTTCGCCGCGTTCGGCGAGCACCTCCACCGGGAGGCAACCTTCGAAGTAGCGCACGTCTTCGAAGGAGTGGGCCTCGACCTTCTGCGCGCCGCGGATGGCTTCGACGAACGCGGTGTACTCGTCCTTGGTGAGGGGGCAATTGACGTAGGCGTCATCCCCCCCTTTGTCGTACCGCGACGCGCGAAACACCTTCGACCAGTCGATGGAGTCGGCGCTCACGATCGGCGCGATGGCGTCGTAGTAGGCGAGCTGGCCTTCACCGAGGCACGCGGCGAGGTCCGCAGCGAGGGCATCCCCCGTGAGCGGCCCCGTGGCAAGCACGACGGGCGCCTCCTCGGGAATACGCGTCACTTCGCCCGCCTCGATCCGAATGTTCGGATGCGCGCGGAGACGCCGCGTGACTTCTTCCGAGAACCGCTCTCGGTCCACGGCCATGGCACCGCCCGCGGGGACCGAGGTCAGATCACCCGACGCGATGATGAGCGAACCCGCGCGGCGCATCTCTTCCTTGAGGAGCCCCACGGCGTTCGCGAGGGCAGCGCCCCGAAACGAGTTCGAGCAGACGAGCTCCGCGAAGCCGTCCCCCGACTGGGCGGGGGTGCGCTTGATGGGCTTCTGCTCGAGGAGGCGCACCTGGACGCCGCGCTCCGCGAGCTGCCACGCGCACTCGCTCCCTGCCAAACCTCCGCCGACGATGGTGACTTGCATGCTCTCCGTGGGCCGCGGAGGTCACCGCGCGCGCACGTACGCACCCGGGGACCGTTCCTCCACGAGGCCACGCAAGCCGAGCTCGAGCAGCACCGCGAGGACGCGGGGCACGGGAAGATGAACGCGGGTCGCCAGGGCGTCCACAGAAACCGCGCGTCGGCCCAGCGCCCCGAGAATTCGCCCGTGGTCGCCTTCGAGCCCCGGTTCCGTCGCCCGTTCGGCACCGGATTCTGCGCCGCGCGGCGCCGACGGCCCCGCGAACACATCGTGGATCCCCGCGCACATGGAGGCGCCCGCCCGAAGCAGCAGGAGGCACCCCGCGCCCCGTGGATCCCACGGCGCCGCGGGGGCGGCGAACACGGGCACGCCGAGTTCCTTCGCAAAGCGCGCCGTGGAAAGCGCGCCCGAGCGGACGGGCGCCTGCACGACGACGAGCGCGTCGGACCACGCGGCGATGATTCGGTTGCGTGCGAGGAACCGCGCGCGTACCGGCGGCACCGCGTCATCGCACTCCGTCACGATGCCGCCCGCCGACGCGGCGATGGTCGCGAAGAGCCTTCGGTGCTGCGGCGGGTAAAGTTCGTCGAAACCGGAAGGGGAAACGACGAGCGTCGAGCCACCCGCGTCGAGTGCGCCGCGGTGTGCGGCCGCGTCGATGCCCCTCGCACCGCCGGACACGACCCATGCGCCCATGCGCACCGCGTCGGCCGCAAGCCCACGGGCGAACTCCATGGCGTCCTCATCCGCATGCCGCGTCCCGACGATGCCGAGCGTGGGCACCCCTGCACGTGGAAGCACGCCGCGCACCCGCAGCAAGGTCGGCACGCGGCGAAGCATGCCGAGGCGTGACGGCCACTCGGGATCGCCTGGATTGACGGTACGCGTTGCGGTCGCCACGGCCCCGACATCGGCCGTTGGCCGTTCGGAGTTGCGGGCCGCCGCCGGTGGCCCCAACCTCTCCATTCGCATGCACGCCTCGCCCGAGCCGCCCGGGAATCCACCGTCCTGGATCACCGCGCCATCCCTCGACGGCTTCCCCGCGGAGCGCACGGCCCGTGCGTCCGTGGAGCTCCGCTACGAGGACATCGCCGAAGACGGCCGCATCAAGGCCGAGTGCTTGCCGCATGCCATGGGCGTCGTCTGTTGGCGAAAACTCGTGGGCGAACTCCCGGCGACGGCGATCCTGCGGCGCGAGGCCATCCTGCCGATTCTCTCGCGCCTCGTCATCGTGGGTGGCGGTGGCCCACTCTCGGTGCGCGACTCGGTCGATGCCCATGGCGCGTACGACGTGCGGCAGGCGGTCGACGAAGTGGGTCGGCGAGACAAACTCGTCCTCAACCTGCAGGCGACGATCTTCGGAGTGCGGGGCCGCACCCATGGCCCGCCTCCGGACGGTGCGGGCGAGACGATGGAGATCGGCCGAGTGTTCGCCGAGCACGTGTTCACACGCCCCTTCGCACCACCCGAATCGCGGAAGGTCGCCACGCTGCCCGCGGGCGTCCACGACGGGCCCCTCGAGGAATACGCGTGGCCGTCGAACGAATCGCTCCTCCGTGTGCCGACCGGTGCATCGCCCATCGACGGCGACGCGCTCCCCGCCGCGCTCACGCACACCTTCGGCCTGCGTCACACGGACAGCAATCAGCACGTGAACTCGCTCGTGTACCCGTCGCTCCTTGAGGAGGCCGTTCTCCGGCGCCTTGCGGACGTGGGGCGCTCGACGCGCGTGCTGATGACAGCCGTGGAGCTCCGCTATCGAAAGCCGTGCTTTGTCGGCGACGCTGTGCGCTGGCACCTCGCGCTCCACGCGGAGGGCCCCCGCGTCCTCGCGACGGCGACGCTCCTCCCCGCGGACGCTGCCGCGGGGAATCCAGCCGAGAAGCCGTACTGCTACGCCCGCGCCACCTTCGAGTGACGGCGGCGACGCCACCCGACGACGGCGCCCGCAAGCACGAACCACACCCAGACCGCGCGTTCGCGGCGTGGCCCACGGACCATCGAGCATCCGCCACTGTCCTTCGCCGCGCCGGATCCGCCCGGTTCCCCGCCATCGTCGCCCGCGTCGGGCGCGTCGCCGTCCGCGACTGGCTCCACGTCCACCGACAGCGTGAAGTCACCGCCCGGCTTCGGCTTGAAACCGTCCGAGTCGAGCACGACGAAGTACGTGCCCGCGTCGAGCGTCGTTTCGATGCGCGAGCCGCCACCACCCGGTGGCGTGGAATCGTCGCGACACACGACTTCGCTCTCGGCATCCCCGCAGTCGGTCCGAAGGTAGAGCACCGTGTCGAATCCCGCCGCCTCGAGCCGCACGTCCGACCGAACGTCGAGTTCAAGCTTCCAGACACGGTCCTGCCCAAGGCCCCCGCACGAGCCAAGAAAGTTTGAACGGTAGTCGTCGCCCAGCGTCCCCTCGATCTCCGTTCCCGGATCGGTCGGTAGCGATTCCGCGTCGTCGCAGGCATTGCCCTTCCCCGCCGGTCGACACACTGATTCGCCGTCCGGGCACACCTCGTCGTCCGCACAGGCCGTCACGAGCTCGAGCGGGCGTCCGCATGCGTCGAAGCTCCACTCGTTGCCTCCGAAACAGCGCGGCGCTGGCAGGCACTCGCCCTCCTGACAGGAGAGCCCCGCGTCACACTCGGCCGTGTCTTCACACGTGGCGGCGCAGTAGGTGGTGTCCGCGTCCCCGGGCAGGTTCCCGCACGATTCGCCGACGGCGCACGCTTCGCATGGCTTACAGAGCGAGTCCTCACCGGGGCAAAGCGGTGTTTCGAGCGTCGTCGCACAGAGGTCATCCATCGCGCGTGCAACGTGGGAGGCGTCGCCACCCTGCGCGATGTTGATGTCGTCGTAGGTCATGGACAGCACCGTGCAGCTGCCGTTGGCGAGGTAGCTCTCTGCGCCCCGCACGTGCACGCCCGCCACGCGCCCGTCGTGCGTGTAGACGCCCGCCCCCGACGACCCCGGGAACGTGTCGAGGGTGGTCTCGAAGTACTTCGTGACACCGTTCTCCATGTCGACCGCGTTGTTTGTCACCTTCCCCTGGTCATCGAGCTTGAGGGGGATGCCCTGCCCGAAGCTCGCCGTCGCCACGGGCGTGCCCTTCGCGAGTTCCATATCCTCGAAGCGCACGGGCGCCGGGTGGTAGCGTGGGTGCACCGGACGATCGAGCTGCATGATGGCGTGATCGATAAGATCGCTTTCGTCGTACACGATGCGTCGCTTGCACGCATACACGTCCTCGGCGGTCATGTGCGCCAGTTCGTCTGCGGCGTCGTAGCGGTAGCCGAACACGAACGCGAAGCTCGAACAGTCGGACGCGTCACCGAGGCAGTGTCCCGCGGTGAGCACAAGATCGGGCGCGATGAGCGTGGCGCTACAGTTGGCCGCCGCCGGCTCTTCACGAAAGGGAACGCTCTCACAGAGGTCGTGCACTTCGCCCACGGTCTTTACCGTCAACTTGATGCGAACGTCGCGCGGATCACGTTGGTCGAGGTTCCCCGGCCCGATGAGCGCCATGGCCGAGTGCGCGCCCCGTTCCCGAAGCCACTCGCTTGTGTGTTGGTAGTACTGCTTGCGGTCGTCGCTCCCGAAGATGAGCTCGGCCTCGGCGGGCGCCACCGCGAGCCCGCGTGGTTCCCCGGCCGGCGCACAGCCCCAAACTCCCAACCCGAGCCCCACCAGCGTGACCCAATTCCCGAAACGCATCGCGGAGTTCTGCGCCGAGTTCCCGGGGCCGTAAAGCCCAGCGATCCGTCGCCCGGACACGGCGTCGCGTCCCCCGCGACGCACAGCGCGGGCAAGCGCCCTAGAATCATGGCGGTTTCCGCTGGCGCGAGGACTGCAATGGCTTGGGGGCGACGCTTCCTTCCGCTGCACCTCCCCGATTTGTTATGAGAACTCTGCCGATGAAACGATTTCGCTCGATGTGGGCCGCCCCCTTCGCCGCCCTGGCGCTCCTCGCCGGTTGCCCGAAGGACGACACCCAACCCAGCCCCCAGAAACCCGGCCCCGCGCCGGAAACGCCCCACACCCAGGGCGACCACCGCGTGGACAGCCGACCACCCCCCCTCGCGCAACCCGTCGACTTCTGGGAGAACGGCAAGGTTTCAAAGCAGGTCGATGCGGCCACGGCCGACATCCACGCGCAGGTCGTGCTCGACATCGGGGAGAGCTGGACGCCGTACCTGTTTACCGAGCAGGGCAACGCCGCGGAGGACCCGAAGCCCAACACGTACCGCAAGACGTACCTCGCCCTCGCGCAGGAGCGATTTCCGAAGGATCACCACGGCGATCGCGCGCGCAGGGACAAGTACCTTGAGCTCTTCGGCATCATGCCGACGCTCAAGGTGCTCCGAAAGCGCTTCGAGAAGGTTCAGGCCCTCTCCTGCTCCGCGAACCTCGACTACGAACCGCTCAAGGCCTTTGAGGGTTACATCGTGTATGCGCCCGGCCCACGGGCGGCGCGCGACGCGTCCGAGGTGGCCATCGGCGACAAGCTCGTGCCGAAGCTCCTCGAGCGCTGGAAGGTCGACACGGTCGATGCGCTGAACGCGGACGACTTGAGCACACGCGAACGCCAGGTGGTGGACGCATGGAAGAAGTCCGCCCCGCGCGTGCACGCCGTCCACGCCGCGCAGCAGCGCCTCCGTTGCGAGGGCTACCTCGAGCATCGCGGGAAGATCACGCCCGGCGTCCTCGACTGGGGCACGCACGAAGCACTCGCGGAGTTCGAGCGCCGCTACCGCGTCTACGGCTGGGGCGTCATCGGCGGCGAAACGCTCGAAGCCCTGCGGCGCCCGCCGTCGGAGAATGAACGGCTCGCCGTCCTCCGCGTGCTGACCGAACGCGCCATGCACGCGGCCGGCGTCATCGAAGACGGCAGCATTCCGCCGCCCAAGGGCAAGGAGCAACGCTCGTTCAAGGGAGGCGACGGGAAGGAACACGTCATTCCGAACCTCGAGCAGAACCTCCAAGACGCCCTCGTCAAAGGGTTTGGTCTCGAGACACCCGAGTCCACGTTGGCGTGGCTCGACGGTCTCGGCGACATTGCGAAGGAACGGCTTGTTTCGTTCCAGGGCCCGGTTCTCCCCGAGTACTACGACGGGAACATGCCGCTCTTCGTCGAAATCGACCGCGGCGACATCTGGTACGAGTTCCCCTACGGCCCGGACGGCAAGGAACGCCCACAACCCGTCGAACGGCGGCCGCGCACCACCATCTTCACCGAGTACCTGGGTCAGCGCATTCCGCTCGCGCGCTTCGGCACGACCATCGGTGGCTGGCGCACGGAGTACGTCAACGGCGTGCTCATGTGGAAGTACAAGAACTCACCCCCGGGTGAGGTGATTTGGGACCGCATCACGGCGGCGCCCGTGTGGCTTCCGCCCGAGACGACGCCGCCGAAGAGCCTCCTCGTTCGGGACGGCCACGGCGGCTGGGAAGTGAACTACCACGAGACCGGTCCGAGCTACGCGTCGGCGTACGGCCTCGTGGCCGCGTACCACAAGAAGTACCGCGTCGGGGCCGACGGCCAGTACTACATCGGCGGCGACGAAGGCATCCGGAGCCACGGCTCGGTCGACTACATGAGCATCATGCGGCGGAACTCCCACGGCTGTCACCGCCTCCACAATCACATCGCGGTGCGACTCATGTCGTTCGTGCTCGCGCATCGACCGCACCGTCGCGTGGGACAGCAACAGGTCGTCTACGAACTTCCGCTCACGTACAACGAGCAGGAGTACACGCTCTCGCTCGACTCGGGCGGCTACGTCTTCATGCTCAACGAGCCGGTGCACGTGAACGTCCTCGAGGGGCGCATTCGCGGAAAGCTCACGCAGCCCATCGAGTACCCGCTCCCGAAGTGGAACGACCGCATCGGCGCGTACATCGCGCCCGACGGCAGCGCGGTCTCGGTGACAAACGACGGCACCATGACCCAGGTTCCCATGCCGCTTCTCCCGGACGGCGGTGTTCCTGTTCTGAGCTCCGCCGACGGCCTCGCCCCGCCGAAACCCGTCGATGCGGGCGTGTCGGACGGCGGCGTGCCGGCACCGAGCGCGCACCCGAACCCCGCCAAGCCGCAGGCGGCGGCCGACCCGGGCGCCATTTGACGCGCACACCCGAAACCGGTGGGCGCGTGGAACTCACGCGGGTCGAATCGACGGGGTCGACGGCACGCTACGCGGTCGACGTCGAGACGAGCGACGCGAAGCACCGCGCGCACGTCGAGATCGACACGGGGACGGGACGCGTGGAATTCGCGACGTGGGACCCGTCGTCGCCGCCCGCATGGCTGAGCGAGCTTGCGACCAACCTCGCCAAGGGCCTGCTGCGTGATGCGGGCGCAGGCCGACCGTGGCCGCGACGCGTCCACCGCTGGCGCGCCGAACGGGACCCGGCACACGGCACACGCTAGTCCGAGCGCACGTCCGCACCTGCGCGCGCAATCGCGCGCTGCCTACCCCGCTCGCGCCAACGGCGCATGGAGTGCCACGAACTCGATGCGTTCGAGCGAACGCTCACGCGCGTCGAGAAGCAGAACGCCGTCGACATCGAAGGCGAGCGCGTACTCGAGCAACTGCCTGCGCGTTTCCGCGCTCGCAACGGTGCGGCCGCGTTCGCCGGACTTCACCTCCACCACAAATCGCGCACCGTCCTTCCACGCGAGAAAATCGGCGCGCAACCGGAACTCGCGCAGCTCGCCGTTCACGCGCACCCGCCACGGGGACTCGGCGTGCACCGCCTCAATGCGGTAGCCACGCTTCCGGAGGAGACTTTCCGCACGTCGTTCGGCGGCCAGTCCCGCCTTCGCGTGGACTCGGCCCTGATACGAGCGCCATGCCCTTCGCACTCCCACGAGGAGCAACTCCAGACAGAGGAATGCGAACAACGCACACCAGAGCACGAGCTGAAATCGACTCTGTTCCATCCGCGAACGAGGACGCCGATCTCCGCGTGAGACGTCAACTAACGGGTGCGGCGGCCGTGCACACGGCGCGCGACATCAATCGATATTCATGTGACACATCAAACGCGATTGTTTGCCCCCGGCGATCGGGCACTCTTTTCCGCTCGATCGAGGCTCGAACGCGAAAATCACCTTGTTTGGAAGCGCATTTTCGTGCTGCTGTGGATAACGTGTGAACGAGCTCTGACATCTCCACGACCTGCGATTGTCTCGAACTTGTCATTTTGTTCTTGCCTTCGTTTTGCCCGTTGGCTACAAACCCTCCCGGAAGGTCGCGGTACACATGAGCCGCGGACTTCCCGGTCGCAGAAGCCGATGGCGCGCTGCGGTCGAGGCGGAAGGGGACCGCCGGAAGGCACCCCGTACGGCTTGACCGAGCCAGTCCCGATAGGACGTCCCGTCAAGGAGTCCTCCCGAGCTGGTTGAAAAGGCGTCTCTTCGGAACCGCTCCCTCGGGAACGGAACCGAAGTCGGCCACGAATGAACGGTTCATCACCGGCATTCCTGGTCGCCATGGGTGGAAGGTACCCGACCCGACGCACCGGGTTCCCTTCGCGGGGAACCAAAGGACAGAGGGTCTAGGCCAACCGAGGCGAATCGAGGGGTTCCTCCCCGAAGGTTCCACGGAAGGCGACAACGGGTGCCCGGGCGCATTCCCGAAGGGGCAATGACACGCGCAAGCGCGTCACCTCTCGGTGGGTGCCTCGGCCAGGGGCGGCGGCGGGTTTATCCCACGCATCCCACTGTCGAACGCTCTTTCACAAACAAGACGTTACGAGACCGACACCGCGGCTCTTGCCCGCGGGTTGTGTCGAGCTGCAGATGCCGGAAGGCGGCACCTGGCGCGCGAAGCTGAAACGCCGAGAGGCGGGGATGGGACGCGCACCCAACCGACGACGTTCAAAACCAAGTCGTCGGCCATCGGTGTCGAGAACGGGTTCCTTGCGCCAAGCGCGCAACGAACAACCGGGAAGGCTGCCCCGAAACGGGCATGTTCCTCGTCGGCATTAGGCGATCTCGGGCGAAGCGAAACGGCGCGTTAGCGGATGCGCCGCGGAGCGAACCCCTTGGCCAAACCCATGCGAGAGGCTCTTCGGAGCCCATGCTTGAAGACTTCTTCAAGGCTCGGGTTGGCGACGGATCGTCAGCGGGACGAAGGACATGGGCGGGTGCGACTCGAAGAGAGAACACCCGAACGGGAAACCACCCGTGTCACTTCCCCCAAAGCGAGTCGTCCTCCGCAAAAAGGACGGTTCATCGTGGGGTTGGGTACGAAAGTGCTCCGCCAAACGGTAGCCACACAAGACGTGGGTTTTCGTCTTTGAAAATCAAATCTGCGGGTTGCACATGTCGCTTCGACATGCCTTCCGCGAGTTCTGGATGCGGCGCCGAAACGCCCGTGACCGGTTCTCGCTAGGAAAAACGACCAAGATGCCTTTCGTTGACGCGGGGCATCGGGTGCGAGTTTCCAAACAGGGTGTGCAGTCCACTCCGCAATCCCCGCGCAGGGGTTCGTAGTGGAAGGGTGTTGAGGTTTCCTCAACACAACGAAGACGACATGACGCGTTTCCAGGCGCACAACGTATCTCCCTAAACCAGAGCCACGTGCCGCGCGCCTTGATGACCCGGGTCAATGTTTCGAGTGGGCGATTCGCACACGCGAAACCAGACATCCACCGTTGGGGCCAAGCGCCCATGGAACATCGGTGTGGTGGTGCCCGGGAAATGACAGGGAACGCTAGAGAACGCTTGGCCCATGGAGAAGGCTCTTTCGAAGCGCTCCAAAAGGGATCACGCGAGTGAGAAGGGTCGACGAGATCGGCGCCTCCGGTGACGGCAGGCGAGCACTCCGGCAACGGAGAGCAAGCCCCTGGCAACGGTGGGCGAACGGTCGAGTGCATGGCCCAGGTGTTTGAAGCTGGCGAGCGCGAAATGGCGACGCCACCCGGACTGGATGAGTCGGCGCGAACCGACGATGCCAAGTTCCAAGGAACCCGCACGAAGACGAATGTGGGATTGGGCCGTATGCCCATTCCACGGTGCGACGCCGCGAACAGCGGTCGCGGCCCCGAAGGCCTGTCGCACCAGCGAACCTCCGGCTCGGGCGGACTGGGAAACCAGTCCGCCCGAACTTTTTTAACCCCTCGCGCCCCGCACGCGCGATAACCCTCCGCCGTGACCGACCCCCACGAGCTCGACGAAGCGGTCGTCGAAGACAGCGACGCCTGGGGCACGCGCCAGCGGGTCGGAGCGTTCCTTGCGCCGGCCGCATTGCTTGGGATCTGGTTCGCGCCGTTCCCCCTCACGGAAGTGCAGCACCACCTGCTCGCGATCTTCGTCGCCACCGTCGTGCTGTGGGTCACCGAGACGCTGCCGGTGGCCGTGACCGCCCTCCTCGTTCCGCCTGTCATGGCCATCGCGGGCATCGCGAAACCGAAGGAACTCTTCGCCCCCCTCGCGGATCCGATCCTCTTCATTTTCATCGGCGGCTTCATGATCGCGAAGGCCATGACCCGCCATGGCCTCGACCGACGCATCGCCCTTTCCATTGTCGGCCTCCGGGCGGTGGGGAACGACGGCTCGCGGGTACGCCTCGCGTTCATGGGCACGGCGACGCTGCTTTCCATGTGGATGAGCAACACGGCCACGACGGCGCTGCTCATGCCGATCTTGCTCGGCGTCGTCGGCACGAAACGCTCGAAGGACGCCGGCACCGAACGCGCCGCCGTCGGGAGTCTCGTCTGCCTTGCCTACGCGTGCAGCCTCGGCGGCCTCGGCACGCCCGTCGGCTCTCCGCCGAACCTCATCGCCCTTCGCTACATCGAGGGTGCGCACATCCACATGTCGTTCTTGAGCTGGATGAAGATCGGCATTCCCTCGGCCATCGCCTGCACGGGCGCGACGTTTGCGTTCTACCGCTGGTTCGCGCCGGCCAAGGTCACGGTGGACGGAACCGCGAGCATCGAGCCCGTCCATGCCGCCATGTCGAAGGGCGAGCGCGTGACCGCCCTCGCCTTCGGCCTGGCGGTGCTTGCGTGGATGCTGCCGGGCCTCTTCGAACTCTTCGGCGCACCGGGCGCGGCCACCCTGTCGAAAATCCTCGCCCCGGAGAACGTGGCCATGGTCGCCGCCGCGCTCCTCTTCGCATTCCGCGACGAACGGGATCGCGTGCTCCCGTGGCGCGAAGGCGTCGCCATCGACTGGGGCACGGTGCTCCTCTTCGGCGGCGGCATCTCGCTCGGGAACCAACTCTTCGATTCGGGCCTCGCCGCGGAGATCAGCCGCGCCTTCGTCGCCGCAACGGGCATCCATGGTCTGTGGGAACTGACCTTCGCCGCGACGCTATTCACCATCTTCTTCACCGAGGTGTGTTCGAACACCGCGACGGCAACGATGGTCACGCCGCTCGTCATCGCCGTGGCGCAGGAGCTCCAGGTTCCACTCACGCCGCCGGCCATGGCCGTGGGCCTCGCGGCGAGCTGCGCGTTCATGATGCCCATTTCCACGGGACCGAACGCCATCGTCTACGGCACCGGGCGCGTTCCCATGTCGTTCATGCTGCGTGGGGGCTTCCTGTTGAATGTGGCCTGTGCGGTGATCCTGTTCCTCCTGCTCCGCGTGCTGTCCGGCCCCTTCGGCTGGGCCTAGGCCCGCGGCGCGTCATTTCGCCCCACCGGCGCGAGACTTGCGGAGCCCCTCCGGGCCTCGCTACGTTGCCACCCGTGGAATCCGCCCCCGTGAAGCGCACCCTGCTCGGCGTCGTGGCGGAGTCCCTCGCCCACAATTCGATTCGCAACGCGACCGTGGTCGACGTGGTTCACGGCCGCGCCATGCAGCACTACGGCGAAGCGCTGCGGCAGTACCTGAGCATCCGACTTGGAAACGTCGAGGGCGGCGGACACGCGCTCGCACAGGTGCGCGCCCTCGCGGCTGCGCGCGGCGCCGGCGAAATGGCCCAGCACCCGGGTGTTCGAGCGCGCCTCTACCGCATCGCGCGGGACGTGGCGAAGGAACATCTCGCAACGGGCGGACCCACCGGTGACCGCACGATGTTGCCGTGGCGGCTGCCGGCGGCGGGTACCGCCGCGCCCGCACCGGATGCCCTTGCCCGCCTCCGCACCGGGCTCGGCGAAGACGACGCAGAACTCCTCGAGCTCCGCTACGCACGCGAGCTCGGCGAAGAGGAAATCGCCTACGTCGTCGATCGCCCCGTGGCCGCCGTCCACGACGAACTGGTCGCCGCGGAACAGAAAGCGCGCGGCATCGTCGGAGGAGCGGATGGCGACGCCCTCGCGCGCGCAGCCCTCGTCGCCTTCGCGCTCGAACGCACGGCACCACCTGCGCCGGTCCCCGAGGAGGAGGGCGAAGGCGAGTCCGCGATGCTCGCGGCGGGTGCGGTCATCGGCGGGCGCTACGAAGTACAAAAATGCGTGGGCTCGGGCTCGTTTGCCGATGTGTACCGCGCCCGCGACACGAGCGTCCCCGGCCACGTGGTCGCCATCAAGCTGCTCCATCAACCGGCGCTCACCGAGGGTGCCCGCGAGCAGGCGCTCCGCGAACTTCATCTCATTGCGTCGGTGTTTCACCCCTCCATCGTGCAGTTCAAGGACCACGGGTGGCACGACTCGCGCCTCTGGTTCGTGATGCCCTGGTATGAGGGCGAATCCCTCGAGAACCGCATCCAGCGCGAAGCGATTTCCCGCGCGGAGGCGCGCCGAATCTTTGAGCCGTTGGCCCGCGCACTCGCCACGATGCACGCGTCGGGACTGCGCCACCAGGACGTCAAACCCGACAACGTGTTCCTCGCTCGCATTCGGCGATTTGATGAAGAGGGCGCCGACGAACTGCTTCCGGTGCTCCTCGACCTCGGCGTCGCGGCCAAGGACGCCGAAATGGTCGTCGCGGGAACACCGACGTACTTCGCGCCCGAGGTTGCAGCGCAGTTCTCCGCACGCCCCACGGGCAAGGAGATCACGAACAAGGCGGACGTGTTCGCCCTCGCCCTTTCACTCAAGCACGCGCTGGTTCCAAGCTCCGAAGAGGTCGTGGAAGGAGGCGCCGTCGAAACCTTCATCGAGCGACGCGCCGCGGAAGTGCCAACGCCACCACCGGGCGACGAGTTTGCGTACCTTCGTGGCGCGTTCGAACGCTGGCTTCACCTCGACCCGGAAAAGCGCCCCACGGCCGGTGAGCTCGCCAATGAGCTTCGGATGCTCACCGCTCCAGAAGAGCGCCGTGCACGCCGCATCGCGACGCTCAAGTGGCTCGTGCCGGCCACGGTGGGCGCCCTCCTCACCTTTGGTTTTGCGGTATTCGCACTTCAACAGCAGGCGGAACTTGAGCGTGCGAACGCGCGCGCCGCGAAGATCGAAACGGCGGAGGTGCGCGCTGACCTTTCGCAGGCTACGGAGCGCGGAAAAGAGCTTGAAACCGACGTGGCGAACATCCGTAGGCGCTACGAGTCGAGCAAGATGTCGAACGATCAGCTAACGACAAAGCTCGCCGAAACGGAGGGCTCGCTCAACGCCACCGAAGGCGAGCTAGCGAAGGCGCGCAAGCGGACGCGTGACCTCGATCAATCGTTGACGGTCGAGCAACAGAAATCGGCTTCGCTGACCGCAGACCTCTCGAGCACGAAGTCTCACCTCGACGAGACCCGGAAGCAGCTCGACACGACGCAGCTCGCACTCTCCGCGGAGCAGGCCGAGTCCGCGCGCGTACGGCGCGAACTTACGCAGGCCAAGGAAGAGGCGCGTATCGCCCTTGAGCGCGTGTCGGAGATCAACCGCGAGCTCACGCAAGCCCGGGCGGATCTCTCCATCGCGCGCGACGAAAAGCGGGACCTCGACCGCACGCTCAAACAGCTCGAATCGAAGCGTGACGAGCTCCAACCGAAACTCGACGCGGCCGAGAAGCGAATTGCGCTCCTCGAGCGCCGCCTCGCAACGACCGCGAGCGAGCCGAAGACGATTCCCGTGGTCCCAGCACAGCCCACAAACCCGACTTCCCCGTAGCGGCGGGCGAACGACTCAGCGCGGATTCGACGGCTCGGAAGCGTTTCGGTCCGCGCCGCCCGCGGCGTCGACCGGGGGCGCGGGCGCCATCCCCTTCTGTACGAGGCGCAGGAGCGGCTCGATTTCGCTCGCGTCGGCCGCGGTTTCGAGGGTGACGAAGCGCCCCTCGGCGGAAACGCGCGTACGCGCAAGCACGGGCGCCGCCACCGAAACGGCAACCGCGTCGCTCTTGCGCACGAGATCCATCCCGCGCCTGGCAGCCTCGGCGAGCGACTTCGCTTGGCCGTCGTTTGCAAAGCCCGCCCGCATGCGAAGCGAAAGCCCATCGTGGAACGCGAGCGCAAGACCCACGAGTTCCATCGCTCCAAGATCCGCGAACCCGACCCCGAACCGAAGCACCGCACCCGTTCGCACGACTTTCCGCCAGCGTTCGGGCACACGCAGGAGGACCACCACGTCGCTCTCCGGCGTCACGACGGCGCGTAGGGCCTCAAGGTCCGTTGCGCCCGCGGCGGCGTGATCGGCGTGGGCGACCGCGTCGAGCACGGAACGCACCAAGGCCTCCGTTCCACCCACGACGGCGCGCTTGCCGAAGAAGATGGCGCGCGAATCGCCGGACATGCCCGCGACGCCGGGGTGCCCGTCGACGTCCACCCGGCGAACGCCGCTTCCATCCGCCTCCAGCAACTTCCGCACGCAGTCGACGAGCGATCGTCGGTCGATGGACCCTTCGGCGATGTAACCGAAGTCGCCCACGCGGTCACCGTCCTCGGTGCCAAGGAAGACCGTCACGCGTTCGAAGGAATCAAGGGGGTTCGTTCCGCAGAGCTCCTTGACCTTGGCCATGCTCACGTCGCCGCCGAACACGCCCGTCCACGCGCGCAGGAATGGCGAATCAAGCACCGCAACCGGCTTCGCCCACATCACCGCACGCACCGACGTCGGAACGTTTTTGAGCGGATCGGCGTGCATTCGCTCGCGAAGCGCGCCCCAGACCACGAGCGTCACGCCCACGGCGAAGGCGATTCCTACGCCGAGAAGCAACCGTTTACGCTGCGCCACGCACCGCTTCTAGACCGTTTTCACATCGAGACAAGTGGCGGAACGAACGCGCGCCTACTCGACGCAGCCATCCGGCGGGTCATCGCCCCCGAGCACGGTGAAGTAGCGCTCGTCCGAGACGCGGGTCCCTTCCTCGTCCACGAACGAGGCATCGACCCGCACAAGTTGGCCAACGAAGCAGCCGGGGTCCGGGAAGATTTCGGGCCACCCGACGTATTTGCGGCGCCCGTCGCTTCCGGCGGGATCGAAGGAAACGTCCACCTGGGTCCGCTTCGCGGACCGGCTCTCATCCGCAACCTGCGTTTCGATTTCGAGGAGCCCCGTCGCCGTGGCCATGCCGGTCGAGGCGAAGCTCAGCCACACGTGCCACCCGCCCTGGGCGCCTCGAATCAGCGGAAGCTCGGCGCCGTCGTCGATGGCCTCAAAGCGCCACGAGCCGGTTCCGAGCTCGAGCCCCGCCTCGACGGGTCCGCCGGGATGCTCGCCCGTGCTTCCGCCGCAGCCGACGGCGAGCACAGCGGAGAGCCCCAGGCCGATGGCCGCGTGCTTCCGCACGCCCTATCGCCCTCGACGCCGGCGCGCCGCCACGAACATGCCCAGGGCCAGGAGACCCGCGAACCCGAGCCCCGCCGACCGTTCGCCGCTGCCCGGCTTGGTTGAACAGAGACCGGAACCGCCGGCGCTGCTCGCGGTGCTTGGCACGCCCGCGTTGTGATCCGATAGAGCCGCGGCGATGACGCGGATGTTGTCGTCGACCACCTCGCCTTCGCCCTCCGTGCCGAGGCGCACTGTCCGCTCGTTCGCCGGCAGGCCCTCGTCATCGGCCGCAAACGGCCACTGCGATCCCCGCCCGCGCACGACTTGGCCGTTCGCGAGCTTCACGCGCCACGATGCATCGCTCCGGTCGACCTCTGGCGAACACTCGATGATGCGATCCGCCGTGTGAACGTTCGAAATGCTGGGCAAATCGGCGTTGAAATCGAACATCGGGTCCTTCGTCATCTCGTCGGGCGACATGGTTGTGTAGAGACGCGTGACGTAGGCCTGGGCTCGAAGGAGTTCCTGGGTCGCCTTGAGTGGCTCAGCCACGTTCTTGTCGAAGTCCGTCAGGAATTTCGCCGGTTCGAAGCCCTGAATATCCGTCGTTCCGTAATCGAGGTAACAGAACACGCACGAAAGAAACTCGTCGAGTGAGATTCCGTCCGGTGGCACGAGGTTCTCGGCGAACACATCGCGCGTTCCATCGGCATTGGGACCAAACGCGCCGATCACCGTCGAAAGCAGCTCGCCTTCGCGGTTCGTCCAGTCCGTGCGCTTGATGGTCGCCCACTGCGTCTCGAGGAAATCCGGGAACACCGCTTGGTCGATCGCGTTCGCGTCCCCGGCGAACTCGGTCACGAAACCCTGGCCACCGGCCTCGTTCGCCGCACGCGTCACCACCGCGTTGTAGGTGAGCCCCGGACTAAACCAGTTGATGAGCGCCTCGTTGAGCTCGAGCGACAAGTAGTTCGCAGGCACGGCACGGGTCTCGGCGAGGACCCACACGAGCACGCCCATGTCGTTCGTCGCGGCCACCGCGGTCGGACGGAGCGGGATCGCGGGCAACCCGGAGCCGAATTCGAGCATGACGGGCCGAATTGCGCCGGAATCGAAACCCTTGCTGAGTTTGAACGTGAGCAGGTTCATGCCCGCGTCGAGGTACGGCTTGAGGCGGTCGCTCCCGAACTCGTTCACGTCGTATCCGCGGGAGGAGAGCCATTCCACGGCGACGCCCACCTTGTCCGTCTCGCTCGCATCGACCGCCAGGATGACGTAGTCGTAGGGGCCGACGCTTCCCCGATCGACCACGCTCACGCCGCTACCGTCACCCTCCAGCGCGGTGCCGCCGTCGCGTGCGTTGTCGCTCGATCCGGGCACGCCCGTGCCGAAGAACCCGAGGTCATCCCTACAGGTTCCCTCCACGATGGTGTTGAGCGTGTACTGTGGGTTCGTTTGTGCCTGGAGACGATCCAGCGCTGCGGTCGACGAAACGCGAACCGTGGGCTTCCCCGAGACGGGCAGCATCCACGCGAACTGGTTCGAAGGCCCGGCGTACTTGATCTCAATGATCGCCGTGACCTTCCCGTCGTCTCCCTTTGCGAACACGATGCGTTCGGCCTGCTGGTTCACCGGGCTTGCGCTGTTGCAGAAGAAGCCGCCGCACGCCTGCGCGACGTTCGGCGCAGAGAGCGCCGCCGCCCCCAAGCACCCCACGAGGGCCAACAATGTTCGCATTCCGATTCGCACGCCTGCCTCCTCGCGCGGATCCTCGTCACGCGCGCATCGAGACGTTGCAGGGATTGGGCCATGCGGATTTCCCTATGATTTCGAGGCATGCGCGCCCCGGTCCGCCGTGCGACTTCGCGCGGCGGCGCAGGGTGGCACACGATTGGCCGCCGATCGGGGCGCCCCGCGAGCACGACCCGTGGTAGCGATGGCGACCGTGGGCAGCCGTCCAATCGGAACACTCTTCGCCGGCCGCTACCGCGTCGACGCACTGCTTGCGGAGGGCGGTGCGGCCGTGGTGTATCGCGGCACCGACCTCGAACGGGGCGACGAGGTAGCCATCAAGGAACTCCGCCAGGAGTTCGGTCGCGACGAGGAGATTCGCCGCCGGTTCCGGCGGGAAGCATCCATTCTTCGCGCGCTCCGCCACGACGCCATCGTGCGCATCCTCGACGATGGCGACGACGACGGAGTGCTCTACGTCGTCATGGAACTGCTCCACGGCTGCTCGCTCCGTGAGGAACTCGAATCCGTCCGATGCATCACGCCCGCCACGTGGTGTGAATGGCTTCACTCCATCGGCGAGGCCCTTGATGAGGCACATGCACAGGGCATCGTGCACGGCGACCTCAAACCTGAGAACTGCTTCCTCGAACGCCTCCCCAACGGCGAGCGCCGCATCAAGCTCCTCGATTTCGGCATGGCAAAGATCCTCGGCCTCGACCGACTGACCCGAACGGGCGAAGTGGCCGGCACGCCGCTCTACATGGCACCGGAGCTCATCCTTGGAAGCTCCGACGTGGATGGACGCACGGATGTGTACGCCCTCGGCGTCATGACATTCGAAGCGCTCACGGGGCAGCGCCCCTTCACGGAGCGGCAGCCCGCCCGGCTTCTCGCACAAATCGTCGGAGGCGACAGCCGGAGCATGGAAAATGTCGGGGCGAACGTGTCGCCGAATGTCGAACGGTCCGTCGCCAGGGCCATGGGCACCGTTCGGGATCGACGGTTCGCATCGGCGTCGGAGTTCGCGGCGGAACTCGCACGCGCCCTCGACTAGCCAGTTCGCAGCCTAGTCAGTCGCGTCGTCGCCTACGCCTCGAGTTCGCTCAAGGAGCCGGGCGCAGCGGCCGGATCGCCGAAGTGTTCCATGTCGATGCCGAACGCGTGCACGAGGCTCAGGAGCAACTGCTGATGGCCACGATCCGGAAGCACGAGGTTGCGGCCCATCTTGAACTTCCCACCCACGTTCCCCGCGAGCGACCACGGCAGGTTCGTCAGTTCGTGGGTTCCACGCTGAATCTCCGACACCCAAAGCACGGTCGTGTTGTCGAGCATCGTGCCATCGCCCTCGGAAATGCCCTCGAGCTTGGTCAGGAGCTTCACGAACTGCCGCGTGTACCAGGTGTGAATCATGACGAGCGAGTTGACGTAGTCCGGGTACCAGTTGAGGACGTCGTGGGAGAGCAGGTGATGCCCCATGCCAGCGGTCAGCAGCGGCAAACCGAGCCACGCAAAGGTCTGTGACGCGAACGCCTGCGTGTACTGGAACGAGGCGACCCGCGTCATGTCGCACGCCATGGCGGCGACGACGAAGTACATGTGGGCATCGGAGACGGCCTCCATGTTGCGTTCATCGTTGAGGTTGAATCCCGCGGGTGCCGCCTGCTCGGAGCACTTCCCGACGAGTCCGAGCCTCTTCTCCACCGCGAGCACGCCTTCCTTGTGCTGCTCCAAACGCTGCTGATCGGATTTGCCGATTCGCTTTTGGACACGGTCGAAATCCGCCTTGGCGAAATCAATGACGCTCTGCTTGCGCGCGGTCCGACGCGCGACCGCCTCCGGGTCGCCCGTCTGGTCGCCAAACACGCGCTCGAACACGCGCACCGGATCATTCTCGGGCGCGAGGGCAACGCCGTTGCCACGGTAGATGAGGCGATTGGTCGGGCGCTCGTACCCCGGCGGAACGAAGATCCCGCACTCAAGGGAACGGAACGCGGACTCGTTTCCGATGTGATCGGCGATCACCTGATCGATGGATTTGCCGGTGCAAAGGCCCGCATCCGCCGCTCCGGCATCGGGGTTCGTGGGAGGAAGCAGCTGCGCCGCCGTGAGCGCATGGCCCATGCCCTGCTCGTGGGTCCCGCCCGGTCCGACCCCCGCCGTGCCCAAGTTGAGACCACGGAAGAAGTTCATTCGATTTCGATACGGCTCAAGCGGCGCACTGATGGCCGGGAGCGTGAAATCCGTTTCGCCCCCCCCGGGGAACCACGATTGCGGAACGGTGCCGTTCGGGTTGAAGAACGCGATGAACCGTTGAGGGAACTCGTTCGCGGCGTGCCCTTTTGATTCAAGCGCGCGGAGGAACGGCCAGGCGAGCGCACCCGCTCCCACGCCCCCCAACAATGCTCGCCGCGAAATTCGTCGCTTGCTCATCAGCGTCGCTCCCTATTCGACCCGGTGGTATCGCATGCTGTTGACGCGCGAGAGTTCGCGCACCATCGCGCGGAGGGAACTCCCCTGCGCGGTGCTGCTCTCGAGCGCGTTGAGGATGGCCTCCTCCTCTTGCGCCGTCTGGAGGCGCCCCGCCTCGTAACGGAAGTAGTGGCGCGCCACGCAGAACTCGACATTCGCGCTGTCCGCGAGCTTCCCCGCGAGCTCCTTGTAGCCATCGAAGTCGCCCTCGGCGTCTCCACCATCGAGGATGTTTCCGGTGGCGTCGATCGGAATGTCCTGCTCGTCGGCGCGGAACGCCCCGAGTTGGTCGAAGTTCTCGAGACCAAAGCCGAGGGGGTCCATCAAGCGATGGCACCCCGCGCACGCATCCTCCGTGAGGTGCTCCTGCTGCAGGATCTGACGCGTCGTGAGCCCCGTCATGTCGCGGGTGCCGAGGTTTACCGCGACGGTGGGCGGCGGCAGCGTGCCGCACAGGAACCGTTCACGAATCGCCTTGCCGCGGCGCACGGGATCCGAGCGCGTTTGCACCGCATGGGCCACGAGGAACGCGGGCTGCGTGAGCAAACCAAGGCGATTGGGAACGGAATCCATTCGAGCCAATTCCGTTCCTTCAACGGGCGGTAGGGCGAGCGTGACCGCGAGGTTGTCGTTCACGTAAACGAAATCGCTGAGGAACAGCTCGCGAACACCCCCGCCCGAACTCCACATGATGTCGTCCACGTACGCGTCCAGGGAGCTCACGAGATCTTGCCCAAGCTCGTACGGCCGCGGGTACACGGCGTAGTCACCATCGCGGGACTCGTGAAGCAGCGACGTGATGCCGAGCCACTGTTCGTAGAAACGCCGAAAGCCGCCCTCGGCCCGCGCGTCGTCGAGCATCTCGTCGATGAGTCCATCCACCGGCGCGTCTTCGTCGAACTCGCCGCTCTCCGCACGCGCGATGAGGTCGACGTCCGGAAGCGTGTTCCACAGCGACAGCGACAGCCGCGTGATGATCTCCGTTCCAGAACGACGCACCACGTCGCCAGACCCGGCGCCGTCGGGCAGCGAGTCGTACACGTAAAGGAAGCTCGGCGACGCAAGGATCATCTGAACGACGATTCCGACGGCCGCCTGAACGCCCTCGGTACCCCGCGTGGCATCGAACGTCGCGCGAAGCGACGTGAACTCGCCCTCCTCGAGGGACCGCCGAAACGCTCGGCGCCCGATGTCCGCGATGAACGCATCCACACACGAACTCTCGGGCGCGGTCAGGTCGCAGAGAAACACGCCCTCGGGCGCCTGCTCGATGGCGCCCCCAATGGACTCGGCCGCCGTCAGATACGCCTCGCCGAGGGTCGGCGAGATGTTGCTGCCAATCTCGTAGCCGACGGTCGCTTCGTCGGCGGGAAGCTGCTCGACGATGGCGTCAAACCGGGCGCCCACGACAGCTTCCACGGCATTCGCGTACTGCATGCGCGTCAGGTGCACGATGGACGACGTGCCCACGTCGGTGATGCCGGACGTGATGCGCGAGCCACCGCTCCCCGAGCGGACGGGAATCGGCCCATCCACCAGGCCCATGCAACCCGAAAGGGTCAAAAGGGCCATAATCGCTCCGAGCCGCGCTTCCATCCCGCGCCAATGGTTGCACGCCCCGTACCAGCAAAACAATTCAGTAGGCATCAATTTATGCGACGCGGGTGCCTGGATCGGGCACTGAACGGCGCGTCACACGTTCCGACTTGGCGCGGATCCCGCTCTCGTGTGAACGATCCAGTCCGATCTGTGCCGAACTCGGCGCCGATGTAGGTATGGGCCTCCTGTGGTAGATCGGCGCCCATGCCATGGCGTGCGATGCAGCTTCGCGGACAGCGCGTGTTCGCGCGTGTGGATGAGAACGGCAACCTGACCGTCGACCGCGGACGCGTTGAGATTCGGTACAAAGCGCAGTCGCCGCGCGCGTACCACGCGTCGCCGGGAAACCTTGAAGTAGACGCGAACGAGCCGATCCTTCCGGACACGCATTGCGCGCTCGATGGCGAAGACGGCGCACCCGCGAAGAAGCCCCGCACAAAGCGCGGGATCAAAGCGCCCACCTCCGATGCGAATCCTCCGCTCGCGCCGGAAGCGAATGAGTACTTGTTCTACGCGGACGGTGCCTGCAGCGGAAACCCCGGCCCCGCGGGGCTCGGCATCGTCATGCTCTTCGACGACAAGCGGCGCGAGTTTTCGGAGTTCCTCGGACACGGCACCAACAACGTGGCCGAGCTCACGGCGATACTCCGTGCTTGCGAAGCCGTGACCGACGCATCACGTCCAGTGCGCGTCTACACCGATTCGAACTACAGCATCGGTGTGCTCACAAAGTCATGGAAGGCACGCGCGAACCAGGAGCTCATTCGCGAGACGAAACAAGCGCTCCTCCGGCTCAAGGACGTCGAGCTACGCTACGTGCGCGGTCACCACGGGATTCCGCTCAACGAACGCGCTGACGAGCTCGCGCGCCAGGCGGTCAGCACCGCCCGCTCCACCGGCTGGATCGACCTTCGGTAGCGCGCCGCGATCGCAGTGGGGCTAGTGAACGCCCACGGCGCGCATCGTGTCGGCGGCGTCCGCGAGGGTCATGAAGCGATAGCCATGGAACCGGAGTTCCTCCACCGCTGCGCGCAGCGCCTGGCGCTTCTGCTCCGCCGTGCGGCGAAGGTCGGGCTGATGGGGTGCGAGGAACTCGAGTTCGTCGTCGGCCGCATCCGCAAGGTCCATGCCGTGGAGTTCCAGGTTGACCAGCGGCCTCCCGACGGCCATGCGCGCAAGCGTCGCGGCACCTAGGGTCCCGGCCATGACCACCGAGGTGCCGATGAACGGGAGCCGACCGGTCACGCCACGCGTCACGCCGATGGGGAGCTCGAGCATCCCCTCCCCGCGGCGCCAGTACGGAGCGCCAACGCGGTATGGATCCGCCGGCGCCGAGAGTACCCGCGGGTCATCCACAATGCTGTGGCTCCGACGACCACGCGCGGCGATGGCGGTGATCGCGGCGGTCTTCGCCGCGTAGTAGCTCGGACACGGAAAGACGCTCGAGTCGTAGTCCACGCCGAGCGAATCGAGCACTTCGAAGAGGGTGTCGTTCACCGTGTACCCGGGCGCGCGGAAGCCCCGCGGGTGCTCGCCGATGGCCGCAGCGATGGCGTCGATCCCCCGCGCGATGTCGCTTCGCATGGATTCGGCGTCACCCCGGGTGAGGTCGTAGCGATGCTCGTACGAATGGTTTGCGAGTTCGTGCCCTGCGGCATGGAGCGCGCGCACCGTGTCGACGTTGGCGGGCCGTTCAAGGTCCCGGCCGATGACGAAGAACGTCGCGGGTACCTCGAGTTCGTCGAAGAACGATCGAAACCGCGGAATCGCGCGGTCGTAGATCGCGTGCGTAGCAGCTCCCGGCGGAGCATCGAGCCCGTGGATGGCGGCGTAGCAGTCCACCTCGTCGAGATCGACCGAGATGCACGCGACCCGTTCCACGGTGCGCTCGCTACCCTTTCACGCGAATGGCGACGAAGAGCTTCCCAAGGTCGGAAAGCACCCGCGGCACGCGGCGAAACAGATGGATCGAAGGCGCACGCTTTTCGAGCACGCGCACGGGATCTCCACCACGCCGAGCTTCGCCCGTTCGGCGCGAATCACGAACTCCGATGCGAAGAGGTCCTTGTCGACCAGGCACGATTCGGCAACGGCGCGAGCGCCTCGCGGCGGAACGCCTTGAGCCCATGCGTGTCGGTGCCCTTGAAGCCGAGCGTGACGCGGAGCATCCCGTTGATCACAACGCTGCCCATGTGACGGATGAACGGGCGCTCGTCGCTGGCACCGGCGAGCAACTTCGAGCCCACCACGAGATCCGCGCGCCCCGATTCGAGAACCTCGAGGGCACGACGGTAGAAGTCCGTGTCGCAGAGATCGATTTCGTCGCAAAGCACGTACGTGCCGCGCGCCTCAAGGATGGCCTTGCGGAGCGCCTTGCCGTAGTTCGGCTCGCCGAGGCTCAGGATTCGAACCTGCGGAAGCGCTCGCCGAGGGCCTGGCCCACTTCCACCGTGCGGTCGCGCGAGCCGTTCTCCGTCAGGATGAGCTCGTACGACCAGGGAAACTCGCGAAGTCGATCCACGAGGTCCACCACCGCGGTCTGCAGGATCGCCTCCTCGTTGTAGACGGGGATCAGGATGGAGACGTGCGGGGCGTTCATGGGAGGCCGAACTTTGAACGGCCCGGATGGCGCGTCAAGGGCGTCCGTCGACCACGACGACCGAGGCCAGAACACCGTGCGCGCCGCGCCCCTGAATGCGCACGGACTGGGCGGCCGCCGGGACCACGGCCGTTTGGCCCGCCACGAGGCGCACCGCGCCCCCGGCATTCTCCACCTCGACTTCGCCCTCAAGCAGGGTGATGCCGCGGAGGGTGTCGGTTTCGGGAAGCGCGGCTTCGCCGGTGCCCGCCACGCGCCACACGGCGAGGTGGTCCGACGAAACGGGTGCCCCCGGTCCGCCGAGCGGCTCGACGCACATGGCACCACCGAGCGCCGCCCGGCCCGCGCGGAAACGCACGCCAGCTAGCCAGTCGGCGCCCGCGCACGACCAGTCCGTGACCCGGAGTGCCGCTTCCAGGTGGAGTTCACGCGGAGCGCCATCTGCCGACGCACGCCCCGCCTTGTCGTAGCGGCGGCCCCAGTCCCAATACCGGTACGTGACACCGTGACGACCGGGCACGACGTGCTGCGGCTCCACCACGAACACGCCCTCGCCAATGGCATGCGGAGTGCCCGCTTCAATGACGAAGAAGTCGCCGGGCTCCACCGCGACGAACTGAAGGAGCGGCTCGAGCGAGTTTCCCGCATCGATCGCGTGCCGAATTTCGCTTTCGCCAACGCCCACGCGGTACCCGATGTAGAGACCCGCCCCGGGCGTGCGCTCCACCACGTACCAAGCTTCGGGCTTCCCCGACTCGAGCGGAGCAAGGGCGGGGTCGCCATCCCGCGGATGGATTTGAAGCGACAGGCGCTCGGCCGCATCGAGCCACTTGAGGAGGAGCGCCGTCCCCGTGCGTCCGACGCGCGCCTCGCGGCCGAGGTAGTGGGCGGGGTCGGCGCGGAGGACGTCCGCGAGGGGAACCCCATCGAGCGTGCGACTCGGAAAATCCGGGTCGAGGGAGATCTCCCACGACTCGCCCACGATCCCACCGGGCTCCGCCCCGCTGCCACCACCGGGCGCCGCCTTGCGGGCGGCGATGCGATGCCCGCCCCACGGGGTTCGGGACGGCGGAGTGGCGCTCGCTGCGTCCAGCAGGATCGGTGCGGAACTTGAAACGTGAGTCATTTCATCGTTCGGCAGCCCGCCGGAAATTTGGTGGGGTGATGTGGGACATGTAGGGTTTTCCCAGGACGAACTCGTCCCGGGAGGTCAGTCAGCATGGGCTACAACGGAACCGAACGCCGCATCCACAAGGTTTTTGTCACGCGAAACACCGAATACCACGTCCGGAAAGACGTTTGCGTCGGCGTCCGCGACCGCCGCTCCGGCTCCTGGCTCCGGAGCCACCTGGCCGTCAAAACCCGCGTCCTCGGCGCCCTCCGCTTCAGCACAGATGGCGGAATTCAGCCGAATCTGGGCGCCCCCCGCATTGGCGACTCGCTCTTCTTCCAGGCCGGCGGCCGCGACCTGGTGACCAGCACCATCCTCGCCGTGGAACGCCCCGAGAAGAACATCATCCGCGACTACACCTAGGGCGCCCCCTCGCGCTCGGGGCTGCCCTGGGGCACCCCGGCGCGGGCGTCCATTGCGCCCGTTAAACCGGGCCTGCTATACATCCCGTCCCTGTGACCGAGGCCCCGCGAAAAACGATTCGCGTCGTCGCCGCAGTGATCGAGCGCGAAGGGCGCTACCTCATCACGCAGCGCCGCCCCAATGCCGTTCTCCCGTTGCTCTGGGAGTTCCCCGGTGGAAAGCGCGAAGACGGCGAGACCGATGAGAACGCGCTCAAGCGCGAGGTGCGAGAGCGCCTCGACGCGGACGTGGATGTGGGGCAGCTCATTTCCTTCGTAAGCCACCCGTACGACCACTACACGGTCGACCTCTATCTCTACGAATGCCACCTCGCCAACACGCAGCTCAAGTGCAAGGCGGTCAACGACTACCGTTGGGTCACGTCGTCGGAGTTCGACCAGCACCCCTTCACCCCGGCCGACGAAGCGTCCATGAACAAACTGCTCGGAGAATCATGATGAAGATGAAGTTCGCACTCGCCCTAGTCGGCCTCGGCGCCCTCGCCTGCAACAAAGCCCCCGCATCGCCGGAGGCCGAGACCGCCGCGTCCGCCGCGCCGGAGGAAGCCCAGCCGACCGCCGCGTTGCGGCCGCCGAGGGTCACGGCGAAGAGGAAGGCGACAGCTGCCCGCCTGGCGCCGAGGGCATGCCCCACGCGCACAAGCACGGCGATCACCAAGCACACATGGCGAAGGCCGAGGGCGCCGGCGGGCGCGCACCGGTTCGAACGGATGCGAGCGGCTCGCGCGTGTTTGGCGCGGAACTCGCGGCGAATGGCACGGTCATCGCGCTCGCGGACGTGGTCCGTGACTCCGCGAAGTACAACGGCAAGGTGGTCCGTACGGAAGGCACGATCACCAAGGTCTGCCAGGCCATGGGCTGCTGGATGGAAATGCGCGCGGACGGCGCGCCCAACGTGCGCGTGCCCACCGCGGGCCACAGCTTCTTCCTCCCGCAGGACGTTGCGGGGCATCGCGTCACGGTCGAAGGCACCGTGAAGGTTCAGCCCCTCGACGAGGAAACCAAGAAGCACCTCGAGAGCGAAGGCGCCGAGGCGACCGGCAACGAAGTGAGCATCGCGGCGACCTCGATCGTCGTCCAGTCCTAGGTCACGCCACCGGTGGCCCAGTGCCCGCGTGCGCGACGGAAGTGCAGGACGGGGCCGAGACATGCCCCGCCTGCGGCCGAGTCCTCGCGGACGGTGAGCCCTGCCCCCACTGCCACGCGGTGGCGGGCGTGTTCGCGTCGGGGGACGGGCTCCTCTGCGCCGCCTGCGGCAAAGCGGCGCGACGCGCACCCGGCGCGCGTCATCGTGGGACGCACATCCCTTGCGCCGTCGAGTGCCAAGCGCGGCGCCGTGTCGGCGCTGCAGGCCATTGGCTATTCTGTCTTTGCGGTCTCGTCGGTGATGGCCCTCTGGCTCTTCGTTCGCGGGGCGCCCGCGTATGTGTACGGGTCACTGCCCGTGGTCGCAGCCATGGCTTGGCGGCTCGCATCCCGCGGCAAAGCATCGTCCAAGGCACTCGAGAGCGAGCGCGATGCCGCCATCGAACGCGATGTGCGCGCGGTCGCCATCGCCCACGGCGGGCGCCTGACCGCCGTGGAACTCGCCGATGCGATCCACCTCGAGACCGAGGCCGCCGATGCGCTGCTTGTTCAGATCGCCGGGCGGAATAGCGCCGTGACCGTCGAAGTCACCCACGAAGGAAAGCTCGAGTTTCTCTTCCTCGACGCCCTTTCCACCGGGACAGATGCACCGCGGGTTCGCGTCCTCGACGCCACGAACATGGAAGCCGAAGCCGGCACCTCGGACGCGAGCGACGCCCCCGGGCACCGCGCCGACAAACACCGCGACTAGCGGCGCGCGGGCCCTACTCCTGGATCTTGAGCGCCGGGCACAGGCGCTTGGAGTCGAAGGAGCCCGTCAGCGCCACGAACAGAATCCGGGAACATCAACGAGAATGCCCCCGAGATACCACTCGCACTCACGAGCTGCACGGAGACGTCGCCTCCCATCGCTTCGGCGACGGGCACCGGCGACGAACCGAGCGTGCGTTGATAGACGACTGCACGCGCATAGAACTCGGGTGCGGGCGAAGTGTCTGAGGTGGGGTGCACCGGATAGGAGTCGGCGGAGACCATGCCCGCGTTCTGTCGAACGAGGGTCAAACGCAGGTAGCGCCAATCCGAACCGCCGATGGTTTGGCTCGCCTTCGCGCAGCCCATGGCCTGCTCGGAGATGTCCACGACCGCGATGCCCGTCGTGCCGTTGTCGAGGGCAGAATAGGCGAAGTTCACATCCATGGCGTTCTCAAACCGAGCGCCCGCGACCGTGCCGTTGATGGTGGCGTAGGCGAGGCCAGTCGGGTTGTTGTCGTCTGGGCCCGCGTCCTCGACCTCCGCATCGCCGTCACCGGCGTCTGTACCGAAGGAGAAGCCACCGCCGCCACGCGACGCACAACCGCCCGCAACGAGCGGCATCGAAACAAGCACAAGCAACAGCGTTCCCCAGCGGGCCATGCGCAATCTCCTCAAGGGGAGCCGGGATAACCCCATCACGAAGCGGGCGCAACCGGCGTGCCGGGCACGCTCAATCGAGCGCTTTCTTGTCGGTCCCTTCGGGCGCGGTCACGGCGTGGCTGAGGGCCATGATCTCCACGAGAACCGCCCGGTACACGCGATCCAAGCTCTCGAGGTCGGGTTCGTCGCCCGCCTGTTCGAGCGCCTCGCGCATGTGATGCTGAATGAAGTCGATGAGGACAGGCTGCCCAAGGGCGATGACGTCATCGCTGTTGAGCACTTCCGTCGGATCGTTGGCGCGAAGCTCTTCGTCGAACGCCAACGTCTCGAGCGCGAGCGCGAGGTTCGGTTCGTCCACCTGCCCGAGCCGCGCACCGAACGCCTCGCGGAACGCCATGTACACGGCGATGGCAAGGAAGTAGCCGAGGGACTGCGCGAGTTCGTCCTCGCGATCCGAGACTTCGCCCGCGAGCCACTCGGAGAGGATGGGCTGGCGCCGGTCGAGGTCGCGGTACCCCGCATCGAGCACCTCCTGCACCGCATCGTCGCCGACGTCGAGTTCCGCCTCCACGCCTTCGATGGCGTGTTCCTCCACCACCGCGTGTCGCGGCATGGGTCGAATGGCGGCCTTGCGTAGAAACACGTTTGGGAGGCTTCCGCTCAGTCGTCGTAGAACATCGGCGGGCGCTTGCGGATGAAGCGAAGGATGAGTTCCCGCTGCTCTTCGTTGAGGTTCTCAAACTGGATGCCGAGCCCCGGCTCCGAATCCGAATCGAGGTCCATCGGATCGCGAACGAACCGCACCCAGCCCTTGATGCGCGTCTCAAACCCGCCCGGGAGCGTCACAAGCACGTTCACGCCCGTATTCGCTGCGAGGACCTCGTAGGTCGCCAGGAACACGCCGCCGTCGCTGATCTCGCCGGTGAAACCCACGAAGAAATTCGACTCGGTCGTTGCGCCGATGTTGGCTTCCACCGCCACGCGCGCCGCGTCCTCGATGGGCGGAGGCGGCGGCGGGGCGAGCGAACGGCGCGGCGCCGGCGCGAGGCTACGCCCTTCGGAGACCTCCACGTTCGGCAGCGGCGCCGCCTGGGGTGCCTGAATCAACGTGGCAGCCGTGGCCTCGGGCGACTTCGAGGCTGGCTTCGAAGGAACCTTCGACGGGGCCTTCGAGGGAACCGAGGTCAGCGGGTAAAGCGAGCTCATCGCATCGGCGATGACCGACGTCGCAACGCCGATGCCGGGGTGCTCCGTCTTAACGTCCTGGAGCAGGGCCAGGGTTTGGCTGAGCGAACCGAGACCCGCCCGCACACTTGCCTTGCCATCGAGATCGGATGAAGCGCGTTCCGCTTCGAAGAGGGCGCCGACCGCTTCCGCGATATGCGAAGTGACGTCGAGGACGTCCTTCGGTAGATCTTCACTGGTCTGCAGCGCCTCAAGGGCTTTGCTAAGCGATTCGCGTGCTGTCTTCGCCGTTTCGGACCCGGAGTAAGCCATTCGGGGGGGCTCCTGTCGTTGCCTCGGGGGGCCGACTATAGACGCGACGGGCCTCCCGTCAAAGCTCCTTGGTGAACACAATGCGCGGCCGACTGGGACCCGCGTAATCGGCAATTTCCTCCGCAGCGAACCCGAGCGCGCGGTGGAAGGCCACCGAACCGTCGTTGCCAACGGTGGTGATCGCCTTGATGCGGCGCACTCCCGCCGCACGGCATCGATCGATGAACTGCTCGTAAAGCAGCTTGCCCACGCCCCGGCGCCGGGCGTCGGGGTCGATGCCCACGAGGTGGACATAGCCCGTTGGGGGCGACGTCGGCGACACGAAGCCAAAGAGGAAGCCGACGACGTTTCCGTCGTCTTCGGCGATGAGCGCCTGATCGCCAAACTCGTAAAAGAAGAATGGCTGCGCGCGATCGCCGGACGGGCCGCCCCACCATCGGTCGATCACCGACACGATGTAGTCGAAGTCTGCCTTCGTGATGCCGCGCGTACGCATGGGACGGATCGCTGGTATCACGCGCGGACCGAACACGTCCAGCGTCGCCCCCGCCTCGGCGAATTCGTCATTGGAGTGTGGGCCCCGGGTCGATGCGACCGAAGCGCTCCTCGTGTCGCGCGAGCGTGTCACCGAGCACCGCGTGGAATCGTTTCGCATGCGAGGGGGACATGAGGAGGCGCGCCAAGAGCCAGCCCACCGGCCCCTGGACGAACGCGAAGTCGAGCACGAAGGCGTCGTGGTTGCTCCCCACGTGCGCGACGTTCGCGAAACGCCCCTTGGCGACTTCGTCGTCGGCCTTGATGGAGAACTGCGGCTTGTCGGGTCGGCTTTCGCTCATGGCGTGCATGGTATACAGCCACCCGCCGATGCGCGCCGCTCCCCGGAAATGGGTCGTCCTTCTGACCGTATTTCTCGACCTCCTCGGGTTTGGGATCATCATCCCCGTGGCCGCGTACTACGCGACCGACTACGGCGCGTCCCCGAAGCAAATCGCGTGGCTTACGGCGGCGTACTCGCTCACGCAGTTCATTTTTGTCCCGTTCTGGGGGCGTCTCAGCGATCGCGTCGGGCGACGGCCCGTGATGATTTGGAGCATTCTCGGCACCGCCGTTTCGCTCACGCTTTTTGGATGGGCGCCAAACCTCACGTGGCTCTTCATCGCGCGCGCTGTGCACGGCGCCATGACCGCGAACCTCGCCACCGCGCAGGCCTACATGGCGGACATCTCACCGGACAACGAGCGCGCCAAGGCCATGGGCATGCTTGGCGCCGCGTTTGGCGTTGGCTTCATCGTGGGCCCGTTCCTGGGCGGGCACCTCGCGGAACTCGGCAAGGGCATGGGCCTCGGCTACTCGCTCGTGGGCTATGGCGGCGCGGCACTTTCACTCGTGAACTTCGTTCTCGCTTGGTTCCTTCTCGTGGAACCCGAGCGACACAAGGACGCGACGCGCCGGAGTTTCGCGCAGGTCTTCGAGCTCCTGCGCCTGCCCGGCGTGAGTCTGTTGGTGGTTGCTGGGTTCGTTTCGACCTTCGCCTTCGCAAACATGACGTCGACCTATGCGCTCCTCACGATGGAGCGCCTCGGCTGGACGGCGGCGCGTGGTGGCGAACGCCTAAATGGGTACGTTTTCGGCCTCATCGGCCTCATCGGCGCGGTGCTCCAGGGCGGTCTCATGGGACCCCTCGTGCGGCGGTTTCGCGAGCCGCCCATGGTCATCGTGGGCCTCTTCGCCATGGGCGGCGCCATGGCGCTCCTCGGCGCGATGCACACGGTCGTCACGCTGCTCACCGCATCGGTATGCATGGCCATCGGGAACAGCCTTTCGACGCCAACGCTGGCGTCCCTCGTCTCCATTCGCACGCCCCCGGAGCACCAAGGGAGCGTGCTTGGTGCGACGGCATCCCTCGGCTCCCTCGGGCGCCTGCTTGGTCCAGTCGTGGCGGGGCTGCTCTATGAGTACGTCAGCTCGGGCGCGCCGTACTTTGTGGCAGCGGTGCTCATGGCCACGGCGGGACTCGGTGTCCTTTGGAACGAGCGCTTGGTGACGGCGACGGAGTGACCAGTGCCGCCATCGAACACGACGCCGACCACACCGAAGTTCTGCCCCTTCTGCCGCGAGTGTTTCGAGGACACCGACCTGTGCCCCGACCACGAACTCCCGTTGGTTGCCTTTGGCGACCTCCCGCGCCCCGCGCACGTGCCCGACGACGATGACGCGCTGCCGCCGCTCCCGTTCGGTCAGGGGCGCACGGCGGCGTTCGTGGGCGCTTGCGTGTTGCTCGTCGCGAGCGTGCTACCGGCCGCGCACCTCGATGGACGTGAGCCGTTCTCACTCATCGGCGCCGCCGCGGCGCGAGTCCCGAACCTCTGGTTGGTCCCATGCACGGCCATGGCAACGCTGGTCGTCCTCTTTCGTTTCCGAACACGACGGCGCCTACGATCGGCGCGAATCGCGGTGGTGGCCATGGCACTCTTCGCGGCCGCCTCCCTTTCGCTCTCGGCCTACCGAATGATCGGCAGCGCCCGCGTGGAGCGCCTTGATCTCCACGCGGATGTCGGCGTGTTTCTCGCCGTGTTCGGCGTGCTCGTCTTGGGGTACGGTGCGCTCACCCTCGGCCGGGCCCCATGACCACGCTCCTCCAACTCGAAGGCGTTGAGAAACAGTACGGCGCACTCCGCGCGCTCAAGGGCGTCAACCTTACGCTCGAGCCCGGGCGCATCGGCCTCCTCGGTCCAAATGGCGCCGGGAAGAGCACGTTGCTCAAGTCCGTGCTGGGGCTCGTTCGACCCGAACACGGCTCGCTCTCTGTCCTCGGCATGGATGCCCTGCGCCAGCCGCTCGAGGTCCGTGCGCACATCGGCTACATGCCCGAGGGCGACGCGATTCTTCCCGACCTCACCGCCGTCGAGTTCGCGACCTTGGCCGCCGAACTTGCGGGGCTCCCGCGCGCCGAAGCGGTCGCCCGTGCACACCAAGTCCTTCACTACGTGGGACTCGGTGAAGCGCGATACCGCCCGCTCCACTCGTACTCCACGGGCATGAAGCAGCGGGCGCGGCTCGCGCAGGCGCTCGTCGGCGACCCGAAGCTCCTCCTGCTCGATGAGCCCACGAGCGGCCTCGACCCCCGCGGTCGCGAAGAGATGCTTGCCATCATCCGCGACATCCCGGAGCGAACCGGCGCAAGCGTGATCCTTTCGACGCACATCCTCCACGATGTCGAAACGACGTGTGAACGTGTGGTGGTGCTATCGGGCGGTGAAATCGTGTTTTCGGGCGACCTCGACGCGCTGACGCGCCCGGAAGCGGGCCTCTACGAAGTGCGCACCCACGGCCGCGATGCCGACCTCGCGAAGGCGCTCCGTGCCGCGGGCCAAACCGTGGAGGACGTCCCCGGCGCGCTCCGCGTGCGCCTCGCGGAAGCTGAAGCGCCCACGAACCTCCTCAAGCTCGCCCTCGATGCGGGCATCCAAGTCCGCCACCTCGCCCCGCTTGAA
This sequence comes from Polyangiales bacterium, assembly GCA_041389625.1. GTDB lineage: Bacteria > Myxococcota_A > Polyangia > Polyangiales > JAWKRM01 > JAWKRM01. Next base: position 64,001 of record JAWKRM010000018.1, read on the forward strand.
CGCAGCCTCGAAGAAGCATTTCTCGAGACCGTGGCCAAGGCGGAGGCGCAATAGCAGGCCGAGCGGTCGCCTAGCCGTGCTGAATCGGGGCGTCGACGGGACGCTCGATGCCGAACTTGCCCGACGCGTCACGCGCCACGGTCCCGAGGGCCACGCGTTCGTCGTGGGTGAAGAAGAGGCGGCCGTTCCGGGTGACGAGGTCCTCAAGGAGCGCCCGCTTCTCGTCGATGACGAGTTCGGGATACCGGTCGTAGCCCATCGTGATCGGCACGTGCACCCACGGCACGCCCGGAATCAGGTCGCCCGCAAACACCACCGGCCCCTCCGCCAGCGCCACCTCGGTGAGCAGGAGCCCCGGCGTATGACCGTTCGAAAGGTGGAATCGGTAGCCGTCACCCAGCACCGAGGCGTCGGTGCCCTCCACCACGTGGAGGCGCCCCGACGCTTCGAGGAGGGCATTCAGCTCGGGAATGAACGACGCCCGGTCGCGGGCGTGGGGATGCTGCGCGCGCTCCCATGCGGCCGCGCCCACCACGAAGGTGGCCCGCGGAAACACCAGCGAATGCGCTTCGCCATCGCGGTAGGGCGAGAGGAGCCCGCCCGCGTGGTCGAAATGCAAATGCGAGAGCACCACGATGTCGATGGAGTCGGGCGAAATGCCGAGGCGCTCCAGGTTCGAAAGGAGCACGTGCTCGGGCTCCACCACGCCGAAACGCTCCTTGAGCTTCGGCTCAAAGAATGCACCGATGCCGGTTTCGAAGAGGATGCGACGTCCCGGCTCTTCGATCAGCATGGCGCGGCACGCCGTCACGATGCGATTCTGCTCGTCGGGCTCGGCCCAGCGCGCCCACAACGCCTTCGGCGCATTGCCGAACAACGCACCACCGTCGAGCTTCTGCTTGTTGCCGGGCACCGCCGTGAGCGTGCGGGTCATGGCGAACCCGCGGTGCGCACGGCACCTGAAATGCGGGGTGCAAGCCCGTCCACGAATTTGCGCGCGGTAGCGTCGTCGGCGCGCACGCACAGGGCGAGCTTCGGATGTGCACGGAGTTCAACTGCAACACGATTGCGACGTGCGGGCGCCAAGACATCAAGCCCCAGATCCAGGAGAGCTCCGGCGAGCGCCACCGTCGCGCCTCCGAGCACCAGCGCTCCGACGCCCGCACGAAGCCCCTCGACGAGAAGCGTGCCCCCGACGAGGACACCCGCCGCGAGCGAGGCGATGCCGACCAGGGAATAGATGAGCGGAAACCTGGAGTGGCGCTCCACGCGAGTGAGCGCGTAGAGCGGCACCCACGCCTCCCGCTCGCGGACAACCCGGCCAAAGAACGCCTGGCTCCGCTCGATGTGAACTCGGGTTTCCACCACCGTGATCCTGGTGCTTTCCCGCCAGCCCACAAGCCACGCCACGGCGCGGACGAGCCAAACCAACGTGGCCCAGCCCGATAGGCAGCGCACCCACGCGCGCAACGTGCCCGCGGGAGCACGCACCGCGCGTCCCTCGAGCGGCACGATGTCGGAACCTTCCACGGCCGCCCCGCCGGGGAGCGAGCCCCCCGCGAGGGCGCGCGCCGCCGCCCGCACCGCGCTGTCGGCCACTTCCTTCGCGATCCGGACGAGCGCCTCCGTGGCTGCCGCATGCTCCGACGTCGCAAGGGCATCGAGGCGCACCATGCACCGTGCGCGGCCAGCGGCCGTCGGCTCGCCCCGCGCATCGTCGAGGACCGTGTTGCCGACGGTCGTCCAGACACGCCCTGTGTTCTCGGCCCCCACCGACGCGGCCGCGTACGCATATACCGAATAGTCTGTCGCGAACTCGAACCAGTCCGCATGCCGCACGAACGCGAGGAGCTGTTCGTCCGCATCGCCCTTGTCGCGCTCAAGCGCACGGCGGATACCGCGCCACGCGAACGAGATCACGAGCCCACGTTCACTGGCGTTCGACGGTCCCTCCGTGAGAATCGCGAACACGTTCCCAAGCTCCGTCGCACCGGCGTCGCGATCGAGATCGTGCCGTTTGAGCGCGGAGTCCACGAGCTCACTGCCCGCGAAAAGGGTTTGCGCCTCACCCTGCCGCGCAAGCAGCTCAAGGACCACAAGGCCCACTTCGCCACATCGCTCGGCACGCGCCACGATGCGCGCGAGCGCTTCGGCGTCACCGGTCGAGACGCGTCCGCCCATGCGCCGCGACGATACCACCGGGATGGTGCACCGGTGCCTGAAAACGGGATATAAGAAGCGCCATGCTTCGATCGACTTCTACCTGCAGCACCTCGTGAAGAACAACGCGCAGGCCATCCAGCTCGCGTCGAATCAGGTTGCGACGTTCGTCTTCCCGACCGGGCCTCGGGAAGAGCAACTCGCCAGCGCACGCGCAGCTCGTTCAGCCGCAGGAGGTCGCGCCCCCTGACGCGGCCCAGGCCCTTCGCGCAGCACCGCCTGCGCTTTTCTGCACGGGACAGGGCGCAACGGTCACCGTGGCGGTCACGCCCGTCGGCCCGAACACCTGGACCGTCGAACTCCGCGGCGACGGCGGGGCGAGCGCCCAGCGCGGAGGTGGGGGCGGCGGCACGGCCGCACGCGCCCAGGCCGTCGCACCGCAGGCGGCCGCAGCTGCGCCCGCGGCCGCACCGAAGGCCAACCGTCACCGCCGGCGACGACTTCGAGCGCGAAATCGTCCAGCAGTCAGCCCATCCAGCCTCCAGCCGGGCGAGCCGCAGCTCAATCACCCTACCTTCGCCAGATGGCCGCCGTCGGGGCGAGCGATCTTCACATGTCGTCCTCCATGCCGCCCATGGTGCGCAAGGACGGCGAGATGAAGGTGCTCGTCGATCCGCGCCCGCGGAACGCGAAGGAGATGCACGAAATCATGATGGAGGTGTGCCCTCCGCGAAACAAAGAGCAGTTCGACGGAGCTTTGGGACGCCGACTTCGCCCACGCCATCGAAGGCGTGGCCCGTTTCCGCGTGAACTACTTCATGGATCGGAACGGCCCCGGCCTCGTTTGCCGCCAGATTCCCTTCAAGATCCTGAGCGCCGCACAGCTCGGCATCCCCGAAAAGGTGCTCGATCTTTGCTGGCTCACGAAGGGGCCCGTGCTCGTCACCGGCCCCACCGGCAGCGGCAAGTCGACCACCCTCGCGGCGCTCATCGATTACATCAACGAGAACCGCAGCGATCACATCATCACCATCGAAGACCCGGTCGAGTTCGTGCACCCGAACAAGCGCTGCCCGTGAACCAGCGCGAAATCGGCGAGCACACGAAGTCGTTCAAGAACGCGCTCCGTGCGCGCTCCGCGAAGACCTGACATCGTGCTCGTCGGCGAAATGCGCGACCTCGAAACCATCTCCATCGCCATCGAAACGGCGGAGACGGGCCACCTCGTGTTCGGCACGCTTCACACCACGAGCGCGCCGAGCACCGTCGACCGCATCATCGACCAGTTCCCCGCGGACCGGCAGGATCAGATTCGCGTCATGCTCTCGGAATCGTTCCGCGGCGTCATCGCGCAGGTTCTCTGCAAGAAGATCGGCGGCGGCCGCGTGGCGGCACACGAGATTCTCATCGGCAACAACGCCACCGCGAACCTCATCCGCGAAGGCAAGACCTTCCAGCTCCGCAGCGTCATGCAGACGGGCCGCCACCTCGGCATGCAGACCATGAACGACCACTTGCTCGATCACGTGCTTCAGAAGCGCGTCGAACCGACCGAGGCGTACATGAAGTCGAACGACAAGAACCTCTTCAAGGACATGCTCGGCAAGCACAACATCCGCGTTGACCTCGGCGGCGCGCCGGAGCACTAGGGGCTGTCCCTAATTGGGTTGGTGCTCCGCTTCAGTGGGGATAAGGTCGTTCGGCGTGTAATTTTCGATTCGCTTGGCAAGACAGCAGGCGTCTTCCGAGCGAATCGAGCACACCTCACTCGACGCGCGCGCCAATCGGTGGTCGTGCTTGCCGCCTGGCACGCGCGACGCCCCTTCACCCGGCATCCTGCCCGAGCGCGGGTCTCGCCGAGCGCCATCGACTCGCTACTTGAGCCAGAGCAGTGCACAGGCGAGCTGCACGAGCGCAAGGTAGTTTTTGGCCGTCTTCTCGTATCGTCGCGACGGCACGGAAGCGTTTGAGGTTGTGGAAGAAGACTTCGACGACGTAGCGTCGATAGAGTGAGCGAACGAGCCGCGGTGTTCGCTGCTCGGGCTTGCCGCGAATGACGGCAGTCATCCCCTTGCTACGCACCGCTCGTCGAAACGCATTGAGTCGTACCTCGTGTCGCCGATGAGCGCCTTTGCCTCGAGCATGCGCAAGCAGCCTGGCGCGGCGGTCATTTCGTGCCTTTTGGCCCGGCGTGACCGATGGAGCGGACGGCCTTGCGTGTCGACGACCGCGTGGAGCTTGGTGGAAACTCCGCCTCGAGAACGACCCAGCGCGTTGCACTGGACCCTTCCGCCCGACGCATCTTGATGAGCGCGGACCACGGAACCGTCGACGATGGAGCCGGTCTCATCGACCTCAAGCGACAGCGCCTGAAGATGGCCTCCCAGCGACCTTTGCGGGCCCAGTTGGAGAAGCGGCTGTAGACCGATTTCCATGGACCGAATCGCCAGGAAGGTCACGCCACGGAAGGTTCGTCTGGCGCGGAAGAGCACCGTCTTCGATGAAAAGCCGATCCTCTAATGCTGCTGGACCCGATACGAAGTAGCGACGCTGAGACGACGCCACTCGGCGTCGGTGAGCGCGTGTCGATGCATGCCTTCTTGACCACGACGGCCAGCCGTCGACAACCCCACACCGCCAACCAATTGAAATGATCCAGCTTCGATAGCGCGAACTAGGGACAGCCCCTAGACGTCGATGCTTTTGGCACGCCGCTGACGCAGGCGATCGCGAATTGGCCGCATCGCGACTGGGGGGTCTACCGTGCGTTCGAAGCAGGTGTCGGCGATGTGGAGGCGGGCGACGCAGTGGCGCGGAGGCCTGACGAAGCGAGCGGTCACGGTCGTGGTAGCCGCTCGGCATGGGGAGCGAGGGGTCCTGGACGGCAGAGCTGATTCTGCCGTCTGATCCAGGAGCCGCGTGGAGGTACTTTCGCTGATCATCGATGGAGGCCACCGGCGTATGGAGTGCGTCGGCGTCCACCTCGAAGCGAACACGGCCCAGGCCCGCACGCTGTAGAGCGCGAACTTGCGTTCCTCGGCCTGTACTGTGATGTCTTCGGCGAAGGTGCTGGAAATACGGTGCCGTAGTTCCGCATGCCGCCTGACCATGTCGCAGAGCGCCTCGATGCGCGTACCCGTGGCGCGATAAAGTCGAGATGGCGGCGTTCGAAGGCGTCGAGATCGATGACGAGTTTCGAAGTGCCCTTTCGAACTCGGCGTTGAGCACATTCGGGCAGAAAGAAGCGAGCGCACGCGTGGGCCGGAGTCCCAGCTTGTGAGGGGTTCGAGCATGGTGCGGCCCGCCTCGAGGCTGCCGCCAGTCGGTAGCTCGGAGCGTGTCACCCTTAACACTGGGCGCGCGTGGTCGATGGGCACGGCGCACGCAGATCGAGTAACCCGCCGAGGGCAACGCCGCGAGGAGGTCGTCGACGATGCGGGTCGGGGTCGCTTCGAGAAGCCGAGGAAAGCCAGGTGAGTGACTGCACGCCGCCATGGCGACCAGCGCCTGTCGCCTTGCTGTCATCGATGCCCGTGGCCTTGCCGCGGCGCGGGTGCGTCGGCGTTGTACGAGCGGCCGCGGAGGAGCACCGCGGTGGCCACCAGGGGCCTGGGGTTGCGGGCCCATGCTGTTCTCATCGACGCCAAGGACACTCACGGATTGGCTCTGCGCCCGTGGCGGCTGCGGCCCCGTGAATGCGCGGTTTATGGACGCGAGAGCGTACGCATGACCTCAATGGCTTCGCTCGTCGATGAGCACGGCGTCGCGACTGAGCGCCCAAGCCGATTCACCCACCGTGCCACTGCCCGCAAAGCATCGAGCACCAGACGCCCGGGTCTGGTCGCAAAGATTCATCGATGACACCGCGCGGCTTCTGCGTCGGGTACCCGGTGCGCTCTTTTCCGTCGGACTCACGAGGCGTGCCACCAGACATCGGTCGGTGTCTTTCCGCGCTCGGCCTTCTCGTCGCCCACGAGCGCGGGCGAGGTACGGAACGCGATCGATCTCGTCGAAGCGGAACGCAGAAGCCTGGTCCCGCATACCAGCGACGTCGTGCTTGGCCGGCCAGCGACGCTTCTGACCGCGCCCCGTACGTAGGCCCAGACAGCTAAGTTCATGAACCGGTCACGCCCGAGCATCCCGTCGGTATCGCCACGTAGTGCACCTCGCGCGTCGAGGTGCACGAAGAGGCGCTCGCCGCGGGTCGCATCGCGGCACGATTTCCTCGAGGCGTGGCTCGAGGAACGCGAGAAAGTCGTCAAAGCGATCGCCGAACGACTGGGATCCAAGGCGCACGGTTCGGTACCGCTGCCCCTTGAACCCCGTTCGGTCTCCATCCTCGTCACGCACGGTCTTGAGCTTGGTGCGCGTCTGCGCGCGGCCGCTGTTGAACGGTGGGTCGATGTAGACGAGATCAAAGCATTCGCGCGGGAGCGTGCGCAGGACTTCGAGGTTGTCGCCGTGGTGGATGTCGATCACGCGTCGCGTCCGTTTCCCGCGGCGAGGTCCTTTTCGCCCGGGGGTCGGCATGCTACCCCGCTCCCATGACGGCTTCCACGCCGACCGCGGCCGGGTTTGAGGCCGCAGGCGATCTCGCGGCGGCACTGCGCACCCACGGGTACGTGGCCGACGACGACACGAACACGGTCACCTGGCTTGCACTCGCGCTCGAAAAGGCGCTCCTCGTGGAAGGTCCGCCGGGTGTGGGCAAGACCGAGCTCGCCAAGGCCCTCGCGCGTGCCACGGGACGGAAGCTCGTGCGGCTCCAGTGCTACGAGGGCCTCGACGAATCGAAGGCCGTCTACGAGTGGGAGTACGGAAAGCAGCTTCTCTTCTCGCAGCTTGCGCGTCAGGTGTCGGACGGCCTGCTCGCCGGCGCCAAGCATCTCGACGACGCCCTCGCGCGACTCGACGCCGAAGGACACGCCTTCTTCCACGAACGATTTCTCCTCCGTCGACCGCTCCTTGAGGCGATCGAGAGTGAAACCCCGGTGGTGCTCCTCGTCGACGAGGTGGACCGCAGCGACCCGGAGTTCGAAGCGCTTCTCCTCGAGCTGCTGAGCGATTTTCAAATCACGATTCCCGAACTCGGCACGCGTCGCGCGAAGTCGAGGCCGCTCGTCGTGCTCACAAGCAACGCCACGCGCACGCTGAGCGAAGCCCTTCGACGACGGTGTCTCTACCTGTCCCTCGACTACCCGAGCACGGAGCGCGAGCTCGCCATCCTCGCGCTCCATGTGCCAGGTGCGCCCGAGGCACTGCTCCGCGAGGTTCTCCGTGTCGCCGCCGAGGCCCGCGCGTTGCCACTTCGCAAGGCGCCGAGCGTGAGCGAAACCATCGATTGGGCCCGTGCCCTGGTGCTGCTCCACGCCGATCGGATCAACAAAGGCGTTCTTGAGGCCACCCTCGGCACGCTGCTCAAGCACGCGACCGACCGCGAGGTGGTGCTCGGCGCGATCAAGCTTCAAGGGTAGCCGCGAACACCTGCGCGGCTCCTTGAACGCCGTTAGTGGGAGGTCGTGACGGCGTCGGCGCGGGCGCCGCCTTCGTCGACCCAGCCATCGAGGAGCGCGGCGACGAGGGCCTGGTCGGTGGCGGCGCCTGCGGATGCGTCCTCCGGACTTGAGGCCTTGTCGAGGTCACGGAGCCAGGGCCAAAAGGGCTCGCCATCGAGACAACCGGATGCGACTTCGTCGCGCGTGCAGGTGACACGCACGTGGAAGTGGTCGTCGTGTGGGCGTCCGTTGGTCGGCTGGTGGAGGACCCACGCGGCTCGGAAAAGCACAGATGCATCCGTTTCGTGAAGTGCGCCATAGCGAAGCAGCCTCGCCTTCACGCCTTTTGAGCAGAAGATCCATTGCACGTCCGCGTTCGGATCCGTGAGCAGCGTGCGAACGAAGTGCCAGTTGCGCGCATCGTCAAACAGGATCGCCGACGCATCCACCGCGTCACTCCCCCGCGGAACGGCGAGGCCAAATCGGTCGAACGCGACGAAGCCAGTGCCATCCACCGAGTGACCATCGATGTCGGTCACGTAGAAGAGCACGTCAATGTCGCGCCCCGCGCGGTGGCTTTGGTGGCGCGGGTGCTTGCCGCCGGATGGCCACGAGGCGTCGCCGAGCCGAAGGGGCGCCGATCCCGGAAAGCTCTCGGCCACCGACGCCGCGCCGCGGAGGATGGCACCCACGAGCGCACCGTTTCCGAAGCGAGTTGGGTCGCCCGTCCTTGCGCGAACGAAGCCCGGCCCGGTCTGCGGAAAGGACTCGCCGCGGGCCAAGTGACCCTGGTACGCAAAACCGACGGACGTCACCGTCGCGGGTCTCGGCACGAACGCACCGCAGCCCGCGGCGCCGAACGCAGCGATCGCCAATGCGATGAACCGGATGCGCGCGCTCCCTCCCATGGGGGAAACCTAGCGCCCGAGGGCCGCGAACCGCCAGGAACGGGTGTGAATTCGCCGCGTCTTGACCCCCGGGGGCCCGACCGTAGATTCACCGGCCCATGGATAACCCAGAGAACCCTTCGATGGACCAAGTGAGCGCACACCTCGATCGCGCGTGGGAACTCGTGGGTCGAGGCGACTTCCGTGCCGCGCTCCAATCCGCCGAGAAGGGGCTCGAGCTCGACGCCGGTTCCGCCGATGCACACTACCTCGTCGGCTACATCCACGCGCAGGAGGGGAGCGCGGAGGAGGCCCTGGAACACTACGAGCAGGCGCTTGAGCTCGATGACACGTTCTTCGAAGCCATGCTGAACGCTGCGGAGGTGCTCGTGCACTCCCTCGGCGACTCGGGCGAGGCACTCCGCCTCCTCGACGACGCGCTCGACTACGCGGAAACGCCCGAGGAGATCGCGGATGCACTGCTTCTCCGTATCGATGCGCATCTGCTCGCGGGCGATACGGAGAGTGCACGCAGAAGCCTCGCGCTCGTACCCGACGGGCCCTTCGAGAACCCGCACATCGAATTCCTCATCGCTCGAGCGCGGTTCGAAGTGGGTAACCTCGAAGGCGTGGAGGCCATGCTCCGCCGCGTCATCGCCGCCGAACCGCACCACTCCGACGCGTACTACTACCTCGGGCTGGCCCTCGACCGCGCGGAGGATCTTCGCGGCGCCACGGTGGCGTTCCTCCACGTGCGCGAACTCGATGCGCACGCACCGCGCCCGCCCTGGGCCGTGACCACGGAGCTTTTTGAAAAGCGCATCGAACACGTGGTGGGGCAGGTTTCGGCGCCGTTCCGTTCCGCACTCGACGGCACGCTTGTGGTGGTCGTGGAATCGCCGGGTGCCGAGGTGGTCGCCGACGGCGTGGACCCCCGCGCCACGCTGCTACTCGATGCGCTCGGCCCCGCGGACGAACCGCCGAAGGTCGGCCGACTCTTCATTTATCAGCGGAACGTGGAACGCGCAGTTCCCTCCGTGCACGCGATGGACGAGGAGATTCTCCTCTCCATCGAACGCGAGCTCCGCGCCGCCTTTCCGACCGCCTACCCCGCGGCCGTGGTCGACGGCGGCGCCGAAAGCAACTGAAGCGCGGCCCGGGCGGGCGCTTCCTCGGCGAGGAGCGTCCCGTCACCGCCGCCGCGAGACCAAAGGTCCGCGAAGTCGACCGGCGGCGGCAGGCCAACCACGAGTTCACCGCCACCGTCGAGGCGCGGAAGCGAGAGCATTCGGCAGTGCAACATCGTGCGTCGCGCGAGGAGCACGCGTCCGTCGTCGAGCACCACGCGTCGGGGGCCACCGTAGTGCACATCGCCCACGAGCGGGGCGCCGTGGGCCGCGGCATGCACGCGGAGTTGGTGCGTGCGCCCGGTATGCGGAGACAACCACAACCAGCGAAGGGGCGATGCGCCGGGCTCGCACGCGTACCGGGTGCGCGCGGCCTTCGCACCGTGGCGATCGGTCCCGCCGGGGACGGCCCGGCGCCGACGGAGGTCACGCGAATCGAGGGCGATCGCGTCTTCCCACACACCGTCGACCGGGTCGGGGGCCGCTTGAGCAAGTGCCACGTAGAGGCGCCGATAGGTGCCCCGACGCCGCGCGTCGAGGAGCTCCTCGGTCGCGCGCTCCGTTCGCGCAAACGTCACGAGCCCCGACACCTCCGCATCAAGTCGCGAGCTCGCGTGGAGCCTCGGCGCCTCCGGGTCGATGTCATGAACGAGGCTCGCGAGGCAGCGCTGGCCGTCGGGGGACGTGGTGGCCAGCCCCGAGGGTTTCGACACGATGAGATAGTGCGCGTCGCGGTGCACCACGGCCACGTCGGATGCGCTGAACTCGGATGCTCCCGTCACGACGTCTGCCCGTCCGCGCTTGCGTCCGCATCCGGGGCCCGCTCGAGCACGGTAACGCGTCCGCGATCTCCGTCCACCACCACACGGTCACCCGTGCGAAGGATGCGCGTCGCCTGGGGCACATTCACAACCGCCGGAACTCCGTACTCGCGAAGCACAATCGCCGCGTGCGAAAGGGGACCGCCGAGCTCGGTGACGACCGCTCGGGCAACGGTAAAGAATGGCGACCAGCCGACATCCGCGCGCGCGACCACCAGGATTTCGTCCGACGTGAGGTCAAGAACATCCGCCGGCGTCTGTGCCACGCGAACTCGGCCCGTGATGTAGCCTCCGCTCGCCGGCAGCCCCTCGAGCTCCGTACGCCCGAGGGCACGGACTCGACCGCGGGCGGGCTGCCGAGGAACGTGCTCGGTGGGTCCGCCAGGGCCTCGTCCCTACCGTGTTGCCTTCGGCGCTGCTCAGCGACCCGCGCCACGGACTGAACGCGCGCCGAGAGCACGGCATGGAGTTCGTCGACCGTCAGGAAGAACGCCGCGTCATCCCCGTATGCGGGGTCGTCCGTCGCAAGGCGCCTCGACGCGTCGAGGGCGATGGCACGGAACGCACCGAGGATCTCCGTCACCTGCGCCCGGAGTTGCTCACGCACAACGATGAGTGATTCGAGCCGCTCGAGCAGGCGCCGCGCCAAGGGCCGGAGGGGAAGTGCCACGCGATCCAGGAACAACGTCTCGGCGGCCTCGCGCTGCGAACGCGAGTCGCGGGCGTCCCCGATGAGGCGCGAGCGCCCCTCGAGCAGGTGCACCCGCAGCACGGAAAGAATAAGTTCCGGTTGCTCACGCCATCGTGGCTGCATGAGCTCCGCCTCTCGCGGTCCCCGGTATCCGTGCACCGCAAGGAAGCGCACGACGGCCTCGCGCCCGGGGCCCTCGGGAAAGCTCGCCCAGGCGAGATCCGCCGGCGCCGTGCCACGCAGGTACGCCGACGCCGACGCATCGTCGGCGACGTATTCAAGGACCTTCCCGAGCTCGAAGGCGGGCGCACTGCTCGCGAGATTCATGAAGCCCGCCAGCAACCGACGCTCAAGCTCGGAACCCTCTTCGCCCTGCATTCGAAGAAGCGCACGAAGCAGAAGCAGGCCGATGAGCAGCCGTCCGTAGCTTGAAAGCAAGAGCCCACCGGTCTCGTGAAGCACGCGTTCCGCGTCCCAGAGCAGACGGTCGAGGGCGACGGGCGAAAGAACTCGAGGATCGATGCCGAGAAGGCGCCGACGATCGATGGCGAAATCCGCCTCAAACCGCGCGCTCCGGTCGCGAAAACTCACCTCGTCGGACACGAAACGGGCCACCGTGAACGGCAACCGCGCGAAGAACGCGCGATGATCGCGGGTCGGTTTGAGATCCGCGGCGAAGGCGCCCGCGCCGGTCCCACCACCGAGCGACACGATGAGTTCGGGACCAATGCCAGGTACCTGGGACGCGATGGCGATGAACTCCGTGAGGTTCAGGTAGATCCGTCCCCGGAAGTTGCCGAAGAGCTCCGCGTCCTTCGGCACCGTGCAACCGAGGGCCGCAAAAGCGCGCTTGAAACCGAGGTCCGCGAATCGACTGAGCACCGACCACGTCAGTGGTGTCACGACGCCGGGCAGCGCCTCGCCCACATTCACGTTCGACCAAACCAGGCGCGAGCGATCCTTGAGCGATGGCTCCGTCGCGGTTGTGTCCTGGCTCGAGAGGAATGTGACCGGGCGACTTTGCACCACGAGGAGGCGTCCGCCCCGTTCGACCCACTCAATATCCTGCGGCGAGCCAAAGATTCCTTCGACGCGAACACCGAGCTGCGCGAGGTCACGCACCATCCCTTCGGAAGCGGTCGGCTTACTCCGCAGGTCGTCGGCGAGATCGACGCGATCGATTCCACCGCCGGGCGCGGGAACAACCTTGAAACGCTTGTCACCGATGACCTGATCCCGCACCTTGCCGCTGGCCCGATCGATGCGGAGGATGTCCGGCGACACACTCCCGTCCGTCACCGACATGCAAAGGCCGGGAACCGCGTTCAACATCATCTCGCGCGCATCCCCCGTCACCGGGTTCACGGTGAACAGAACGCCGCTCGAATCCGCGGATACGAACTCCTGGAAGATGAGCCCCACCGCCGGGTCGCGCTCTTCCCCGAGTCGCGACAAATACGCGAGCACGCTGCCGTGGTAGAGGCTCGCCCAGGACCCGAGCACCGCACGGAAGATTTCCTGCTCGGTGACGAGATTCATGAACGACGAGTGGAGCCCGGCGGCCGAGGCATGCGCCGCATCCTCGTGGAGAGCCGACGAGCGGACCGCGAAGCGACGAACCCCGCGCTCGCCGGCAACGCGCATGAACTCACGAATGTCGTGGCGCACCCGCACGGGAACCGTGGCGGCTTCGATGCGAGCCCGAATCGCCGCAAGCCGTGCTTCGCTCACCGGCGTGCGCTCGGACAGGAGCGAGCGAACCCAGTCGTGGCCCGGCAACGTGCGGCGCAGGAATCGGCGACACACGCTCGCCGACAGGGCGTAGGTGAACGGGATCGCGACCCCGGCGCGCTGGAGGGCAGCGAGGTGCCGCGCCTTGGCCCCGTACCCGCTCGATCGACGCGGGACGAGGCTCGTGATGGGCCGTAGGACGCTCGCCATGGGGTCACGAGCATAGCCGGGGTTCGGGGTTCCGCCCGTCCCCGGCACGGGCCCAGGGCGGCCCCGTCGACGCGGCTCCGCTCCCGCGCTACAAGCTCGGCGTGGCGCATCCGGACGACCTCGACGATCACTTCCACGACGAGTGCGGCGTGTTCGGGATTTGGGGCAGCGACGAGGCCGCAAACCTCAGCTACCTCGGCCTGCACGCGCTCCAGCTCCGCGGTCAGGAGGCGGCGGGTATCGTCACCACCGACGGCGCCCAGCTCTACGCCCACCGCGGCCTCGGGCTGGTCCACGACGTCTTCAGCGAACAGACCCTTGCGCGCTTGCCGGGCAGCGCCGCCATCGGGCACGTCCGCTACTCGACCACGGGCGCGTCGCACCTCAAGAACGCGCAGCCCATCGCCATCGACTACGCCCATGGCTCCATCGCCGTTGGACACAACGGAAACCTCACGAACGCCGATGACCTGCGCCGAAGCCTCGAAGCGCAGGGCAGCATCTTCGCCACGACGACCGACACCGAAGTGTTGGTTCACCTGATCGCCCGGTCGAAGGCCGCGACCACCACCGAGCGCGTCGCCGAAGCCCTCCAACAGGTTGAAGGCGCGTACTCCATGGTGTTCCTGACCCCGGACGAGATCATCGCCGTCCGTGACCCCCACGGCTTCCGCCCGCTCTGCCTCGGGCAGCTCAAGGACACGCACCTTGTGGCCTCCGAGCCCCCGTCGTTCGAACTCATCGGCGGCGAGTACATTCGCGACGTGGAGCCGGGGGAGATGCTCATCTTGAATGAGTTCGGCACCCGGTCGCTCCGCCCCTTCGACAAGCGCGACAAGAAGATGTGCATCTTCGAGTACGTGTACTTCGCCCGCCCGGATGCCCACATGGGTGGGATCTCGGTCTATGAGGCGCGAAAACGCCTCGGGGCACGGCTCGCCGAGGAACAGCCCGCCGACGTCGATATCGTCATTCCCGTGCCGGATAGCGGGGTTCCGGCGGCCCTGGGCTTCGCAGAACGCGTGGGTCGGCCCTTCGAACTGGGGCTCATCCGATCCCACTACGTCGGGCGCACGTTCATCGAGCCCCAGCAGTCCATTCGTCACTTCGGTGTGCGCCTCAAGCTCCACCCACTGCGCCGCGTCCTCGAAGGGAAGCGCGTGGCCGTCATCGACGATTCCATCGTGCGCGGCACCACGAGTCGGAAGATCGTGCGCATGATCCGCGATGCGGGCGCGAAGGAAGTTCACATGCGCGTGTCGTCACCACCGACCCAGTGGCCGTGCTTCTACGGGATCGACACGCCCTCGCGCCGTGAACTCATCGCAAGCAGTCACTCCACGGACGAAATCGCGAAGTACATCGGCGCCGACACGCTCGGATATTTGACCATCGACGGCCTTCGTGCGGCCGTGGGCGGCGACGGCTACTGCGATGCGTGCTTCAGCGGCAACTACCCGGTCACGTTCAAGCCGTCCGATTCGAAGGGGCGACGCCTCCTCGCGGTCGTCGAAAACTGAATCGAATCGGCGAAGGCGTGTCGCGCGTGATCCTCGCGCAACGCGCAACCTACCCGCGTCTCCATTCACGCTGGTTGTGGGCGCGTATCCGCCGTGATCCGACTTCGATACATGCCGGCGATCTGACGAATTCGCGTTGATCCGTCGCGAGCCCCGCGCAAACGCGAAGGATCGCGCACAAACGCGAGAGATTTTTCACGGCTCGAACGCGATCCGTCTCCGTCCTGTGCGCTTTTCTTCACCGAGGCTGATCGCTTGTGCAAGGTTCCCACAGACCGAAGGAGCCGAGGGGATGCCGCACACCGGACGCCGACCGACCAACGACCCCATTCTCGTCGTCGACGACGACGCCGTCCTGCGCACCGCGTTGGCTCGCATCCTTCGCAGCGAGGGACATGAGGTCATCGAGGCGACCACCGGTCCCGACGCGCTCGCCCTGATCCGCAACGAGCGCCCGTGCCTCGTTGTGATGGACAGCATGCTCCAGGGCATGGACGGCGAGATGGTGATGCGCACGTCGCAGTCCGAGTTCGGAAAGCGTGCGCCCGCGTTCATTCTGCTCACCACGAGCCCGCGTGAGGCCGAGCAGGCCCGCGACCTCGGCGCCCTGCTTGGCCTGTGCAAGCCATTCCGCGTGGAAGACCTTCTCGACATTGCCGAGCAGTTCCGCGCACCGATCTACGATCACGACAGCGAGAGTGGCGTGATTCGCATCGTGCGGCCGGCCCAACGCGAGTTTGATCTCGACGGCGCTCTGCTCCGCGCGGTCGCCGACGCGGGCTGAGACCGCGTCGACACGCGGGCGATTTCCCGCTCCGAACCCACGGTTGGCGCTCCCCCGGGAGTCTGACTACCCTCCGCCGTGCCCACCGCTCCCGGGGGCAACCCAGCCATGTCCACGGGCCCCGAAATCACCGGATCGGCGCGCTTTTTAGGGGCCCTAACCTCACGAAAAGTGGGGCTGCTTTCCGCGCTCTACTTCGTGCAGGGGCTGCCGTTCGGGTTCCACGCGACCACTCTGCCCGTCTATCTCCGAAAGCACGGCACGAGCGTGGAGCTCATCGGCCTCCTGTTCCTGCTCGCCCTACCGTGGTCGCTCAAGGCGCTCTGGGCCCCCTTCGTCGATCGACACGCCTCACCGCGCTTCGGACGCCGACGAAGCTGGATCCTTCCGATGCAAGCGCTCCTTGCACTCACGTGCCTGGCCGCTGCGTGGACGCGGCCGACGACGGACGGCGTCTACGTGCTGCTCGGCCTCGTGTTCCTGATGAACCTATTCGCCGCGACAATGGACATTGCCGTCGATGCGCTCGCGGTGGACATCCTGAGTAAATCGGAACTCGGCCTCGGCAACATTGCGCAGGTCGTCGGTTACAAACTTGGCATGCTGACGGGTGGCGGCCTGCTCCTTTGGCTAACGCCCACACTCGGCTGGCAGGGTCTGTTCCTGACCATGGTCGGCCTCATCGTGGTGGCGAGCATTCCCGTTTGGCTCCTCCACGAGGGCGCGCACCAACCCGCGTCCGCGAGTACGGAACGACTCGACTCGTACCGGGACATTTTCCGCGAACTCAAGAAGTGGATGAAGGCGCCGGAGACACGCTGGCTCATCGCCTTCATCACCACCTACAAGTTCGGCGAGAGCATGTCGGACCAGATGTTCAAACCGTTCCTGGTGGACATGCGTTTTTCGCCCGAACAAATCGGCCTCTGGGTCGGCACCTGGGGCATGGTTTTCTCGCTCACGGGCTCCTTCCTCGGAGGGGTGCTCGCGTCCCGCGTGGGGATCACGGCGGCGGTCACCATCACCGCGGTTCTTCGCGTGCTTCCCGTCGCCGGAGAGTGGTGGCTTTCCCTCGGACAGCCGTCCCCCACGGCGGTGGTCACCGTGACGTGCGCCGAGCATTTCTTTGGAGGCGCGCTCACCACGGCGGTGTTTGCGCTCATGATGTCGAAGGTCGACCGCCGCATGGGCGCGACCCACTACACGTTCATCGCCACCCTGGAGGTGCTCGGCAAGATGCCACCGGCGTCCCTCTCCGGGTTCGTCGTGAGCGCCTTCGGCTACTCCACGGTATTCGCGGCGGGGACATTCCTGTCCTTCGCCTTCCTCGGACTCCTCCCGCGGCCGAACCGGCGGCGGCCGAGCGCCGACATCGCCGGCTAGGCCCCGCGCTAGAACTCGGGGTTGTCGGTGTGCTGCCCGAACACGTCGCGGAGCACGTCGCAGATTTCCTGCTCGGTGGCGTAGACCTTCGCGGCCGCGATCATGGGCGGCATGAGGTTTGAGCCGTCCTTCGCGGCCTTCCGCACGTCGTCGAGGCAGCGCTTGACGTCCGCGGCGCTCCGGCCCGCCTTCACCGCGGCAAGCGCAGCGGTCTGCTCGCGCTGCACCGTTTCGTCGATGCGGAGGAGCGGAATCTTCGACTCGGACTCGGAGGCGTACTTGTTCACGCCGACGACGACCTTCTCTTCCGCTTCCATCTGGCGCTGGTGGCGGTAGGCGCTCGCGGCGATTTCACGCTGCGGGTAGCCGCGCTCCACCGCCGTGACCATGCCGCCCATCTCGTCGATCTTCGCGATGTAGTCCCGGGCCTCGGCCTCGAGCTTGTTCGTGAGCCACTCGATGAAGTACGCGCCGCCGAGGGGGTCGATGGTGTTGGCCACGCCCGACTCCTCCGCGATGATCTGCTGGGTGCGGAGCGCGATGGTCACGGACTCTTCCGTGGGCAGTGCGTAGGTCTCGTCGAGGGAGTTGGTGTGGAGCGACTGGGTGCCGCCGAGCACCGCCGCCAGGCCCTGGAGCGCCACGCGGGCCACGTTGTTGTAGGGCTGCTGCGCCGTGAGCGACACGCCCGCCGTCTGGGCGTGCGTGCGGAGCATCATGGAGCGCGGGTTCTTGGCCCCGAAGCGCTCTTTCATGAGCGACGCCCAGAGGCGCCGCGCGGCGCGGAACTTGGCAATTTCCTCGAAGAAATCGCTGTGCACGTCGAAGAAGAACGAGAGCCGCGGCGCGAACTCGTCCACGTCGAGGCCGCGTTCGATGGCCCACTCCACGTAGGCGAGGCCGTCGGCGATGGTGAACGCGAGCTCCTGCGCCGCCGTCGCCCCGGCTTCACGGATGTGGTAGCCGCTGATGCTCACCGTGTTCCACTGCGGGACTTCCCGCGTGCAGAACTCGATCATGTCGGTGACGATGCGCATGGCCGGGCGCGGCGGGACGACCCACGCGTGCTGGGCGATGAACTCCTTCAGGCAATCGTTCTGCACCGTGCCGCCGATCTTGTCGCGGGGGATGCCGCGCGTGTCGGCGAGGGCCACGTAGAACGAGAGGAGCACGATGGCCGGCCCGTTGATGGTCATCGAGGTCGTGACCTTGTCGAGCGGGATCTGATCGAAGAGGATCTCCATGTCGCGCAGCGTGTCCACCGCCACGCCGCACATGCCGACCTCGCCGAGGGATCGCGGCGAGTCGCTGTCGTAGCCCATGAGCGTCGGGAAATCGAAGGCGGTCGAGAGGCCCGTCTGCCCCTGCGCGAGGAGATAACGGAAGCGCTCGTTCGTCTGCCGCGGCGTGCCGAAGCCCGCGAACATGCGCATCGTCCAAAGACGCCCGCGGTACATGGTCGGCTGGACGCCTCGCGTGAACGGGTACTCGCCGGGGAACCCGAGGTCCCGGAGGTAGTCCGTGCCCACGTCCGACGGCGCCACAAGGTCCGGCACCTCCACATCGCTCAGCGTGGAGAACCGGGGCTGCCGTTGCGGCATCTTCTTGAGCGTCGGCGCAACCCGCGATGCGGCCCACGCCTCGCGCGCGCGGCGAATGGTTTCAAGCGACGAGTCGCCCGCGCCGAAGGAGTCGCCCTCCGCGGTGGTGCGGACGGGTTCGCGGTTGGGATCGTGGTGGAGTGCGCCCTTGGCCATGCGTTTCCCCTCGGTCGGGAGTCAGTTCACCGTGTCGTCGTCGGACTCTAAGGGTAGCACCCGGCCCGCGAGGACCTCGAGCATGCCCCGAACCTCGAGATCCACCTCCGCCTCGGGCCGCGTGGCGAGGTAGGACTCGAGGAAGCGCTTCGCGGGCGCTTCGTTTCCCAGGTGGAAATGGGTCACCCCAAGCAGATAGAGCGCGTCCGGGTCGTTCGCCTGCCGCTTGAGCACTTGCTCCGCCATGCGAATCGCGTCCCGCTCGCGGCCCATCATCCGAAGGGCGTGGCCTGCGCCGATCATCGCGCCCACGTACTCCGGCGCGCGTTCCACGGCGAAAAGGTACGCCTTGAGCGCCTTGTCCCATGCCTCCTGCTCGAAGTGAGCGTTCCCGAGGAAGAAGTACGCGTACTCGTTTTCGTCGTTCTCGAGGATCACGGCCTCGAGCACGCGGATGGCCTCGTCGATGTCGCCGGTCTCAAGAAGATCAATTCCCGGCTCCGCTTCCGCCCAGTGATCCCGCGCTTCGGTTTCTGTCGTCATCGTCGATTCCTTCGTCCGTAGTCGATGTTGCTGCCACGTAGACGGTCGCGGGGCTGAATCCCCGCGCCGAGGAACGCGAGGCCCAACGCGAGCCACACGAGGAGACCGCCGACCAAAATGCCCACGGTGAGTCCACGGCTCTCGAGGCCCCACCATGCGCCGGCACCCGCCGCGACAGTGAGCGTCGGGATCCCGAGGAGCACGTTCCTACGCGTGGTGGCGCGCCGCCCCTGCTCGGCGAGCTGCGCCTCCTCGTCGGCACGCTTCGCCTCCCGCTCCGCCTGCTTGTCCCGCTTCTCGCGCCGCTTTTTGGCCATGACGAGGCGACTATACAGCGGAGCAGGCGACGGGCAATTCAAGCCGATTCGGTGCGGGATGGGCGCTTCGGCAGTGGGCGCATGCGTGAACCAGGCCGCGACGTTCCTTCGGGCGTGGCTCTCGGGCGGCTCCAACGCGCAACGCCCGACCGGAGTTCTCGGGGAGATACGCACATGTCGCAGGGCCGAAACGCTCGCCAAAACCTCACCCACCACCGCGCGGCACCGCCCCGCTGTTCGACGGCATGCGGATTGCTCCACTGAACACCGATGCGATGGATGGCCGTTTGGTGTGTGTCTTGGTTCGTATTCGTTTCGACGGTCGGCTG
Source organism: Polyangiales bacterium (assembly GCA_041389625.1). GTDB lineage: Bacteria > Myxococcota_A > Polyangia > Polyangiales > JAWKRM01 > JAWKRM01. Next base: position 83,756 of record JAWKRM010000018.1, read on the forward strand.
CACGGGCGCGGTGGGCTCCCAACCAGGCGACGACGTTCAGGGATCCGACGGTCCAACGCCGGACGGTCGCTCGAATCCAAGGGGACCGAATCCAGCTCCTTCGGAGATGGACGCCGACGGGGGGAACCCGGACGCGCATGTATCGACGACAGAGGACTCGGGCACTTCGAACCAGACCGTCCCGGATGGCTGCGCGACCCCGACGGTCGGCTGGCCCGACGCGACGAACACGGGCGTTGGACCGGGGGTCACGCTCACTCCCTCCGGGAGCGTGCATGCGACCACCGCGGGCATGACGATTGAGAACCTGGAGATCACGGGCACGGTCACGGTCTCCGCGCACGACGTGACCATCCGCAACTGCCTCATCCGAAGCCCGGGCAATGCCATTGTCGTGGAGAAATCGGCGCTCAATGTGGTGGTGGAGAACGTGACGCTCATCGGCACCAATCGGACTTCCTCGGCCTTCTCGACCCAGGGAATCCGCATCTTCGGTGACCACTCCTACGACGGGCAGCGCGCGACATTCTGCCGGATCGACGTCTCCGGCTACCCGTCGGCGGCGCTCATGGAAGGCGGCGGTGTGACGTTCATGGACTCATACTTCCATGACCTCTCGATCGCGTGGACCGAAGGTGGCAACAGTGGCAAGCGAGGGTCCGACGTCATTGGCGCGTTCGCCGGCGACAAGTACGTGATCCGCCACAACACGCTCGAGATGGACACCGGCTGGGCGAACTGCGTCGTGAAATTCCCGTGCGACCTTTCCTGGGACGGCTTCGACTACGGTCGCGGCCAGGACATCGACGTGGACAACAACCTGATGGCCGGCGCCGGGTGGACGATGTGCGCAGGGCTCGAGTGCCCGCTCTGGTCGGGCAGCAAGATCATCGGCTACGAGCCCGTCAACCGGCGTTGGAAGAACGTCCGCGTCACGAACAACCACTTCAGCAAGAAGTTTTTCCCCAAGTGCGGCGGCTACGGCCCCATCGCGTACTCGGACGGGTCGGAATCGGGGAATGTATGGGAGGAGACGGGCGAGCCGCTCTAGGCCGAGTGCGGTCAGCCCCTGAGCACGTGCCGCGCAATGACGATGCGCTGGACCTCGCTCGTGCCCTCGTAGATTTGCGTGACGCGCACGTCGCGGAGGTAGCGCTCCAC
>JAWKRM010000019.1:0-82680 GCA_041389625.1 Polyangiales bacterium
CCGCCGAGCGATTTGGTTTGAAGCCGACGCCGCAAATCACGCCGGGCAAACGAATCCTCATCTCCTTCGCTGGGCCATTTGTGGGCATCGTGCTCGGGGTGGTGAGCATCGTGGTCGCATCCATCGTGCATGCGCCGCAGGACTCCGCCCTCGCGCGGGTGATGGCGGACCTCGTCTGGGTGAACCTTGGTTGGGGCGTTCTGAACCTCGTGCCGATGCTCCCCCTCGACGGCGGGAACATCGTCGCGTCCGTGGCGGAGCTCGTCGTGCCGAGTCGGCGGCACGCGCGCATCGCCGCGCATGGCCTCTCGGTGTTGGTGGCGGTGGGGCTCGGGGTGCTGGTGCTTACCTATGCGCGCTCGGCCTGGAACGTGATGCTCGTGGCCCTCCTCGGTTGGCAGAACGTGGTCGCCCTCCGCGCCCTCCTGTCTCCGCCCGAGGATCCGCCCGGTGGTGGTCGACCCTCGGGCGGCCCCGGGCCGGGTCGCTCCCCCGGAGGGGAAGCCGGCGGGCCCCCACAGGGTCCTGATTTTCATTAGAAATTTGCCGACTCCATGCGCCTATTTGCATGGATGCGCATGCATGAATAAATAAGAGCATGCTGGAACGCCAGGCAGGCGGAGAGACGTCGCGCCGCTGGGAGCTCTACCGCGTACTCGCGGAGCCCCTGCGTCTGCGTGTGCTCGCGCTGGCGGCCGAGGACGAGCTCGCCATCGGGGAGCTCTCGGACCTGCTTCGGGAACCGCAGCCCAATGTGTCGCGCCACGTCCAGTCGCTCAAGCGCGGCGGGCTCCTCGCCATGCGCAAGCAGGGCACCCGCGCCCTCGTGCGCGTGGAGGCGGACGCGCTTCGGGACGCGGTCATCGCCGACGCGGTGGCGGCGGGGCGGCGGCTCTGCGCGGCGGACGGATCGCTTGTGAGGTTGCCCGAAGTCATCGCGCTCCGCGAGCAGGAGGCGCGGGCGTTCTTCGCGTCGAACGACGAGGTGCGATCGCCAGGCGTCGACTTCGACACGCGCGCGCACCTCCTCGCCCTCGGCATGCTCCTCCCCCGCCGAAAGCTCGCCATCGATGTGGGCACGGGCGACGGGCGGCTTCTCCATGTGCTCGCGCCGGCGTTTTCCACGGTGATCGGGCTCGACCGGTCGCAGCGGCAGATCGAGCTCGCGAAACAGTCGCTCGGCACCACGGCGTACAAGAACGTGGAGCTCATCCAGGCCGAGTACGACGACCCGGCGGTGCTCGGGCGCGTGGACGCGGCCGGCGGCGCCGATGCGGTGTTCGCGTCGCGGGTGCTCCACCACGCGCCGCGGCCGGGGCAGATGATTGCGGGCCTCGCGCACCTCCTTCGGAAGGGCGGCGGCGCGCTTGTGGTGGTGGACTACGCGACCCACGAAGACGAGTCGCTCCGCACGAAGCAGGCGGACGTGTGGCTCGGGTTTTCGGCGGACGAACTCCGGGGCTTCGCGGAGGAGGCGGGGCTCACGGACGTGCAGGTGCAGCAGGTGCGCCACGCGCACGGTGCGCCGGGCCCAGACGGGCACCTCGATTGGCAAGTGATGGTTGCGCGCAGGGCGTGACCGCGGATGACCTCGCTTCGGCGAGATCGAAAGCAACGACAACGGAGACAGAAATGGAAATGCAGACGACGACGACCAAGCAGAAGAGCGCAACGCCGAAGTACAAGGTTGCGGACATCTCCCTCGCCGAGTGGGGACGGAAAGAAATCCAAATCGCCGAGCACGAAATGCCCGGCCTCATGGCCCTTCGCCGTGAGTACAAGGCCTCGCAGCCGCTCAAGGGCGCGCGCATCGCGGGCTGCCTTCACATGACGATCCAGACGGCCGTGCTCATCGAGACGCTCAAGGAGCTCGGGGCCGACGTGACGTGGACGAGCTGCAACATCTTTTCGACGCAGGATCACGCGGCGGCGGCCATCGCGGCGGCGGGCATCCCGGTCTTCGCGTGGAAGGGCGAGACCGAAGAGGAGTACAACTGGTGCCTCGAGCAGCAGATCTTCGCGTTCGAAGGCGGCAAGGGCCCGAACCTTATCCTCGACGACGGCGGCGACCTCACCTGGTACGTGCACGAGAAGCGCCCGGAGCTCCTCAAGGACATCATGGGCCTCTCGGAGGAAACGACGACGGGCGTCCACCGCCTCTACGAAGCGTCGAAGAAGGGCACGCTCAAGACGCCGGCCATCAACGTCAACGACTCGGTGACGAAGTCGAAGTTCGACAATCTGTACGGTTGCCGTGAATCGCTCATCGATGGCATCAAGCGTGCGACGGACGTCATGCTCGCGGGCAAGGTCGCGGTCGTGTGCGGCTACGGCGACGTGGGCAAGGGCTCGGCGCAGTCGCTCCGCGGCCAGGGCGCGCGCGTGCTCATCACGGAAATCGACCCCATCTGCGCGCTTCAGGCGTCGATGGAAGGCTACCAGGTCGTCACCATGGACGAGGCGGCGCCCATCGCGGACATCGTCGTCACGGCCACCGGCTGCTGCGACGTGGTCACCGGCGAGCACATGAAGCGGATGAAGCACGAGGCGATCCTCTGCAACATCGGCCACTTCGATTCCGAGATTCAGATGGCCTGGCTCACGGACCCGAAGAACGGCGTCAAGGAAGAGAACATCAAGCCGCAGGTGGACCACTTCGTGTTCCCCGACGGCAAGAAGATCATCGTCCTCGCGCGCGGCCGCCTGGTGAACCTCGGCTGCGCCATGGGCCACCCGAGCTTCGTCATGTCGAACTCGTTCACGAACCAGGTGCTGGCGCAGATCGCGCTCTACACCGAACGCGGCAAGTACGAAGTGGGCAAAGTCTACGTGCTTCCGAAGGAGCTCGACGAGAAGGTTGCGCGCCTTCACCTCGGGCAGCTCGGCGTGAAGCTGACGACCCTGACCAAGGCCCAGTCGGATTACCTCGGCATTCCCGCGGAAGGTCCGTTCAAGCCGGAAGCTTATAGGTACTGAGTTTTTGGGAACGCCGCCTGACGGCGGCGATCGCGGAATTGGATGTTTTCGCGACCAGCTGGCGGCGCGCTTTCGCGCGAACGCTCGCTGGTCGCGAGCGTTTTTGGGGGGGCCACCGTCGCGACCGGGGGGAAGCTGCTGGTGGCGCTGAGGGTTTGTGGAGTGGGGATTAGAAGTGGCCGACGAGGCCGGCGGTGAGGCCGTTGCCGTCGGTGGTGATGCTGGCGGTGGGCAGCACGCGGACGTCGTGTTTGGCGCGCGGTTCAAATTTGTCGTCGTCGTCAGGGGTCGCGGGTTTGGCCATGCTGATGGCGAGGATGGGCGCCGCCACGAGGGAGGCCGCTCCAAGGACGAACCCGAGAATCCCGACTCCGCCGGCGAACTCGTCGTGACCGCCGGCGGTGCCGATGCCCATGAGCAGGGCGCCGGGCACCGCGCCGAGGGCGGCTCCGAGGAGTGCGCTGGAATAGGAGAGGTCGTCGCGGCTCGTGAGCGTCACGCCGGCGGCGATGGCGAATGGTGCCACGGCTGCGTAGGTGAACATCATTCCGGCGAGACCTTCCTGGAGGCCGTCGAGATCGCATTCTTCGCAGGAGGAGTCGCTCGCAGCGTTGCCCGCGGCCGCGCCCACGCCGGCGGCGGCGGCAAACGCCACGAGTTCGCCGGCGACGCCGCCAAGAAACTCCCCGAAGTAGTTCCGTTCCACGGGCGGTGCGGTCGCCACGGTTGGTAGAGCCAATGCGAGGTGCGGTGCGGCGGACGAGGGCGGCGTCGTTCGCTTGGGGTTGCAATGCACAAGGCCGCTTCCGTCCGTCGCGGGCACGCAGTCGAAGTCGCTCAAATTGAGCGTGAGGGTGCCGGAGGGATCCTGGGGTGATTCGACGGTGGCCTCGGCGGCTTGGGCACCCGCCGTGCGCGCGTTCATCGCGATGGCGACGGAGCAAAGCAGGATGGTGACGAGGACCTGGGCGGCGTGACGGGTGAAGTACTGGGCAGGCATGGGGACTTCCTTTCGGAGTCACTCCTTGAGCACGGCGCGTGCCAGCGACGCGGCGTGCGTGCGACGCCGCTTTCTTCATCTATTCGCGGGTGATCGCCCGCTTTGGGCGGCGCGTTCACACCACGGTGTGCCGAGGATTCACAAACGTGTGCGTGCCCGCACTCGGATCGGCATCTCGTGGCCGGTTGTCCCTGCTATCGAGGGGGGAGATGCGCCCGCGGCGCAACACCATGCGAATCGCCGTCATCTTCCTCCTCACGTTTCACGGGCTGCTTCACCTCCCGGGGTTTCTCAAACCGTGGAAGCTCGCCGTGCTGCCGGCGTTGTCCGGTCGGTCGGCGGTTTCACTCGGCGAGGTCGGGGGGAAAGTGGTGGGGCTCGTGTGGCTCATCGCGGGACTGCTACTCCTCGGAGCTGCAGCGCTACGCGTCTGCGATGCGTCTTCCTGGTGGATGGTTGCGCTTGTTGCCGTGGTGCTCTCGCAGGCCCTCGTGGTGTTCCAGTGGCACGATGCGAAGTTCGGAACGGTCGCGAACGTGCTCCTCGCGGCGTGCGTGGTTCTTGCCGCGGGTACGGCGCGTTTTCATCGTGTGAACGACGAGCTTCGGGATGCGCTCTTTCGCGAGGCGGGAGCGGCTGCGATGGTGCCCAGTGTTGTCCGCGCGGAGGAACTAACGAAGCTGCCCACGCCGGTGCGTCGCTGGATGGAGGCCTCCGGCGTTGTCGGCAAGCCACGGGCGCACACCGTCCGGCTTCGACAGCGGGGGATCATGCGGACGGCGCCCGGCGGCGCGGAAATGCGAGTTCGAGCCGAGCAATATTTCCGCGTCGACGAACCCGCATTCCTCTGGTTTGTCGATGTCGAATCCTTCGGCGGACTCATCGCGGGGCGTGACACGTTTCGCGGCGCACGGGGGCGCATGTACATCACGCTCGGTGGGCTCGTGCCCGTCGCCGACGGCCAAGGCCCAACGTTCGATCAGGGAGCCGCACTTCGATACCTCGGCGAGATCATCTGGTTCCCCTCCGCGGCGCTCTCGCCCGCGGTGCACTGGACGCCCGTGGATGATCGACGAGCGCGGGCGACGCTCGCGATGGGTCGTGATGCGGTCTCGGCCGACTTCACATTTGACGAGCACGGTCGGTGCGTGCGTCTCGAGGCCAAGCGGTACTACGCGGGCAAGACGCTCGAAGATTGGGACATCCCAATCTCCGCGTGGCGGACATTTCACGGTGTAACGGTGCCCGCGCGGGGTGGCGCGGTGTGGCACCTCAAGGAAGGCGATTTCAGCTACTACGACTGGGAAATCGTTGACGTCGAAGCCAACGTTCCCCGTGGTTGGCGCGAAACGCCGTAGGTTCGAAGCCCGGCGCGCGCCGAACCGTGCGCGCTACTCCCCAAAAAGCCGGCGCACGATCCGTGCGATGGGCTTCTGCGGCGTGAGCTGCGAGTCGTTTGAGTTGATGTAGATGCGCTTGTTTTCCCAATCGGGAATCGACCCGGGCAGGAAGTCGAGCGATTCAAGTTCCGGTGGGAGTCCGGCAAACAGTTCATTTCGGAACGGGACGCCGCGCACGTCGAGGTCCACGTCGCCGTCCCTGAGCCGCAGGGACTCCTCAAGGAACCAATCGAACCCCACGTACTCGAACAAGCTGTCGCGGCCCGCCTCGGTCTCGGTGGTCACCCGAGGGCCCCGCCACGCGTCTGGCGTATCCGGGTAGTCCTTCGAGATCTGGGCGAGCGTGTCGCGCAGCGTGTCGATGCTTTCGAGCCACTTCGGAACCTCGTGCCCAGCTTCCGTGAAGGCGCGCCGGGTCTTGAGGAGCCCATCCTCGACGAGCCCCGCTTCGACAAATCGCCAAAGTTGCGCCGCGTCGCCCGAGGGAAGGTTGGCCAAGTTCAAGATGAGGTGGCGATCCCCGTGCAGGATTGCGCGATGGCTCTTCAGCGATGGGATGTGGGACAGATCCGCGACGATCACAGACCGTGACGCACGCTGGAGGTCCCGCAGAAGGTCAGACTCCCCGCTGGCTTGTTCCATGAATGCGGTGAGCACGCTCGAAGCTTCGCCGTCGACCCCGTCCTTCACGTAGTCGATCTGCCGAGCCAAGGGGTGTTCGACCGCCCGGTGCGCGATGTCGTTGAGCGCCTCCGAGGCATCCAGGGTGACCTTCGAATCGGGAAGAAGGACGCGGATTTCACCCGGGCGCGGCGGCGCGCCGCCGGCCACGTGGTCAAGCCATACGTCGGATTCGTGTCGGAGGAATCGCCGCGCGGCGTCCGGGGTGAGCTTGTGCGCGTGGTTTGGGTCGGCGGCCCACTCCCCTCCGAGCACCGCGTCCCAGAGCGCGTCGGTGGCGCTCAAGAATGTTTGTTCACCGAGTGCACGACGTAGATCGTTGAGGCTTACGCCGGGGCGCGTCCATTCGCGCGCGGGCCCCATGCGGTCGAAGGATTCGACGGCCTCGCCGAATCCGCGCGCCAAGCGCCCGAGCTCCTCAATGGCGGCCTGCGCGCCAATCGCGGCACCGCCGGCCGCGCGCGGCGAGGGTTCGCGACTCGTTTGGGCCGGCGATGGCATCGTCGACAACGAAGCGACCGGGCGGACCTCACCGGCGATGGACGCGCGCATCGATCCGCCGAGCGATGCCAGACCGGCGCAGCCCACGAACGCGACCACGAGCACGCAGATCGCCTCCGTGGAGCTCACCCCGCGAAGCGCCGCCCTGCGGTCCCGGCCCAGGTCCCCTTGTCCCTGCATGCTGTCACGTTGAGCAACACGCATGCCGACTCCAGGGGGCGAAAATCCCAGCAATATTGCCGTTATTCGTGGCGCGCGGTGCGGGGCTCCGGGCCCCGTGACCACTCGAACCGCCGCCCCGAGCATGCGCATGTAGTCGGTGACGGATCCGACGTTCGGGAGGCGAGCCGTAGGGCCGTTCGGATACCAACGGAGCACGAATGGCGTTTGGCGCGCTCGGCGCGCCATTTCGGGCGACCCGCATGGGCATGTGCGCGCGCCGCTCGCCTGGAAGTACTCGTCTTTTCCCGTCGGCTTCGCAACTGGCATGCGGGCTGCAACCGCGCGAGCGCGGTGGTGAGTGTGTCGAAGTACGGGCGGAGCTCCGCGTTCCGTCCGCGGTGGTGGCTGCGGGTGTCGGGCGTCGTCCCCGGGCTCCTGCTCTGCGCCTGCGTTGGGGCCGTGGATGGCGGCCCGGCGGGTACAACGGTCGATCCGCGCGACGCGCACTACGACCCGAACCCCGACCCCGCCACGTGTGACGTGACGGCAAGCACGGGCGCGACACGCCTGCTGACGCGCGCCGAATACGAACGGTCGGTCGGCATTGTGCTCGGGGTCACCACCCCGCTTGCGGACCTATTGCCGATCGATGCGGAGCTCAAGACGGGGAGCCCCTTCGCGTCGAACGCAAACGTGGCGATGGATGAAACACGCCTCAAGGCGTTCGAGATCGCGGCCTCTACCGCGGCGACCGCGGCCATCAACGCAGGCACGTTCGACTGCGGAACGTCCGCTACACGGGAGTGTGTGGAGATGTTCCTGCGCCCGCGCATGCGGCGCGCGTACCGACGGCCACCGAGCGATGCCGAAGTTTCGGATCTCCTCGCGGTCTACGACGCGGTTCGAGCGGACGGGACGGCCCGCGATGCCGCCGCGTTTGCCCTCGAGGCACTGCTCGAGAGTCCGCAGTTCCTCTATCACATGGAAGTGGGTGACCGAACCGCCGCCAAAGCCGGCTTCGTGCCGCTTACGGACTACGAAGTCGCATCGCGCATGGCGTTCTTCCTCACGGGCGCGGGCCCCGACGACGCGCTTCTCGACCGCGTCGCCGCGGGGGGCGTGCACGCCACCGAGGACGTTGCCCAGGTCGCGCGGGACCTTCTCGGCCGTGAGGACGGGCGCGCGCACGCCGTGGACGAGCTCGTGCGTTGGTTGCGTGTGAGCGGCGTGGTCGCCCTCGAGAAGTCCGCCGAGAAGTTCCCCGAGTTCACCGAGGACGTCCGACGGGCCGCGCTCGAGGAAACGTCCGTTTTCTTTGAACGCGAGGTGTTCGAGCACGGGAGCAGCATCCGCGAATGGTTCACGACGGAGCGGGCGTACTTCGGCGAGACGCTCGCGTCCGTGTACGGCGCGCCTGTGCCGGTGGACGGCGTGTCGGATTGGGGCGACGCGCCGCGATCGGGCTTGCTCGGTCATGCGAGTTGGCTTGCAACCTTTGCGGGCAGTGAATCCAACGTACCGACCAAGCGCGGTAAGTTTGTTCTCGAAGACCTACTCTGCGGAACGCTCCCCCCTCCGCCCGCGGTCGCCATGACCATGCCCGTGGCTCCACCCGACGGCGAACACACGACGCGGGAGAGGTTTGAGGTCCACGGGGAGAACGGTTGCACAAAGGGTTGCCACGATTCGATGGACCCCATCGGATACGCGTTCGAACACTTCAATGCGATCGGCGCGTTCCAGGCCACGGAGAACAACAAATCGATCGATGCTTCGGGGCACATTGAACTCGGCGACGTCCAGGGGGATTTCACGGATGCACGGGACCTTGGTGAGCTGATCACCGCGGGGAACACGGTGCCCGAGTGCTTCGCGGGACGCTGGTTTGAGCTGGCGCTCGCCCGACCCCTCGAAGGGCCGGACTACTGTAGCCGGGCGAAGGTCCAGAAGATGTTCGTGGATGCGGCGGGCGATTTTCGCGAGTTGCTTGTGGGGATCATCACTTCGGATGCGTTCCGCACGCGGGAGGTCTGTGCGCCATGACTCGATCGGTTGCATCGCGATGGCGGGTGGGAACGCGGCGTTCGTTCCTCCGCGGGGTGGGAGCGGCGGGCCTCGCGCTTCCGTTTCTGCGAGAGCGGGCGGCGGCCGCCCCCGGGGACTACCCCGTCCGACTCATCGTCTGCAGTGTGCTCAACGGGTTGGTTCCGGCCGATCGTTCGGACCGCTGGGAGTGTGTTGGCGACGAGAAGGGGCTCACGCTTTCGCCCATGCTTCAGGCCCTGGCGCCCGTTCGAGACAAGGTCGTCGCGTTTAAGGGAATCGACAACAAGGCCCCAAACCCGCGCCGCGACAACGGCCACGATCCCTGCCTCGAAACCCTTCTCCGTGGCTACAATCAGGTTTCGCAGGGCGCACCGTCGTCGCCCTCGGTCGATCAGTTCATCGCGTCCAAGCTCAACGCGAAGCCACTCGGTCAGCTCGGCGTGTCGGTGCGCGGGAACGTGAAATCGCCATTCTACTCGGTGCAGGGTGGACGCCTGCCGGTGGAGGCCTCTCCTCACAACGTTTTCGCGCGGGTGTTCGGGGACTTCGTCCCTGACCCGGGTGCCGAGGCCCAGGCGGCACTTCGACGCAGGAACAAGCGGAGCGTGCTCGACTACCTGCGCACGCAAACGAGTGCGCTCAAAGGCGAACTCTGTGGCCATGAGAAAGAGATGCTTGATGCGCATCTCGGTACGATCGAGAAGGCCCAGTCCGTGTTGGACGATGTGCCGGTGCAGGCGGGGGCGTGCAACCCGACCTCGGACCCGGGAAACATCGACCTCGGCAATCAATCCATGACGCCAAAGATCGCCGACGCACAAGTCGCCACCATCGCGGCGGCCGTGGCGTGCCAGCGGACGCCCGTCGTCTCCTTCTCCATGTTGGGGGACTACCAGATGGAGAAATACCCGTTCGTGTCGGGGGTGGATCCGAGCAAGGACTACCACGACTACGCGCACTCGGGCGCGGTGGACATCTACCAACGTCTCGCAGAATGGTGGATCGGACGGTTTGCGAACCTTGTCCAGACCCTCGATTCAATTCCTGAGGGCGACGGAACGGTTCTCGATCACTCGCTCGTCGTCCTCATCTCCGACATGCGCGTGGGCGGCGCCCACGACATCAACGACATCCCGTTGCTGACGGTCGGTGGTGCGGGCGGTCAAATCAAGACGAATCGTGTGCTCAAGTACTCGTCCGAGTCCATGAACAACTTCCTCGTTTCGCTCTGCCATGTCATGGGCGTCAACGTCGCCACGTTTGGAAACCCCGCGATCTGCTCCGGCCCGCTTTCGCGCTTCGTTTGAACGTCGAATGTGACCGCCTGAGTCGCGACTCCGCCGTTTGGGCTACGCCGGGGCGTGCGTACGCGCCGATTCGCTTTGGCTGCTCACGATGGCGGGTGCGCGGTGCACGAGGGCGTCGTTGGTGATGGCCTCAACCATGAAGAGGGCGAAATCGATGCGGCGCGTCCGGTTGCTTTCAAGGATCGGATCGCCGACGTGGTCGCTCCACGCCGGGAGGCCCTCGCTTTCGCCCTCCTCAAGATCGCTGCCGCGGACGACGGTCCATCGGGTGTCACTCGCGAAGATGCGGCGCGCGGCTTCGACCTGGTCGTCGATGTCCACGAAGCGGAATAGACGACCCAAGAACCCGAAGACGGCGACGAGCCACAGAAGTTTCTTGGAGTACACGTCCTTGCCGTCGCGGGTGATGTGCCAGCCGCACGAGAATACGAGGCGTGCGTTGGGTTTCGCGAAATCGAGCACCGCTTGGGCCGTGCCCGACGCGTAGTGCGTCATGCCCCACGGAACGAGCACCGCAAGCACGGCGTCCGCATCTTTCACGGCGCGTTCGATGACCGCGCGGTCATCGGTGCGACCCGGTTCGATGCGAATCGTGTCGCTGAAACGGGCGAGCTTGCCGACGCTTTCGGTGCGGCACACCCCGACGACTTCGTAGCCGCGTGCGAGGGCGTGTTCGACCATGTACTGACCAAGTTTGCCGGACGCACCGACGATGCATACCTTCATTCGAACTCCGAGATTGATGCCGACCGATACGCGCGGCCCACGGGCTCGCTCGCTACGGCGACCGGAGTAGTTCCGCACATGCGCGTGCGGATGACAACCCTTTGCCGTGGAACTTGTGCGCCTGTTCGCCGCGTTGCACGTGCCGTTCGCGTCGCCGTCGCGCCTCCTTGACCTGCTCCGATCGCCAGCTACACGTGCGGCCATGAAATTGCGCATTGCTCCCTTTCTTCTTGTGATTTTCGCCCTCGCTGCCTGTGGTGGCGGTGATGGAAAGGGCAGCACCGGCGACGCCGGGGCGCAGTCCGATGCACAGGCCTCCGACGGCGGCCAGGACGGCGCGCTCACGGACGGTGGCGATGCCGGCAGCGACGCCGCGATGGTCGTGCTTGAGCCGGGCATCATCGCCCCGACGCCGTACCTTTCGTCCGCGGACAGCCCCTTCGGGCCGGTGAATTTCCCGTCCTACTTCCACCTTGAAGACTTCGAGGATGGGCTCCTCAACACGCCCGGCGTGAGTGCAGATGTGGGCGTCAACGCAAAGCAGAGCTATCCCTCCATCGCCGATTCCGTGGATGGTGACGATGGCGATGCCACGGATGGCACGTGCACTGGCTGCGACGACTGGTTCTATTCAAGCGGCGCCACGGGCATCAACTTCACCTTCGATAGCAGCGTCCTTGGGCAGTACCCGACCCACGCTGGCATCGTGTGGACGGATGGCGGCTACAACTGCAGCGTCACCTTCACCGCGTACGACGCCAACGACGACGTGATCTATTCGGACACGTTCGAGGGCATCGGCGACAACTCGAACAACCGCGAAACCGCGGAAGATCGATTCTTCGGCGTGGTGTCCCCCGTCGGTGTCAAGCGCCTGTTCATCTCGAACACCGGTGGCGGCATCGAAGTGGACCACCTCCAGTACGGCCGCTGACGTCGGGCTAGCGCCCTCGGCGGGCGCGACGGTGGAGGGCGATGCCTAGGGCGGTGACCAGGGCGAAGTAGGTGACCGCGGGACGCGGGTGTCCGGTTGCCGTGACGCAGGCGCCGCACCCGTCGTTCCGTTCGCCCGTGAACCCGACGGTTCGATTGTGCGCCGTGAGCGCGGCATCGATGGCGGCGGTGTTGTCCGTCACCATGTCGCCTGCGCCCTCGGTCCCGATGCGGCGGACGTGAAGGTTCGCGGGCATTTTGTCGTCGGGTCGCGTGAAGGGCCATGCTCCGCCCGTGCCGCGCACCACGGCGCCGCTCGGAAGGACGGCGGACCACGAAGCCCGCGACTGACTCACCTCCTCGTTGCACTCGACGATGCGCTCGGCGGCATGCACGTTCGACACATCGTCGAGGGAAGCGTTGAACGCGAACGAAGGGTCGAGGGTCATCTCGTCCGGCGACATGGTGGTGAAGAGCCGAGTGACTTTAGCTGCGTTTTCGAAGAGCGTTGCCGTATCGGCAACGGGGTCGACGACCAGCTTTCGAAATTTTTCGAGGAGATGTGCCGCGTCCACGCCAGCGATGTCCGTCACGCTCGCCGACACATGGCATGCGGGGCACGCGATCAGCTCGTCCGCCTGGACGCCGAGCGCCGGCACGACCTCCTCCGCGAGCGCATCGGCAACGCCGTCGTAACCCGCGTAGCGAGAGAGGAGTTCGAAGAGCAGTGCGCCCTCGCGTCCGTTCCAATCGGTGCGCGACACGTTCTCCCACGCCGACCGCTCGGCCTCGGGGTAGAGCGTGTCCGCGAAGGCGGGCGCCGATGACGCCATCTCCGTGACGAAGCCTTGCCCGCCGGCTTCGTTGGCGGCGCGGGTCACCAGGGCTTCGTAGGACGCGGCGGGATTGGTCCAGTCGAGGAGCGCGTCGTTGATCTCGAGCGACTTGTAGTTGAGGGGCACTGCCCGGTGTTCGCCGAGGACCCAAACGAGGATCCCCATGTTGTTCACGGCCGCGACGGCCGTGGGCCGGAGGGGAATGGAAGGCAACCCTGTGCCGAACTCGAGCTTGATGGGGCGGATGGAGCCGCTGCTGTTTCCCTTGCGGAGCCGGAAGGCCAGGAGGTTCATCCCGCCTTCGAGGTACGGGCGAAGGCGGTCGGTACCAAAGTCGTTGGTCACGTAGCCGTTCTTGGACAGCCACTCTCCCGCGGCCATGCCCGGGTCCTCGAGCTTGGGATCCACGGAGACGATCACGTAGTCGTACGGGCCCACGGTCGCCTGCTCAAGGACGTTGACGCCGCCATCCGTTTCCACAAATCCGCCGTCGTAAGAAGCGAAATCATTCGTTGCGCTGGCGGCGACGATCGGGCCGCAACTGAATGGTCCGCGCGAACCTCCGCCGAATCCGCTGCATTCGCCCTTGACGGTGTTCGTGAGCGTGTAGCTCGGGTTCGATGCCGCCTGGAGTCGATCGAGCACCGTGTTTGACGAAACGCCGACCGTCGGTTTGCCTGCCACCGGTATAAGCCACGCAAACTTGCTTGCGGGTCCTTCGTACCGAATCTCGATGACCGCGGTGACCTTTCCGCTCGCATCGACATGGAAGATGATCCGCTCCGCCTTTTGGTCGATGGGCAGATTGGTGTTGCTGCAGAACACGCCGCCACAGGCGGATGCGCGGGAAGGTACAAGCGTGGCCGCGAGCGCTGCGGCGGACACGCAAAGGATGGTGAGCCCCGCGCCAGCGCCGCGGAGCCGAAGGAGTGTCGAAAAGAAAAGAAGCATGGACTCGCGTAGAGCAACGCCGATGCCAGCGTGGTGGCGTTCAATTTCCCGGAATTTCGAAGTTCGGGCGGGGAGTCCCGGCACACGTTGGCACAGGGGTGTGGTCGCCCGATCACAGGTTTCGTCGGTCGACCTGGGGTAAGCTCAACGCGGCGATGGAACAAGCAGGGGAAGGGGGGCTCGGCGCGGAGTTCGGCGTGCGCCTCGTGCGCGAGGGCCTCGAGTCGGTGATGGCCGCGGAGGTGGCGTCGTCGATCGTGTTTGCCGCGCTCGAGCAGGATGGTGGGCAGGCGTTGCCCGCCTCGGCCCACGAGCTCTTTCAGTTTATCCGCGGTCCACTCCTGGCGGTGCTCAAGCGCCGCGTGGGCGGAGTCAAAGGCCGGGGACGCCGTGCGCGCGGCGGAAGAGCTCATCGGCAAGGGAATCGCCCACGTGAAGGCGCCGCCTTCGTATCAGACCACGATGCGGCTGCCGTCCATCGTGGGGCCCGTTGCCGTGCTGTTCGTGAGTGCGAGCGCATCAGTGGGCGTGCGGCTCCGTGCGTCGCTGGGCGGCGAACGCGTCATGGTTCACGTGGCGAGCAACATCGACCGCGCACTCGACGCCAACCCGTCGGGCGCCGACGGACGTCCTCGTCATTGACGCAGACGGATTTGGGCAAGGGGTCTCGGCGGCGCTTCACGACCTCGTGCGCGAACTGCCGGGGCGCTCGACCTGCGTGGTCTGGGGTACGCCGAACAAGACGAAGCCCGTGCTCAAGGCGCTCAAGAAGATTTCGAAGAACGTTCTGTCCATCGACTCGAACGCTGGCGTCGACTCGCTCCTCGACTATGTGCGCGCCCGCCGCGCGGGGCCGCCTCGGCCGTTCTAGAAGCCGTACGGACCGGGACGGTAGCCGAGGCTCTTCTTCTTCCCGACGGGGGAGCCGCGCTGGGGGGTCTCCGAATCGCTCGGGACGCCTTCGCTATCTTGGATGGGCGCCCAGGGGCCAAAGTAGTACGCGCCGTCCTTGGGAAGCGCATCCGTGTCGCCACCGGCCGTGCTCGGCGCGGCGCCCTCGTGCGACTCGGCGGAGCCGGTACGCGTGGCGCGGGCTCGTCGCTCCGTGGATTTGGTCGCCGCCGGGTGATCGAGCGTGCGAACGCCCACCGCGTCCGAGTCGTCGTTCGAATCCGCAAACCAACCAAAGAACGAGTCGTCGTCGCTCGGGTGCGCGCCGCGCGCGGGGGGCGCGGGGTGTGCCGCCGACCAGAGCACGTAGACGGTCACGCCAAGGAGGACGTACGGAAACGGAATCGAGATGCGCCAAATGCGTCGCAGCATTCGCGTCAGCGTCACAACGAAGAAGCCGAACGTGGCCGCGGGAACATCCGACGGTGCGAAGTCCGAGGCGGCGACGTGCACGTTGGCGGGGGCGCCGACGGGGGACGAGGAGAGTCGGTTCGCGCCCGCCGCCTCGGCATCCTGCACGGTCTCGAGGAGTGACGGAATCGAGGCGAATCGCACAGAGGGGTCCGCATCCATGCAGCGGTCGGCGATGGCGTGCAGGTACTTGAGGGCGGGCGGGTCGCCCGCCGCGGCGAGCAGCTTCTTGGCCAGTCGGCCCACGGCGAAGATGTCCGAGCGCACCGTCGCGTGTTCACCCCGTTTTTGCTCGGGCGATTCGCAGTGGTGATCCTCCGGGTGGAAGCTCGTCCCGTGAAGCAATTCGCACGATAGACCCGTGCTCGTCATCTTGAGGGCGCCGTCGGTGCGGATGCGAATGTGCGACGCATCCACGGCACCGTGGACAAGTCCGAGGGCGTGAATCGCTTGAAGCGCGTCGAGAATCTGGAGGAAGCGCTTTCGTGCGTCGTCCGCGTCCATGCCCGACTGCATTTCATCGGCGAGCGTGTGGCCAGGCACGTACTCCATCACGACAAAGTGCACGTCACCGTCACGATTGATGTCGAAGATTCGCCCCACGTTGGGGTGAAGAACGCCGCGCGCCTTGGAAAGCTGCTTGCGGATGCGGTCCATGATGCGCGCGTCGGCGGTGATGGCTCGTGGGAGCACCTTCACGGCGACAAAGGCGTCGAGTTCACGATCCTCCGCTTCGTACACGGTGCCGAAGGGGCCCCGGCCGAGAATGGAGGCGGGCTTGAAGCGACCCGCGAGCATGGTTCCAACGCGTTGGTCGTGCGCGGGGGAGGCCTTGGCGTCGCCGCCCTCGGACGACGCATCGGGCACGGTGTCGCCCGCGTCCGTGGCGCCCGGCGGGCGTTCGGAGTTCGAACGGTTGCGGGCCGCGGGGCGGCCGGGGCGCGTGTCGTCGCCGACGCCGCTCGAGGGCGTGGGCATGTCATCGTCGTCGGGGGGAGCGGCGAAGGCGCGACGCCCCTTGTCCGCACCGAGCCCGAGCATGGTGCGACCGCCGAAGAGGCCTTCGGGCTCCTTAAGGGTGGGCTGCGATTCGCGCTGCGGGTCCATGGCTGCTCCGGGATGTAGGATAACGCCCACATTAGAGCACAATCCGTGCCACCTCGAAATCACAATGATTTCTGCCCCGGCGGTGACCCGGGGCCCCGCCGATCGGGGGATGAAGTGGCCCCTCGGTGCGCCGATCGCGCCTAGCCCTCGCCGTCGTCGTCCGCGTCGTCGTCGTCGGATTCCACCTGCGGTTCCGGGGGCACGCCCGAGCCCCGGAGCCAGTGCGGCGTGTGCGAATGGACGCCGCGGCGCAACGATACAAACGTGTTCTCGAGCCGCTGCACGCCGACGAGCACGAGGATCACCACCGCCGTGAGTGCGATGGCATCGCCATAGAGGTCGAGGCCAATGGCCGCGCCGATGCCTGCGAGGGTCCAGATCACGGCGGCCGAGGTGACGCCCTTGACGGAACCATGCCGCGTGAACATCAAACCGGCGCCGAGGAAACCGATGCCGGTGACCACTTGGCTTAGCACCCGCGCCGGGTCGCCTCCCTGCACCCGCGCACCAAGTTGAACGAACGTCATCGTACCCACGCATACGAGGATGCTGGTTCGCATGCCCGAAGGCTTGCCGCGGAGCTGTCGTTCAAGACCAATGGCGGTACCGCAAACCACTGCGATGGCGAGACGAAGACAAAAGCCGGGCGCGAGGGGGCCGCTCCAATTCATTGAGAGGTCTCCAGATGTGTTCGGCGCTTTCGCGCGAAGAAGATGGCGGCGGGGCGCCGGAACATGCCGCCCGCCGGTCGAACGGAGGTAAGTCGGTAGAGCAGCCGGGGAAGGTTTTGGCTCACTTGCTTGGGAATGAACGCCACGATGAAGAGGAGCGGTAGCGCTCGTCCGACGGCCGAAATCAGGAAGATCGATTGGTATTCGAACCCACCATGCCGAATGAGCAACCCGCCGGCGAGGGCACCCACGAGCTGAACGGCACCGTTGAGCGAGTTGGCGAGGGAGAGGAACTCCAGGCGGCTGTCTTCGTGGGCAGCGAAGAGCAGCAGCTGGAAGCTCGAATACTCGAGTGCGCCCCACGCGATCCCGCTGAGGGCCTGGGACGTCATGAGCACCGACATGTCCCGCGACACCGCCCAGAGCAGCGACACCAACGAAATGCCGACGCACGCCGCCACAAGCATGGCGCGCAGACCGAAACGCTCGGCGAAGCGGTGGAAAAGCGGATACGAAACCACCTTGACCAGGATCGGCGCGGCGGTGAGCAGCGCGAACTCGGAGTAGCCAAGCCCGAGCACGCGAATCATGTACGGGGTGAAGAACGGCACCGCGACGTAGGCGCCGAACATCAGCGTTGCGAGGTAGACGGGGGTTTGCCAGCTCGACGTTCGCGCGGCGCGGACGAGCGCCGCCAACGTGCTTCCGCGCCGAGGCGGCACGGGCGAGTCGAATTGCATGGCGAGGGACGACGTACTCAGCACGCGTGCGGCGAGCGCGACGCCGTGGAGCAGCACGAACGCAGGCAGCACGTGGCTTGCCCCCGCCGCCTGGGCACGGTGAAGCATCCACCCGCCCGCTGCGAACGCGAAGAGGAGCACGCCTTGGACGACGGCGGAACGTCGTCCGAAATACTGTTCGCGCGAGATTCCTTCGGTGAGCGTCGCCATCCACGCGCCCCACGCCGGCACGGCGAGGGAGCCGGAAACCCAGAAGAGGAACTTCACGCTGAGCAACGCCCAAAAACTCGAAGTCTGCGTCGCGGCGATGGCGATAAACCCGAGGTGGCTGAGTGCTTGCACGCTCGCGCCAAGGAGCACGACACGTTTGCGACTCCCGAGCCACCGCGCCAACGTGCTCGAGGCGAGCTGCGCGAGGGCCCCCGCCAGCAAGGGCAGGGTGAGAAGCACCGCGAGCTCGGTATCGCGGTGGCCGAGCTCGACCGCGAGCGCACCGAGGTAGCTCTCGCCAACGCCGACCATGACCGCGTTGAACGCTCCGTCGATGATGGACCACCGGAGCGCCCGGTCGCGCGTGACGGTGTCCAGCCCGGGAACGGCGAGGGCGGGCGTCGCCACGGCGAGGCTGTCGGACACGGTTGGAATCTACCAGGCGCGCGCCCGCCGCCAAGGAAACGGCGGCGGTCTAGCGACCCGCGCGCCCTTGGCCGCCGCCCCGGAGCGCCCCGGTGGCGAGTTCGTCCAGGAAGACGTCGTCGTCATTAGCCCGTTTCAGCGCTTCGCGGTCGAGTTCGCCGTCGGGCAAAAGCATGCCTCCGGCCATGCGATCGATGGCAATGACCGCGAGAATCGTCTGCACGAAGGCGTCGAGGAGGTCGTCCCCATCGAGGTCGAGGTCATCGAATTCGGTCTCGGATGCGAGCACGAGTCGCTCGGTTTCCGCGGCCCATCCGCCGTCGGCCTGGGCGATCGAGAGGTTTGTTCCGAGGATGTCCCAGGAAGGGCTGCCGTCGCTCGGCATGACGTCGAGGGGACGTGCTGCCTTTCGCGCGTAGATGGCCGACGGGATGAAGCCGGCATCCGTGGCCACCACGCCCATGCGCAAGTCGGCGACAAAGCGGTGACCGTTCGCATCGGGACGCATGCCCGTGTGTCGATAGGTGGCATTCCGCGAGTTCGGTGGCCAGGTCGTACCGCCGAGCAGCGCCTGCACCACGAACTTCGCGTATCGAGTGTCCGCCGCCATGAAATGTTCGAGTTCGAACGGGCTCGTGATGGTGAACACGCCTTGCCCCGCGTTCGCGTAGGGCACTTTCACCACGGCACTGCCACCAAACTGTTCGACGAGGTCCGGGACCTCGCGTTTCGGGACATCGCAGACCGTTTCCGGAGTTCGAATCCGAAGTCCGCTGCCACGGGCCGCCTCGTTGTACAGGTCGTACGCCTTGGCGGCGGCGAGCTTGTTCCGTCCACCGGCCAAGCACGCGACGATGGGATTGACGATGGTGGTCTCCGTTCGAACGGGGAAGCGGTTCCAGGGCCGTTGCGTGACGTAGCGGAGCGCGGCCGTCGCATGGAGTACGCCTCGGGATTCCGTTCGAAACAGGAGGCGGCCGCCGTCGAACCAAACATGGTCCGTTTCCTCGTCGGGAACCGGAACCAGATGCACGGGGCGGCCCAGCACATCGGCGAGCGCGTGCGCGTATCCCGACACCTCGGCGAAGTTCTTGTCATAGAGGATCGCAAACTCGCCGTCCGTGTTCGCTCCCGGCGGTAGCAGCAGGTGTTCGACGACACGTCGATATCCGGCGTCCGGATGGGCGCGGTCGAGGGCGGGCATCGACTTCATGCCGGAGGGGCACGAATTGGTCTCGATGAGCACCATTTCGCGTCGTCCCTCCGCGGTGCGCGCCGCAAAGAGATCACCGCCCGCCCATCGCAAATGGCGCGGTGCATAGCGCCACACTGCGTCGAGTTCGTGGGGGGCGACCTCCGGGTGGCGTTCGAGGTAGCGGCGCCGGAGTGCGGCGGGATCGGCCTCGAGGAATGCGGCGACCGTTCGGTGGATCGTCGCTTCGCGTGCACGGGGATAGAAGTGCGCCTCGGGCCGAAAGCGTCCCGGGTGGATCTCCACCGCGAAGGCGCGGCGTAACTCGGCGGCGGGCATGGACGGGTACATGGATTCGCGCGTCCGGGGGCCGCCCGTTCGGGGTGGCGATGCAGGGGGAATTTTCCGTGACTCGGGCGCCCGTGCAAGTTGTGCGATGCCCTCCCACCGGCGCGCAGGAAATTCGCGCTCTCCGGGCGCGCTCCTCGCCACCACTTCGCTTTTGGGTGGGCACGCCGCTTGCTCTACCGGAGGTGCGCCCAGAAGTGCACCCGTGCATCGCGTGAGAGAAAGGCCTCCAACCGTGCCCACCGTCCCTTCCGTATCCGACTTCATGACCATCGCTCCGCACACGATCGGACTTGAGCAGTCCATCGAACGCGCACGCGAACGCATGGCCACCCTCGGCGTTCGCCACCTCCCCGTGCTGGAGGGGGGCGCCCTGCGTGGAATCGTGAGCGAGCGTGACCTAGGCCTCGTGGTCGCGGCGCCGGGTTTCGACCCGACGCGCGTCACGGTGGAGGACGCCATGACGCCCGAACCCTACGTGGCCTCACCGCGCGATTCGCTCAGCGACGTGGCGGCGCACATGGGGCGGCACCGGTACGGAGCCGCGGTGATTGTTGAGCACGGCAAGGTTGTCGGAGTGTTCACCGCCACCGATGCGCTCCTCGCGCTGTCCGCCGTGCTCGAAGGAATGGTCCATCGCCCTCGCGACAACTCGGACCCCAGTCGCGTACGCGAGCGAATCCTGGCGGATCACGTGGCGCTTCGGAGTCAGCTCAAGTCGATCCACGAGCTGGCGATGCGCGTCGAGTCCGGGGAGGGCGAGCGGTTTGCGGACCTTTGTCGTCATTCGCGTGACCTCCGAACGGTCCTACTGGCCCATCTCGAACTCGAAGAGCGGCTTCTGGCCCCGCTTTTTGAGCGGCACGACGCCACGTACAACGAGGGTGCAACGCTCCACCGTGAGCACCAAAATCAACGGGAAGAACTCACCGCGGCGCTCGCAACCCTTGACGACGGCGCCCGTGATCCGGCCCTCTTTGCCAAGCGCATGCGAATTTTGGCGGACCTCCTACTTGAGGACATGGAGCGAGAGGAACAGGACATCATTCGGCGCATCGCCCATGGGTCCCATATGAAGCGCGCGAACGAAGGAGAATCACGATGACCACCCTGAAGAAGATCCTGGTCGCCACCGACCTGAGCGACGAATCCATCAGCGCGATGGCTGCGGCAAAGCAGGCCGCCGCATGGAGTGGTGCCTCCGTCACGCTGGTGCATGTGTTTGATCCGATGCCCATGGTGCCGCCCATCGCGCTCGCGCCGGGCTACACCATCGGGGAGGACGTTCTCAGCGAGATCCGCGAGAACATCCAAAAAGGTCTCGAGCATCTCCGCGCTGAGCATTTCGGCGGGGGGGCCACCACGGAGCTCAAGATGATCGAAGGGAGCAATCCTTCGCACGCCATTTGCAGCTTCGCCAAGGAGGGCGGCTATGACCTCGTGGTCATCGGCACGCACGGCCGGCGCGGGGCGAGCCGCCTGCTCCTCGGGAGCGTGGCGGAACGCGTCGTGCGCGAAGCGCCGTGCTCGGTGTGGGTGGCGAGGTAGCCCATGGCCAAGTACGCGAACATCCTGGTTCCCGTGGATTTCTCCGAGTCGTCGGACGCCTCCTTCGCGTACGCCCTCGACTTGGCCGAGGCGCACGGTGCGACGCTCCACGTGCTCAACGTGTACCACCTGCCGAGCTACGCGCTTCCCGATGGCGCGTTCATCCCCGGGCCGGAGGCCGTCGCGGAGATCCTGACGGCGGCGAAGAAAGAGATCGATCGCCATACGGCGGCCGCCGCCGCCCGGGGCGTGAAGGTCGACGGCAAGGCGAGCGAAGGCGCTGTGCACGAGGAGGTCCTGCGCCACGCCAAGGCGATCAAGGCCGATCTGATCGTCATGGGTACGCACGGGCGTACGGGCATCACGCGGTGGGCCCTCGGGAGTGTCGCTGAGCGTGTGATGCGCCAGGCCGAGGCACCGGTGCTTGCCATCAAGGGCAAGGATGCGGAGCCCGCCCATGGCGATGCTGCGTTTCCCCCGGTGCGCATCGTGGTGGCCCACGACCTTTCCGAGCCGGCGCACCGCGCCCTCGATGCCGCCAAGAGCCTGCGCGGTGACACGAAGATCCCCATCGACGTGGTGCACGTGTTCCTCGACCCGTGGGCCGACTACCAGACCGCGAGCACTGCGTTCCGGGAGCAGGCGGAGCACCGATTCGAGGCGTACCACGCAGGGCTCAAGACCATCCTCGACGAGCAGATCGGGAAGGTCTTCGGCCAGGACCGCGCGGGCGTCACGGTTCACCTCGTCCGTGGCCGTCCCGTGGAGGCCCTCGTCGAACACGTGAAGAAGTCCGGGGCGGGAATGATCTGCATGGGTAGCTCCGGGAAGGACGCCGTGGAGCGGTTCCTTCTCGGTTCGGTCGCGCAGAAACTCATGCAGCTCTCGCCTTCGCCCGTCCTCGTCGTGCACTAGGGCGACCGGATGCCACGCTTCGATGCCCACACCGCGGAGTGTTTCGTTTACGCGAAACGCGAAGGCCTACTCTCCGCCGTGGGGCACGATCTCAAGCTGCGAGTGGCCGATTTCCACGTGAGCGTGGACGATGCGCGCACGGCGGTCGAAGCGAGCTTTCGGGCGGATTCCATCGAGGTGGTGTCCGCAATGCATGGGGACCGCCAGTCGTCGGAGCGGGTCTCGGATCGGGAGCGGCGCGAGATCGAGGCGAACGCGCGGTTTGAGGTACTGGATGCCAAGCGCCATCCCGACATCGCGTTTCATTCGACCCGGGTGGCGACCGCGGGGGACGGCTGGACCGTCGAGGGCGCGCTTCGCTTGCACGGAACCGAGCGTTCCATCCGCGTGTCGGTGAAGCGCGAGGGAAGCGTCCTCGTTGCGCGCACAACGCTTCATCAACCTGATTTCGGCATTCGGCCGTTCCGCGCCATGTTGGGGGCGCTCAAGATTCAGCCCGACGTGGGGGTGGAGATTCGAATCCCCGAAGGACCGGAAGGAGAGGCGTGATGGAGAAGAAACCGGAAGTGCTCGTGGCCGTGGATTTCACCGACACCGACGCGGCGCTGCTGGATGCCGCGAGCGATTTCGCAAGACGGATCGGCGCCGCGGTGCGCGCGGTGCACGTCACGCTCCCGCCGCCGGCACTGCCCGCGTCGACCGTGAGTCCAGGTCCAGGGGCGCTCAAGGCGTAGGCGTAGCGCGACTAACACACACCGCGAAGCCGTCACCGGCGCGGCTGGACGTGTGCACCGAGGCTCGCGAGTCGCGGCGTCGAGGCGCACGCAAGCCTTCGTCGAAGGTCGGCCAAGGGAGGCACTCGTTGCCGCCTCTGCGCGGAGGTGGTTGCGGTGGTCCTCGGTCCGCATGCCGCACGAGTTCGGCCGGCGGACGCCTGCTCGACTTGGCTCGTCAGGCTTGCAGGGTCGTATGTCGTTCGACACGCCTTGCTTGTCCGGTGCTGGTCGTCGAGAAGGAGCATGGCTCGTCTCGGCCTTACCGCTGTGGGTGAATGCAGTGTCGATCTTGGAGCACTCCGCGCCCGGGTGTTCAAGGCCGCGGCGGGCTTGGCGGCGCGCGCGGGAGCCGGGTGCTTGCCGCGTACGTCTACGCCGTGAATACGTGGAGAACAGCGGAAGGCATGGCAGGACGTGCTTCGGGGTTTGCTCAACAAGAAGCCGAGGGCGAACCTCACGCGCGCGTGGCTTTCGTCCCGTGGAGCGGCCGGGCGGCGCCCCGTGCGCGAGTCCGCGGTGATCGTGGGCGACCCGGCCGGTGCCCTCGAAGCCCTCGCCCACGAGCGTGGGGCGGAGCTTCTGCTTGTCGGGACGCACGGCCGCGGAGCCGCGGGACGCTTCGTGCTCGGGAGCGTCGCCGAGAAGTGCTTGCGTGTTTCCCGGGTTCCCATGCTCGTGCTACCGAACGGCGTAGAAGCCTAGGCAAACGCATGACGGTCAGCCGCGAAGTTCTCGATGATCTCGCCACCTACGTCGGATTTGACGGGGCCGTGGCGGGCACCCTGCGTGAACTCGGAGCCGTTTCGCCCAGACCGCGTTCGAAGACCGTCCGATGCGTTCTACTCGGCGATTGAACGCTCGCCGTCGGCCGAAGGGAGTGTTCTCAGGGCCAGAACAGGTCAGGCAGCTCAGCGCTCCTCGTGTGGCTACGCGAATTGTTCGGCGGCGACTATGGCGATGCGTACTTCAGCGCCATGCGCGCATCGGAGCACCCGCTGGCGCGTCGTGTGGGGCTTGAACAGCGGTACATGGTTTCCGCGATGAACGTGGTTCGGGCGAGCCTCGCGACCGCGGCCGCTCGATTCGGGTGGCCAGTCGAGCAGCAGTGATTGGAGGCGACGCGGGCCATTCACATGGTTTGCGATCTGGATATAGGCGTAATGCTCTGAAGACCTACCGCGAGGACTACGTCCATCGGCGCACGTTTAGAAAGCGAGCGCGCTCGCAGCGATGGGGAGACTGACCGCCGGCCTTGCGCACGGATCGAAACCGCTGAACGCGGCTGGCTCCAGCTCGACGTCCTCGAGCGCAGCACCCAGAAAGCCGATCCGGGCGACATGCGCGAACGCGTGTCAGGCGCCGCGTAACCCTGGTCCGTCGGAACTCGGACGCCTCTCAGCTTTCGACGACTTCTTGAACCTCGCTGCGCCCGCGTTGGATTTCCGCCGAGCCCTTCGACATGGGCGAGCTCCTGCGGGAGTTCGTCGAGTTTCAGACGCCTGCCCTCGAGTCTCGGGGCATTTCCGTGTCCGTGTCGCTCGACCCGGCGGTGGGTGTGAGCGGCAGACGTGATCAGCTCAACAGGTCATGACCAACCTCGTCGCGAACGCGCGGAGCGCTCGACGGTCGTCCCGTCCACCGCGATCAACATTCAGTCGGCGCTCTCTCGGATGGACCGGCCGAACGCGTGGAGGTTGTCGTGGACAACGGGCCGGGTATCGAGGGAGCTCGCTCAGCGGGTCTTCGAGTCGTTCGTGACCGAAGGCCGCAGGTACAGGCCTCGGGTCGACGTTCGCAAGATCATCGAGATGCACGGGGAGGTCGATCTCGAGCCCTCCTCCTCGGCGGAGACGGGCGCGTGCGGGCGACCTTCCAGATTCGTTGCGGGTTCGGGGCGTCCGTCGAAACTACTCTGGCGGTACGGTTACTCGTCGCTCGAGCGGCGTTGATCCCGGCTCGAGCGGCGGACTTCCTCGCGCGATTGGTGCTGGATCTGCTGGCTGATGCCGAGCAACTCGGCGGCACGGGCCGTGGAGCCCTCCACCGCGTCGAGGGTGCGCTCGATGGCCATTCGTTCGAGCTCCGCAAGCGAGATTCCGGGGACGAGCTTTGAGAGATCGTCGCCGCCCGTCGATGGCGCGTCGGCGGCCGGTGGGAAGTCACCGCGCTCGATTTGAGCGCCTTCCGCCATGACGACGGCACGCTCCACGGCGTTCTCGAGTTCTCGCACGTTTCCGGGCCACGCATGCGACACCAGGAACTGGAGGGCATCCTCCGCGAAACCCGTGACCCGCTTGTCGTTCTCCGCCGCAAAGCGATGCAGGAACGCATGCGCGAGCACGGGGATGTCACTTCGGCGTACTCGGAGTGGCGGCACGTCGAGCTGCACGACCTTCAGGCGGTAGTAGAGATCTTCGCGGAACTTGCCCTGATCGACGAGTTCCTTGAGGTCCTTGTTCGTGGCGGCGACGACGCGTACGTCGACCGTTAGCGTCTCGTTTCCACCCACGCGCTCGAACTCCCGCTCCTGGAGGAAGCGGAGGAGCTTGATCTGCACGGACGGAGGAATTTCGCTCACTTCGTCGAGGAATAGCGTGCCGCCGTTGGCCTGCATGAAGCGCCCTTCGCGACGACCGACGGCGCCGGTGAACGAACCCTTCTCGTGGCCGAAGAGTTCCGACTCGAGCAGGCTTTCGGAAAGCGCGGCGCAGTTCAGGCGCACGAACGGGCCGGACGTACGGCGTGAGTGCTGGTGGATGGCGCTCGCGATGAGCTCCTTGCCGGTGCCGCTCTCTCCGTGAATGAGCACCGTCGCGCGGCTTGGCGCCACCTGGCTCACCATCTTGAGCAGGCGTTGCATCGACGGGTGATCGCCGAGGATGTTTTCGAAGGCGAGGTCGTGGTCGAGTCGTGCACGGAGGGATTCCGCCTCCCGTGACAGACGCGACGAAGCAACGCCGCGCGCCACGAGTGCGCTCAGCGTGTTCAAGTCGAGGGGCTTGGTCAGGTAGTTCTCGGCCCCGAGCTTGATGGCTTCGACCGCCGTGTCGATGCTGCCGAAGGCGGTCATGACGAGGAACGACGTGTGCGGTGAGGATTTCTTTCCGCGCTCCACCAACGCGAGGCCGTCGAGGACCGGCATCTTGAGGTCCGTCAGCACGACGTCCGGATCAAACGTTTCGAGCCGACGCAGGGCCTGCTGTCCGTCCCCTGCGGGTTCGGCCTGGTAGCCCTCGTCGGTGAGGAGCTCCACGAGGGCATCGCGTGCGTTTGCCTCGTCGTCGACCACGAGGACGCGGCCCCGTTGCGATTTGGCCGCGGTGGCGCCGGTCGGGTCAGGTTCGAGGGCGGCCTTCGGTTTGCCCGCCCCGGTGTCGGCGTTTGCCATGATTGCTTCGTTCAGCGTCACGTGTGGTCCCGTGTTCGATGTCCGGGCTGTACCTAAGCACGCGCTGTGCCACGGAAATTCCCCGTGATCGCGACGGCGGGCCGGGGCGGAGACGCACAAATTGCGCCGGCGGGAGCACGGCGCGCAAATCCACCGCGCGACCGACCGTTAGGCGGCTCAGGCCGCCTGCGCGTCGCGGTAGCCGACCATGCGCTGCTGGTCCGGGTCCCAGAGCTTGAGGCGGAAGCACGCCGCGATGTCCCGCGGGCGAAGCGTCGTCACGGACGGGTTCTGGAGCTCGGGGATCGCCGCCATGGCTTCGGGGAGCCGGTAGAACGGGATCGTCGGGTTCAGGTGGTGCACGTGGTGGTAGCCGATGTTGCCCGTAAACCAGTTCATCACGGGCCCGCACTTCATGTAGCTCGACGACTCGAGGGCCGCGCGCTCGTAGTTCCACTCTTCGCGGGGCTGGATGTGCACGCCCTCGAAGTTGTGCTGCGCATAGAACAAATACGCGCCGGCGGCCGTGGCGACGGCCACGGGCAGCATGTACCCGAAGAACATCATGTTGAGGCCGCCCACCCGCCAGAGGACCGCGAGGAGCGCGAAGTGCACCGCGAGCGAAAGGAGCGAATCCCAGTTCTTTTTCGGGTTCCGAAGGAACGACGAGGTGCACATCCCGTAGAGGAAAATGGTGAGGTACCCGAACAGCACCGTGAGCGGGTTGCGGGTGATGCGGTACATGACGCGCTGGAAGGGCGTGAGCTCCTTCCACATCTTCGTGGTCACCATGGCGTACGAACCGACGTGCGAACCGACGATCTTCGCCGTGTGCGCGTGGTGGTAGTTGTGGGTCTGCTTCCAGACGCGCGACGGCGTCAGGATGAGGAGCCCGTAGGTCTTCATGATCAGGTCGGCGACCTTGGAATTGCGCAGAATCGCGCCGTGCAGGTAGTCGTGGTAGAGGATGAACACGCGCACGGTCACGAGGCCCGCGACCACGGCGAGCACGAGCTGCGCGGGCCAGTAGGGCGTGAGCGCGGAGGCGGTCATCAGCGTGAGCCAGATGGCCAGGGTCGAGAGCACGTAGAACCAGCTCTTCGCGCGGTCTTCCACGGCGAAGGGACGGGTTGCGGCGACCAATTGCTTTCCGGTGCGGGCTACCTGTTCCATGGCGTTTGGTGGGGCCCCCTATAGCACGCGTGGGGGGGCATCGCCCGGCGAAGGTTGGGGGCGGAGCTCACGAAACAATTGCGCTTTCCGCGCGCCAAATCGCAGACGCTGCGCCGCCTTCCGAAGCTCCACTGCGGAAAGCGACCCTTCCTCCAGGAATTCCTTGCGGGGCATGCGGATTGCTCTAAGGCCGTGCGTGCCCGTGTCCGCCATCGTCGTTTGGATCGGCTCCGGCGTGCTCCTCGGGCTCGCCTCCGCGCCCCACTGTCTGGGCATGTGCGGACCGCTGGCGGTGGCGGTGTCGGCGGGAGCGAAGGGGGCGGGTTGGCGTTCACCGGCGGCGTACCAAGTGGGTCGGACGCTCTCGTATGCGATCTTGGGTGCCGTCGCGGGTGGGCTCGGTGCGCGCGCCGCCGACGCGCTCGACGTCCCGTGGGCGCGGGCGGGTCTCTCGTGGGCCATGGCGTTGGCCTTTGCCTTCGCGGCGTGGGGGCTCTGGCGTTCCGGCCGTGGGCGTGAGTCGTTCGTTCAGCTGCGCCTCCAGCGGTTCGATGGGTCGCCGCGTCGCTCGGCGCTGGTCGCAACCACCTTTGGTGCGCTTTCGGCGCTCCTACCCTGCGGCGCGTTGTGGGCTGCGCTGCTCGTGGCGGCGACGTCCGGCTCGGCGATCCACGGGGCGGCATTGCTCTTCGGCTTTGTGGCCGCAAGCGGCGTCGCGTTGTTTCTTGCGAGCATCTACGCGCAGCGTCTGACGGCTTCGGTGCGTCGCCATGCCAGGGTGCTCGCGGCGGTGTGCATCGTCGCCGCCGTGGTGCTCGCGGCGCGGCCGGTGAAGGCCATTTTCATGGCACCGAAACCCACGGCGAGCTGTTGCGCCATGGGAGAGCACCCATGAGCGCCGTGGCGGCGGACGCGACCCGCGTTGTTCCGTCCGCGGGCTCGGGGGCGGTTTCATCCAAGGCGGATGCGGGCTGTCTGCACTGTGGTTTGCCCGTTCCCCCGGGGGCCGATCGGTACTGCTGCCGCGGCTGCCGTGCGGTCCACGCGTTTCTCTCGCGGGAGGCCCTCGGGCGCTTCTACGAACTCGGCGGTGGGCATGGCGTGCCGGCGCCCGAGCTACGCCTCGAGACCCGAGACCGCGCGTGGATCGATGCCATCGAAGCGCGACTCGAATCGAGTCCGGGGTTCGCGCGCGTGGAACTCGATGTGCAGGGGATCCACTGCGCCGCGTGCGTTTGGCTCTTCGAGACACTCTTCGCGCGGGCGCCCGGCGGTGGCCGCATCCTCGTCAACCCGGTGCTCGGTCAGATTGAACTCGCCGTCGACCGGACGTTCCCGTTCCGTGCGTGGGTGGAAGACCTCGAGGCGGCGGGCTACGCGGTGGGCACACGCGCACGCGGCGCGCGGTCGGAGACGGACCCACTCCTCGTGCGAACGGGCGTGGCGGTGGCGCTCGCCCTGAACGCCATGATGTTCGCGGTGGCCATCTACCTCGGGCTCAAGGACGGTCCGCTCTTCGAGGTGGTTGAATCCCTCGGCTTCGCCCTCGCCGTGGGGTCGGTTGCCGTGGGCGCGCCGGTGTTTTTCCGAAGCGCGTGGCGGAGCCTCCGGGCGGGCTCGCTGCACTTCGACGTGCCCATTTCCCTCGGCATCCTGTTTGCGTTTGGCGGGTCGGCCTTCGCGTTCTTTGCGGGGCGCCCGGGCGTCTACTTCGATTCGGTGAGCGTCTTCGTGGCGCTCATGCTCACGGGGCGCTGGGTCCGCGAACGGAGCCTCGAGCGGAATCGGCGCGCGATCCTCGAAAGCACCGGGGTCCAGCACCTGCGCACGCGGGTCGTCCGCGACGGCAACATGGAGCTCGTTCCGGTGCACACGATCAAGGCGGGGGATACGCTCCGCGTGGCGCGGGGCGAGCTTGTGCCCGTGGACGCGGTGCTCCGTACGCGCGCCGCGAGCTTCTCCCTCGATTGGATCACGGGGGAAGGCACTCCGCGGGAATTCGCGGCGGGGGACACGGTTTGTGCGGGGGCGTTCTCCGCGGGTGTTCGCACGGTGGATGTCGAAGCCGCTTCGGACTTCGCCACGTCGCCGTTGCCATCCCTGCTCGCGGCCCGCGACGCCGATCCGGTGGGCGAGGGAACCGACTGGTGGGCGCGGACGGCGCGTCGCTACGTCTTCGTCGTGCTTGGTGTGACGACGGCCGTCGCTGTCGGTTGGTGGTTTCACTCCCACGATCTTTGGCGCGTGCTCGAAGTTTCGACGGCGGTGCTCGTGGTGACGTGCCCATGCGCCTTCGGGCTCGCCGCGCCCATGGCCTACGAACTTGTGCTCGCCGGACTTCGGCGGTCGGGCATTTTCGTCCGTTCGGCCGCCTTCCTCGATCGCGTGGCGCGCGTTCGCAAGGTGGTGTTCGACAAGACGGGGACGGTGACCACGGGACTGCTCGGCGTGGAGGACGCGGCGCCCCTCGCGGCGCTTTCCGCCGAGGACGCCGCCGTGTTCCTCGCGATGACGCAGGCCAGCGCGCACCCGAAGAGCGTCGCCATTGGCCGTGCCCTCGCGGACGCCGGCGCGCTGGCGCGCCAGGGCGTGGAAGTGGCGGAGATCGTGGGTCGCGGGCTCGTTGCGCTCGTCGATGGTCATGTCTACCGCGTGGGGGAAACGCCGTGGGTCATGGGCTTCGGCACGGGCGCGTCACCGGAGGGACGGGGGCACGCTGCGCATCCGGGGGCCGACGTTGCCCTCTCCCGTGACGGGCGCCTGGTGGCCACCGTGCGAACGGTGGAGTGCCTCCGGAACGAGGCGGCCGAGGAAATCGATGCGCTGCGAAGGAGCGGCCGCAGTGTGTACCTGCTGAGCGGCGATTCCCCAGCGCGGGTGGAAGCCATGGCGCGCACGTTGGGCATCGCATCGGAACGGGCCCTCGGTGCGCAGCGCCCCGACGACAAGGCGAACTGGGTGCGTGCCCACGATGCACACGACACGCTCATGATCGGCGATGGTTTGAACGATGGACCCGCCGTCGCCTCGGCGTGGTGTTCGGGCACGCCTGCCGTCGATCGGCCGTTCCTCGCGGCGCACACCGACTTCTATTGGACGCACCCCGGCCTTCGACCGGTGACGCTCACTTTGCGTGCTGGTCAGGAACTCGCGCAGGTTTTGCGACGAATCTTGGCGTTCGCGTGGAGCTACAACGCCATCGCCATCGCCCTCGCGGCGAGTGGCGCCATGAAACCGTGGATGGCCGCGGTGCTCATGCCCGTTTCGTCCATCGCGGTGCTAATTGGCACGGGAGCTGCTTTGGGGCAGAAAGCGCGGCTATGGAAGTCCTGATCCTTCTCATCTTTGTGAGTTTGGTGCTCGCGGTGCTCGGCGTTCTGTTTTTCGTGTGGAACGTCGCGCGCGGGACTTTTGATCACGCCGACCGAATGACGCTCCTCCCGCTCGCGGAGGACACGAAGCCAACGACGGAGACTTCGAATGACGAACAGTGAAAGCGCGGCCCTCGCCGGCGCACAGAAAAAGACCATCACGTACAACGACTCGATCGTTCGCTGGTTTGCCTTCGCGACGATGGGATGGGCCATCGTTGGGATGCTCGTCGGTGTCGTCGTGGCGCTGCAGCTGGCCTTCTGGCAGGCGAACGTTCACCCGTGGCTGAACTTCGGGCGCCTTCGACCGCTGCACACGAATGCGGTGATCTTCGCCTTCGTCGGGAACATGATGTTCGCGGGCGTCTACTACTCGACGCAGCGGCTCCTCAAGGCCCGGCTGGCGTCGGATGTGCTCAGCAAGATCCACTTCTGGGGCTGGCAGCTCATCATCGTCTCCGCGGCGGTGACGCTTCCCCTGGGCATCACGCAGGGGAAGGAATACGCGGAGCTCGCTTGGCCCATCGACATCGCCATCGCGGGGATCTGGGTGGTGTTCGCCGTGAACTTCTTCTGGACCGTGGCGAAGCGAAACGAACAGCACTTGTACGTGGCGCTGTGGTTCTACATCGCGACGATCATCACCGTGGCGGTGCTTCACATCGTCAACTCGCTCGCCATTCCGGTGTCGCTCACGGAGAGCTACCCAATCTTCGGCGGCGTGCAGGACGCGCTCGTCCAGTGGTGGTACGGCCACAACGCCGTCGCGTTCTTCCTGACGACGCCGATTCTCGGGATCATGTACTACTTCCTCCCGAAGGCGGCCGAGCGGCCGGTGTTCTCGTACCGACTTTCGATCCTGCACTTCTGGGGTCTCGTCTTCCTCTACATTTGGGCGGGCCCGCACCACCTTCTCTACACGGCGCTCCCCGACTGGGCGCAGACGCTGGGCATGGTGTTCAGCCTCATGCTCTGGGCGCCGAGCTGGGGCGGCATGATCAACGGGCTTCTCACCCTGCGTGGCGCCTGGGACAAGCTTCGTTCGGACCCGGTGCTCAAGTTCTTCGCCGTGGCCGTGACGTTCTACGGCATGGCGACGTTCGAAGGACCCCTGCTCAGCATCAAGAGCGTCAGCGCCCTTGCGCACTACACCGACTGGATCATCGCGCACGTCCACGTCGGTGGTCTTGGGTGGAACGGATTCATGGCGGCGGGGATGCTCTATTGGGTCGTGCCGCGTCTTTTCGGCACGGAGCTCTACTCACGCAAGGCGGCGAACGCGCATTTCTACATCGCGATCTTCGGCATCCTTATGTACGTGGTGTCCATGTGGGTCGCGGGCGTCACGCAGTACATGATGCTGCGCGAGCAAACCGCGGAGGGCGGCCTCGCGTACCCGAACTTCGTCGAGACGGTGGTGGCGCTCTTTCCGCTCTACTGGACCCGTCTGCTCGGCGGCACGCTCTATCTCATCGGCTACCTCATGCTGCTTTGGAACCTCGTCATGACCGCACGGAGCGGGAAGGCGGTGGACGGACAGGCGGAGGTGCTCGTGGTGGCGCACGAACCGGGGCCGTCGGCGGCGTCGTTGATCTTCGGGCGTCCGGTGATCCTTGCGGTGGTGGTCTCGGGCCTCCTGGCGTTCCTCGCGTTCTCCGATGCGGCGGCGAGCATCATGTTTGCGGCCCTCGCCGTCGGCGTGGCGTTCATCGGTGGCCTTGCCATTCACCTGGCGGGCTCGAGCGAGAAGGGCACGTGGCACGGGCTGCTCGAAGGGCGGGCGCTGCCGTTCACGGTGCTCACGGTCATTGCCGTGCTGGTGGGTGGCGTGGCGGAGATCATCCCGCTCATCGTTTCCACCGCCGACGCGAAGGCCGTCGCCGAGGGGCACGAACCGTACTCGCCCCTCGAGCTCGAAGGGCGCGACGTGTACATCGCGGAGGGCTGCTACGTATGCCACTCGCAGATGATCCGGCCGTTCACCTGGGAGACCGCGCGCTACGGCGCCGTGTCGGTGCCGAAGGATTCGATCTACGACCACCCGTTCCAATGGGGTTCAAAGCGCACCGGTCCCGACCTCGCACGCGAAGGCGGGATGCGTTCGAACGACTGGCACTACATCCACATGGTGGATCCGCGCGCCATGACGCCCGGGTCGATCATGCCGCCCTACGCGCACCTCGCGGAGGACCGCGTCGATTTCGATGCGACGGAAGGCAAGCTGCGAGCCATGCGGAGCGTCGGCGTGCCGTACGACCCCGCACGGATCCAGGGCGCGAAGGCCGAGGCGTTGGCGCAGGCCAAGGCGATTCAGGCGGACCTCGCGAGCTCGCAGGGGAAGATCGAGATCGGTGAGGACACGAAGCTCGTGGCCCTCATTGCGTATCTACAGCGGCTTGGGCAGGCGGAATCACCGTCGAAGCCCGCGGGAGCGAAGTCGGTGACGGTGGCGGTGGGCGGAGCAGCGGTGCCCCCCAGGGCCGGCGCCGCGGAGGAGGTGCGCTGATGTTGAGCTTGCTCGCAAAGGAGTTCTTTCAACAGAGCCCGGTGCTCGGGCTGCCGGTGATGGCGTTGTTGATCTTCTTCGGTGTGTTCGTCGCCGCCGTCGTGCGCGTGATGCGTACGCCGAGCGCGGAGATCGACGCACTCGCCCAGATGCCACTCAAGGAGGGCAGCCATGAGTAAGGAAACGTTCGATTCGCCAAACGCTGGCGAGAAGATCATCCACGTTTACGACGGCATCCAAGAGGCGGACAATGACCTGCCGAGGTGGTGGCTCACCATTTTCTACGGCACCATCGCCTTCGCGCTCTTCTATTGGTTCGCGTACCACGGGCTCGGCGCGCTGCCGTTGCCGCTTGAGGCGTACTCGGCGGAACTCGAGAAGCAGGGCGGGCAGGGCGGCGAGATGACCGATGCGTACCTGGTGACGCTGTCGAAGGACCCAAACTCCCTCAAGCAGGGCGAAGCGGTATTCGCCAAGAACTGCGTCGTCTGCCACGAAGCGGATGCGCGCGGGAAGATTGGACCGAACCTCACGGACGCCTACTGGATCCACGGCGGCGCACCCACGGACATCTGGAAGACGGTGAAACTCGGGACACCGGCGGGCATGCCCGCGTGGGGAGGTCTGCTTGGCCCGAAGGACACGCCGCGGGTCGTGGCCTACGTGCTCTCACTCCGAAACACGAACGTGGCGGGCGGCAAGGAGCCACAGGGTGAGCTCTGGGATCCCGACGCCGCTGGCGAGGCCGCCAAGGCACCCGCGGCGGAGGGCGCGGATTCGGGGGTGCAGCCGGCGAATCCCGCCGCCTCCGGGGGCGCGGCGCCGTCCCCCGCGCCCACGGCCGAGTAGCCGCCATGGCCGGTAAGCACCTGCCTTTGCTCGACCAGCCCTCGGGTTCACTCCACGCGGACGGGTCGCGCAATTGGGTCTACACGGCGGATGTCCACGGTCGGTTCACGTCGCTTCGCCACTGGGTGTTCGGGGCGCTCGTCGTGGTGTTCGTCGCGCTACCGTGGGTCCGAATCGGCGGGCAGCCGGCGGTGTTCCTCGACATCGCGCATCGACGTTTCTACCTCTTCGGGTTCACGTTTACGGCGCAGGACACGTGGCTCCTGTTCTTCGTTCTCACGGGCATTGGCTTCGCGCTCTTTGTTGCGACCACGATCTGGGGTCGTGTTTGGTGCGGCTACGCGTGCCCGCAGACGGTGTGGCTCGAGGGCGTCTATCGACGCATCGAACGGCTCATCGAGGGGTCGCGGTCCATTCGCATGCGTCGCGACGCCGAGGGGCCGTCGGCCACCACCGTTGCGCGCAAGGTGCTCAAGCACATCGCGTTTGTCGTCGTGTCGTTCCTGATCGCGCATGTGTTCTTGAGCTACTTCGTGTCGCTTCCTGCGCTCTATCGCATGGTGCAAGGTGCACCGACCGAGCATTGGACCGTGTTTCTCTGGGCGACGGTGCTGACCGGCATCCTCTACGCGAACTTCGGGTGGTTCCGCGAGCAGCTCTGCCTCGTGGTGTGTCCGTACGGGCGCCTTCAAAGCGTGCTGTTTGATCGTGACTCGCTCGTCATCGGCTACGACAAGGTGCGGGGCGAACCCAGGGGCAAGGCCAGTGACCCGAACAACGGCGACTGCGTTGACTGCAAGCGCTGCGTGACGGTGTGTCCGACGGGCATCGACATCCGAAACGGGCTTCAGCTTGAATGCGTGGCCTGTGCGGCCTGCGTGGACGCCTGTGACGAGGTGATGGTCAAACTCGGCCGCGAGCCGGGCCTCGTTCGGTACGATTCGCTGAGTGGCCTTGCGGGTGAAGCGCGCCGGTTCCTCCGCCCGCGACTCTACCTGTATGCCGTGGCGGGGCTCGTCGGACTCACGGTGGCGACCTTTGCGTTTTCCTCGCGCACGTCCTTTGAGGCGAACCTGCTTCGGCTTCGTGGCGCGCCCTTCTCGGTCGAGGGGGAGCAGGTGCGGAACGCGTTCGAGGTGCACGTCGTCAACAAGGCGAACGAACCGCGCGAGTTCACCGTCGAGCCGG
The DNA here is from genome assembly GCA_041389625.1 of Polyangiales bacterium. Classification (GTDB taxonomy): domain Bacteria; phylum Myxococcota_A; class Polyangia; order Polyangiales; family JAWKRM01; genus JAWKRM01. The sequence continues at coordinate 35,290 of JAWKRM010000019.1, forward strand.
TGCCCGTGGCCGGACTCGCGTACACCGTGGCCATGCCGAAGGTGACGGTGCCAGCCCTCGGCCAGCAGCGGGTGCCGGTCTTCGTGGAGTATGCGCGCGGCTCGTCCGCGTCGGGGAGTCACCCGAGCGCGACCTTGCGCGTGGGGCCCACCCAGGCGGGCGAGACGCCAAAGACGGTGACGATGCCGCTCCTTGGTCCTCGCTGAGCGGCCCATCCGGTTTTGTTGGTTTGTCGGCGCGCCGGCTCGCCCTATGCTCGCCCCGTGCCGACGGAACTTGTCGCAACGGGGTTAGTGAAATCCTACGACGGTCGTCGTGTGGTCAACGAGCTCGATCTCTCGGCGCGGCCGGGGGCGGTGCTCGGTCTGCTCGGACCAAACGGTGCGGGCAAGACCACGACGCTCCGCATGCTCTACGGACTCATCGAACCCGACGCGGGCGAAATCCTCTACGGCGGCGCATCGCTTGCGGCGCAGCGCACGGAGATTCGGCGAACCATCGGCGTCTGCACGCAACAGGACACGCTCGATTACGATTTCTCGGTCGCGCAGAACCTGCGGGTCTACGCGAGCTATTTCCGGCCGAAGGTCGATGACATCGATGCGCGCGTCGAGGAACTCATCACGCGGTTCGGGCTCACCGCCTACGCGAACGCGTCGCCGCGAACCCTCTCGGGTGGCTACAAGCAGCGCTTGCTCATCGCACGTTCGATGATCCATCGACCGAACGTGCTCTTCCTCGATGAACCGACCACGGGTCTTGACCCGAGCGCGCGCGTCGAGGTGTGGGAACTCATCGATGCCATGCGTACCGAGGGGCTCGCGGTGGTGCTCACGACCCACTACATGGAGGAGGCCGAGCGGCTCAGCGACGACTTGCTCGTCCTCTCCGAGGGCAAAGCCATTGCCTCCGGCGCACCGAAGGACATCCTCGGTCGCATGCTTGGGGACCATGTGGTGGTCGTCCGTGGCGATGCGCCGGAACGTGCCCGAGTGGAGGCGTGGGCGGGTGAGCAAGGGCATCGGACGACCCGCGTGCTCGGCGAACTGCGCATGCCCGTGTCCCGCGAAGGTCTTGCTGCCTTCACGGCATCCTTCGAAACACTGCCGTTTTCGGTGCGAGACCCGAACCTCGATGACCTGTTTCTCGTCCTTGCGCGTGGTGCGCACGCGGCGCCCGCCTCGGAGACCAAGCGCCTTGAGGCCACGTCATGAACGAACTCGTTCAGGCCTTCGATTGGCGGTCGCGTGCGGTCCTCTTCCGAAACGCCCTCGTCTATCTCCGGAACTGGAAAACGGCGTTCTTCCCGCCGGCCATGGAGCCCGTGGTGTTCTTCGTCGCGCTCGGTCTTGGCTTGAGCGGCGTTGTCGGCGAACTCCAGTACGGCGAGCGCACGATCACCTACGCCGCGTTCGTCGCTCCCGGGCTCCTCGCCTACACGGGGTTCACGACGCCGTTCTACGAGGCGCTCTACGGATCGTACGTGCGCATGTTCTACCAAAAGACGTGGGACGGAATCCTCGTCACGCAGGTGGAGCTCCCCCACGTGGTCTGGGGTGAAATCCTGTGGGCGGGTCTCCGCGGTGCCATGAACGCGGCGGTGGTCGCCATCACGCTCGGCGTCCTCCACGCGATCGGGATGGTGGAGCTCGAGTGGACGTGGCTGCCTGTTCTGCCGCTCCTCGCGATGGTGGCGGGGTGGGCCTTCGGCGCGGCGGGCCTCATCTTCACGGGCCTTGTGCCGTCCATCGATCACATGAACTACCCGACGTTTCTCGTGGGTTGGCCGCTCAGCCTCGTGAGCAACACGATTTTCCCCGTGCCCACGCATATCCCGGCGATTCGCTTCGTGATGGAGCTGAACCCCATCTACCACCTTGCCGAGCTTTGCCGTTCGCTGTTGCTCCTCGGGCGCCCGGCGCACGTGCTCCCGCTGTTCGTGTCGACGGCCGTGCTGCTCGTCGTGGCGGCGTTCGTCGACCTGCGTGTGCTTCGACGGCGCGTGATCGGCTAGGGCGCGGCCTCCGCTCGTACAAGTGGGTGCCCCTCATCGGGTTGATGCTCCGCTCGTGCCGGGTCTCGTCCGTCGCCATCGACTCGCTACTTGAGCCAGAGCCGTGCGCACGCGAGCTGCACGAGCGCGAGGTAATTCTTGGCCGTGTTCTCGTCTATCCTTTTGGGTCTTCCGTCTTGCTTCGCGTGGCCCAGAAGTAGATCACGTAGACCCAGGAAAACAGTCCCGCGACGATGGCCCAGAAGATGGAACGGTTGCGTTCCCAGGACGTGACGACGGCGATCGCGCTACCGAGACTGATGCCCGAATTCGCCACGATGTGCACGGAATCGCCCATGCGTCGAACGCTATCACGCCGTGTCGTCGTGGTCTCATCGTGAACGAAGACATGGCACGAAGCTCGCGAGCGCGCCTACGCGAGCGCCTTTGCCATGCCTTCGGGCCAGCGCCGTGCGCGGCCCGATTCTAGGCTGATGCAGGCCAGCTTGAGCTTTGCCTCGGCGAGCACGACGTCGTCCCGAAGCACGCGGTAACCGAAAAGAATGCTGGCGAACCCGCGGCGAAGGACCGTGGTTTCGATGTCCACGAGGTCGTCGAATCGCGCCGGCTGCCGGTACCTGAGCTCCGCGTCGGTGACCACGATGGTGGCGCGCTCCTCGCGCTCGAGGGTGCGCACGTCGACGCCGCGGTCGCGGAGGAGCTCCACGCGGCCCTGCTCGAGCCAACGTAGGTACACGGCATGGTGCACCACGCCGCCTTGATCGGTGTCGGCGTAGCCCACGCGCACTCGGTAGAGGTGCGCGTTCGTCGCTTCGCTCACGCCGCGGCCAGCTTCGTGCGGACCTTCTCGTAAACCTGCGTGAAATTCGTCAGGTCGCGGAGTTCGTCCTCGGGGATGGAGAGCTTATAGGTGCGCTCCACCTCGGCCACGATCTCGATGGCCATCATGCTGTCGATCCCGAGATCCTTGAACGGCGTGTCGTCCGGGATGTCGTCGATCTCGCTCACTTCGGCCACGATGGCCCGAAGGCGTTCCTTCAAGTCTTCCGACATGGGGCGCTCTCCTAAGCCGACTTGCCGGCCGCGCGCTTCTCGATGAGGTCGACCAGCTGCTTGACCGTTTGAATGCCGACGAGCTCGTCGTCGGGGATCTGCACCGAGAGCTCGCGCTCCATCTCACCGACGAGCTCCAGCATGCCGAGCGAATCGATGCCGAGGTCCGAGATGACGCTCGACTCGTTCAAGTGCGAGAAATCCTTCTCCGCGATCTCCGTCGCTTTCGTTCGAAACAGGGCAATCAGCTTTTCGCGATCCATCGCTTCCATCTCCCTACAGGGCTGGTCGAGGCCGGGGCCTCCGGTTCGAGGTGGGGCGCCTTCTAACGCACCGCGTCCCCGTCGTCCAGCCGACGGCGGGTTCGCCCTCGGAGCTTAGGCGTGCTCCTGAAACTCACCGTTTTCGTACATCGCCTTGGACTTGCGGCGCTGCGCTTTGCCGCTCGAGGTCTTGGGCAGCGCACCCACACCGACGACGCCGACGTGGCTCGTCTGAAGACCGAAGCTTTCGCTCACGGCCTGAACGATCTGCTCCCGAAGGCGAGGGGCGTCGCCCGAGTTGCCTTCGGCGAGAATGACGAGTCGCTCGACGCCGTCGTCGAGGACGCTGAACGCCACCACGTTGCCGCGGCGCACGCCTTCGATGTCGCCCACGACCCATTCGATGTCCTGCGGGTAATGGTTTGCGCCGTTGATGATGATGAGATCTTTGACGCGGCCACAGATGTAGACATTGCCGTCCGCGCGGTACGCGAGGTCGCCCGTGTGGAGCCAACCATTGCGCCACGCTTCGTTCGTGGCGGCCTCGTTCTTGTAGTAGCCCGCGGTGACGCTGGGGCCGCGGACGATGGCTTCGCCCACCTGTCGCTCGCCGAGTTCGTTGCCCTTGTCGTCGACCACCTTGAGGTCGTGTTCAGGGAACGTGACGCCGCAACTGACGAGCTCGAGAACCTGGCGGCTCTCCGCCGTGGCGGGCGTCGCCACGCCGCGTTTCATCGCGTCGGCGTCCACCTTGTCGAGGACGATGGGGGTGCCCAGCGGATGGAACGTGATGGCGAGCGTGGACTCGGCCATGCCGTAGCTCGGGAGGAAAGCCTGTCGCCGTCGAAGCCGGTGGGCGAGGCGCTTGGCGAAGTCGAGGAGTGTCTGTCCGCGGATGGCCGGCGCCGCAGCCGGCACAACGAAGCTTCGACAAGTCGAGGCTCGCGATGTCGGCGTCCTTCAGGCGTTTGGTGACGAGCGCATAGGCGAAGTTCGGCGCGTAGGTGATCGTCCCGTTGTACTTCTGAATCGACTCGAGCCAGATGCGCGGCATGCGCGCCAAAGGTGGCTGTCGGCATGAGGACCACTCTGGATGTCCCAGATGATGGTCCCGAGCACGTCGATGAGTCCCGCACATGTCGTGGTAGAGCGGCATACGAAACGGCGACGTCTTCGTCCTGGCGATTGATGCCCTGTATCGAGGAACGCCGTGGCGTTCGCCACGAGATTGGCGCGGGGTCACCATGACGCCTTTGGGCTTCGAGGTGCTGCCGGAGGTGAACTGGAGGAAGTAGAGGTCTCGGGCCGATGTCCACGGGCGTGAACGCGGGCGCTTCGCCTTCGAACGCCGACTCGACGGTGATGACTTGCTCAAGCCTGTCGTCGCGTTCGAGGGCCTTCTCCACGAAGGGCTTCGTCGCCTCGGCGGTGATATCACCTTTCTGCGCCCGCGGCGCTCACGATGCGGGAGATGACGTCGACGAGGCATCGATGGCCTTGAACGTCGCGCGCGGGAAGATGGGCACGGGAACGAGGCCCGCGCCGACGCGCGCTGAAGAAGCTCGACGAAGTCGTTCCCTCGGGGAGCACGAAGGATTCGGTCGCCCTTCTTCAGCCGAGTCGGAAGTACGCCGCGCGCCGATGGCTTCATCTTCCATCTGGGCGAAGGAGTAGAAGCGTTCAGAGCGATCGGAAGCGATGAAGCGGAAGCCGCGCTCACTTCGCGGGCGCAGTCGTTGAAGGCCTTCGACGAGGGTCCGGGGTGCGCTGGACATGATGTATTTTGCCTTTGGGCGCGCTGATATGCGGGGCGTCGCCCACCGGGTCAAGCACGCGCGCTGCACACTGCGAACTCCGTTACGCGCACCCCGCCCGCACGTGGCGCGCTTTACCGATGTGCGCCGACCTGGGCAGAACGCCCTGCTTTTACCCGGTATTTCGGGGTTTTCATGCGTCGCGTCTTTGTCACAGGCATGGGCGTCGTGAGCTCCCTGGGGTTCGGCGTCAATCAACGACGCTCTTCTCGCGGGCGATCCGCCGCCGCGCCGGTGACGAACTTCGACGAGCGACATCGATCGAAAGATCGCATGCGAGGTGAAGGATTTCCGCGCTCTCGCGACTTCCTTCCCGCTGCGGAGGTGCGTCGCATGGGGCGTTGTTCGGCCATGCAGCCGTCGCCGCGGCGCGTGATGGCCATCGAGGACGCGGGGCTCACGCCGACGCAGCTTTCAGGTGATTGCACTTCGGTGGTGCTCGGCACCACCATGGGGAGGGGAACCTTCTCGGTGAACTTCCGAAGCTGCATCGGATTCAGCGCGGCGTCGATGCGGTGCACCCGGCGAAGCTGCCGGAAGTACGGCACCACGCTCCTGCCGATTCACGTGGCAACGCGCCGTCGGCGCCCACGGCATGGTGCAGACTCTTCCCGCGGCGTGTGCGGCGGGCAATTACGCCATCGGATTCGCGTCCGATCGATCTGCGGATGGCCGTGCGGATGTGGTGATCACGGGGCATCCGAGATCATGCAGCGCCTCCAGTACGCCGGCTTCGTGCGGCTCGGAGCCGTGGCGCCCGAGAAGTGCCAGCCCTTCGACAAGAATCGCCGGGGGCTTCGCTTGGCGAGGGGGCCGGCATTTTCGTCCTGAGTCGGAGGAGCACGCCGTTCGGCGGAACGCGACGGTAGTTTGCGGAGGCTGGCGCTGCTACTCGGTCGACGGCGCACCACATCACGGCCACACCCGACGGGCGCGGAGCGCCGCGGCCATGCGCGAGGCCATTCGTACGAGCGGCATCACCAGCGACCTCGGCTGATTTCATCAACGCCCACGGCGCACGGCCACGGACGCGAACGACGAGATCGAGTCGCGCGTGATTCGCGACATTTTCGGAGCCGTACGTGGATCTCGCACCAGCATCAAGAGCATGCCTTCGGGCACTGCATGGGTCTCCGCGAGCGCTCGCTATGTCGCGTCGAGACCATCGTGAGCAGACCATCACCCGCCCACCATCAACCTGGTGGAGCAGGACCCGAACTGCGACGTGGATGTCATCGCAGGCAAAACCCACAGCGGACCGCCGGCATGATGTCGTGCTGAACAACGCGCTTGCGTTCGGCGGCATGACGCCGGTGCCTGGCCAAGCCGCGTGCTCCCGCCGCCGTCGGAGCGTCCGGCTATGAAGCCGCTGGCGATCACCGGGCTTGGGGTGGTTTCGCCGCTCGGCGTGGGGCGCGAGGCGTTTTTGAGGCGCCTGGCGGCACCGGCGATCTCGACCGCGCGTTCGGCATGTCGACGGTGCTCGACGCAACGAAGGTGGGCGACGCGCGCGTGGCCGAGGTGTGGGGCTTCGAGCCCAAGAAGTACCGGCGAAAAGGGCCTCCGAAACTCGGGATCAGCTCGACGACGTTCCTCATCGTCGCGGCGAAGCATGCCCTCGAGGACGCGGGGCTACAAGGAGCGGCAGGTGGCCTACGGCCCGGAGCGGACCGGCATCTGCTCGGCCACCGCATACGGTTCTTCTCGATGCGATCGAGCTTGTGGCCGTCGCGGAGCTCGAGGACCCGCGACATCAATCCCGCGAAGTTCCCCAATGATGGGTGATCAACGCCGCGGCGGCGACATGCCTTCAGCATTTGGGAAGATCTCCGCGTTGCCCAACATGACCGTCGTCGACGGCAATTGGTGGGGCTCGATGGTGTGTTTCGATGGCGTCGACACCCTCAACTACCGACGTGCGGACGCCTTCCTCGTCGGCGGCGGAGAGGCTAGCGACCCGCTCTACCTCGCGTTCAGCATGCTTGGGGCCGTCGCCCAGGGTGACCAGAAGGAGGGCATTCACCCGGGGGAAGGCGCCTCCTACGTCTGCGTCGAGCGGCTCGACGACGCGAAGGCCCGCGGCGCGCGGGTGGAAGCGCAGATTGTCGGTTACGGCACTTCGTTCATGGCGCCGTCGTCGCCGGCGGTCATCGTAAGCGCTTCGCCCGAGTCCCTTGAGCGCGCCATCGGCGCGGCGCTCGATGACGCGGGCGTGACCGCCGAGGACGTGGATGTGGTCGCAGGGTCGGCGTCGGGGCTCTCCCGCTTCGACGCTGCCGAGCACGAGGCCATCTTTCTTGAGTGTTCGGTGACTCCAGTGGCGGTGGCGGCGCCGAAGCGGCTCGATGGCGGACTTTGTGCGAGTGGCGCCTTCGGTATCGCGACCGCCTTTGGGTGGAGGTGGTGTACCCGTCGCCCCGCTGGTTCAGGGCAACGCCCCGGCACAGGTTCGCACGGTGCTCATCACCACCCTCGGGATTACGGAAACGTGTCCGCGGTGGTGATAAAGTCCGGAGGCGTGAGTTCGCTGGAAGCCCAGCGCCGTATCCGCATGGACCCCGATTCTTGACCGAGCGCCCCGAGGCGGCGCAGGCGGTGCCGTATGCCGACACGGGCGCGCTTGGCCGTGCGAAGGCCGAGCTCCGGCGCCTTCCGCCGCTCGTCACGTCCTTTGAGATCGAGCGCCTGAAGGGGCTCATCGCCGACGCGCAGGCGGGGCGAAGGTTTGTGCTCCAGGGCGTGGTGACGCGCGGAAACGTTGGCCGACTGCGAGTCGGGATCATCTCAAACAAGCTCAAGATCCTGCTCCAATGTCCTCGTGCTCGTCCACGGAACACGCCGTCCTGTGCGCATCGGTCGGTTTGCGGGTCAGTACGCAAAGCCGCGTTCGAAGCCCGAAGAGACGCGTGCGTGACGCGTCGGGGAACGCGACTCACGCTGCCGAGTTTCTTCTGGCGACATGCGGAACCGTGCCGAGTTCACGCCCGGCGCCCGCGCCAGGACCCGGGCGCTCCTTGCTGAGGCTGAGGGCCATCGGCGTTGACGCTCAACTTCATCCGCAGTTCGAGCGACAGCGGCTTCGCTGACCTTTCATCACCCGGAGTACTGGGACCTTCGTTCATGGAGAGCGCGCGAAGCCTCCGGCAGCCCGTGGCGAGTACCAGCGCGTTGTGCGCGAGGTGGGCGAGGCGCTTCCGCTTCATGCAAGCCCTCGGTGAACAAACCGTCGATGAGCTGACGCGTGTCGAGTTCTTCACCAGCCACGAAGGCCTCAATCTCCACTACGAATCGGCGCAGACCCGCCGCGTGCCGCGCCGCGACGGCTGGTACGACCTCACGACGCACCTACCCCTGGATCGGTGCACGCACCCGGGGGCCCTCGACGGTGCGCACGTGGAGTTCTTCCGGGGCGTACGGAACCCGGTGGGCATCAAGATTGGCCCGAAGGCGACCCCGGACGTCCTGCGCCTCGTGGAGAGGCTCAACCCTAATGAACGTGAGGCCGGAAGATTCTCCTCGCTGCGCCTCGGGGCCGACGCGTGGAGCGCGCATTGCCGCTATTGGTCACCGCTGTCCGTGACGCCGGCTGCTGGTGCTCTGATGAGGCGACCTGATGCAAGCGGGGAAACACCGTATCCACGTCGAGCGGGCGGAAGTGCCACTTCGAGGCGATCCTCACCTGTTGCTCCGCACCCTCGATGTGCACGAAGCGAGCGGGACGTGCACTTCGGTGGCGTGACCGAACTCACCGGTGACGACGTGTGACCGAGTGGGACGGGGAAGCCGAGGGGCTCGGGGAGAGGACCTCGAGCGGAACTACCTGACGGCCTCGCGATCCGCGCCTCAACTACCGGCAGGCCCTCGAGATGTCGCTCCGGATCGCGCAGAGGATGGCAGCGATCCCTGGAGCCTTGAGGGGAGGCTTGATCGCGGCCGTCGGGGCCTAAACCTCCGCGCCCATGCGTCCCGGGATCGACGACAAAGCCCACACCGAACTCTGCACGCATTCGTGAGGTACGAGAAGCAGGTTTATCCCCACTTCCGCTCCCTTCGAGAGCGTAAAGGGCATCCACGCGACAATCGGTGGCCGCTCCATCATCAACTGGAGCTCGAACGACTACCCGGGCTGACGAACCACCTGAAGGTGAAGGAGGCCGCGAAGAAGGCGGCCGACAAGTACGCTGCATGGCCTCTCCTCGTCGCGCGTGCAGGCGAACAAGGATGATCGTCGAGTCGAAGATGCCTCGCCAAGTGGTACGGCTTTGAGTCGTGCCTCCTTTTCACCACGGGCTACCAGGCCATGGTCGGCACGCTGATGGCGCCTGCGGACAAGGACACGACCCTCGTCCTCGACAACCCAGTCGCACGCCTGCATCCTCGACGGCACCTTCCTCGCGGCGGGACGCCCACGCGCCAGCCCGAGGGCGCTTCTTCAATCACAACAGTGCCCGTTCGCTTGAGCGCGTGCTCAAGACGAAGGAACGGAAGAACGCCTCGTGTCATCGGGGAAGGCATCTACCTCGCTCGACGGCGACGAAGCGACGAGCCCAGGAGCTCGTGGAAGGGCGGACCGCTACGGCGCTCCCGTCATCTGCGACGACGCGCACGGCACCGGCACCCTCGGCAAGTTACGCGGCACGGGTATCCTGAGGAAGTACGACCTGCTCGGTCGCGTTCCGGTGGTCGTCTCGACCTTCGAAGACCTTTGGCGGCATCGGCGGCATCCTGCTCGGTTCGCGGGAGGTCGTGGACCACATCAAACACCAGGCCCGTCGTTCCTGTTCAGCGCCAGCCTCGCCCGTGCCGGGATTGTGGCCGCGGCCGCCACGATCCTGGACGATGCTGGAAGAGGAGGGCCCCGCCCTCGTGGAGGAGTCTACCGAGAAGGCCGCCTACATGCGGAAGTCCTTAACCCAGGTTGGCTTTGACCTTGGCCTCAGCAACACGCACATCATGCCGGTCATGTGCCGCGACGAGCTCAAGGCCCTCTTCATGCACGTCGCACTCTTTGAGAGCGGCGTCTACATGGTGCCGATCACGTACCCGGGCGTGAAGACCGGCGAAGAGCGCCTCCGTGTGAACGTGACCCGCGGACACACGAAGGAAGAGATGAACAAGACCATCGAGACCCTCGAGAGCTACGCGAGGAGCTTCCTCGTTCTACCGGCGGCGTAGTGGTCGGTCCGCGTTCCCGTTAGTTCGGGTCCCGGAGGCACTCGATGGCGGCGACGCCCCAAACCCAAAGGGGGCCCACGCCATCGGTGCCGGCATGCGCGCTCTTGCACCAGAGATGTGCGGCGCGGGAGCAGATGGGTGAGTTGCCCGTGGCGTTGATGTCGCTACAGCCGCCCGCGTCGAGCACGGTCATCACCGGTTCGTAGTAGCCGCCGTAGCTCGCGGGCAGGCAGAGGATGTCGATGTCCACATTGTTGCCGCTCCATGCGACGGGGCCGACGACGAGCGGGTAACCGCGGTCCTGGCACCACTGCTTGGCCTGCTGCTGCGCGCCGCGCTGTCGTACGGTCGTGGCGTTGAGGCCCAGCTGCGCCACCGTGCCCGCGATCCGTTTCGCGCCACCGCCGCCGCCGATACACACGAGCCACGCGCCGGTGGTGCCGCCGTCATCCCAGTCGATGGGACCGTAGCCGCCGATGTAGCCCTGGCCGCGGCACCAAGCGTCCGCGACGGCGGTGCAGTTGGCGTACCCGCTGAAGGCGCTGTCGCAGCCGTTGTTAAAGCCCTTGAGTGTCGCCCACGTGACCTTGTGCGCCTTTACCCAGAAACCCTCGTCCACCTTTCCATCGCAATCGTTGTCCTTGCCGTCGAGGACCTCGGTCGATGGCTGCGGCGCGGAGCACGCACCGTACTGACCGCCGCTACACGTCTGCACGCCGGAACCGCACGCCGTCTGGCACGCCTGCGTGGGAACACCGTTGTCGACGACGCCGTCGGTGTCAGCTGTCCCGGGCCGTCGCACGTTTCGGCGCTCGTGGACACCCGGCACTGGCCCCAGGTGTTCACGAGGCACGACGCCCGTCCGATGCAGCTGTTGACCGTGGAGCACGACGGTCTGGCCGTCGGTGCACGAGCCCGGGGGCGGATCCGGAGGCTCCATGCCGCCGTCCAGCGTGCCGAGGCCCGACGGTGGTTCCTGGGTGTCCTGCTTGGGTCCGCAGTTGCTCGCGCCGGGGTTGGTGTGATGCACGTCGACGCGATGCAGTCTCCGTTGATGCAGGCGTCCCCTTCGCCGCACACGACGTTGTCGCAGCTCATACGATTGAGCTCGACGACGGCCTGGAAATCGCCGGTGGCGTTCACCGCTGATCGGCGAACGCCACGAGGCGCCGCCGCCGTCGATGAGATTGACGCGCAGGTAGTAGACGCCGCGCTTGAGGTCCTCACGGCGCGTGACGACGACGCCCTGGGAGAAGTCCATGCCGCGTGAAACGGACATCGTCTCGCGCTGAAATCCGCCGCCGTACTTGTTCGCGACCTGCGTGACGACCTGCGCGAAGTCCGATTCCGCCGACAGGTTGCTGCGCACGAGCACGGAAACTTCCACGCGCTCCTCACCCGGAGCGGTGCAGCCAAATAGCGTTCCGAGCGCCAGGGCGAGCATCCAAAACCGGTGCGACCCGTGCGCACCTTTCCGCTGACCACCGTTCATGCGTTCCCGTTTCACGTCTTTGAATGTTATGGCAGACGTGCCATTGACCGGGCCCGCGACTTCGTTGCGTCGTGACGTGATGCGCGGAACCGAACGTGATCGTGTCCGAACCCCGCGCTGGAACACGGCGCGTTCCGGCCCCTGCGTCGCGCCTAGCCCTCGAGGAGGGCGTCCACCAGGGGCGCCACGCCGAAGCGCACCGGGTCCGTGGCAGGGGCGCCCAGGGCCACGGCAAAGGCGCGCACCGCTTCGCGGGCCTCGGCTTCGTCGGCGATATGTGCGGTGTTCAGACAGCCGCCCAGAAAGACCGGGTGCGGGAACACGCCCGCGCACGCGGCGACGTCGCGGTAGAGCGCGACGTATGCCTGGAACTCCGGAATCGGCACGTCGGGCAGGTTTCGGATCGCGGTCTGTCCGGCCCGGTGACAGAGCACGAGGTGGGTCGGGCATGACCCGCGCATGAGCGGCAGTGTGCTTGTGCTCCCGGGGTGCCCGAGGGCGCCCTGGCCCTCGACGAACACGTACTCCGCATCCTTGGCCTCGAGCACCGCGCGTTCGATGGCGGCCGTGGCGTAGTCGACGCGAATGGCGTCGAGGGGGACGCCGCGCCCGCGGATGGTGATGCCGGTTTGCCCGGTCGCCACGAACTCCGCGCGGCGACCGCGGGCTTCGGTTGCTTTCCACATCTCGAGGGCGGCGGTCATCTTGCCGATGGCCATGTCGGTGCCGACGAAGAGCACGCGCTTGTTCGGAAGTTTGCGCGCCGCCCCCGTGCCGATGGCGAGGCCCTTCGGTTCCTCGCGCACGTCCCAGACCCATTGCCCTTCACGTGTCTTGCCCGCGTAACGTGGGCCGAGCTTGTCGTGGAGCCCGTTCACGACCGACATGCCCAGGGCGACCGCGCGGTCGAGGTGCGCGTACCAGTCGGCTGGGATGAAGCCGCCCGAGTTTGCGACACCCAGCACGAGCACGTCGGCGCCGAGTGCATGCGCGTCCTCGACCGAGGCGACCACGGGACATCCGCCGGGGATTCCCACTTCGCGCGTCATGTCGCTGCCCGCCTTCTGCGAATCGACGGCGGCGACCACGGTGTTCGGTGAGTACCGGAGCACGCCGTAGCCCATTTTCCCGTTCGGGGCGCCCACGTGGCCTTCCATGTAGAGCGCGATCTTGTTCGATGCGGTGATCATGGGAGCGACTTTCGGAGTTGTGCACCGTGTCCCGGCGCGTCGGTGGGCGCCACGACACCCTGGATGAGCTCGGCCCCGACGGCCGGATCGGGCGCCAGGTTGAGGTGCGAATCGAGATCGATGTGCGTCATGGCGGCGCCCAGGGCGGCGCCCGCGGAGATGGATACGGACGACTCCCCCATGCAGCCAATCATGAGCCCGAGGTTGTGGGAGCGGGCCGTTTCAATGATGCGGAGGGCGCCGGTGATTCCGCCACACTTCATGAGCTTGAGGTTCACTCCGTCGGCGGCGCCCGACAGCCGGGGGATGTCTTCGGCAAACTGGCACGATTCGTCGACGTAGATCGGCAGCGGGCAGTCTTCGTGGAGCGCGCGGAGGTCGTCGAGGGCGTCCTTCTCGAGGGGCTGCTCCACGTAGTCGACGCCCTCGGATGCGAGCCACGGGATCATCTGCCGTGCGCCCTCGAGGGACCAACCGCCGTTCGCATCCACCCGGAGCGTGACACCGAAGGGCGCCGCCGCTTCCTTTGCCGCCAGGAAGTGGGCGCGGTCGTGGTCGAGGCCGTCGCGGGAGCCGAGTTTGATCTTGAGCGCGCGGCAGCCCGTTTCGCGTAGCACAAGGGGCACGCGCTCGCGGGTGACCTCGGGCGGGTTCAGGCCCACGGTCATCGACGTGGGGACCCGCGGCTTCCCAAACCCGAGCAGCGCGTGGAGCGGAAGGCCCGCCCGCTTTGCGAGGAGGTCCCAAAGGGCGACGTCGAGCCCCGCGAGGATGGGAGCCTCAAGTCCCTCGGCGCGTGCGCGATCGTAGACGTCGCGCACGTTTGTCAGTTCGTGTGTGCGCGCGAACGCTTCGAGCGCTTCGGTCGCGCGGTCGGCGAGCGTGTCGTCGCTGCCAACGCCCGGCGCGCATTCGCCGAGCCCCGTATGAATGCCGTCACGGATCTCGACGAACACATTCTCCGAGCCCGTGCTCGTGCCACGGGAAATGGCGAGCGGAAACCGCTTCGTGAGTCGAACGCGGCGAAGGGAAAGCTCCATCGGCGCGAGTATCACATATCGTCGCGCAGGATGACGCGTCCGCCCGTGCCCACGGATGTGGGGAGGGTTTCCCGGAGGACCGGCACATCAAAATTCGGCTCGGCATAGGCCTCGAGCGTGCGGATGCCCGTTCCATCGATCTCAAACGATACGTACGAATGTTTGGAGGGCGTGTCGGTTCCGAGGAGGCGCCGCGCACCGGTGCCGAGGCAGGCCAAGCCCACCATGCGAAGCGCACTTCGTTTGCCCGGGTAGTACGCGTGGTGGTGGCCCGTCACGAGGGCAGTCACGTGGTGCGCATTGAGAAGAGTCTCGAGGGCGGCGTCGCCGATGACTTCGTCCGCATTCTCCGTGGCGAAGGGTAGAGCGGGAGATGGCCGAATACGACCTTCGGATAGCCTTCGTTGGCCGTGAGCACGCCCTCGAGCCAAGTCATCTGTTCCGTGGCCAGGGGGCCCACCGTCGTGTCGTCGAGGGAGACGAAGAGCACTTCACCCATGGTGAACGCGTAGCGAAGTGGGTAGTTCGCATCGTCGACGAACGTGACGTTGGGTTTCCGCGGCGTCCACTCCGACACAAACGTGTTCCGCTCCGCCGCGAACGGGGCGTATCCGGAGGCGTCGTGATTTCCCGGCGTGACCGCGAAGGGGATCCCCGCCTGGGCCAAGGGGTCGGATACCGCCGCGTGGAACGCGGACCACATCGATGCGTAGTTAAGGCCCGACTTCTGGCCGGCGACCATGTCGCCCGTGGAAAGGACGAGATCCGGCTTGAGGGACTGGATGTGGGCGATGGCGCCGTGGACCGTGGCCTCGTACGCCGTGGAGCCGTAGCTCCCGTTCATGTCGCTGATCACGACAACGCGTAGGGGTGGCGAGCCGGACGCATCCTTGGTCGGGGTCGTGTTGCTTGCGTCGAGCGCGTCGGGATTGCCCTTCGTCCCCGCGTCCGTCGTCCGCGCTGGGAACGACTCCGCGTCGCAGCTCAGCGCAAATGCGAGCAGTGCAAACCCAGCGAAACGTCGTTTGCGCCCTTCGCGCCACCCCGCCCGGCCCACGCGCATTGAGTTGTAGTGGCACGGGCGTCGGCCGTATGCCAGCCGGCGGGCGCCGGTGTGGGGTGCGTCCCGGCCGGCGGTGCCTGGTGATCGTGCCGACCGTTGACACCCCGCGCGCGTGATTTCAAAGTTTTCGCCATCCGCCGCGCGATGGCCGACAATGGCCCGCGCGATGGGCGAGCCGAGGACCGTGATTTCCCTTCGACACACCGCACTTGTCGTTTCGTTTGTGGCGGTGTTCGGAGCCGCCTCGGAAGCGGCCGCCGACGTCGTCCTCTCGTCGGAAGACGGGTTCGAGTACGAAGTCCAGGATTACGCGACCTACGGCTCCGCGGGCGGCGAGATTCGCTCCGGCGGTCGAACCGGCGTCGTCGAGGCAGCGTTCAGCTCGATGTTCAAGCTCGAGGTGAACGACGTGCGGTACACGACGCCGTCGGCCGGGTATTCGCTCGAGCTCGCCGGACGCCAGCTCGCCCTTGGGGAGGCGAAGCTTGCGGGGCTTTTCGTCTCGCGCCGCGTTTATGTGCCCGCGGCGACCGGCGAGTTTGTTCGCTACCTCGATGTCATTCGGAACCCGCTCAACAAGTCCGTGGTTGTCACGGTTACGTATTCCGGTCGTGTGGCCTACGGGAGTTCGCCGCGGGCCTCGTCGTCCGGTGATGCGACCGTTGGCGCGAACGATCTCTGGTTCACGATGGACGACGACGATGCGGGCGCGGGGAACGTTCCCGCGGGCTTCGTCATCGGGGATGCGGCGGGAACGAGCCTCGCGCCCTCCCTCGTGAGCGCATCCAGTTCGCTGATTGAATGGCAGTTTGAGTTCGTGCTCCCGGCCTACGGTCAGCGCGCATTCCTCGTCTTTGGCGTGCAGGCCGCGACGCGGACCGCGGCCGCACTCGAGGCCGAGCGGCTCGTCACCCTGCCCGCGGATGCGGTCGCGGGGATCGATGCGTACCTGAGCGACGTCGTCAACTACAGCCCGGGCGGTGCGCCCGTTGTGCGCGCGAACCTCCCGTACACCTTGCCCGAGGGAATGGAGGTGCCCATCGCCCTCCAGGTGGTGGATCGGGAGAACGACGCCGTCGCTTGGAGCTGGGACCTTGATGGAAACGGTGTCTACGGCGATTCACCCAACGTCGCTTCGATTTCGATCCCCGAAGGGGTGACCGATGGAAACCGTGCGTGGCAGATCGGAGTGCGCGCCACGGATGGAGTCCATTCGCGGGATCGCATCTTTGTCGTCAACATCACCAACGTTGCTCCGCAGATCGAATCGTTGCCGGATCTGCGTCCCGTGTCCCTCGACGAAGAGTATGTGTACGCGGTCGATGCGTTCGATCCGGCCGTTGTTCGCGATCCGCTCACATACACGTTGGTGGAGGCGCCGGAGGGGGCGAGTGTGTCGAACGAGGGACGCGTCACATGGACGCCAACCGTTGCCGATCGCGGCTCCACGGCCACGTTCAAGTTGGAGGTGACCGACGGAGACGGCGGATTGGCCTCCCAGGAGTGGTCACTCACGGTGGTCGATAACCGCGTGCCGACCTCGCCCGAACCCATCGCGCCTGTTGATCAAGAAGTGTTCACCGCGACGCCAACGCTTCGCGCGCGGAACGGCTCGGATCCGGACGGAGACCCGCTCCTCTATCGCTTCCGCCTTGATCGCCTTTCGACCTTCGATTCGCCGTCGCTCCTCGAGTCCGCCGATTTGCGCGAGACGACGGATGAAACCGCGTGGACGGTCCCCATCGCGCTCGAGCCGGGGGTTTGGTACTGGCAGGTGCGCGTGTTCGACGGTTACGCGGAGAGCAAGCCACGCGGTGGGCGATTCGTCTGGGCGCGCGGCATGGGCAAGCTTGATCTTCCCGACGGGGGGCAGAACGAACTGCCCATCCCCGACGTGGGCGCGTACGAACCGCGGCCGCAGTGTTCCGTCGCACGGGGGAGCGTGGGGCGTGCCATCGGCCTGCGCTCATGCGAAGGGCCCGCGGCGTTCCTTGTCCTCATGCTTTCGATGCGGCTTGTTCGGCGGCGTCGAGTTCGGCCTTGAGCGCGCGGATCTCTTCGCGCAACGGCTGAATGAACGCGGGGCTGATGCTCTGAAGGGCGTGGTGCTCCGCCCGCGCGGCGTGCCACTTGTGTAGGCCGAGACGCGCGGTGGCACGCACCACGGCCTCGGCGCGCGCGCCGCGGAAAATGCGCGTGTGCATGAGCCCAAAGGCCGAGCACACGAGTTCGAGATCCGCCTTGCTGATGGTCCCAAGCGACACCTCCTCTTCGAGGTGCTTGCGCATGACGCGTCCCTTCTGGACGACGAGCACCGCGATCATCAGTAGGAATGCCGCGACGAATGCGATCCACACGGGCAAGAGCACGAGAAAGACGACGCCTCCGACGACCGTCGCGGTGGCATTCCAGACGAAGTGCAGGCCGATGGCGCCGCCCAACCCCAGGACCGGTGCGAGAAGGCGCGCCACGGGGCCCGGATTCTCCCGCGCGTATCCGAGCGCGACGCCCAGCATGGACGTGAAGAGCGGATGCACCCAGGGGCTCAGCACGCCCCGCAGGATGAACGTGAGCGCCAACGCGTCGTCGCCGCGATGGGCAGCCTTCGCGTAGTAGATGACGTTCTCCACCGACGCGAAGCCGAGGCCGATGAACGTGGCGTAGATGACCCCGTCGACGATTCCGTCGAATTGGCGCCGAAAGAAGTAGAAGAAGCCGAGAACGCCCGCGCCCTTCCAAAGTTCCTCGACCACGGGCGCCGACAGGATGGCGGCCACCCGTTCGCCCTGATCGGCCTGACCCAACGCTTGGCCAAGGGCCGCCGCGCTCGAGTTGAAGAATGCCGAGATGCCGCATGCGACGACGCCGCCCCAGAGAAACGCAGCGAGGAGCGCCTGCCACGGCTCGGGGTCGTACCGATCGAGTAGCCGCGGCACCAACAAGTAGACAAGTGCCGCGGGAAACGAAAGCACGGCGCCCATCAGCATGAGCGTGAAGGAGCGAAGCGGGTCCTCCTCGAACATGGGAGGCACGAAGAACTCGAGGACGAGCATCGCAGCACCGAGCACGATGGCGAACGAGAACAGCGCGAGGCCGTCGCGAATACGGGTGCGGTCCGGTGCGGCGAAGGCCATCGGCTCCCTATTCTAGCGCGCGCACCCGCGGGCGCGTGCTCCCACGCTGCACACCCAGTTGGATATCCCGATCCGAGCGGGTAGGGTCGCCCCCATGGCACGGAGTTCCCTGCTTTTCTCGCTCCCATTCGCCCTCGGCCTCGTCGCGGCCTGCGGCGCCGACCGTTCGGAAGAAACGCATCCAACGGCGGAGCCCGGCGTTCGGTCGCCCGTGGGGGCCGCCCCCGCGTCCACGGGCTCCGGGTCCACTTCGGCGAAGGCGCAGGAGGCCGCACCACCGCCCGAGGTCCCCGGGCACGTGGTGGACGACCGACTTGTGCACCCCGATGACCTCGACCTTGCGTACCGCGGCGCGCGTTTCATCGATTGGAGCTCACCGTCGGCACAGCGCTTCACCCTCGGTGGTTGGCAGACGCTCATGGGCGGTGTTGCGGAGGCCAAGGGGACGCGCGGAACGCTCATGCCGGGCACCCTGGGTCGCGTCGTCCTTCCGTTCCCGGCGCCTGGCAACTACAAAGTTCTCCTCGGGTACCGCGCGCTCGCCAACGGTGATCTCACGGTCTACCTCGATGACGCCTCCATTGCCTTTGCGAAGCTCGACGCTTCGAAGGGCGAAACACACGTCGCCGTCGACCTCGCAACGGATCGCGCGGGGGACCGCACGCTCCAGCTTCGCGCAACCAAGACGGGGAAGACCGCGGACGGTCGGGATGGCGCGCTGCTGCTGACGTACGCATGGATTGTGCCGGCCGGGAACGACATCGTGCCGCCGTCGGAGCGCCCGCGCGTGGCGGAGGGCACGCTTTCGGTTCCGGCCGGTTGGAGCGTCTCGTTCGATTCACCGATCCCGTCGAAGGCCGCCCTCGTGGTGCGATCCACCGCCGGTGCGGCGGCCGTGCGAGTGGTCGCCGACGGTGGGGCGACGGTGGCTTCGGGAAACGTGGCCACGGGCGATGCGAAACCCCTCGCCGCGCTCGACTTGGGGCAGGCGGCGGGCGACATCGTGCGCGTGGCCATCGAGCCCACGGCGGGTTCGGTCGCGCTCGATCGGCTGCGAATCCAGACGCCGGAGGCGCCCTGTGCCGAGCGGGCGAAACCCGTGAAGAACGTGCTCGTGTTCCTGGTGGACACGCTCCGCGCCGATCACCTGACCGTGTACAACCCGAAGACGCCGGTGCGCGGCGCGGGCATGGACGCGCTTGCGCGGGGCGCCGCCGTGTTCACGCGGGCACACACACACGAGAACTGGACGAAACCGAGCGTTGCGTCGCTGCTCTCCGGTCTCTTTCCGTGGCAGCACGGCGCGACGACCGGCGATGCCGTTTTGCCCGAGTCCGTCGACCTGCTCTCCGAGCGGCTCCAGCGGAAGGGCTTCTTCACCGGAGCGTTCATCGCAAACGGCTATGCGTCGGACAAGTTCGGTTTCAAGCAAGGTTGGGCCACCTACCGGAACTACATCCGCGAGGGGCGCCGCACGCAGGCGAATTTTGTCGCCGCCGATGTCCTCGACTGGCTCGACAAGCGCCCGAAGGACAAGCCGTTCTTCCTCTACGTGCACACCATCGATCCGCACGTGCCGTACATTCCGCCCGACGAGCTCGTGAAGGAATACGACCCGGAGCCCTATAGCGGCCCCGTGAACTTCCTCCGGGACCGGACGCTGCTTGAGAACATCAAGGTGGGCAAAACGCGGGTCAACGACCGCGACAAGCAACGCCTCGAGGCGCTCTACGACGCCGAGATCACCTTCCACGACGGCCACATGCACTCCATCTTCGAGGGCCTCAAGAAGCGCGGCCTCGAGGACGACACGCTCGTCGTGCTCACGGCGGACCACGGCGAGGAGCTCTTTGACCACGGCTCCGTGGGGCACGGGCACAGTGTGTGGGAGGAGCTTCTCCACATTCCGCTCATCGTGCGCTTGCCGGGGATGACGGGTGCGGGGCTCCGAACCGATGCGCCGGTCGGTCATGCCGATGTGGCGCCCACCGTGTTCGAGGCCCTCGGGTTCGACGTGCCGGCAGACCTTCCGGGTCGTTCGCTGCTCGCGTCGCTCAGCTGCGAGGACACGACGCCTCGCGATGTTGCGAGCGGATTCATGGACGGTTGGCGTACGCTCGTCGCGGGCGACTGGAAGCTCGTGCACCGATCCGTAAGCAAGTACGCGCTCTACGACCTTGCGAACGATCCAGGCGAGACCGCCGACGTGGCCTTCGCGCACCCCATCGCCGTGCGCTACCTCCGCGGGCAACTCGGTCTGACGCTCGCGGCCACGACGTCGTCGGTGTCGCGTGCACCGACACACCGTCGCCAGAAAACCGAGATCGACGCCGCCACCAAGGCACAGCTCGAAGCCCTCGGCTACGTGGGCACGCAGGCGAAGTAGTCTCGCCGCTCAGCCGCGGAGCTCGGTGATTGCGCCCTTCCGCATGGAGAGGGCCATGTCGCCGAAGGTCGTGTCCGGTTCGCCGAGGGCGTTGAGGATTGAAATAAACAGGTCGTTCGTCGTGGCGGTGCTCCCGCCCTCCATCGAGTCCGGGTTGGTCTTGCGCTTCGAGTGGAGTTCGACGAACCGCCCGGTCTTGAAGTAGCCCCCCGCGTTCCCGAGAAACATGTACGGGCCGTCCGTGGAAGAGTGAATCCCGCCCGTGCTGAACTCGTTCGAGTAGAACACGAGGGAGTTGTCGAGCATCGTGCGGTCGCCTTCCATGAAGTTCGGGTCGTTGAGCCCGTCGGCGATCTGTTTGACGAGACCCATGCGCCAGGCGCGGTTCTCCTTCATCTGACGCTCCCACACGTCGACCTTCCCCTGTTCGAGGATCACGTTGACCTCATGGTCGAGCGAATGGCCGACGTCCTCCCTCATCAAGTTTCCCGACGGCGTGAAGCTGGTGATGAAGTCGGCGATCTCCAAGTTCGCGACGTGCACGAGCCCGCAGCGGAGGGCCGCGACGATGAGCTCGGCGTGGAGCGGGGCGAGTTTGTCGTGTTGATCCGTGTACCAATCGAAGCTCGCGGGGGTCGAAGGCACAACGCACTGGGCGGTGACTTCGAGGCCGCCGATTTCCCGCTCGAGCTCGGTGAGGTGGTTGAGGTGGGCGTCGACGATCTGCTGGTCGGCCTTGCCAAGGCGTGTCGAGAAGCGCCTGTAGCCGTCCATGAGGCCGTTGAGCATGCTCGATTTGAGCGCCTTCCGGCGGATCACGGCGGGATCGGGCTCGCCGCTCGTGACGTTCTGAAAGAGTGCGTTGAACGCGGTGCGGGGGTTGTGCTCGCCTTCCGTGCGCTGCTCGCCATTGGCGCCCCAGAAGAACACGGTGCCGTAGTAGTGGCCGGGGACGATCAGGTTCAGCGGCGTGCTCGGACCGCCGAAGCGCTTCTGGAGGCGCTGGGCCGCGACCCAATCGAGCGATGGACCAAGCGGACGCTCGTTGTCCGTTCCCGCGTTGGCTGTCCGCGTCGCCGTCATCGTTGTGCAGTTCGAAAGCCCGTGATCGCCGTTGTACCGACCTTGGCGCGCGCCGCCGTTGTCGATGCCTCGAACGACCATCAACTTCGACTCGAGATCCGTTCCTTGAAAGACCTCGTGTGCTTCGCCGAACGTCCAGCCGGGTTTGGGAAGCCAATGATCGACCTTCGGCATCTGCGGGTCGTACGAGGGCCGTGGCGCGCCACCTCGGCCGCCATCCTTGTTCATGCACATCGTTTCGCCGCCGTGCGAGACGACGTTGACGAGCCGCTTGCCGTAGGTTTCGCCAGCGGCCCAAACCTTCTCGTGCGTGTATTCGAGCAACGGCAGGCCGAGCGTCGCGCCGCCGACCCCCTTGAGGAACGCTCGACGACCGCTGTTTCGCAATTTCCGGTTCATGGCGAAGCCGCCTCCTCCGTATCCGTGGGGCCGTGATTCACGTTCAAGAATGCATCACTTGTGATGATGGCGAGAAGTAGTTCGCGGATGCTGCCGCTACTTGAAACCGTGTCGCGGACCGAGGCCACGGCGCAGTCGTCGAGTGGCACGGGACTCCGGCGAACGGCAACCTGGAACCACTTCTCCGTTGCGCACTGTGCGACCGCGGGGCTCATGGCGAGCTTCTCGCTGAGCTTCACGGCGCCGTCGACGGGCCCGTCGAACTCCGCGCCGGCGTGCGAGAGGTTGGCTGAAGCGTCGATGTCTCCACCGGTCACGGCTTCCTCATCCTGCCATGCTCCGATGGCGTCGTAGTGCTCGAACGCGAAGCCGAGGCCGTTGATCTCGTTGTGGCAACCCGCACACGAACCCGGGCTCGTGCGGATTTCCGTCTGCTTGCGGACCGTAAGCACACCACCTTCGTCGAGGTCGGTGGCCTCCACCGGCGAGTTGTCCACGTTGGCCGGCGGCGGCGGGATGTCGTAACAGAGCACGTTTCGAAGCATGTAGACGCCGCGCCGAATCGGCGATGTCGCGGTTTGGCCAGCGTGAACCGTGAGGAAGCCCGCGCGGGTGAGCATGCCCGCGCGCTCGGATGGGTCGAGGTCGACCCACTTCCACTCGTTCGCCCCCGTGGGACCATTCGAAACGCCGTAGAGCTCGGCCAGTGGTCCATTCACGTAGGCGCGCGTGTCGGTAAAGAGGGCTTCCATCGACCCGTCCTTCTCGAACATCACGTATTCCATGAAGGCTTCGATCTCGGTCCGCATCGCCGCGCGCAGGGAGTCGTTCATCGCGGGGAAGAGCTCGCTATCCTTCGGAGACTGGCCGAGGCTCGGAAGAATCGCCGCGCCGTTGAGCTCGAGCCATTCCGCAAGGAACGAGCGGAGCACGGGCTTGACGCGATCGTCCATGAGCATCCGTTCGGCCTGGGTGCGAACGCCCTCGGGCGTGTCCAGGTCGCCGTTCGCCGCCGCGTCGAGAAGCGACTGATCCGGCAGCGAGTTCCAGAGGAAGAAAGAAAGACGCTGGGCGCGTTCGTAGCCCGTGAGCGAAAGCAGTCCGTGCGGCGAGTCCTCCACCGGCGCGCCTTCGCCGAAGTAGATGTACAAGAACTCCGGCGCCTGAAGCACGAGCTCCGCCATGGTCTGGAGACGCTCGACGAGGGGCGCATCCGCTGGGAGCGCTGCCCACGCTTCGTCAAGCCACGCCTTTTCGTCGTCGAGGAGCGGACGGCGGAACGCGCGCGTCGCGAACGCAGCGTAGAACTCCGCGGCGCAGTTCTCGTCGCCGCTCACGTCGCACGAAGCGTACGTGCTCATCCACGCCGTTCCCGTTGGGATCACCGCGTCCGCCGCGTCGTACCACTTGCGCACCGCATTGAGCGTCGCGATCGATTCACGGTCCGCGTCGATCGACGGGTCGAGGTTCTCGTCGTTGAGAAGCACGCGAACCGAGTTCGCGTACTGCTCGGGCGTGAGGCGCAGGATGCGCTCGGCCCCCGCCTGCGGAATCTCAAGCGAGCACTCGAGCGGGATCTGTTGGCCGTTCGGGCCGACGCCGTTCGGGCCGCCCGCGCCGTCGCCATCCCCCGTGCCAATGAGGCCCGTGCACCCGGAAGCGAGCGTCAATGCGAACCATGCGAATCCGAGGTGCTTGCCCATTCTTGAACCTGCCCAACCTATTCAAACTCCGCGCCAACCGGCGCGTGCCTCGAACGCACTCAGAACGCCCGCAATATCGAACTTACGAAGCGTGCGCGGCGCATGCGGTGAGCCGGATCGGCCCCACAACGTGCTCCAAGCGCGGCGCACGAATGCGGCGTGGTCCCGCAGTTCCGCACCTTTGGCGTGGTTGTGCTTTTCTGTGTGCAACGGACTGCTACATCACGCGCCCATGCGAACCCTCGGCCGTGTCGTGGTCACGCTGCTCGCCGTCGGGGCGTGGGCGGCGCCCGTGCGCGCGGGCAACGACGACGAGATCTTGAACGGCTCGCAGGCGGCGCTCTCCGCGGGTGCCGTCACGGCCGTCACGAACGATGGCGCCGCGCTCATCTACAACCCGGCGGGGCTCGCGTCGGCGCGCCATTCGGTGCTCGAGGGGTCCGCGAGCGCATTCATGGTTCGCCACTACAGCGCGCCGAAGCTCATCGCAGACGTGTCGGGCGCGAGTGACGACGGCTCGTTCCTCGAGGTGGTCTCGGCGCCGAGCGCGATCACGTGGGTGACTCCGCTCGGGCCACGCCTGTCGCTCGGGCTTGGCGCGTTCGTGACGCGGGCGCGAAACCTCAACGTGAACGCGTTCCTCGACACGGTGACCCCCAGTGGTGAACGCGCGCAGTGGTTGGTTACCCTCTCCGATACGTCCTCGCTCTATCACGCGGGTGTTGGCATCGGCGTCGTGGCGCTTCCGAACCTGCGGCTCGGCGTCACGCTGTTTGGTCTCTATCAGGGTGCGGGTGCGTCGTTCGCCTCCGCCGGTGGCGCCGTTTCGAGCGACGCGATGGGCGCAAACTCCGGCTTTCGTGCCGAGTCGAGCCGTAGCGTGGGTGACTACTTTGGCGTGCGGCTTGCGGCGGGGGCGCAATGGGACGTGGTGCCGGAGTTGACCCTGGGCGTTGCGGTGCTCACGCCGGGGTTCATCCTCGCCGCCAGCGAAGACGTCGCCGCCTTCGCAGGAACGGGACGGGCCCAGGGTGCGGGCATGGGCGGCCCCGATTCCTTTGCCGCGACCCACCACCGGGACCTTTCCTTCGGCTTCGACCTCTTCGAGCCCTTTCGACTGCGCGTGGGGGCGGTCTACCGTTTTGACGAGCATTGGATCTCACTCGACGGCGACATCCAAAGCGGGCTTCCGGGGAGCACCTTCGCAACTCAGCGAACCTTCGTTTGGAACGCGCGCGTCGGCGCCCACGTGGCGATCGAACGTGACTTTTGGTTGGGCGCGGGGCTCTTCACGGATCTCGACGCGCAGCCGGGCACGACCCGCGTGGGCGGCTCGGACGTGGATTTCGTCGGCGGCACCCTTGGCATCGGGTGGAGCAACGTCCGCAAGCTCGCCGAAGACGAGGATGAGGATGCCATCGCATTCTCCACAACCATCTCCCTCCGGTACGCCTTTGGCTTCGGCGAGACGGGCGGCATTCTCGTGGACGGCGCGTCGTTCGTGGACGAGCGGCCGGTGGACGTGGCGGTTCAGGAGTTCGGCATCTACCTCGGCTCCGGGCTCCACTACTGAGACCGCGCTCGGCGGACGAGCGCGTTCAGTCGGCGCCCTGCGAGGCCAGATCGCGGAGCCAGTCGAGGAACGGAGGCGGCGCTTCGCCCTCCCGGAGCGGCATCACACACCAGCGAAGCAGTTCGAGGCCGATGGGCACATGCGTTCGGGCGCCGAGCCGGAAGACGGGGGGCGGCGCGAGGCCGGTTTCGTCGGGTTCGGAAAGCCCCCAGGCGACCTTCATGCCGAACTCATGCGCGAGGACCACGCCCGCGCCGTCGGCGAGGGCCTGAAAAACGAGTGGTGGAATCCATCGAACGACGCCCGGCGACTGGGAGACCACGAGCGCTTCGGCCTTGTGGAACGCGAGGGCGGCGGAGCCCGATGTCCAACCCTGGTGATGGGCGAGGGCACCGAAGAGACTCCCGGGTGTCGCACCCCATACGCCTCCGTCCTTCGCTTGCGTGGCGCGGAGGCGGAGGGCGGTTTCGACCGCATCGAGGTTCGCGCGGCGCTCCACCGTGGCCTGCCATGCCGAATGTGGAGGTCCGTCGACGGGCGCGCCGACCCACTGGGATTCGCCACGGAGGAGCGCGAGCGTCTCACGCCAGTTCGCCTCGCCGGCCTCCGTCCGGTTGAAGCCGAAGGCCGCGACGCTTGCCGCCGGGGCCATCTCCGGGAACACCGCGAGTCGTAGTTCCCCAACCTTGCATTCCCCTTCTTCGAAGGACGTCGCGGGTCGTGCGAGCTCCGCGAGGAACGCCGCTTCGATGCGCTGTCGAAGCATCTGGAAGAGGGCGCCCGGGCCCCCGGGGTCGTCCCAGCAGACGAACACCCACGCGGGAGGTCGGAGGTCGGGTTGTTCAAGCACGCGCGCGTGCACCGGCAGACGGGGCGGCACCGCGTCGGGATTCCGAAGTGCGCTGAAGATGTCGTCGTTGTCGCTCATGGGGCCGATCCCGCGAGCAGCGCGGCGTACCCTTCGCGGTACGTGGGGTAGCGGAGGGTGTAGCCCGAACCGCGCAGTTTGGCATTGCGGCAGCGCTTGTTGCCTTCCGCGCGGTAGCGGGGCGTGCCGGTGCCCGGCGCATCTTCGGGCGGCGGCACGGGGCGATGGAGTTCGCTGGC
Source organism: Polyangiales bacterium (assembly GCA_041389625.1). Lineage (GTDB taxonomy): Bacteria > Myxococcota_A > Polyangia > Polyangiales > JAWKRM01 > JAWKRM01. Next base: position 61,779 of record JAWKRM010000019.1, read on the forward strand.
GATCCAACGGAGCACCTCGCCGAGTTCCGCCGGTTCGTCATCGGTCACGATGTACCGGGGCTCCGGGGCGGCCAGTGCGACGAGGTGTGCGAGCGCGCCCGCCGCATCGTCTCGGTGGATGCGATTGGTGTACCGCGTCGCCCGGGGAGTTCGTGCGGAGCCGTCGCGTACCTTCTCCACCAAGGAGGTTCGACCGGGACCGTAGATTCCGGAGAGCCTCGCGATGACGCCCGAGGCACCACGACCCCGGACCAACGCCTCCGCGGCGTGAAGGCGCGCGGCGCGAGGTGCGGTGCCCGGCGTCGGCGTTTCCTCGTCCACCCACGAACCGTCGCCCACTTCGTAGACCCCTGTGCTTGACGTGAGCAGCACGCGTGTCGTCGTGGCGCCGCGTCGGTCGAGCTCCGCGAGGCAGTTCCGGAGTCCGTCCACGTACGGATCCGGTTGGCCCGGTGGCACGGTCGACGCGGGAATGCAGAAACAGAGGTACTCGATGGGCGTCCCGGGGAGTGCGCGCAGCGAAGTGGGGTCGAGCGCATCGGCGGCCGCCACGGCGCGGCCATGGGCGGCGGCGCCCGCCGGTGGGGCGGTGTGGCGGCGAACCTCGAGGGGCCGCCGGCCCATCGCCCGAAGCGCCTCCGCGAGCGCGGAACCAACGTAGCCCGCACCGATGATCCAGCCGTCCGTCACGGCGCCAATGTAGCGGGAAATGCGGGCCGGGAAAGCGAACCGTTTCGTTGACTTGTGCGCCTGGCGCCCTCGGTCTATGTCGCGCGCGGCGTGGGGACACCGCCTTGCTTCACCCGCGCCGTGAACCCACACCCTGACCGGCCGTGACGCAACTTTCCCCATCCACTCCCGAGGCCCAGAGCGATGTGCTTGAGCGCCTCCGATCGGTGTGCACCACCCGCGGACTCGACGCCCTGGGCGAAAAGCTGGCGGAACTCGGGGAACTCGTCCGCACCGACATGGCGGACGTGGACGCGGCCATGGCGGAGCTCCCGAACGACGGAAGCCTGGTTCAGCGGGCCGGGCACCACCTGCTCGCGCTCGGGGGAAAGCGCCTCCGACCGCTCTGCGTGATCCTCGCCTCGAAGGTGGGGTCCGGGTACGACCGGCGCGTTCGCGAGCTGTCGATCGCCGTCGAGATCGTGCACGCCGCAACGCTCCTCCACGACGACGTCATCGACGTGGGCGACCGGCGGCGGGGCGCACCCACGGCACGTACCGTTTACGGAAACGCGGCGAGCATTTTCGCCGGCGATTGGCTCCTCGTGGACGCCCTCAGGCGCGTGGAGGGCACGCGAGTGGAAGGCGCGCTCACGCGCCTGCTTGAGGTCATCGACGATGATCGTCGCGGAATCGATTCAGCTCGAAAACCGCGGTCGCATCGACACCGGCGCCGAGCAGTGGCTTCGCGTGGTCGAAGGCAAGACGGCGTCGCTCTTCCGATGGGCGATGTGGTCGGGTGCCACGGCGGGTGGGCTCGATGCCCGCGCAGCGTCGGCGCTTGAGGAGTACGGGCTTCATCTCGGAGTCGCGTTCCAGGCCGTGGACGACGTCCTCGACCTCACCGGCGACCACCGCGCGACGGGCAAGGCGCTCTTCACGGATCTTCGTGAAGGCAAGATGACCTATCCGCTCATTGTCGCGCTGGAGCGCGATCCGGATCTGCGCCCCGTGGTGGCCGACATCGTGGCGAACCAGGATGCGGAGATCGATGAATCGGTGCGCGTGCGCGTGCTGGCCTCCTTGGCGGAGACGGGTGCCGTGCGCGACTGCCTCGCCATGGCGCGCGAGCGCGTGGACCTGGCCGCCGAGGCGCTCTCCCACGTGCCCGCGGGTGCGGCACGGGATGCGCTTCGCACAGTCGCCGAGACGGCCGTGAGTCGGCAGACCTAGGGGAACGGCATGACCACGCGGACCACAACGAGTCGCATCGCGGGGTTCTACAAGCACCCCTTGTCCGAGAGGCTCTCGCTCATCGAGGGGCTCGGCGTGCTCTCCGACACGTCCATCGAGCTCATGCGGCAGGGGGGCGGCATTTCGACCGACGTGGCGGATCTCATGAGTGAGAACGTCATCGCGACGCACGGTCTTCCGCTCGGTGTCGCGCTCAATTTCCGCGTGAACGGACGCGATGTGCTCGTGCCCATGGCGGTCGAGGAGCCCTCGGTCGTGGCCGCCGCTTCGAACGCCGCGCGCCTCGTGCGCATCTCCGGTGGGTTCCGTGGGGAAGCGACGGCGCCCGTGATGACCACGCAGGTGCACTTCGAAGGTGTTCCCGAGGTGGAGGCCGCCGGGGCGCGCGTTGCGGCGCACCGTGCCGAGGTCCTCGACGCGGGCAATGCCGCGATCCCGGGGATGGTGGCACGGGGTGGTGGTTGCCGCGACCTCGAGCTCCGCGTCCTCGAACACGAATCGGGCACGGTGGTCGTGCACGTCTATGTCGATGTGGGTGACGCCATGGGCGCCAACATGGTCGACTCGGTGGCGGAGGCGGTGGCCCCGGTGCTTGAGCGTGTGCTCGGTGGCGCGCCCGGGCTCCGGATCCTTTCGAACCTGCCCCTTCGACGCATGGTCACGGTGCAGGCCGACGTCAGCGCGGAGGCGCTCGGCGGCGACGCGGCGGCGGACGGCATCGTCCGTGCGAGCCGGTTTGCCGAGCTCGATGTGTTCCGCGCCGTGACGCACAACAAAGGGATCATGAACGGCATCGACGCCGTTGCCGTCGCCCTCGGGCAGGACTGGCGTTCCATCGAAGCGGGCGCGCACGGCTTTGCGGCGCTTTCGGGCACGTACGCTCCGCTCGCGACGTGGAAGCGAACGGACACCGGTGTACGCGGCACGCTCACGATGCCGCTGGCCGTGGGTACTGTCGGCGGCTCGACCCGCGTACACGGCGGTGTGCGCGCGGCATTCGAGTTGGTGGGCGTCGGAGGCGCGGGCGAACTCGGTCTCGTCATGGCGTCGGCGGGTCTGGCGTCGAACCTCGCGGCACTTCGGGCCCTCGCGGGCGAGGGCATTCAGCGGGGTCACATGCGACTTCACGAGCGGAAGCGCTTCGCCAGTTCCTCCGTGACTGCGCCGGCGTTGCCGGAAAGGGCACGCGGGCGATGAGCGTCGCACAGCCGCCCTCGGAAGCGCCGACCGGATCGGCGTCCGGCACGTCCGCATCCACCGCGCTTCGCCTCGGTTCGGGTGACATGTTTGACCGCATCGCGGGCCGGTACGACCTGCTCAATCGCGTCCTGTCCCTCGGCATCGACCAGCGTTGGCGCCGACGCACCGTCGAAAGCCTCTGTCTTGACGATGCGGAACGCGCCCTCGACCTGGCCACTGGCACCGCGGACCTCGCGGTTCGCATGGCGAAGCAGTACCCCGCGCTCCGGGTGGACGGTGTCGACCCCTCACGGAACATGCTCCGCGCCGGCGCTTCGAAGGCGGAGCGTTCGGGCGTGGGCGACCGCGTCGCCCTCGTGCGCGGTGACGCGCAGGAGATCCCCTACGAAGCGGACACCTTCGATGCGGTCTCCATCGCGTTTGGCATCCGAAACGTTCCGGACCGTTCGAAGGCGCTCCGCGAGATGGCGCGCGTGACGCGCAAGGGCGGTCGCGTGGCCATTCTTGAGCTTTCGGAGCCGTCGAGCGGCGTCCTCGGCCCGCTCGCGCGGTTTCACATCCGGCAGGTGGTGCCGCGCATCGGCGCGCTCGTCTCCGGCGCGCGCGAGTACCGGTACCTCGAGGAATCGATTCGTGCGTTCCCCGCCCCCGATGCGTTTGCGGCACAGATGGCCGAAGCGGGGCTCCAGGTGCTTCGGGTCGAACCACTGACCTTTGGCGTGTGCTGCCTCTACGTGGCGGAGCCCGCATGAGCGCGGCCGTGCCCGATGTTTCGCGCGAAGAGCGCGCACGACCGACGCCGTCGGGCGTGGGCACATTCCTCGACGCGGCGCTTCGGCGTGCGGCCGACGGCGAGGGGCTTCGCACCGTGGTTGTGCCGGCCCCCGTGGTGGAACCCTCGGTGCTCGCCGAACTCGCGGGCGCTGAAACGCTGGTGGCGTGGGAACCCGAGTCCGGTCCCCGCGAGGCGGGCGTTGGGGAGGCTGCGCGCATTCGTGCGACCGGCGTCGATCGCTTCGCGCAGGTGGAGCGGGAGGCGCACGCACTCAGCGCATCGCACGGGGCCTTCGTTCATCCCGACGCCCGCGACGTGACCCTTCGTTTCTTTGGCGGCTTCGCCTTCGACGTCGATTCGGAACTCGAACCGGCGTGGGAGCCGTTTGGGCAGGCGAGCTTCGTCGTCCCGCGCTGGGCGTACCGGCGCGATGGTGGACGGGCCGAACTTCGTCTCCACGTGCGCGCCGATGAAGCCAGGGTGCACGGCGAGGCCTACCGTGAGGCCTTCGACTGGTGGCTCGCTGCCTTGGGGGAGCGCGTTCCCACGAACGCGAGCGAATCCGTGGCGAGCGCCGCGCCCGAGGCGGAACCCCGCAGGGTCGAGTGGCGTGCCGCGGTCGAGGCCGCCCTCGCGCGCCTTGGGGAAGGCGCGGTCGAGAAGGTGGTGCTCGCACGCCGCGAAATCGTGCGCGCCGAATCGCCCTTCGATGCGGTGACCGTGTTGCGTCGACTCCGGCGTTCGTACCCCGAGTGCTTCACCTTCGCGCTCCGGCACGCCGGGCAGACATTCCTTGGCGCTTCGCCCGAACGGCTCATCGCCAAGCGAGGGCTCTCCGTGGTCACCGAAGCACTCGCCGGGTCCATTTCGGTCACGGCGGAGAACGCGTCCGACCGCCTTCGCGCGAGCCAGAAGGACCTTCGAGAACACGCGTCCGTCGTGCGCCACGTCGTCGAGCGCATCGAGTCGCTCGCCACGGACCTTCGCTTCGACGCGGCGCCCACCGTGCGTGCGCTCCCAAACGTTCTTCACCTCGTGACGCCCATCGTCGCCACGCTTGACGCGCCGACCCACGTTCTCGCACTCGTTGCGGCCCTCCATCCGACGCCCGCCGTGGGCGGTACGCCGCAGCGCGCCGCCATGGAGTGGATCCGCGCACACGAGCCCGTGTCGCGCGGTTGGTACGCAGGGCCCGTCGGTTGGTTCGACGACCAGGGGGATGGCGAGTTCGCGGTGGCGCTCCGTTCGGGCCTGCTTCGTGGGGACGAGGCGTGGATCTTCGCGGGTGCTGGCCTCGTGCGAGGGTCCGACCCCGACGCGGAGTTTGACGAGACTGCCCTCAAACTCCGACCGCTCCTCGGGGCGCTCGGAGTGTCGGCGTGAATCGAACCTCCGCGTGGTGTGAGCTCTTCGTCGATGCGCTCGTGCATGCGGGCGTGCGCGAAGTGGTCATCTCGCCGGGCTCGCGGTCGACGCCGTTGGTTTGGGCCTTCGCGGCGAATGGTGCGCTGCGCGTGCATTCCGTCGTCGACGAGCGCGCCGCGGGCTTCTTCGCCCTCGGCATGGCGAAGGTTTCGGGTGATCCCGTCGCGCTTGTCTGCACCTCGGGCTCGGCGCCGGCGCACTATTTCCCCGCCGTCCTCGAGGCGTCGGTGTCGCGGGTTCCGCTCCTGGTGATCGCCGCCGATCGTCCCCTCGTGCTTCAGGACGTGGGTGCGAACCAGACCGTCTCGCAGCGCTCGCTCTTCGGCGAACACGCGCGGTGGTTTGCGGACCTTGGCGAGCCCGACGCGACCCTTCGAGGGCTGCGTATGGTCAAGCGCGTGGCGCTCCAGGCCGTGGCGCGGGCCCGTGGCCCGGTGCCTGGCCCCGTGCAGATCAACGCACGCTTTCGAAAGCCACTCGAACCCGACGCGGCCGCACCGGCGGAGCATGTGGATGCGGGGGTTGCTGAGCGTGTGATCGCCGTTCGTCGCGAAGGCTTCGCCTTCCACCGTGCACCGGTGGTCGTGGCCGACGATGGCGCCGTGGATGCGCTCCGCGTCGCCATCGGCAAGGCGCGCCGCGGCCTCGTGGTGGCGGGACCGCTCTCGGCGGACGCGCGGACGAGGCGGGCGGTCTTCTATTTTTGCGCGCACACGGGGTTTCCGCTTGTGGCCGAGGCGACCAGTCAGCTCCGCTTCACGGCGGACGTGCCCGCGGGCGTCACGCTGCTCGACGCCTTCGACGCCGCGCTTCGGAGTTCGAAGGGGCTGCCCGTTCCGGACCTGGTGATTCAGGTCGGTCGCCCGCCGACGTCGGGGGCGTGGGAGCGTTTTGTGGCCGCGCACGCGTCGATTCCGCGCTGGATCGTCGGTGACGTCGAATTCGAAGATCCCGCGCAGACGGCGCAGGGGTTTGTGGTCGGCGACACGGCGCGTGCCTTCGAAACACTTGCGCACCGTGCAGCGACAAAGGTGGATGGCGCGTGGGTGAAGTCCCTCGTCGAGCATGACCGAAATGCCGCTCACGCCCTTCGCGCGGCGTCCGCCGACGGTGCCATCGCCGAGCCCGTGGCGATGCAAGCGGTTGTCGATGCGTTGCCCGCGGGTGCGGTGCTGAGTGTCGGAAACAGCCTGCCGGTGCGCTGGGCGGACGCGTGGGTCACGTGTCGCCACAAGGACCTCCGTGTGCTCAGCCAGCGCGGCCTGAGCGGAATCGACGGACTCGTGGCGGGCGCCGCGGGCGCCCGTGCGGCGAGCGTCGACCCCGTGGCACTGGTGCTCGGCGACGTTTCGTTGCTCCACGACCTTGGCAGTCTTGCCGTCGTCCGTGCGCAGGCGGCACCGTTCCTCGTCGTCGTGCTCAACAACGACGGTGGCCACATCTTCGATACGCTTCCCGCCGCGAGGAGCGAAGCTCTCCGGCCGCATTTCGACTTGTGGACCACGCCCCACGGGCTCCGGTTTGATCACGCGGCGGCGATGTTCGGGCTCGGCTATTCCCGCGCGGTGGACGCCGGAGGCCTCGCCCGAGCCCTCGCCGACGGTCTCGAAGCGGCGCGGCCGACCCTCGTGGAGGTGATCGTGTCATCCGACAACGCGCGCATGTGCCTCGAACGCCTCGATGCTGCCCTTGCGGAATCGCCGCCCGCTTCGAATGGTGCGTCATGACGTGGGTGTTCCTCCACGGTTTCCTCGGGAGGCCGGCGTCCTGGGACGGCATCGTTCGTCGTCTCGGGCCGTCGACGCACGCCATTCGACCTTCGCTGTTTGGTCACGGGGCCGTTCCACCCACATCCCCGGAGATCGCGTTTGATGACGAGGTGGATCGCATCGCGAACCTCGTGGAGCGGGAGGGCGCTCGAGGTGCGCACGTCGTCGGATACTCCATGGGTGCGCGTGTCGCGCTCGGGCTCGTGGTGCGGCACCCGCACCTCGTGGAGCGCGCCACGCTCATCGGTGTGCATCCGGGCCTTGATGCGGAGGACGAGCGCGCCGAACGCCGACGCGAGGATGAAGCGCAGGCGAAGGATGTGATCGCACGCGGTATGGACGCCTTTGTGACGTCGTGGGAGGCGCTGCCGATGTTCGAGTCGCAACGCGCGACGCTCCATCCCGACGTGCAGGACGCACAGCGCGCCGTTCGAGCGTCGCACCTCGAAGGCGGCGTGGCGGCGGCGCTCCGGAGCCTCGGCCTCGGAGCGATGCCGAGCCGCTGGGCTGCCTTGCCCACGGTTCGTGTTCCGGTCGATTTGGTCGTCGGCGAACTCGATGCGAAGTTCCGTGCGTTGGCCGAACGCGCGGCCGAAGCGCTCCCGGTGTCCCGCGTGACGGTGGTCCCGGCGGTCGGGCACAACGTCGTCCTCGAAGCCCCGGATGCGCTCAGGGATGTGCTCGTGTCGCCCGCTCCGGAGGCCCGGCCATGACGCCGCCGAACACCGCGAACGATGCCGACGCCGCCCCAATCGTACCGAGCCACTCCGCTGAGGTGCGTCCGGGAAGCGCCCGTGCATGGCTCCTGGCGGCGCGCCCACAGACCTTGACGGCGGCCTTCGTCCCGGTGGCGGTGGGTGCGGCGGTGGCGCTTGCGGAACACGGCGCGCGTTGGGCGCCGGCGCTCGCCGCACTCCTTGGGGCGTTCGCCATCCAAATCGGAACCAACTTCGCCAACGACGTCTTCGACTTTGAGAAGGGCGCCGACACCGACGCGCGCGTGGGGCCCACCCGCGCCGTGCACGCGGGGCTCCTCTCGCCCCGTGCCATGCGTCGCGGGATGATTGCGAGCTTTGGTGTGGCGACGCTCGCGGGCGCCTACCTCGTCGTGGTGGGTGGGTATCCCGTGGTGCTCATCGGCCTCGCGTCCATCGCATCGGGCATCGCGTACACAGGCGGTCCGTTTCCCCTTGGGTACAACGGCCTCGGAGATGTTTTCGTCATGGTCTTCTTCGGATTCGTGGCCGTTTGCGGCACGGCCTACGTGTCGCTCGGGTACGTGCCGACGCTCGCGTGGTGGGCCTCGGCGCCCGTGGGCGCGCTTGCGACGACCATCCTCGTCGTGAACAACGTGCGCGATCGAGAGACCGACCGCACAGTCGGCAAGCGCACGCTCGCCGTTCGATTCGGCCTCGGTGGCGCCATCGCGGAGTACGCGTTCCTCCTCACCATCGCCTACGCGGTGCCGTTGGTGCTCTGGTGGAGCGGCGCTTCGCCCGTTGCCGTACTCGCGCCGCTTGTCACCCTGCCGTGGGCGGCGTGGCTCCTCGTGCGCGTGGCGACGCGTTCCGGGACCGCGCTGAACCCGGTGCTCGCGTCCACGGCAAAGCTCCTTTTGGTGTACGGCGTGGCGTTCGCAGTGGGGCTCGGCTGGGATTCCGCTCCGTGGTGATCGAGCGCATCGACGTCGCGGCGGTGCGAGTGGAGATCCCGACGGTTCGAAACGCCATTCGGCACTGGGACGTACGCGAGGCGCTGCTCGTCACGGTGCAGAGCGACGACGGGGGGCGCGGTCAGGGCGAGGCGTCGCCGCTCCCCGGGTTTTCGCACGAGACACTCGACGCTGCCCGTGCGGCCCTCGCATCCGCGCCACTGCCGTGGGCGGCGCCCACCACGGAACGCTTCGAGGAGACGTTTCCTCGGCTCGCGGTACCGTCGGCGAGCTTCGCCATGGAGACCGCGTTTCGGGACTGGTGGAGCGTCGCGCACGGGAAACCCTTCGAGTCGAGTTTCGGCGTACCCGTGGCGCCGATCGCCCTCGCGCGCCTCGTGGATTCCCCGGACGCGGCGGCGCAGGCGGTGGAGGCGGGGTTTGGCACGCTCAAGTTCAAGGTCGGCGTGGATCTCGACGAGGAGCTCGCGTGCCTTCGCGCCACGCGCGAGGTGGTGCCTGTTGCCACGCGCCTTCGCCTGGATGCCAACGGCGTGCTCGGGCCGACGGATGCCGCCGCGTGGCTCGACGCCGTCGCGGACCTCAACATCGAGTTCATCGAGGAACCGGTCCCGTGGTCCAAGCTCACCGCGCTCCGGGACGTGCGCGTTCCCCTCGCCCTCGACGAGAGCCTCGTCGACGCGGAGGCATGGCCCGCGGTGGACGAACTGCGGCGGGCGGTGCCCCTCGATACGATCGTTCTCAAGCCGAGTGTGCTCGGGGGCTTCGCGCGGCTTCGCGCCCTCGCAGACGACGGGCGGGCCCGCGGAATGCGCGTGATCTTTTCCCACGCCTTCGGCGGACCCATCGAGCTGCGCGCCGCCCTTGCGTGCGCGGCGGCCTTCGGGACGCGCGACGCGGCGCACGGGCTCGCGGAACACCGAACCCTCGAGGGCTGGCCGGGTGTTCGCATGCCGGGACTCCGCGGCGCCCACTTCGACCCGCCGACGGACCCGGGGCTTGGGCTTCCGTTTCTTGCGGAGCGCATGGGCGGCGCGCCATGACGGCGGGGATGGCCGATTTGCAGTCGGTTCGTACATCGCTCGCGGAGGCGACGGCACGATTGGGGTCGCATCGACCCCTGGCGACGTTCGTGGGTGACAGGGGTCCGCTCTCCCTTCGGTTGGTGCGCGCATGCCTCGAGGAACGGGTCGCCATGGCGCCGGTGCATCCGCGTTGGACCGATTCCGAAGTGCGCGTGGCGGAGGAGCTCTTGAGGCCGAACCTACGCTGGGCCGATGGCGCGTGGCGGGTGGAACCGGCTCCATCGACGGTGCTCCACGGCCACGACGCGTCGGGCCCCGAGGCGCCGGCGGCGGTGCTTTGACTTCCGGCTCGAGCGGCGCTCCCCGCGCGGCCGTGTTGAGTACACGCGCGCTCGACGCCGCCGCCCGCGCAAGCGCCGAAGTCCTCCGTACGACGCGTACCGATCGCTGGCTTCTCTCGCTACCGCTCGCGCACGTGGGCGGGCTCTCCATCGCGTACCGCGCGTGGCGCGGCGCCGGGGAAGTGGTTTTTGGCGACGGAGCCCCGTTTGAAGCGTCGGCGTTCCACGCGCTCCTCACCCGTGAGGCCGTGACGGTCGCCTCCGTCGTGCCGACCATGCTTGCACGTCTCGTGCGCGCGTCGCTCCCTTCGCCCGCTTCGCTCCGCGTGCTGCTCGTCGGCGGCGCGGCGGCCCCCGACGCGCTCATCGCCGCAGCGACGGAGCTCGGGTACCCCGTTCGCGCGACTTACGGACTCACCGAGACCGCGGCGCAGCTGGCGACCGCGCCCGGGACCGCGGCGGCCGCGCGCGTGGTGCCCGGCATGGAGATCCGCGCACCGAGTGGCGTGCTCGAGGTTCGCGGTCCGCAGCTCTTTTCGGGGTACGTTGGCGGCGAACCCGTGTCGCCCAATGACTGGTGGTCGACGCGCGACGCCGGCGAGGTGACGTCGGATGGCGTTGTGCGTGTCCTTGGGCGCGTGGACGACGTCATCGTTTCCGGCGGCGAGAACGTGCAACCGCTCGAGGTCGAGTCCGTCCTCACGGGCTGTCCGGGCGTGGACGCTGTGTGTGTCGTGGGCGTGCCCGATGCGGAATGGGGCGAGCGTGTCGTCGGGGTCGTGGCGGGCGTTGCCCTTCGCGCCGACCTCGACGCCTTCGCCGCCGCGCGACTCGCTGCCTTCAAGTGCCCGAAGCACTGGGTCCACGTTGAGGCTGTGCCGGTGACGGCGAACGGCAAACTGGATCGCGGGGTCGCCCGGAGCCTCGCCGTCGCGGCGAGCGCCGAGCCCCGTCCCGTCGGAGACGCGTGAACCGTCCGCAGCTTGCGCACTCGTTCGCCTAGGGGTTCACGCGACTCCATGCGCTGGGGCGTGACGGCCCGGGCGGACCTGCGTGATCTGCGAGGGATCCAGAGCGGTATGCCCTGTGCATTGACGCCAGACATGCCCTTCGGTCGCGATACGCGCGGAAGCGTGAGCACCTCGCACCTCGCCGTGCTCCTCGTGGCCTTCGCGGGTGCGGGGGGCCTCGGCACGCTCGGTGCCGCGTTCAAGGACGACATTGCCGGTGGCGGGCGCGCCGCCTGCGTCCCGGAGTCCACCGGGGAATCGGTCCGGGGGGCCGCCGCCCGGGGAGCCGCCGCCCGGGGAGCGACCCCCGTGAGCGTGGCGGCGCAGGCGGGCGCTGCGGAGCTCCTCCGTGAACTGGCGGAATCGGCGAGGCTTGCCAAGGGCACTGGAACCACCGCGCGGGGCGCCGCGTCGACTGCACACGATGCGGCGGATGTGGTGCGCGAACTACGGACCGCCGAGCACGGCACGCGAACCGCCGAGCGCGGCGCCGTCATCGACCTGGCGAGCACCGCCACGGGTCACGCCGCGGGCAAGACGACGCGCGTTGTCGATGCCGGTGATTCCGCCGCGGCGAGGGGCTTCACGGTGGGACTCGATCTCGACGGCGTCACGGCGAAGCCCACGGCGCGCTGGCTCGCGCGTCACTTCGTGGGCCTCGTGGATTCGGTCGTGAAGAGCGGGTTCGGGTTTTCGCTCCGTGAGCGATTCCATCGCATCCACGACGTGGCGGCGAATGAGCACCACATCTACCGTGACATGGGCGTGGCACGGGGCGCCGCCGACGTGCTCGGTGATCTCCAGGATGCCGGTGCCAAGGTTCACGTGATCACCGCGCGTCCCACGGAGACAAGCCGGAGCGCATCCGTGGCACGCGATACCCTGGCGTGGCTTCGCGACGCGGGCATTTCCCCGACCAGGTGAGCTTCCCTGGCAAGACGTCCAAACTAATTACGGCACCCACATGCTCGTCGACGACTCGCCACGGAACATCCGTGCGGCCGCCGACGCTGGCGTGCCGTACGTGATCTATAACCGCTGGTACAACCGACACCTGTCCGGTCCACGGGCCCGGTCGTGGGAAGATGTCGGGAACCTCGTGCGCGCGCAGCTCGCCGAGTTCGAACGTGTCCGTGATGCAAACATCGCGGACACCGCCGCGGACATCATCCGGCTCGACTAGCGCCGCTAGACCTGCGTCGGCTGCGAGAAGCGTCGTTTGCGTACCGCCGCGGCGAGGGCGTCGAGGACGGGGACCGTCTTGTCCCACGCGAGGCAGCCGTCGGTGATGCTCTGGCCGTAGGCGAGTGGTTTGCCGGGCGCGAGGTCCTGTCGACCCCCGACGAGGTGACTCTCGATCATCACGCCCGCGATGCGGCGAGACCCGGCGGCAATCTGCGTCGCCACATCGTTTGCGACGGTCGCCTGTCGGTCGTGATCCTTCGAGCTGTTCGCGTGGCTCATGTCGATCACGATGCCGCAATCGAGACCCGCATCGTCGAGGCGCGTGGTCGCCTCTGCGACGCTTGCCGCGTCGTAGTTTGGCTTCCCGTGTCCGCCGCGCAGGATCAGGTGGCACGTGTCGTTGCCGCGCGTGGCGACGATGGCGGAGATGCCCTGCTTCGTGACCGAAAGAAAGTGGTGCGGGTTACGGGCCGCGCGAATCGCATCCACCGCGATTTGGATGCTGCCCGCGGTCCCGTTCTTAAAGCCCACGGGCATGGAAAGCCCGGATGCCAATTCCCGGTGCACCTGGCTCTCGGTGGTGCGCGCGCCGATCGCACCCCACGACACCAAGTCGGCGATGTACTGCGGCGTGATCGTGTCGAGGAACTCGGTTCCCGCGGGGATGCCGCGATCGACCAGGTCCAAGAGCACCCCGCGCGCCAATCGGAGACCCTTGTTGATCTCGAAGGAGCCGTCGAGGTTTGGGTCGTTGATGAGGCCCTTCCAGCCAACGGTCGTGCGCGGCTTCTCGAAGTAGACGCGCATGATGATGCAGAGGTCGTCCCCAAGCCGATCGATGTGCGGCAGGAGTCGTTCGCCGTACTCGATCGCCGCCTTCGGGTCGTGAATCGAGCACGGGCCGACGATGACCAAAAGCCTGTCGTCTTTCCCGCGGACGATGCCGGCGGCTTCGTCGCGCGTGCGCGCCACGAGTTCCGCCGCTCGCTCGGTGATGGGCAGCTCGTCCATCAGAATCGCGGGGGGCAGGAGCGGCCGGAGCCGGTCAATGCGGAGATCGTCGGTATTAAAGATGAATCGCGGATCGTTCATGGCGCAGAATTTCGATGGGCTCGAAAGCGCGGAGTGCGGGCCCACGTTCTAGCGCCAGAACCGCGGGCCTCAAGGGCCTTCGTCGGCTAGCCTTGGTTGTGCGAAAGCGCGGCACGGGGGAGTGCTTCCGCCGCCCGTTCTGGGCGTGGTGGCCGGTTTGTGGTGCGGCGGTGGCCCTCTCGGGGTGCCTTGGCAGCATTGACGGTGAACCGCCCTCCGAAGGACCTCGCCTGCTTGCGGAGGGTGAGTCGTGGTCCGCGAAGGGCGACGGGCCCGGCGCATTCGTTCCGGACGCATCGGTGTTGGTGGGGCCCGACGCGGGCGCGGAGCCCGACGGCGCCATGCCCGCGGAACCCGATGCGGGCGTGGGGCCCGGGCCTGAACCTTCGCCCGTGCGGGATCCGGTGCCCGCGGGTGCCCACTGCGAGCCCGTCGCATACTTCGGCGCCGCGCGTACCGCGCTCGAAGACGAAGTCCTCCGACTGACGAACCAACACCGCGCCGCCGGCGCGAGCTGCGGTTCGGAGGGCACCTTCGGTCCCGCACCCGCGCTCTCGATGAACGCGGCACTCCGATGCGCGGCGCGCCTCCACTCGCTCGACATGGATACGCGCAACTTCTTCGCGCATACGAATCCAAGTGGCGTGACCTTCGACCAGCGCATGACCGCGGCGGGCTACACGTGGGGCTACGCGGGCGAGAATATCTTGAAGCCCGTGCTCTCCGCCGCCGCCATGGTCGACGCGTGGATGAACTCTCCGGGCCACTGCCGAAACATCATGGACGCGGGGTTTGTGGATATCGGCGTGGGGATCTCCACGGGAAATGCCACCCAGGATTTCGGGAGACGGCTCTAGCGCGAGCGAGGGATTCCTCGAGATTGCGCGTGGCGATCGCCGAAAACGCTTCGCCGTGACGAGTCGCGTTGACACTTCTCGGCTCGGTTTCTAGAGTGCGCTTCCGTGCTGCTGTTGGTGTACCGGCCCAGCTCGGACGTCACTTGCAGCATCCGCGCGTACCCCCCGCGCGCGGCACGTCCGACGGCAAAGGTGTCCGGGTGAGCAACAAGAAACGCACGAAATACGTCTTCGTGACCGGTGGTGTTGTTAGCTCCATCGGAAAGGGCCTCGCGGCCGCATCGATGGGCGCGCTGATGGAAGCACGTGGCCTCAAGGTCACGAACATCAAGCTCGACCCGTACATCAACGTGGATCCGGGCACCATGAGCCCGTACCAGCACGGCGAGGTCTTCGTCACCGACGATGGCGCCGAAGCCGATCTCGATCTCGGCCACTACGAGCGCTTCACGAGCGCGATCATGGCGCGTGCGAACAACTTCACGACGGGCCGCATCTACGACGCCGTCATTCAGAAGGAGCGTCGCGGCGAGTACCTTGGTGCGACCATCCAGGTGATCCCGCACGTCACGGACGAGATCAAAGCGCGCGTGCGCGAGGCCGCGGCGGGCGTGGACGTGGCCATCGTCGAGGTGGGCGGCACCGTGGGTGACATCGAATCGCTCCCGTTCCTCGAGGCCGTGCGCCAGCTCAAGGTGGAACAGGGCCCGCAAAACGCCATTTCCGTGCACGTCACGCTTGTTCCGCACATCACGACGGCGGGCGAGTTCAAGACGAAGCCCACGCAGCACTCGGTGAAGGAGCTGCTTGGCCTCGGCATCCAGCCTGAGGTGCTCCTCTGCCGTTCCGATCGCCCCATCGCGCGGTCGCTCAAGGAAAAGATCGCGCACTTTTGTAACGTCGCGGTGGATGCGGTCATCTCCGCGCACGACGTTGGCGTCATTTACGAGCTTCCCATCGTGCTCCACGAAGAGGGGCTCGATGAACAGCTCGTCGAGCGCCTCAACATTTGGTCGCGTCAGCCGGACATCAAGCGCTGGACGCGGGCCGTCGAGAAACTCAAGAAGCCGTCGAACGGTCGCGTCTCCATCGCGCTCGTCGGCAAGTACGTGCACCTTCGCGATTCGTACAAATCGCTCCACGAAGCGCTCGTGCACGGCGCCCTCGCCAACGATGTGCGCCTCGACATCGCCTACGTCGACAGCGAGAAGCTGACGCCCGAGAACGCCACCGAGCTGCTGAGCGCCCACGACGGCATCCTCGTCCCGGGTGGTTTCGGCGATCGCGGAACGGAGGGCAAGGTTCTCTCGATCCAGTACGCCCGCGAACATGGCGTGCCGTTCTTCGGCATCTGCCTCGGCATGCAGATGGCGGTCATCGAGTATGCCCGCAACAAGTGCGGCATCGCGAAGGCTGGAAGCACCGAGTTCCAGCCCGATTGCCCGGAGCCGGTCATCGACCTCATGCCCGAGCAGCGCGGCGTGAAGAGCAAGGGTGCCACGATGCGTCTTGGTGCCTATCCGTGCGTGCTCAAGCAGGGGTCGCTCGCGGCGGATGTCTACCGTGCTTCGGAGATTAGCGAGCGGCACCGTCACCGCTACGAGGTGAACAACGACTACCGCGAGATCCTCGAGAAGGCCGGGCTCGTGCTCTCCGGGCTATCGCCCGATCGAAACCTCGTGGAGATGATCGAACTGCCCGATCACCCGTACTTCATCGGCTCGCAGGCGCACCCGGAGTTCAAGAGCCGGCCCCATGCGCCGCATCCGCTCTTCGTGCGTTTCGTGCATGCGGCGCTTGAGCGTGCGCGCAGCCTTGGTCGCGCCGACATTACGTCCGTCGAGGCCAAGCAAGCCCAAGTGAATTGATCGACGATGCGTAGGTTCGCCGGCAGTCTGTGCGTCGCCCTGTTGTTGGTGGCGTGCACGAAGAAGTCGGACGGCGACGGGGGAGCGAAGGACGGCGGTCCCAATGGCACCGTCGTTCCGTCGCCCGATGCGGGGCCGCTCGACGGAGGCGAAGACGGCGGCGACGGCGGCGATGCGGGGCCCGTGGGGCTCTGCGGCGAAGTGACGTGCGATCCGCGTGACCTGGCGGCTTGCGGTGAGTCCGCCGCGTGTGTCCTCGCCACGGCGGTGCCGGCGTGCGGCGAACCCGGCACGGCCGAGAAGGGCGAAGCGTGCACGCAAGTCGCCGATTGCGTGGCGGGCCTCGCGTGCTTCAAGCGGAACGGCGCCGGCGAGTGTGGTGAAGTTTGTTGTGCCGAGGACGCGGCGTGCCCGGGCGAGGGTGAACGATGCAGTGACGGCGCGACGCTGGTCGACGGCGCGTTGACCGCCTGGGGGCGCTGCATTCCGCCTCGACCGTGCAACGTGCTCGACAGCTCGGAGGAGTGCGACGAGGGTGAGGGGTGCTACGTGGTCTCCGCCAGCGCCGGCACCGATTGTTTGCCGGAGGGAGCGAAGGCGATCGACGAGACGTGTGGCGGCTGGAACGACTGCGCGCCGGGGCTCGTGTGTACGGGCACCGGTATCCGCACTTGCAAGCGCGTCTGTAGCATTGGGAGTGACGACGTGCCGTGTCCGGGCGATTCGCAACACTGCATCGCATACGCGTACTCGCCCGCCGGTACCGGCGTATGCACGCCGAAATGACCTCTCCCGGCGGTGACGCCAGGCGCACCGCATCGGGCTGCCGTGGCACGTGCCGCAGCGCGCTGATGCTTGCCTTGGGGCTCGGCGCACTGGCCTGTGGCGGTGCGACCGGCACCGGCCACGCCGGGAAGTCCGCGCCCCCGGGCGGGTCGCGGCGCGATTCGCCCGTACCCGCCGCAGCGCAGCGCTCGATCGCAACACTCGACGGTGGTGGGGCCGACGGCGCGGTGGTCGACGCGCCGGCTCGTCCAGCGGAGCCACCCCCGACGGTGAACGACCTTGCCTCGGCCCTCCGCGCCGCCCGCCGCGGGTACGATGCGGTTGCCGATGCGTTCCTTCGGGATCGCACCGAACCCGAGGCGCTCCTCGCCCGTGCCGAACTCGCCCTCAATCGAGGCGCTTGCGGCGAGGCGGAGGCGTTCGCGTCGGCGGCGCGGCGTTCGGGCGCGGCTTCGGCACGTACCGAGCCCCTTCGTGCGAACGCTCTGCTCCGGTGCGACCGCGCAGGCGAAGCGGAGAAGGTTCTACGCGAGGCGGCCCGTGTATCGAACGCCCTCGTCGCAAACACGATGCTCGGCCGCTTGCTCCAATCGCGGGGCATGCGCGCGGAGGCGGAGCCGTTCTTGCGCGTGGCGATCGAGGCCTACAACGGCGGGAAAGTGGCGGACACGGATGGTCGCGGCCTGGTGGCCGTTGCGCAGTCGGCGTGGGCGCTCGGCGCCATCCAGGATGCGAACAACGCATTTCGCGAGGCCGTACACGCGGATTCGGACAACGCGCGGCTCGAATTGGCGTGGGCTGAACTCTTTGTGGACAAGCACGAGTACGCCGAGGCGGAGCGCTCCCTCGGTCGCGCGCTTGAGCTCAACCCGAACCTCGCCGACGCGCACGCGATGCTGGCGGGTCTTCGGCTCGAGGCGACGATGGACATCGCCCGGGCGAGCGACTCCGCCAACCGCGCGCTCGAGATCGATTCGACGCACGCCGATGCACTATGGGTACTTGGGCGTGCGGCGCTCCTTGCGCAGGATGCCGACGCTGCCTCCGGCGCCCGCGACCGTTTCCGCGCCGCCCATGCGTCGGACCCGCGTGCGCCGTTGTTCGACGCCCTCGCGCGGTACGAAGCGAGCGATGCGGCGACCTATGAGCGTGCCATCGCGCCCATGGTTCGCGCGCGACCCACGATGCACTCCCGTATCACGCGGCCATCGAGCAGGCCGAACGCTTGCATCGGTACGCCGACATCTCGCGGTTTGCCGAACGGGCCGCGGAGGCCGCGCCGAGCGATGCCAACGCCCGGGCCGCCCTCGGCCTGAACCTCCTGCGCCTCGGCGAATCGAAGCGCGGCCTTGAGGCGCTCCGCGCGGCGTGGGAGCTCGACCACTACAACGCCCGTGTGTTCAACCTGCTCGAACTCTACGAGAAGCATGTCGAGCCGTTCTACGAACACGTGCGTTCCGGGCCCATTGACCTTCTGGTGCACCGCGACGAGGCGCCCATGCTCGCGCCCTATGCCACGGCCCTGCTTCGCCGTGCGTACGACGACATGCGCTCGCGCTATGGCGTGACGCCGGATGGCCCGCTCCAGGTGGAGCTCTGGAACTCCCGCGACGAATTCTCCGTGAGCGCGACGGGCCTGCCGCGTCTCGGTCTCGAGGGCGTGTGCTTCGGCAAGGTGATCATGGCGATCTCGCCCGCCGGCAGCCCCGCGAACTGGGGCGAGGTCCTTTGGCACGAACTCTCCCATGTGTTCCATCTGAAGCTCTCGGCGCACCGCGTGCCGCGCTGGTTTACGGAGGGACTTGCGGAGTACGAAACCACCTCGGCGCGCCCCGAGTGGAAACGTGAAGAGGACTCGGCGCTGCGCGACATGGTGGATGGCGGTCGACTGCCACCCGTCCGGGATTGGGACCGCGCGTTTCTCCGGCCACGCTCGGGCGCGGACCTTTCGGCCATGTACTTCGCGTCGTCGCTCTTCGCGCGGATGCTCGTGGATCGCTACGGATTTCCCAAGGTGCGATCGCTGCTCGTCGCGTGGGGCGCTGGAATGTCCACGGAGGAGGCGTTCCGCGCGACGTTCGGGGCGGGCATGGATGAACTCGACCGTGTGTTCCGCGAGTCCCTCGTCGCGCGGTGGAGCGCCGCGGCCCCCGACCCGTGGCTCGACCGGGACGAGGCCGATGCCCGCCCCCGAAACGATGCGGTGGCGACGCTCTTCCGGCGCGCGCACCGTGCCGCACGAGAGCAGGACACGCGCGCGGCGGACCAGTCGCTGTCGGCGCTTGTGTCGAGTGGCGTCGACGGCTATCGCATTCGTATGGCGCTCGCGGACGTGCGGGAGGCACAGGGCGATTTGCGCGGGCTTCGTGTGGAGCTCGAGCGTGCGGCGGAGCTCTCGCCCGACGCCGTGGATGCGTGGCGTCGCCTCTGGGGTCTCGGGAAGGCCATCGGTGATGGCGCCCTGGTGCGAAGGGCGGTCTTTCGTGTTGCCGAGATCGACCAGCACGGCGCCCATGCGTGGGTCGAGCGCGTGCGGTTTCTGGCGGACGACGGCGCCTGGAAGGAAGCCCTCGAAGCCAGCGAGTCTGCGCTCTACGTCGCCCCGTACGACGTGACCTTGCATCGACTCCGCGCACGGGCACTTGCGGGCCTCGGTCGTCGGGCAGAGGCGGCGGTCGAAGAGGCACGCGCGAAGGACCTCGGGGGAGGGCGCACGCCATGAAGCGTCCGGCGCTCTCGATTCCGACGCGCATCTTCCTCGCGTTCGTCGTGTCGTTCGTCGCGTTCGCGGCGATTCTCGTTGGCAGCGTCGTCGAACACCAGCGTACCGCGAAGAGCCTCCGTCTCATGGAGGAGGGGTACGTGCCCCTGGCGATCACCGTGGGTGAGGCCAAGGCCACGCAGTCGCTTTTCGCGACGCTCCTCGATCGATTCCTCAAGGAGAGCGACCCGACCGCCACGCGCCACTGGCTCAACACCGCTCGCAAGCTCCGCCCCACGACGGTACGCCGTGCGCTCTACAACGTGGATCGCGCGTTTCGCCTGAAGCCCGACAAGAAGGACGCCGCCGCCCTCGAACGCGTGCGTGGCGAACTCCGTGGTGTCGAGGACGCATTCCGTGCCAGCGATGCGCGGTACGATCGCCTTTTCTCGGCCCTTGTGGAGGGGCGAACGGCCGAAGCCGCCGCGCTCCTTGGGCAGCTCCAGAACGACGAGCGCCTGGTCCGTGATCGCCTCCGCCGCGCGCGCGACGTGGTGGAGTCACGCCTGGCGTCGTATTCGGCGAGCGTGGCCGAGCGGGAACAGCGGACGACGGTGTCCCTCCTGATTCTCACGTCCCTCGCCCTTGGGCTCGCGGTGTTTGTCACGTGGTGGACGCAACGGGTGCTTTCCCCGATCCCGCTCCTTGGCGAGCGGGTCGCAGCGGTCGCGGCCGGCGACTTTGAATCGCGTCTCGAAGTGCGTTCGAAGGATGAACTCGGCCGCCTCGCCGCCGAGTTCGAACGCATGGTCGATGCCCTCCGCGCGCGCGACGCGAGCCTTCGGGATGCCCACGAAGAACAGCTCCGCACGCGGGCGCGTCTCCTCGAGAGCGAACGTCTCGCCGCCATGGGGCGTATGGCTGCGCACGTGACGCACGAAGTGCGGAACCCCTTGTCGAGCATTCGGCTCAATGTGGAGCTCCTCGAGGAGGACCTGGGCTCCGCGCAGAAGGAGACGAAGGAGATCCTCGAAGCCATCCAGCGGGAGGTCGACCGGCTCACAGGGCTCACGGAGGAGTACCTTCGCCTCGCGCGCATTCCCGATCCGGAGCTTCACCCGGAGGACATCGTGGCGTTGGTGGAATCGGTGCGAACATTCGTGGCGCGGGAGATGGCCGAGGCGAAGGTCGACGTGCGCCTCACCACCGCGCCGGCGCTCCCCGAAGTGGCCGTCGATGAGCAGCAGATCCGCCAAGTGTTCCTGAACCTCTT